>DATBHB010000037.1:0-196856 GCA_036557705.1 Xanthobacteraceae bacterium
GGTTGAGCTGCCGGTAAAGATCGGCAAGGTTTACAGCTGCGACTGTGTATTGTGGACTCAGCCGCAGGGCTGCCTTGTACTCATTCTCAGCCTCCTGCGAGCGACCCCGCCTCGCGTAGAAATTTGCCAAGGTCGAACGGTCTTCCGGACGGTCGGCATTTAGCTTGAGGGCCGCAACATATTCTGCTGCGGCCTTTTCGAAGCGTTCCCGATCGGCCTGAGGCTGGCGTTCTGTCGGAACCGCCGCGAGCAGACTGGCCGCCCGAACGCGGACTGCGAGAACCGGATCTGACAGAAGTGGGGCAGCCAATGTCCACACCTGTGCGGGAGGCACATTCGAAAGCATGTCCATAGCGGCGATCCGCATCATCGGATCGGGATCGGCAAGGCTGCGGCGCGCGAGGTCGGCATTCGCGGGTGAGATGTAAGGCGCGAGTTCGACGAGCGCCTGCGCGCGCGCGACATTGGGCGCGTTGGTATCGCCGGCGACAGATGCCAGACGCTGCCGGCCATCGGCTCGATCGGCCGAAGCTGCCGCAAGAGCTTCCGCATAAATCTGAAACCCTTTGCGACCGGGGCCGAACCAATGCTCGATCGCATCCGCAGCCCATTGCGGCGGTTTGTCGGTGTGGCAATCGTTGCAGGCGTTGGGGGTGCCAAGTTTCACCGATAAGTCCGGCCGCGGTGTGCGCAGGCTGTGATCGTGGCGCTTGTCGATCACCATGTATGTGCGCGCCGGCATGTGGCACGAAACGCAATTCGGCTTGGCATCCGTTTGTTGATGATGACTGTGCTTCGTCCCGGCATACACTTCAGACGCATGGCATTGGAGACAGACGCCCTCGCCGGCAATTCTCTGCTTGCCGCTGTGAGGATCGTGGCAATTACTGCAGGTCACGCCTGCCGCGAACATCTTGCTCTGCTTGAACGGGACGTAGTTATAGGCCTCGGCGACGTCCCGCATTTGACCGTCGGGCCAGTATACGTCCCTTGCAAGCGGCAAGGCGATCGCGTGCGTTTCCTGAAGCCAGCGCCCCGGTACCCATTTCTCGGACAGTTCGCTGCGGCGCGCATGGCAGCGGCCGCAGGTTTCAACTTCCGTCCGTAGAACATTGATCGGGAGATTGCGCCGGACGTTTCCGCTGGGCGGATCGTGCGTCCATGTGACCCCTGCCCGCTCGTCGAAGCGAGCGAGCAAGCCCTTGCTGCGATCCTCTTGCCTGCTGAATGGCCACCAGCTCTCTTGTGCGCGAGCCCAGGCAACGTGATTGGACCCCTGCCCATGGCAAGCCTCGCAGCCCACGCTGATTTCGCTCCACGTCGTTGCGTAGCGGTCACGGTCGGCGTCGTAGATTTTCCGCAGCCCTGTTGAATGACACTCGGCGCACATGAAATTCCAGTTCTGATTGAGCTTGGTCCAATGCAAAACGTCGTCGTGTTTGATCTCCTCGTTGGGATAGAGATGAAACCAGCGCTGCCCGCCTTGCTCCTTCGACCGTGTGTCCCACGCGATCGACAGCGCCTGCAGGCGGCCGTCGGGGAATTCGACCAGGTACTGCTGCAGCGGATCGACGCCGAACGTGTATTTGATCTCGAATGTCGCGAGCTTTCCGTCATCTCCGTCGGTCTCGACAAAATACTTGCCGTCCTTGCGAAAAAAACGCGAGTGCACGCCGTAGTAATCGAAGCCGGAATTGTTGAAATCGCCGAGCACAGATTTATCCGTGGCATGATCCATCGCCAGCTTGTGCTGCGAGGAACGCCAACGCTCGGCTTCCGCCTGATGGCAGCCGGCGCAGGCATTGCTGCCGACGAAGGTTGCCGCCGGAGCAGCGGCCCCGATGTTGAGCCATTTCAGCAAAAACTGACTGCCGGGCGCCGACTGATAGCCGAGTCCGATTGCGGCGACGACGACAGCTGCGACCGGGACTGCGATCCAGATTTTCCGTTTGGACGGCAGTCCGGCATCGGTGCTGCCGGGCGGCGCGGTTGGCAGCGGCCTCCCGGGCGTTGTGCCGCGTGAGCCTTTGGACGCTGCGCCCTTTTTGGCTGGATCGGATGGGTTTCGCGCCATGGTGGTTGTCACCTTGCGAACGGCGCCCGCCTGGCAGCACTCGCCGGCCGAGCCTTCCCAGGTGCGTCAGACCCGGACCTTGAATGCCAGGAAAATGTGAGCGGCGCCTTCGATGAGCAACAACACGCCGAATACAAGCGGCACCACAAGTGCAGCCGCGATCGGCCGGCTGAGAAGCAGCAGTCCCACCACGATGTTGAGCGCACCCAGAATGAACGATCCGATGCCGCCGCCTTTGAAGCTTTCGATGACTTCCAACCCTCCCATTATCAGCCCCTGCACGCCCAAGATAATCACGAGCACGGCAGGGACAGTGACGGTCGCCAGCAGCGGGTGCCTCAGAACAAGAAGACCAGCGAGTATCCCCACGATACCGCTGAGGAGAGACCAAATCCAAGGAATTGAACGATCGACGAAGACGCGCACCAGCGCCAGAATCCCCGTGATCAGCCAGTAAAATCCCAGGAAAGTTACCAAGGCGACAAGGGTCGCGCCGGGCGCCGTAATAAGCATCAGGCCCAGAAGGATGCCGGCTATCCCCTGAAGCAGGAAGATCCACCAGATGTTGGCCTGTTCGGCCTTCGGCGCCGAGGCCGCCTGCGATGCTATTGTGGTCATGCGCGCTCCTCCTTCGCTGCGGGCATTCATAGTGGCGCAGTCCCCGAATTTGGGAGCTTGCCACTACGGCTGCGCGAGTCCTATTGCCCTTAGGGGCAATAGGACCGCCCGTCATTCGCCGGGAATGCCCGCAGGGCCGATTTCGCGCGCCGGAGCCGGACCGGCGTATAGCGGGCTTGCATAATACTGACGCAGCGCGAACCGCATCAGCACGCCAATCGCGGCCGCGAGCGGCCCCGCAATCAGGAGGCCGACGAATCCGAACAGATACCCGAAGGAAAACAGGGCGAACATCATCCACACGGGGTTCAAATGCACGCGTCTGCCGACCAGGTACGGCGCCAGGATATAGTCCGCAAGGGATTGCCCGACAAAGAACACCGCGAGCACGAGCAGGATCCACTTCCAATCCGGCCAGAATTGCGCGGTCGCAACGCACAGGGAAATGACCAGACCGGAGAGGGAACCAAGATACGGTATGAAGCTCAGCAGTCCTGACGCAATGCCGATCAGGACCGCATGGTTGAGGCCGATCAACCACAGTACTGACGCGTAGAACGCCGCCAGAACGAGACAGAGCAGGCTCTGCCCACGCACGAAACCGCTGATGGTCTTGTCGATCTCCGCGGCGAGCCCCCGCACTGTCTCCCGTCGCGCCGGGGGCACCCAGTGGTCGATCGTGGCGATCATCCGGTCCCAGTCATAAATTAGATAGCAGGCGACAATGGGCGCCACGACCGCAAGCGACAGGAACGAGATCAGAGCCTCTCCCCCGGACCAAAGCGAGTGCAGGAACGAGTCGAGCGAGCTGCTTGCCAGCGTTGAAAGTTCGTTGACCGAACGCTCGGTCTCTCGCATCCCTTCCCCGATTACCTTGCTGAGCCACGGCCGGCTTGGATCGGTCGAGAGCGCCTCTAGCTTCCTGAGATACAAGGGGAGGCTTTCGACGAAATAAGAAATCTCTCGGGCGAGCGTTGGAAGCGTCAATATCATGATGACCGCAATAGCGGCAGCAACCGTAATGATGATGGCAAGGGTGGCGAGCACCCGGCTGATCCCCAGCCGTTCGATGCGCCCTGCGACTGGATTGAGGAGATAGGCAAGCGCTATTCCGGTCACAAACGGCAGTAGAACGCCTCGCAGCAAGACGACGACGGCGATGCCTGCCGCGAGCGCCGCGATCCAGAAAACGATCGGGCGAGTAAAGTTCATGCGGCGCCGCTCACAACTGGTTTCCGAAAACAACCGGCACAGTAGAGCAGGTTAGGTCCGCTCCGCAACCAATCTCACGCCGCTCGCCTGCGATGCGTCATGGCGTCGTCGGCCGAGAATGCGGCTCATCATCGGCTTTCGGCCTCTGTCTTGCCCGCCAAAGGAGCGGCGCGGCGATCGCAATCAGGACGAGCGCCAGCAACAGAACAAAGAGCGCCGACTGTTCGAGCAATGCGATCCCCGGAACCCCAATTCCGAAAATCAAGCCGACGAGGCAGATCCGCCATGCCCCGATATGGACCCCGGCCGTGAACGTCCCGAGCGCCAGCAAGGTGAGAATGGCGAGAGCGCCGGCGTCGGTATTGAGCATGCTTGCGACGTCCGCAACGAACATAAGGTGCATCGCCAGAAGCACCGCCGTCCAATGCAGGGTCTGCGTCCACACCAGGCGCAAGCGTTCATCTCGATCGTGGACGCCCTGCCATCGCGTGACCACGCAAACAACTCCCATCAATGGAGCAAAAGCTATCCAATAGATCGACATGGGGGTTCGCGAGATGGTCGTGTAGGCAATGCCGAAGAGCGCGAGCACCACAACCAGAAGATACGGCCACTCTTTCTTCAGCCAAGCGCGTGCGCCGAGGCGGGAGGTCCTCGGCTCGACGTTAAGTGATTGAGGATCATTAGAATTCATGGCTTACATCCTCGATGGCTTCCGCAACAAATTGGGCAACCGCTCCTTCCTTTTGGGCCGGCCGCGTTTCTCCTTCTCTTCATTGACGACATTGAGCGCGTCGAACATCGCCTTCATGCCCGAATTGGCGCTCCACAACGCAAAGGCGAGCCCGGCGAGAAAGCCGAACCCGAGCTTTGCATTACCTTTCTGCACAAGGCGGTTCACCTGTTCCTGTACGATGTCTGTTGCGTCGGACGGCAGGAGCCCGTTTGCCAGCGATAAATGCTGATTGATTGTCGAGGGCGTTGCGAACAACCCATACAATGAGACCATTTGGCCTGTTTTGGGTGGGCGTTTAATGATTGCGCCGATGGTTCCCGCCTTGCATCGTCGGCTGCTCGCTAGGCCCGCGCCAAAATGGATTTTTAAGGCAGTAACGCCCCAATCCCCGTGCGGTCTCGATGCATTGCTGCCAAGTGTTGTAGCCGCAATCAACAGTGTTGTCGTTGCCTCCGCGCGTGCAGTATCGCTCGTTGAAAAAGGATTCCTGGCCGCTCCCCGATCGCGCGTCGGCCGCGGGCGCAGCGGATAGCGTGATAAGTATTATAAGGGCAAAACGCATGGTGGTTTCTCGCGGCAGGGTGCTGAAAAGCAACGGTCAGATCGAGATCCTGGTCATCGCATTTCTGCTTAGCTTAAGAACGCCTTCAATCCGGTCAATACGAACTGCATTCCCATCGATGCCACAATGAGCCCCATGAAGCGGGTAACGATCGCCTGCGTCCTGCGGCCGACATGCGCTCCCATCCCCACAGCAAGAAGCAAGGCCGCCAACGTCACGCCTGCGCCGATCACCGCAGCCATAATCGCCGTGGCCGGCAGACCATCGGGCGTGTGAACAGCTGCCAACGTCACCACGGCTGTGATCGTCCCGGGACCAGCCGCGAACATGACGAGCGGGGCAAGCGAGCTCGGTGCGGCAGCATCATCAGCCTCGGGCGATGCCTGACCGACAGTCTGACGGCCCCTGAGCATATCGAAGCCCATATAGGCGACGATCATTCCTCCTACGATCCGGAATACATCCAAGGAAATACCGAAAATGTTCAGGACTTTGAGTCCAAACAGTGCGGATGCCACCAGAATGGTGAGGATGCTGAGCGCGACTCTGATGGCTGCCGACAGCTTTTGTGCGGGCGCGAGCTTTGGCGTCAACGTCAAGAAAATCGAACCGCATACCACCGGGTTGATGACGGCCAGAACAGTCACGACTGCCTGCACCATCTGGTGAAGGCTGGGATCGAAGTTCGTGGAAAGATCCAAAGGCATTTGGTGCGGCTTTTGTTCTGGCCTCGGACGCTCCTTCTCCCGAGACCGACCACGGCACTCTATTCGAACGCAAAGATGCGCTTCCAGTCGTTTTTCATGCTGATCACGGTCCAGCCGTCCTTCTTCGCCTCGTCGTAGAGCGCCTGAGTGAAGGTTCCCACCTTCGTATTCGGAAGGCCCTGAGCCGGACCGTAAGCGTATTCGCGCTGCGCATCGTCGTGGAGCACCAGCATCATCAGCCGCGTGCCGTCGCCCCCGCCCGTGTACTCCAGCATCTGTCGGTCTCCAGTCGAGTTGCCGAATGCCGCACGCGGGCGCCGACCGATCATCAGGTGAATGCCCTCCGGTTTGCCGGCATTGTTGTCGTTCAGGAGAAGCTTCGGCTCTTTGGTGAGGAAAGGTCTGCCGCTTTTATCATAACCGTACTTTGTTCCGCCGGCAGTACCGACCACCTGCTCGCGCGGTATGCCGTAGACTGTTTGCGAATAGACGCGCACGAAGTCCTGGCCTCCGCCAGTTACAATGTAGGTCTTGTAACCGTTACTGCGCATATATTGCAGGACTTCCTGCATCGGCTGGTAGGTCAGGTCGATGTAGCGGCGCTTCCAGCGCGGATGGTTGGCGGTTTCAATCCATTTCTTTGCTTCTGCTTCGAATACCGCGACCGGCATGCCGGTCAATGTGGCGACGAGAACTTCCTCCAGATCGTGCAGCGAGAGCCTGGCAATGTCTTCGGGGTTGCCGGAGAGTACGGTTTTGAATGGCTTGCGGTTCTTGAGTTCCGGTTTCTGCGCCACCGCCGCCGGCACACGCTCCAGGCAATAAACGACCTGCGTGTACATGGGATGCTCAACCCACAAAGTACCGTCTTGATCGAAGGTGGCGATGCGCTCTTCCGGCATTACGAATTTCGGGCTGGCCGGGTCCGTGGTTTCCTTGATGAAGTTGACGATCGTCTGCTTGGTGGGGCCTTCGTTCCACGAGGGCAGTGGCTCGCCCGCCGTAGCCGCCTGCGCCTGCGCAAGGCTGGAAATGAACGGTGCCGACAAGGTTGGAAGCACCGCCAAGGTCGAAACCAGGGCACGGCGATCAATGCCGGATGGCGTAGGTTTCATGTCGATCTCCATTTCGACTTTGTAAGTGGCTAATTGGTTGACGGCGTCGATGCTTCAGCACCGAATCGGGCGCCCCGGTTGGGGCGCCCGCAAATTTGCGTCACAATCGCCGCCGACAATTACTGGCCGACGTGACTCGCTGTTTTGGATGCCTTAAGTTCGGCCACGACTTGGTCCAGATTGTAGGACTCCGGTGACTGCAACGGAGGAAACTCTTTGTAGGTCTCAAGCTCCCTAAGCCACAGTTGCTGGCCGAGCGGCAGCATGTTCCAGTCGTAGAGATAAGAAGTCATCGGGGCGGCAAGCGCACCGCCGATATTCATCGTGGTCTTTATGTCGTCATTGCCACCAGCTATTTCGAACGGGTCGCGTTTGATATTGTTGACCATGGTCCAGGCGTAGCTCTGGGCACCGATCATGGCGCTGGTGGGCCCCGTGGGTACCATCAGGTAATACATCTTCCAGTTCTTATACCGCACCGCTGACGGTTTCGGGCCGGTATAGTAGAAGAATGTATCGCGCGCCGATTTGTCGCTATTGCCTTCCAGGTAATCGCGCTGGTCGACGCCATCGAGCATCGTCTTGACGATGCCGGGGTACTGGCCGGCTTGGATCTGCTTGTTCAGAGCGTCGCCCTTGGGACCGCCAGCGATATCGACAAGCGTGGGCAGCCAGTCGAGGGACGCGAATATGTCGCTTTTGACTGTGCCAGGCCTGATGTGTCCGGGCCAGCGAACAACCAGAGGAGCGCGCATGCCGCCTTCCCAGGTGGTCAACTTCCCGCCTTTGAAGGGGGTGACCCCGCCGTCCGGGTAGGTGATGACCTCGGCGCCGTTGTCGGTTGTGAAGGCGACGAGAGTGTTATCGAGCTGGCCCATGTCTTCGAGCTTCTTGAGGACGTAGCCGATGTTGTCGTCCATCTGCTTCATCCCGGCTTCGTTGACGCCCCAATCCTTGCCGCCAGTCTCGCCCACCATGGCCAGGTACTTGTCGGGCAGCACGGTGGTGACGTGCATGCGTGCCGGGTTGTACCAGATGAAGAATGGCTTTCCGGTCTGCCGGGGGTCGTTGCGGTCGAGGAAGTCGATGACGTGGGAGGAGATTTCCTCATCCACCGATTTCGACCGTTCCAGACTCAATGGGCCCTGGTCCTGGCAGCTCTGGTTTCCCGATGTACCGTCGGAGGATTTGCACCAGAGGACATTGCGCGGCGGGGTCAGACAGATCGTGGTCTGGGGATCGACGGCCCCAGGCACCTCTGGTATCCCGGGGATCGGTGTGTTCTTGCATGGTGGCGCAACGGTCTGCAGGCTCGTGTTCTTGTTGATATCGGGGAAGCTCACCTGCTGCATCGCATCGAGGTGATAGAGATAGCCCCAGAATTCCTGGAATCCGTGCGCAGTCGGCAGCGCGTCCGTGTGGTCGCCGAGATGGTTCTTGCCGAACTCGCCGGTATTGTAGCCGAGGTCGAACAGGAACTTGGCGATGGCCGGGGTGCCGGGCCGCAGGTAGGATGGGCTGCCCGGAAGCTGCGGTGGGATCATGCCGGTACGCAGCGGGTGCATGCCGGTAAAGAAGGCATTGCGCCCGGCGGTACAGCTCTCCTCCGCGTAGTAAGTCATGAAGATCGCGCCTTCATTGCCGATACGGTCAATGTTGGGCGTTTCGCCTACCATCAGGCCGCGGTGATAAATGCTCGGCTGCATCCAGCCGATGTCGTCGCCCATGATGAACAAGATGTTCGGTTTCTGCTGTTGTTGCGCGGCCGCCGGCGTGCCCGCCACCGGAACTGCGGCAAGCAACGCAAGCAAACCGAGCCAGATTCGTCCGGCTTCCATTGCTCAACTCCTCACTGTTCGGCTGCCCGAGATGGGGCCGGCAGCCTCCGCCCGTTCGAGCCCAATGCTCTCCCCCTCGCTTGCACCTCGCACACACACGCGCGAGCCTGCACGAGCGCTCAGGGAACTGTTTGCTCGCTAAGGGCGCTGCCCCCTGCTGGTCATGCAGTTGACGTAGATGAAATAGCGCTGCTGCTGGGCTTCGTAGTTGTTGCCCCGAGCTTGCGACTGAGCTTGCGCAGTACACCCTCGGACTATTTTGTCTCGATTCGCTTGCCCCGATGCCGGGTTCTGCTGCGATCCCGTGCGGGCTGAATGCCCGGTTATTCCTTCGGACGAACGCTCGCCCCGATTCTCGAATCCGGAGCCGGGCTGCGCTACCGACGATTGAAGTCCGATGAACTCCAGCGCAAGCGTGACGCCTAGGGCTATCGCAAGTGTTTTCATGCCTGTCATGAGATCGGTCTCCTTCTCGAATGGTGTTAACCGATGTGGCCGAGTTCGGCTTTGGCGCTGACGCCTCCACGCTGGGGAGGCTAGCGAGAAGAATGCTCGCGCTCTATTGGACTGTGGTCCAATACGCGCCCGCGCAAAACGCGGGCGACCTCTCGCTCCTCACGGAACAGACTCGAGCGCAGCGTTTTCGAAATTGCAATCGTATTGACGTACCCGGAAGTCTCGTCCGGAGGCGCGGTTCGGTGGCGCACCGTCTCGAACGGCCTATTGGACCAACGGCCAACTCGACGGCTGGCACGCTGGCTGCAATATTCTGCACATGGCGCAAGCCTCCTCCTGGATCGGCATCGTGGACGACGATCCGTCCGTGCTGAAGGCGCTGACCCGGCTTCTGCGCACGCGCGGCTTTCAGGTGCGAACCTACGGTTCGGCGGAGGCGTTCCTTGCGGCGTTGCCCGGCGGCTTGCCTGCCTGCCTCATTCTAGACCTGCAAATGCCGGCGATGAGCGGCCTTGAACTTATGCAGCAGCTCACGCGCAAGAAGACACGAATCCCGATCATTGTGATTACTGCCCACCAGGACACGGAGTTAAACGAGCGCTGCAAATCAGCTGGAGCGTCGGCGATTCTGCGCAAACCCTTGCAGGATACGTCGCTATTCACCGCGATCGACAATGCGAGCAGAAGCTCACAAACGCCGAACCGAGCTGGTGAGACGTGAGGCCCACAAGCGGTTTTGGGCTGCCAATCTTTGCGACGATTGGCGACTTACTGCCGACGGGCAACTGAACTCGAAAGCCGGCCACAGAGCACAGCCGTGGCCGCTCTCTTTCAAAAAGACGCGAGCGACAGCACAGCGCTACTGTGCGGCCTGTGAGGCTATCTTTTTCTCCATTTCCTCCTTCAGGGCTTCGAGATTGAAGCTCGCGCCCTTCTGCATGGGCGGAAAGTCGAGGAAGCTCTGCGCCTCTTTTGCAGTCTCGTCCTTGACGAAGACGAACCGCCAGAGTGCGGCTTTGGCGCGGACGCCGCCACGCTGGGGCAACACTAAGCGAGAAGAATGTCCGCCTCTATTGGACCGTGGTCCAAGATGGGCCTCCAGGCGCAACCTTTGCCGTTCCTTCCAGGCAGGATCTACAATCGCCTTACAGAAATCGTTAACAATCGGGCAGTCCAACGGAGATCACCCTGATACCGTCTTGCCTGCCTGTGTCGAAAGTCATGGAAACCTCCATGCGTTGGCGCATGGGCAAGTTGTCGTTTCATGTTGGCCGCGGTTTGCTCGCGATGCTAGTATTCCAGCGCGGCGGGGCATTAGTTGCTGGGATGAGCGGTCGCAGTCTGGTCCGCGCCCAGGGCATCCCAGAATACGCGGTTGGGTTATATTGGCGATGAACTGGCTGCGTGCCACAGCTTGGATTGCAGCCCTCCTCGCTTCGATGACGGTTGCCTCGGCCGCCGCGGAGGCGCGGCGCGTGCTGCTATTACATGCGTTCGGCCACGCCTATTCGCCATGGAGCGACATGGCGGGAAGCTTCCGCGCCGCACTCATCAAGAAATCACCGGAGCCGATCGATCTCTACGAGGTTTCGCTCGATACGGCGCGGGTCCAGGAACCACGGGAGGAAGCGCCGTTCGTCGATTATATCCACGCCCTTCTTTCCGGACGCAAGCCGGATTTGATCGTGCCGGTGGGAGCCCCTGCAGCATATTTCTTGCAACGTCATCGGGGACAGTTGTTTCCGGCAACGCCGATGCTGATTCTGGGAGCGGACCGGCGGCGCATTCCCGGCCCGACTCTGACCGACAATGACACGGCCGTGTTATTGGATCTCGATCTGCCGGCCTACCTTTCGAATATCCTGCGTCTGCGACCCGAAACCAAGGATATCGCGGTTGTGGTCGGCAATTCTCCCGTTGAACGGTACTGGACTTCAGAACTTCGTCGCGATTTTCAGCCTTTCGCCGATCGCGTGACTATCGAGTGGTTTAATGATCTGACCTTCGACCAAATGCTGACGCGAGCCGCTAGCATGCCGCCGCACTCCGCCATTTTCTGGTTTCTCCTTTCCGAGGACGCGGCCGGCATCCCTTATTCGCAGGACGGTGCGCTCGAAGCATTGCGCGCAGTCTCGGCCGTGCCGGTTTTCGGGATAGGCGACTACGAACTGGGTCGCGGCATCGTCGGCGGCCCTTTGATGCAAATCCAGGCTCTTGGCCAGGAGGCGGCGGTGGCAGCGCTCCGGATGCTCAAAGGTGAGGCACCGGGCCGCATCAATCCGCCGCCGGTTTTGTTCGGTGCGCCAATGTACGATGCGCGCGAACTGCGCCGCTGGGGCATCAGCGAGGCTCTATTGCCGCCTGGCAGCATCGTGCAGTTTCGCGAACCGGGAATATGGGAGCAATATCGCTGGGCGATCATAGCGATTGGGGCGACGCTAGTCGGCCAGGCATTGCTTATCGCCTACGTATTTTTTCAGTACCGCCGGCGCCGGGCGGCCGAAATCTCGCTGCGGCAAAGCGAGGAGCGAATGACCTCTACGGCTGCGTCCGCGAACATCGGCCTTTGGCAATTCGATCGCGCATCGAACCAAATCTGGGCGACTGAGCATTGCCGCGCGCTGTTCGGCCTCAGCAAGAACGAGGCGCTCGATCGCCAAACGCTTCTGGCCGTGGTTCACCCCGAGGATCGCCAGAGCGCGGTCGAATGGTTCCGGGATGCAATAAATCTGCGGGACGGAGGTTTTCTGGACTTCCGCGTCACCCTCCCGAACGATCAAGTCCGCTGGCTTCGTGTCCGCGCGCATTCGAGTACTGGTCCTCTAAACGCGTCAGATCAACTGAGGGGGATCTTCATCGATGTCACCGAACAGAAGGCTGCAGAAACCGAGGCCGAATTACAGCGCCAGGAGCTCGCGCATCTGATGCGGGTTTCCGTGCTGGGCGAGCTTTCCGGTTCGATCGCGCACGAAATAAACCAGCCGCTTGCCGCGATTCTGTCGAACGCGCAGGCGGCGCTCTATCTGCTGGAGCAAAAGCCGCCGGACTTGGTCGAAGTTCGCGACAGCCTGCAAGACATCGTTCACGAGGACAACAGGGCCGGCGAGGTCATTCGGCGCCTTCGCAACCTGCTGCAAAAAGGCGAGAGAAAGTCGGAGCCGGTCGACATCAACGAGTTGGTCAATTCTACGGTGGAGTTGCTTTCCAACGAGTTCATTACCCGCAGAGTGAACGCCGAGCTCGACCTCGCAAAAATTCTGCCCCGGGCTGCTGGCGACCCGGTCCAGTTGCAACAAGTGCTCTTGAATTTGATCATGAACGCGATGGACGCGATGGCTTCTACGCCGGTGACGCAACGGATTGTCACCATTTCGACGCGCGAATCGAAGCCCGGCGAAATCGACCTGCTCGTAAGGGACCGTGGAACAGGCATCCATCCGGAGGAGCAAAGCCGGCTGTTCCGGCCATTCCACACTACCAAGAGCCGCGGCCTCGGGCTCGGCTTGACGATTTGTTCCAGGATCGCCCAGGCGCACGGCGGAAACGTTACGCTGGCAAATGATGAACGCGGTGGGGCAGTTGCAACCTTCTCGCTGCCGACTCAGGAAATACTGATCGCAGCCAAGTGATCGGGAGGCGCGCCTGAGCTGCAATACGGCCCAATATTGTACCTTGGTACAATAGAGCTGCGGAGCGCAATCGCCTAAAGTACTTTGCGAGGCCGCAGAGGCTGCGGCAAAGGAATTTATGCAACGATGTTCACGGTGTTCCTCGTGGACGACGATGCCGGCGTGCTCAAGGCATTATCGCGGCTGCTGCGCGCCAAGGGATATGATATTCGGCCGTATTCGTCGCCCCAGGAATTCCTTGCAGATCACGAGCCCGCAATTCCTGGCTGCGCCGTATTGGACCTGTCGATGCCGGGCCTCAACGGCCTCGAACTGCAACAGGCGCTGACAACCGGAGGCGCACGAAGGCCGGTCATTTTCATTACCGGCAAGGGCGACATTCCGACCAGCGTGCATGCCATGAGGTCGGGCGCTGTCGATTTCCTCACCAAACCGATCAACCCCAGGGCATTGTTGGAAGCCGTAGCGCGAGCCGAGGAACAGGACATCAAATCCCGCCAAACGCGTGCCGAGGTGGCGTCCATCGAAGCAAAGATGATGACCTTGACCCCACGTGAGCGCGAAGTGCTCGGCCATGTCGTCTCCGGGCGGCTCAATAAGCAGATCGCCTGCGAACTCGGTATCGTTGAAAAAACCATCAAGGTCCACCGCGGCCGAATGATGGAAAAGCTCGGGATACGCACGATTCCCGATCTCGTGCGCATGGCCGGGAAGGCGGGGATTGCCGGCTCGTAAAGGCGTGCCTTCATTGCCCAGCCGCCGGGCATCCGCACTGCAAGAAAGGCGCCATCCTGTTTCCGGCAGACCGCAGCCTCGCTCCGTGCTGCGGCGCGACAGGTTCACGGTGCGGTGCGGCATTAAGGTTAAGCCGTAACATTGCGTTTACCGTCTATATTTCGGTGGAGAATTGCTCTAAAGTAAGTATCTATAACCGGTCGCCAGGTGGCGCGCCCCATCCCCCCGAACGACGAGCCATTCTGGCGCGGGATAGCCTCGGCCCTCCGGGCCGGGGCTATCCTCTTTTGTGGCGGGGGCGCAAACGTAGGGTGGGCAAAGGCGCGGTCCAACGCACGGGCAGCGCCACACGTAGAAAAGAGCGCCGTGCCCACGCGCGCGTGAGCCGCTAAGTCCGACCGCGTGGGCGTCAAGGGCGTTTACGCCCGTCTTCGCGGGCTAAGGCAGAACGCGCTAAAGCGCGTTGCGCCTTTGCCCAACCTATAAACCCTGCATCCGCGATCACGCCAAATGCGGAATCTTCGGGCGCTCGCCGCTCGCCTTGCCGGTGATCGGCGGCTTCGGCAGCCGGCTTTCCCCCGGCTCCATCACAAAGGTGTGGTCGAGCGAATACCACGGACCGGTCACGTCGGACACCGGCGCCTCGTTTTCATGGCGCACGTAATTGCCGATGAGCCGGCGGGTGACGCCGAATTGCACGTCGGTTTCGAGGTACTTGTCGTCGGGCACGTAGACCTGAGTAATCAGCGTCTTGAAGCCGTGCTTGCGGGCGAGGAAATGTAGGTGCGCCGGGCGCATGTTATGCCGGCCCTGGGCGCGCAGCAGATCGCCCACCGGGCCGTCGATCGGGATCGGATAGCCGGCCGGCTTGACGCTGCGGAAGCTGATGTGGCCGTCCCGATCGGTGGTGAACGTGCCGCGCAGGTTCATGTCGGCCTGAGCCGGATCCTGGTTTTCGTAAAAGCCTTCCGGGGATGAATGCCAGATGTCCACCTCGATTCCGGGAATAGGCTCCCCGCTGCGGTCCTTGAACCAGGCATTGACGAACAGCGCCGGTCCGGGCGTTGGCGAGCGCACGATCGAGGCTCCATTATCGAGCCGCGGCGAATGCATGCGCCAGAACGGTCCGAGCATATTGGCGTCGGTCTCCACCTCGCCGCCCTGCCCGTTGTTGAGCAGGCAGATGAGCTGGGAAAACCCGAGCGAGCCCGCCATCAGCACCGCCTCGTTGTGAGTGTCGGTGGTTTTCTTGCCGAGCGCCAGGATATAGCCGACGGCAGCCTGGAATTCCTCTTCGGTGAGCCGCACCTCGCGCGCGAAATCGTGCAGGTGACGCACGAAGGCGGCCATGATCTCCCTGAAGCGGGCGTTCGGGGAACGCGCAAGCTCGGAGAGCACCGCCGCGGTGACGTCCTTCTCGTTCTCGATGATCATCTGGCACAGCCCTTGTGTCGGCGATGAGGACACGGTTGGTTACGGCACGCAGGGTCCTTCTAGAACCCCGTACCGTAGCCTAAAATCGCATTGCCGCGCTGCGCGGCGCCCGGGATACGCACGCCTCAACCTTCCCACGAGCTATCCCGCAGCCGTCACGCCGCCTTCTGCTTGGGCTGAATCAGATTGCGATTAATCAGGCACTCCGCGATCTGAATGGCGTTGAGCGCTGCGCCCTTGCGCAGATTGTCGGAGACGACCCAGAGCACGAGACCGTTGTCGACGGTGGGGTCTTCACGGATGCGGCTGATGTAGGTCGCATCCTCGCCGACAGACTCATAGGGAGTGACGTAGCCGCCGGGCTCGCGCTTATCGATCACCAGACAGCCAGGCGCATTGCGCAGAATGTCGCGCGCCTCCTCGGCCGTGATCGAGGTTTCGAATTCGATATTCACCGCTTCCGAATGTCCGATGAAAACCGGCACGCGCACGCAGGTGGCGACGACCTTGATCTTGGGATCGAGAATCTTCTTGGTCTCGGCCACCATCTTCCATTCTTCTTTCGTAAAGCCGTCCTCCATGAACACGTCGATGTGCGGGATCAGATTGAAGGCGATGCGCTTGGGGAAATTCTTGATTTCGGGCTCGTCCATGGTGAAGACGGCCTTGGTCTGCGCAAACAGCTCGTCCATTGCCTCCTTGCCGGCGCCCGATACCGACTGGTAGGTCGCGACCACGACGCGCTTGATCGTTGCTTTGTCGTGCAGCGGCTTGAGCGCGACAACGAGTTGCGCGGTCGAGCAGTTCGGATTGGCGATAATGCCCCGCTTGCGAAAGCCGGTCACCGCGTCGCCATTGACTTCGGGCACGATCAGCGGGACGTCGGAATCGTAGCGCCAATATGACGAATTATCGATCACCACCGCGCCGGCTGCGGCGATCCGCGGCGCCCATTCCTTGGCGACCGCAGAGCCGGCCGACATCAGGCAGATGTCGATGTCGGAGAAATCGTAGTGTTCGAGCGCCCGGCATTTGACCGTCCTGTCGCCGTAGGAGACATCGACTCCCTGGCTGCGACGCGACGCGAGCGCGACGACTTCGTCGGCCGGGAATGCCCGCTCCGCCAGGATGCCGAGCATCTCACGGCCTACATTGCCGGTCGCTCCGACGACGGCGAGCTTGTAACCCATGCGGGGCTCTCCGGATTTCTGCGACGTCACGCCGTGGCGCGCTTGTTCTGCCGGTTTTTGACGAGGTCGTCGACCACGCTCGGATCGGCAAGGGTGGAGATGTCGCCCAGATTGCCGGATTCGTCCTCGGCGATCTTGCGCAGGATGCGGCGCATGATCTTGCCCGAGCGCGTCTTCGGCAAGCCGGGAGCAAATTGGATGAGATCGGGCGAGGCGATCGGACTGATCTCCTTGCGTACCCACGAGACCAGTTCCTTGCGCAATTCCTCGCTCGGTTCTTCGCCGGCCATGAGCGTTACGTAGGCATAGATGGCCTGGCCTTTGATCGGATGCGGATAGCCGACGACGGCGGCTTCGGAGACTTTCGGGTGCGCGACCAGGGCCGACTCGACTTCGGCAGTGCCGAGGCGATGGCCGGCGACGTTGATGACATCATCCACCCGGCCGGTGATCCAGTAGTAGCCGTCCTCGTCACGCCGGCATCCGTCGCCGGTGAAATACTTACCCGGAAAAGTCTTGAAATAAGTATCGACGAAGCGCTGGTGGTCGCCGAATACGGTGCGCATGAGTCCTGGCCACGCATCCGCCATGCAGAGATTCCCGGTGGCGGCGCCGTCGAGAACCTTGCCCTCGCCATCGACGATTTCAGGAATGACGCCGAAGAACGGCCGCGTCGCCGAGCCGGGCTTGAGCCTTGTCGCGCCCGGCAGCGGCGAAATCAGGATGCCGCCGGTCTCGGTCTGCCACCACGTATCGACGACCGGGCAGCGGCCCTCGCCGACCACGCGGTGATACCATTCCCACGCTTCCGGATTGATCGGCTCGCCGACGGTACCGAGAAGCTTGAGGGAGGCGCGCGAGGTCTTCTTCACCGGCTCGTCGCCCGCCTGCATCAGGGCACGGATCGCGGTTGGCGCAGTGTAGAAAATATTGACCTTGTGCTTGTCGACGACTTCCCAGAAACGCGACATCGACGGGTAATTGGGCACGCCTTCGAACATCAGCGTGGTGGCGCCGTTCGCCAGCGGCCCGTAGACGATGTAACTGTGCCCGGTCACCCAGCCGACATCGGCGGTGCACCAATAGATGTCGCCGTCGTGGTAATCGAAGATCAACTGGTGCGTCATGGCGACAAACACGTGATAGCCGCCGGTCGTGTGCAGCACGCCTTTCGGCTTGCCGGTCGATCCCGAGGTATAAAGGATGAATAGCGGGTCCTCGGCGTTCATATGCTCGCAAGGACACTCGCTGGTCACCATCTCGGCGGCCCGGTCGTAATAAACGTCGCGGACCGGGTCCATGTTGACCTTCTCGCCGGTGTGACGCACCACAATCACGTGATCGACGCCGCCGACCTTGGCGATAGCCTCATCGGTATTGGCCTTGAGCGGAATCTTGCGGCCGCCGCGAATGCCCTCGTCGGCGGTGATGACCACCTTCGAGCCGCAGTCCTCGATGCGGCCGGCAAGCGAATCCGGCGAGAAGCCGCCGAACACGACCGAATGGATCGCTCCGATGCGCGCACAGGCGAGCATCGCATAGGCGGCCTGCGGAATCATCGGCAGGTAGATGGTGACGCGGTCGCCCTTCTCGACGTTGCGGTTGCGCAGGATGTTGGCGAATCGGCAGACTTCGTCATGCAGCTCGCGATAGGTGATCTTGCGGGACTCCTTAGGGTCGTCGCCTTCCCAGATGATCGCGACCGCATCGGCGCGTGCCGGCAGATGCCGATCGATGCAGGTATAGGCGGCGTTGGTAATCCCGTCCTCGAACCATTTTATCGAAATGTTGCGAGGATCGAAGGATACGTTCTTGATCCGCGTAGGCTGCCGGAACCAATGGATGCGTTTGGCCTCCTGGGCCCAGAAGCCATCCGGGTCTGCGATCGAGCGCTGGTACATCCGCTGATAATCGGCTTCCTTGATCAAGGCGCGCCGTTGCCACTCGGCCGGGACTTCGTAGATTTTTTCCGACATTTGGCTCCTCCGCAGACGGGCGCGATTTTGCCAAAAAGCTGTAGGGTGGGCAAAGGCGCAGCGCGCTTTTAGCGCGTGCGCCGTGCCCACGCGGACTTCGGCGCGTGGGCACGGCGCTCGTTATCTACGTGTGGTAAGGCCCGTGCCTGCGGACCGCACCTTTGCCCACCCTACCGAAATCTTCTGACGCAGCAAGGCTAGCGCACTCCGAGCTTCCGCGCGTGGGCACGGCGCGCGAAGGCGCGCGCCTTTGCCTGTCCTACAGGCGCGGCCCAACGCGAAATTACTACCGCGTCGGGGCAAAGTCCTGGTCCGGATACGGCGAGCCGTCGGGGACCTTGATCACCACATATGCGTGATCGGCCGTGGCATGGCAGTTGTTACAGCCCTGGGTGAGCTTCTGATACGACTCCATGAATTGGCGCGGCTCTCCGGCCTTGATGGCGAAATCCAGAACCGGCCAGACCTGCCCCATTGCGGCATCAACCAAATCGGGCACCGGCAAACCTTTCCAACGCGGGACCGCTCTCCCGACCACGCCGAACCTCTGTTTCAGCTCCTGGTACATGTAGCCGGCGAGCGCCCAATTCTCCGCCTTGCCGGCGAGCCCGAGCTTGGTATGGGCCGGCTGAATCAACATGATCATCATCGCGGCGAGCTGCGGATTGAACGGCTGCGGCGGCAGGTCGGCTGGGCGCGTCTCCTCCTGCTGGCCCGCAGGGGCCTGTTGGCTCACACCCGGCCGCGGCAGGGCGGCAATGCCGATGAAAGCCGCAATGGCTCCAAAGCTAAGCAGCGGGAACACGAACTTGCGCATGGATTTTTCCTCACGTTGCCACATAGATTTATCTGTCAGGGCTCGCCCCCATCGCTCCGATTATGGCGCCGATGGGCGCCAGCACAAGCAGCCATTACCCGCCGCCGATGGCGAGCGGCCGCGATTGCGCATGCCGAAACTGTTGTTCACTGGCCCCACTATACACTTTTGAGCCCGCCCATGGCGCAGACGGTCCGCCATTCCTCGGCCGTGACCGGCTGCACGGACAATCGCGCGTATTTTGTCAGCGCCATGTCCTTTAGCCGCGGCTCAGACTTGACCGCCGCAAGCGTCACTGGTTTGGGCAACGGCTTTACGGCCTTAACGTCGACTGCAACGAAGACACCTTTTGAATCGGTGCTGTCGGGATAGGCTTCGCGGATGACCTCGACAATCCCAACCACCTGCTTCTCCTCGCCGGTATGATAGAAAAAAGCGAGGTCGCCTTTCTTCATCTCTTTCATATGCCGGCGGGCGGTGAAATTGCGCACGCCGCTCCAGGGCTCGCCCTTGGGGCCACGCTTGACCTGGGTCTCCCAGGAAAATTCCTCGGGCTCCGTCTTCAGCAGCCAGTATTGCATCCCACTATCTTTCCGCGCGAAAGGGGCGCGTCAACAGGCTTTCGATGGCCGCGGTGACGCTCATCTTTTCATCGAGTATGGCGGCCACAGCCGCGGCGATGGGCATTTCAACGCCGCGCGCTTTCGCCATCTCGACCAGGACCGGGGCCGTGAACAGACCTTCGGCGAGGATTGCAGACTTGCGCGCTTCCGCGGGCGGCTCGCCTTTGCCAAGCGCGACGCCCAGCGAGAAATTGCGCGATTGGAGACTCGAACAGGTCAGCACCAGGTCGCCGAAGCCGGAAAGGCCGGTCATGGTTTCGGCGCGGGCGCCGAACGCCATACCGAAGCGAACCAGTTCGGCAAAGGAGCGCGTGATCAGCGCGGCGCCGGCGCTCGCGCCCATTCCGCGGCCGGACACGATTCCGGCCGCGATGCCGAAGACGTTCTTGGCCGCACCACCGATCTCAACGCCGCGCACATCGGTGGTGCGATAGGGGCGCAGCGCAGTCGAGCCCAGCGCGGCGGCGAGCGCAGCGGCCAGGTTCTCATCCTCTGCGGCGAGCGTGACCGCGGTCGGCATCCCGCGCGCCACGTCGGAAGCAAAGCTCGGACCGGACAGAATTGCCGGGACGGCCCTCGGCGCACTCTCGGCGATTACTTCGGTCATGAATTTGCGGCTGCCCTGCTCGATGCCTTTTGCGCAGGCCACGATTGGAGTGCCAGTGCGCAGTGACGGCACCAGCGCAACCGCTGCGCTGCGCAACTGCTGCGAAGGCACCGCAAGCAGGACCGCATCGGCAGCATCGGCTCCGTCGCCGGCCGCAACGACGCGGATCCGCTCGTCGAGCCGATAGCCTGGAAGGCGTAGACTTTCGTGCCGCCGTTCGATCGCGGCGGCGGCGCCCGCATCGCGCGCCGCGAGCGTCACGGCGCGCCCGGCGCGAGCGATGACATTGGCGAGCGCGCTGCCCCAGGCGCCTGCGCCGACCACTATGATCCGTTCGAAATTCATCGTTTGGCGACGTCGGCAAGCGGCCAGCGGGCGTGCGGAGCGGCATCCAGAGAGTCGGTCAGCCCCAGCGCCAGGCGCTCGGCGCCGGCCCAGGCGATCATGGCGCCGTTGTCCGTGCACAATTCCGGTGGCGGCACCACCAGCGCCGTACCGGCCTCGGAGGCGATCCGCGCCAGCACTTTGCGGATGGCCTCGTTGGCCGCGACGCCTCCGGCGGCGACCAGCGCCGTCGGTCTGCCGAAGCCTTCGCGGAAAAGCCGCAGCCCGGTCCGCAGTCGGTCCGCCACCACATCGACGATGGCCTGCTGGAACGACGCGCAGAGGTCGCGCCTGTCCGCGCCGCTGATCGGGGCGATCTTCTCGGCTTCGATCCGCAACGCCGTCTTGAGACCGGAGAGGGAAAAATTCGCATGCGGCTTTCCGGCCATCGGCCGCGGCAAGGAGAAGCGCGACGCACTGCCTTCGAGCGCCTCTCGTTCGACCTGCGGGCCTCCGGGATAGCCGAGGCCCAGAAGTTTGGCGGTCTTGTCGAAGGCTTCGCCGATCGCATCGTCCACCGTCGTGCCGATCTGCACGTAATCGCCTACCCCGCGCACTGCCACGATCTGGGTGTGGCCGCCGGAGGCGAGAAACAGGCAGTAGGGGAATTGCGTGTCGTCGGTAAGCCGTGACGTGAGCGCATGGGCTTCGAGATGATTGACCGCAAGCAGCGGTTTTCCGTTAACCAGCGCAATCGCCTTCGCGGTCGTGAGCCCGACGATGACGCCGCCGATGAGTCCGGGGCCCGCAGCCGCAGCCACCCCGTCAAGCCGCGCAAATGAACACTGCGCCGCCGCCATGGCTTTCGCGATAATAATATCGAGCGCCTCGACATGGGCGCGGGCGGCGATTTCCGGCACGACCCCGCCGAAGGGGGCATGCTCGGCCACTTGTGAGAGCACGATGTTGGAAAGAATCCGTCCGCGCCCGGTATCCGGCCGCCCGGCATCGGGCCGCTCGACCACCGCCGCCGCGGTCTCGTCGCAGGTCGTCTCGATCCCGAGCACAACCATGGGGTTTTCCGCATCGCCAAAATGACGCACGACTTTTCCGGCGTGTCGGCGCTTCTTATGATCGTGCTAGCACTACTGCGTCAGAAGAGTTTCGTAGGGTGGGCAACGGCGGCCTCCTCGGCCGACCGCGTGGGCAAAATCGCGCCGCGCCGTTGCCCACGCGGTCAGGTCGTGCCACGCGATTTTGCCCACCCTACGGCGCTTGTGACGCAGTAAGACTAGCCGGTGACGGCCGGCCTAGCATCGCGAGGCGACATGTTGCAATCGGGCCCCGATCCCCTGCTGTTGCGGATCGGCACGCGGGGAAGTCCGCTGGCGCTGGCGCAAGCCTCGCTGGTGCGGGCGCGGCTTGCCGCGGCGCATGCCGTCGCGGCCGAGCGGATCGAACTTAAAATCATCCGCACCACCGGCGACATGATCCGCGACCGGCCGCTCGCAGAAGCCGGCGGCAAGGGACTGTTCACCAAGGAGATCGAGGAGGCGCTGTTGGCGGGCGACATCGACCTCGCGGTCCATTCGGCCAAGGACATGCCGACTGTGCTGCCCGCCGGCCTCTCGATCGCAGCGGTGCTCCCGCGCGAGGACCCGCGCGACGCCTTCATCAGCCGCAAGGCGCAATCCTTGCGCACCCTGCCGCCGGGCGCCGTGGTCGGGACTGCGTCGTTACGGCGGCAGGCTCAGGTGAAGCGGGCGCGGCCCGATCTCACCGTGGTGAATTTTCGCGGCAATGTGGAGACGCGGCTGCGCAAGCTCGACGACGGCGTGGTCGATGCGACACTGCTGGCGCTCGCCGGTCTCAACCGGCTGGGCCTCGCCGGTGCCGCGACTGCGATCCTGCCGCTCGATGAATTCCTGCCGGCAGTCGGGCAAGGCATCATCGCGCTCGAAGCGAGAGATGCCGACGCGCGCACCCGCGCTCTGATCGAGACTGTCAATTCACGCGGCGACGCGGTTGCACTTGCGGCCGAGCGCGCCTTCCTGGCGGTGCTCGACGGGTCTTGCCGAACCCCGATTGCCGGTCACGCCACGCTCCAGAACGGCCGAATGCACTTTCGCGGCTTGATCGCTCGGCCTGACGGCAGCGAGTGCTTCGCTGCCGAGCGCGAAGGCGCGGCAGTCGACGCGGCTAGCCTCGGCGCCGATGCCGGACGCGAACTTAAGAGCCGCGCCGGCGCGGACTTCTTCGCTCCGGCGTAAGCTAGTGCGTGCTTCCGGTCAGCTTGCATCACGGGCTCCGTTTCGCGCCTCACTTGCGGGCGCACCCATGAGAGGAGAGCTTTGGCCGCGCCGCGAGCTCGGTTTACCTCTCCCCGCTTGCGGGGAGAGGTCGGATCGCGCAAGCGATCCGGGTGAGGGGCCTATCGACGAATCTAGTTCTTGGCGGCTGCCCCTCACCCGCCGCCTTCGGCGGCGACCTCTCCCCGCTTGCGGGGAGAGGTGGTGACCGGAACACGCGCTGATGCGACTCCTTGTGACCAGGCCCGAACCCGACGGAGAGCGCACAGCCGCGAAGCTTCGGGCTTGTGGCCATGATGTAAATGTCGTTTCGCTTTTGCGGATCGAGCCGATCCGCGATGCCGATATTGGATCGGGCCCGTTCGCCGCATTGCTGATGACCAGCGCCAATGCGCCGTTCGCCATGCGCTCGCACAAGCGGCTCGCGGGCTTGAGGGGGCTCCCGGTCTTTGCTGTCGGCCGCCGAACGGCGGCGGCCGCGCGCGAGGCGGGTTTTGCCGAGGTCACATCGGCGCACGGCAATCAACGCGACCTCGTCCGTCTGGTCCGAACACGATTCGGCGCAGGCGCCCGCAATCCGCTGCTCTATCTCGCCGGCGAAGATCGCTCAGGCGATCTTGCTGGCGAACTCGGCGCGATGGGGCTTTCCGTGCGCACCGTCGTGGTCTACCGCGCCGTGGCGGCATCCGAGTTTCCGACCGGCGTGTCCGATGCGCTCACGTCCGGCCGGCTCGACGGGGTCCTGCATTTTTCCCGAAGAAGCGCCGAAACTTTCTTGCGCTGCGCCAGCGCCGGGGACGTGCGCGCGCCGGCGCTAAAGCTTGCTCATTATTGCCTGTCGGCTCAGGTCGCCGAGCCACTCGTGGCCGCTGGCGCAACGCGGGTTCCGGTGGCATCCCGGCCCGAGGAAGCCGCCCTGATCGAGCTTGTTAACGCTGTTATGATAGCATCCGACAATGGCCGCCCTGACGAACGCGCGCATGAACCTTGACGGGTATTTGGCCTGGGCCGAAGGCCAGCCGGGACGCCCCTGACCCTGGCGGGAATCGCGCGAGGCCCAAATCAACGAGGATTACGGAGATGATCGACCAACCAGGATCGGGCGGTCCCTCGGGCTCTTCCGGGCCTGCGGGGCGGAAACGGCCAGGCCCGATGATCGACCTCAAGGCGACCGACCAGCAGGGCGGATTTGGCCGCCTCTTGTCTCCTGCTCCCAGGGGGTTCATTGCGGCAGCCGCAGGCGCCGCAGCGCTCGTGCTGCTCGGGTTGGCGATCTTCTGGCAGTCTGCCGGAAGCAACGATCGCACGGCTGCGCTCGACGCGCGGCTCACGCAGATCGAGCAGCAGGTGCGCGGGCTTGCAGACCGGCCGCTCCCTCCGGCCGTCGATCCGAAAGTCGTTGACGGCCTCGCCGGCCGCGTGGCCGCGCTCGAAGCCGCGGCTCGCGAGCCGCGTCCGCCGGCCGTCGATCCGGCGCTGAGCGATCGCGTCTCGACGCTTGAATCGCAGCTCAAGGCGCTTGACGAAAAGGTCGCCGTCGCGACGCGGCGCAGCGACGATGTCGACTCTGTCGCGCGCAACGCGCAGCAGCGCGGCGAGAGCGCGGCAGCCGCGCTCGATCAGCTGCGCCAGAAGGTAGCGCAGCTGCCTGCTCAGACCGCTGCCTCGGCCGAAATCGAGGCGCTCGCCAACCGCATCGCCACGCTTGAGCGGAACCTGACCGGCGTCAAAGCCGAACTCGGAAAAGATCTTTCGGCCGAATCCGCCGACCATGCGGCTCGCACCTCGGTGGCCGCTGCGGCTCTCGATGCGGCGGCCGAGCGCGGCGAGCCATTCGCCGGCGAGTTCGCTGCCTTGCAGGCGCTCGGCGCCGATCCGAAGGTGCTGGCAGCCGTCGAGCCCTTCGCGGCCTCAGGTATTCCATCGGCAGCCTCGCTCTGCGGCGAATTGCTGACGCTGATCCCCGCCTTGAACAAGAACGAAGGCGCGACGGCGCGCGACGGCGGCGTCTTCGCGAGGCTCGCAGCCGGCGCCGAAAGTCTTGTCCGCATTCGTCCCATAGGGGACGTCAGGGGCGACGACCCGACGGCAATTCTCGCGCGCGTCGAGTTGCGCGCGGAGAAATCCGACGTGGCCGGTGCGCTGAGCGAGCTTGCCAAGCTTCCCGAGGAGGCGCAGGCGCCGGCGCAGGCCTGGATCGCCAAGGCCCGCGCGCGGGCTGCTGCGCTGGCAGCGAGCCGCCAGCTTGCGAGCGAGTCGTTTGCCGCGCTTGCTAAACCTGCCGAGGCGCGATGATCCGTATTGTCATTTTTCTGGCGATCGTCGGTGTCGTGGCGTTCGGCGCCGTCTGGCTCGCCGAGCGCCCGGGGGATGTGGTGATCACCTGGCAAGGCCAGCGGATCGAGACCTCGGTAATGGTGCTGATCGCGGCTGTGATCGCGGTCGCCGCGCTCGCCACGACGCTGTGGAGCATTTTGCGCGCGATCGTGCGTGCGCCTTCCGAGTTGCGCCGGCGGCGGCAAGCGCGTCGCAGCGCGCGGGGCTTTGCTGTCCTCTCCCGCGGCCTCATCGCTGTGGCCTCCGGCGACGCGCGGACCGCCCGCCGCTTGGCCGATGAGGCGTCCCGCATCGCCCCCGATGAGCCGCTGGCGCTCCTGTTGAGTGCGCAAGCCGCGCAGCTTTCCGGCGACCGTGCCGCGGCCGAGCGCATCTTCCGGGCGATGGCGGCGCGCAACGATACCCGGCTTCTCGCCTTGCACGGCCTCTTCATCGAGGCGCAACGCCGCGCCGATTCCGCGGCGGCGCGGCTTTATGCCGAGGAAGCGGCGAGCGGAACGCCGGTGCCGGCCTGGGCCGGCCACGCCGTATTCGCGGCTGCTTGCGCCGCGGGCGATTGGAGCGGCGCGCTTGAGCGGCTCGAACGCAACATGAAGAGCGGGCTCGTCGATCGACCGACCTATGCGCGCCGGCGTGCCGTCCTCCTGACCGCGCGTGCGCTCGCCGCGGAAGAGCACGACCGCGCCGGCGCGAGAGCGCTGGCGCTCGAAGCTGTCGGGCTCGCGCCGACGCTCGTACCGGCGGCGGCGCTCGCGGCCCGCCTGCTCGGCGAAGCCGGCGACCTGCGCAAAGCCACCCGTATTATCGAGACTGCCTGGCGGGC
This sequence comes from Xanthobacteraceae bacterium, assembly GCA_036557705.1. Classification (GTDB taxonomy): domain Bacteria; phylum Pseudomonadota; class Alphaproteobacteria; order Rhizobiales; family Xanthobacteraceae; genus VAZQ01. Next base: position 26,123 of record DATBHB010000037.1, read on the forward strand.
CAATCCGCATCCCGAACTGGCCGAGACCCATGCGCATCTGCGGCCCGGAGATTCCGCGCGCGAGCGGCTGGCGCGCGTCGAAGAACTGGCGCAACTCGCGCCGGGCCACAGCGAGAGCGCGCTCGCGGTCGCGCACGCTGCGATCGACGCCCAGGAGTTCGCGACTGCCCGCAAAACGCTGGCGCCGCTGCTCGCGGCGCCGACGCAGCGCGCAGCCATGCTCATGGCAGAAATCGAAGAGCGCCAGCACGCCGACGAAGGCCGCGCCCGCGAATGGACGGCGCGCGCCGTGCAGGCGCGGCGCGATCCGGCCTGGACCGCCGACGGCATCGTGTCGGACCGCTGGATGCCGGTTTCGCCGGTCACCGGCCGCCTCGACGCATTCGAATGGAAGGCCCCGGTGGCGGAGCTCGGCTCCCGCAGCGGCGCCCTCATCGAGGCCCGCCGCGCGCATCCAGCGGTCGAGCCGTCGGAGCCGCCCAGTGCTGCCGCCGTATCGCCGCGAATTGTACGATCTCAGGCCTCCTTTCGAGCGGAGCCGGCGACGTCGACGGCGCCCGCCGCAGCCGGCGCGCAGAGCACGCCGGCCCGGCCGGTCGAGCGGGTGCCTTCGCTCATGCACATGCCGGACGATCCCGGACCCGAGCCCGAGCGCGCCGCAGAACTGAAAGCCGAAGGGCGCACGCCGGCATCGGTCGGCGCACGAGGTCTCCTGCGCGCGCTGTTCGGCTGAGGCCAAGCCTCCTCATCCGGGACCGCCAAAGACAATAACTGCCCGGCTGCACCTTCGTAGGGTGTGCAAAATCGTGCGCCCAAACTTCTCCACGCGCGCAGACCTCAGACGCGATTTTGCGCACGCGGTCGGGCCCTTCGGCCCGAGCAACCCAGCTGGCTCACTCGCCGCCGTCACCCTGAGGCGCTCGCCGGGCCTTTGGCCGGCGAGCCTCGAAGGGCGACGGCCGCTTGTCTCACTCCGCCACCGCCTTTACATAGTTGCCGCCGAAGGGCGCCCGCATCCCGACCGGCTGCGGAGAGGTGGCTGAGCGGTTGAAAGCACCGCACTCGAAATGCGGCATACGGGTAACCGTATCGGGGGTTCGAATCCCTCCCTCTCCGCCATTGCAAGCCCTTTTTTCGGGCATTTCTCAGAAATTTTCAGCTCTACTTACAAATGACCTAAAATAGAGCGCACGCTGGCGAGTGCCGCTGGACAAGCGTTAAGAATGAAAACGCGATCGTGCTCCACGGCTATTTGCGATCGCGCAATCGGAGTCGAACCACATGCCATAGCCGGGCGGCTTCGGATGCCCGAGTACCCGCATCCACCACCTTTGAACCAATGGATCATTGCGCTCCTCCTATTTCCGCCTTCACACAGGACGAGGCCATTTTCGGGAGCATCCCGGCCAAGCAAGGGGCTGTGGCGCTGCTTCGTGCGATCAGACCGGCGCTTGTGCCCGCGATGCCCGGCACACGGGCGGGGATGGCTTGCCAGTTTCGGGTTTGCGGGCCAATGTCGCTCCCGTGGTCTCTCAAGCCGACGGGTTCCCCCTCAACCACCGTGATCTATGGGCGAAGCAGTACCAGAACTGCTGGAGAGGATAGCCAATGGACCCTCGTTGGCTGAGGTCTGGGACTCGTCTCGCAAGCTCATGCGCGACAAGGGGCGCGGGAAGGCGGCCGACGATCCGTTACTGTTTCGCGGGCTGCGTCGGCTGAGCGAGTGGTCTGCCCGAGGCAGCGACGTTCACCGACTTGTTGCGATCGATCTGTTGGTCAGAATCCCTGCATCAATCCGAAAGATAGCGCGGGCTGCACAGCCGCTCCGACAGGAAGCCTTACGGTTACCCATACCACCGCTTTCAGTGATAGCGGAAAAGAAGGATTTACCCGACGGAGCAGAGCCTGCTGAAGTCAGAGAGAATGTTGCACAAGCGCTAGCGGATGCGACTGGTGATTGGGTTCTCCCCTACGCCGTTCGGGGCATCGCCGAAGAGGATCGATCGCAAAGATGCCGCGTCGCCCTCGCCGCTCAAATTGCTCAGCGTACCCCCGACATAGATGAATGGTTCGAGCGAATTCTCAAAGAAAGCACAATTCAGAGTCTATCCGATAAGGCTGGTAAGGACGCTGCGGCTGCACGGCTGAGAGATATCGCCCTCGCATTCGCCGATACAATCCGCACTCAACGTTATCGCTTAAAGGTATCGGCTCGCGCAGGTCGGTTGCTTTCCGATCTCGCCGGCGCCCTCGTTCCGCTTGGTCCAAGAGACAACTTGCCCAAGCACCTTACCGACGCAGCAAGCGCTACGGTGGCATTGTTAGATGAGCTGCTGGCGGTACGCCTGACTTTGATGGATGAGGCCGAATTGTATCAGGTGCTTGAACCCCTCAGGAGGTGGTGGGCGCCGAGTAGATATCCGGCAAACTTGGAGCAGGCGCTTACTCCGATCATTGATAAGATCATCGCCGGAATCGTTTTTCGCGCGCGCAGTGGGCAAACATCCGACAGTCTGATGCAACGCCTCAGGCAGGCGATGAATGATGTCAACGAAACCAGACGCAGATTATCTGCGCTTGCCAGCAGTGAAACAGGTCTTTCGCCGGAAGTACAAGATTGGCTCCTCAGAATAGAGCGCAAACCGTCGAGCGCCGCGTCCAGTCAATCCCGCTTGCTCACAGCCGTTGCCGAGCAAAACTTCGTCCTCGCCTTTGCGCCAGCATTCCTTTTGGCCGAAGAGGGCGCGACTGCCGGGCACCACAATCCAGATGCGGCTCGGCTTGCGGAACTGGTAAAGAGCATTGGCGCCCAATTTGGGTTGGCTGTGATCGGCAAGGTCGGCGACGTGGTGGAATACTCGCCTTCGACACACGAGCATGTTGACGGTGGGCTGCCCAGTGAACGGCGCGTAATTTTGGTGCACCCGCCTGTCCTGCGGAGGCGAGCCGATGGCGGAAGCGATATCATCATGAGGGGTCTAGTCAGATCGGCCTGAACGCATCAGATGCTGGGGAATGCTAATGGATAAGCAAATCGCACTCACCTTGATCGAGAGCCTCCTTCAACGGTTGAACCGTGATGGAAATCATTTTCATCTTCCCGAAGGACGGCTGTCGCAAAACGAAGTGATCGCGCTGCGCTCTTTGGCTGGGATTCCAGAGCCGACTGCGCCAGAGGAGGCGCAGTCCATTATTGCAGCCAAACCTGCGCCGTCGCTCGATCTGTCGGCTCTTTCGCGGCCAAGTTTGCAGGAGGATCAAATAAGGCTTTGCCTCGACTTCGGCACGGCGATGTCGAAGGCTTGGGCCTGCGGCTCTTTATTGGAGAAAACGTTTCCGCTCGTCCTTGGCCGCCCCGCTGACGGTATTGATGTACTCGCCGCGCCCTCATCGATCTTCATTTCCAAAACAGGGCATTTATATTTCGGTGCCGCCGCGGAGCGCCAACATGAATCGGAAATTCATCTCGGCCGACAGCGTTTTGACAACATCAAGAGGCTGCTCAGCGACCACGAACCAGGGCTCGATCTTGATGAGGTGCCCCTTGAAGTTGGAATTGATCCAACCGATGCGGGATTAACAAAAGGTGATCTAGTCGTTCTATATCTGGCATGGCTTACTGACATGGCACTGAAGGCGCTGTACGCCGCGATAGAGGATCAAGCGCCCGAGGTCTTATCTGAATACCCTAATCTGCGTTCAATCTGCCGACGATTCGCGATCCCATGCTTCGAGCATGCCGTAGATGATGTCCCAAGTTCCGTGCGCGCCAAATGGGCAGAAAAGGTCATGGTGTCCGCGCTCAAGCGTGCTCAGATCGTCGCAGACACATTTGGTTCGCGATGGGACACCCTCACCGCGGCGGAAGCAAAATCAGTTTTGCAGTCGGTCAGAGAGATCGATCTATCGTCCTTGAGAATGTTCTGCATTCAGCAGTCGGTGCGCGAGCCGGTCGCCGCGGGAGCAACCCGATTTCGGGATCACTTTGCCGGCCAGGATGTCGCAAGGCGCCTCATGCTCGTTGTCGATGCCGGCGCAGGGACGACCGATTTTGCGCTCTTCCAATCATTCACCCCGCCGGGCAGTGACGAAACATCTTTTGCTCTGATCTCGAATGCGGTTCGTATGTCGCGTATGGCAGGAAATCGAGTTGATGCCGTGCTGCGACCCCTCGTGCTCAGAGCATGCAACGTCCATCCAGAGAACGGGAGTCCGTGGAGTGAAGAAGACTTCTCGATTATAAAGGCCGACCTCAGCTCACAAATCAGGGTGCTCAAGCAGCAACTATTTTCGGCGAGTAGTGTGTCTATTTCTCTACGACCGGGGCATCTGGCGTGTTGAAGCTGAGCGATCTCGAACAGGACTCCACCTATCAAGAACTGGGACGTAATCTCCTTGTGCAGCGCGATTTGCTGTTCCGCAACGCTCTCTCTGAGGAAACTTTGGAAGACTTCCGGATGATGGTGAGCCGAGTCGGTGGCCGAGCCATGCCGGTCTATGTACTCCTCACCGGCGGATCGGCAAGACTGCCAATGGTACAGGCCATCGCGAGCGGCACGCTCAATATCGGAGGCGCAAAGTTTGAGTTCAAGCAAATTACTGACATTCCGCGATGGATTGTGGAACTCCCACGCGCACTCTCGGACCTCACGGCCCGAGAGTTTCCACAGTGCGCCGTAGCGATTGGCGGCTCTGCGCCCGAGTTGCCAAAGGAACAGAAAAACCTTCTCGCGCCAATCACAGCACCGGCGGCAGGCGTTCGCGTACTTGAACGATATCAAGTACAGGGGACTTGAGCCGAGTTATCGGGCCTTTTGCACCCTATACTCGGGTTGAGGAACGCGCTTGCTCCTTTCCCAATCGGGTATCACCAACAACCCATGCCGCCGGAGCTGAGCCGTGATTCTGTTCACGTCGCTGTGCCTGACGACAAGTCGGGCAAGGATTTGGGGCCACAAGTCGTGATATCGGATGGTGGACGGAGCGTCGGGCGTGAGCCTTAGCAGTAGCGCCGTCGCATGCTGCCGCTGGCCTTCTAGGAAGGCGGCCAACTCATTGGGCGCCATGTCGTGCAGTGACTCGAAAATCTCGCGTTGGCCGGTGGTCGCTTCTGCATGCCTGACCTTACCGGTGGCTCGTGCCTTCGACTGTTCTTCGAGAGCCTTTATCTGGCTGTCACGAAACACCTCTATGCCGATCGGGTGGCGGGTGGCGTAGAAAAGACAATAGAGTGGTCGGTCTTTTACTGGCCTCAGAACTGTCGTCTCGGCAACGTAGCGGTACTGTCCGAGCCTCACGAGGCACTCAGAAAACGCTTCCACCAAGATCGCCTTACGCACATCTGGGCTGGCGCCATCACGTTCAGCTGCCTGAAGCCGTTGGCGCCAATCACCGAACGGGATCAGCTCGTTTAATCCTGCGACCACCGCGGGGTCCCTGATGCTTGCTGCACGATTGATGAAGTCAAACATGAAGTTGAAAATGACCTCCGAATTGGCGCGTCGTAGGAGTGGCGCGAGGGCCGTAAGCGGCAACCGCCAGCCTTTGGGGTCAATAAGGAAAAACGCGAAGGCATCTGTAGGAATTTCAGAAAGAATGTTGGGCAGCACCGTTAGGAAATCGCCCTCGTAGGTTCTTACGGTGATGTCCGGATATCGGCTCGGGATGCTTGCCAATTTGTTGTAAGCATCCGGGTCGCGTTCGACGAGATGTGCCGACATGTGCACATCACGGCCGGAGGCTTTCCACGAGTTCTTCGCTCTGCTTAGCGCGTTCAAAGCGACTCCAAAGGAGGTATCCTGAAAATCCTCGTGCGCGCTTTGCCAAGGTCCAGCAAATCCATCGATATAGACGACATGCGGATACTGGCTGGCAGTTTTGTGAGCGAGTCTTTCGAGATAGCTCTCAAGGAAGACATGCTTCACATACGATTGCTCGCGGTCCTTGTAGTCTTCGATGGTAACCATGTCATTCGGCTGCCACCGCAAAAGATGACGAGAGGGGAAAATCGTTCCACTCCCGCCCGTCCAGTTCTCGTCCACCAGATTTCGGTCGCAGGCCGCCCCACTGTTTAAAGAAAAATGCAACGTGCTGCGCGACGCATTGATCACGTATGTCGCGCACCCAGTCCGGGCGCATTTCGCGAGCAGAAGGCCCGCTCTCTCCACCGACTATCACCCAAGCGATGCCGGAAAGTTCCAATTCTCCAACGGGCGCTATTAAGGGCTCAATGGACAGAAACCGCACAGCCACCGGGGCATCCTGCAAGTGTCGTATTCGCGACTTGCGGGCGCCATCTTCCACTGAGACGCCGAGCCAGATGTGCGGTGGACTCTGCGAGCCACCGTACCGGCGACGCAGGAAGTTGCGCATTAGCGATGACCGTTTGGTCAATACCTGAAACGTATGCCAATGCGCTTGCTCCATCGCGTCGAACACGCGCGAGATGAATTCTGCTGGAATTTCCTTATGGAAGAGGTCACTCATTGAATTGACGAAGACCATCCGTGGCTTTTGCCAGCTCAGCGGCTGGTCCAGTCGCTCTGGGCGCAGCGTCAGATCAAAGCCATTCTCGAAGGGATGCCCCCCCGTGCCTCGGAAGCGCTCTGAGAAGCGCTCTGCATAACAGTGATCGCAGCCGGCGCTGATCTTGGTGCAGCCGGTTACGGGATTCCACGTGGTATCAGTCCACTCGATCGCGGTGGCATTGGGCATTGGCTTGCTCAGGATTGGCTTCGGGCCATCATCGGGAAGCGGCCTTACTTTTCCCTTGCCCTGCCCCTTTGAATGCCCCGATCGTTTCGATCTCCGTCACCAGATAGCTCGCGAACGCGACCAGCCGTGCTGCCGAGAGGCGGTCAAAATCTCGCTCGCGGTGGCCGGGTGGGTTCTTGCAGTACCCGATTCCGCCCGAGAACAAGTCCATCAAGCCTACACGTTCCCCCCTGTCAGCGTCCCGATCGGTGAGGGGACCGGTATCGGGATTCAACGCTGCTTGCATCAGCTTCCGTCCAATGTCGCTGTTCGACATCCCTGCTGCTGTACGAACCGCGACCTCCACCTCCTTGAAGGACTGGAACACGGCCACATCATAATCGCCACGCATGAACATCGGCCGCACCTTTTCCGCGAGCGCCGGATGCAGTAACGCGCTCGGCAGCAGACTCCCTTGACGGTACGCCTCCAGATCGGCCGCAGTTCGAAGCGCCGCCCCCTTGCGTGTGAGGCAAAACCATCCGTTGGGCTGGTCGGGGTCCGGCATCAACAATCCTTCGTTCTGTAGCCATTGCCACGCCTCCGTTATGGCTCGACCCACCTCCATACGCCGGTGCTGCGGGTATGCTGGCGTGTTCGTGTTCCACAGAGGCATCTCAAGATTGGAAAGAGCCACGCGCGGGACACGTTCTTGCTGGATCAGTTGCAGGAGCAGGATGCCCACATCTTCCGGCGCCATGGCCAGGAGGGATTGGGCATCGGGGATGAAGTCGATAAGGCCCGGCACGGAAGCCCTCATGCTGCTTGATTCGGCCAGCATGTTCGCATTTTGTTCGCTCCGCTGTCGAGACCCCGCGCCGTGCGGACTGAAGTACGGCAGCGTGAGTAGCGCGGGGACCTGACAGCAATTAGGGTGCCACAATGGCGACTATAGAGGTTGGGCGCCCACAGAGCGGGGCTGGGGCCTTCCCCGATAGGGCAGCGGGTCACGCTGCCCGGCCATTTCCCCGAGCCGGTAGTCCTTGAGGCCGTGCGCCCGATTGGCGCCGGCTATGAGTGCCGCGTCCGCCTCCCCGACGGCTCACCGGATGAGGCGATTCTCTCAGCCGATGAGGCAGAGCTGCTGTTCGGGCAGGCGACCGCCGCAGGCACCAAGGTCGCGCCGGCCGAACCCGATAAGTTGCGCTTGCTGGTCGAGTCGGCGCGCATCCGATTGGCCTATACGCACGATCGCCATTTCGCAGTCAGCCTGTCGGGCATTCGCACCCTCCCCCACCACATCGAGGCGGTTTACATGAAGATGCTGCCGCAACCGCGGCTGCGCTTTCTGCTCGCCGACGATCCCGGCGCCGGCAAGACAATCATGGCCGGGCTCTTCATCAAGGAGATGAAACTCCGGGAAGCGATTGACCGCATCCTTATCCTCTGCCCGGCTCCGCTGACAATCCAATGGCAGGACGAGCTGCTGCGCTGGTTCAACGAGCCGTTCGACATCGTTTTCTCCGCGGTAGACCAGCAGCAATTGGTCAACCCTTGGCAGCGTGCTTCGCAAGTCATCGCTTCGCTGGACTATGCCAAGCAGGATTCGGTGCGCGAGCGCGTTTCGCACGAGCTTGTCATCATCGACGAAGCGCACAAGTGCAGCGCGTACACAAAGAGTGCAGCTGGACGCGCGGATGAAATAGAGAAAACGAAGCGCTATCAGCTGGCTGAGCACCTCACTGCTCTCGCTGATCACATCCTATTGCTGACCCCCACTCCGCATCACGGGGATGACGACCGCTTCTCTCACTTCGTTCGCTTGATCGATCCCGACGTATTTCCCGAACCGCACCGGGTCGGCGATAAAGCGAGAGAAATCCGTCGCGACGTTTTGCGGCTTGGACCCGACTGTCCTTGGGCATTGCGTCGCTCAAAGAAGACTTGCGCGATCTGCGAGGCCGCCGCCTGTTCCCCGATCGTCACACGCATACGGTAACATTCCGACTGAGCCTTCAGGAGTACGATCTCTACAAATCGGTTACCGCGTACATCAATCAATTCATGCCGCAAGGAAGCGGACGCAAACAGGGCAGCGTCGCTTTGGCGCGAACTGTGTTCCAGCGCCGGTTGGCCAGTTCGACAATGGCGATTTACGAGTCTTTGCGACGCCGACTTGAACGGCAGCAGTCTCTTCTGAATGAGCTGGAGAACCTAACACCAGCGCAGCGCGCCCGGAGACTGGCACAAATTCAAGGACGGCTAATCGATGTCGAGCAAGATGAAGACGATTTGAAACCGCACGCCCGCGCCGCGACGGCTACCGCTCCATCGTGCCGGTGCGGCGAATCCTCTTCTGCAGGAGCAGCACGCGTAGAGCAGCCCTTCCGCCGTGGGCGGACAGCCCGGCACGTAGACATCGACCGGAATGATCCGGTCGCAGCCGCGGACCACCAAATAGGAATAGTGATAATAGCCGCCGCCGTTACCACGTAACGGGCTCCGGCATCTGGTCGTAGGCCTTACGCAGCTGCTCATCTTCTTGCAAATGTCGGCCACGATCATCACGTGCGACTGAAGCGGGCTTGCCCGCGGCGCAAAGCCGAAGCGCTCGGCGTTGTAGCAGGGCATCGACGCTCCACCCAGTCGTGCATGACGTGGGGCGTGATCCGGCCGCGTTCGAGGCGGACAAGGCCGTAGCGTTCCATGGTCCGCAGCGTGCGCGACAGGTTCGACTTCGCCTTGCCGGTGATCCGCGCCAGCTCGTCGAGCGAGCCCGGCGCCTTCTCGGCAATCACGCGCAGTGGTTCCCTCACAAACCGGGGGCCAAGACGGACGGGCTCATTGCCGCCAGGGTGCTGGAAAGTCTGTCACGAATGCCGGTCCGCAACTGCGAACGCGTCCTGGCACCCCGCCATCGCTGTTTAGCTGCAATCAAGCGGGGCATTTGCTTTGCAAATGCCCCGCTTGCTGAAGAGAGCGCGTTAATTCACCGGCTGTCCCAGCGGCGCCCGCTCGATGATCTCAATGCGGGTACCCCATGGGTCGGTGATATATGTAATTTTGCTGCCGTTGGGCACCTGGCGTGGCGGCTCGTAGAGCTTGATGCCGTCGGCCTGAATCTTCTGGACGAAGGCCGCGTGGTCTTTCGCATCGAAACCGATGTGGTCGAGGATGCGGCCGCGGGTTGGAGCCTGTGCGGTGTCAGCCTTCGCAAAGCGCAGCTGGACCCCCGGCAGGTCAACGACCGCGGCGTTGTTACGGGTGCCGGCCTTGCCGCCGAAAGTCTTCACGTACCACGCCTGAGCCTTGGCGATCTCTGCTTCCGGCAGGAAGAAGTGCACGTGCTCATTGCGGATCGGGATTGTCTGGGTCTTGTCCTCCAGGATTTCGATGCGCACGCCGTCCGGCGTCACCACGAAGGCCTGATCCGGTCGGTTGTTGGTCCCGGGCAGGACCGGCACGCCGGCCGCCTTCCACTGGCCGACGCGCTGCTGGACGTTGTCGACGATGAAGCCGACGTGATTGATCACCGAGCCCTGGGTGCCGCCCTCTCCTTTCTCGGTCCCGAGATTCAAATTGATGTAGACGCCGGGGAACATCATGAATGGATTTCCGCCGATCATGAACAACTTGCCGCCCATGCCAACGAAGAGGTTCTTGTTTGCTTCCACGTTTTTCGAGATGAGGTGCCAGTGACCCATGGTCACGCCGACCTGATTGAACGGCGCCGGTTGCGCGGCCGCGCTCCCGACGGCGAGCGGCGATGCGAGCAATACCGCTGCGAAAACAGCTGTCTTCATCGATGCCTCCCTGTCGAGCCGATGTTCCCCGGCGAACTGCGAACGCTATCAGGCTGCGAGCATGTGCGATAGTGTTCGTACTGCCCCATGGACGCCCAACAGGCCGCTGGCCGAGCGTTGGTCGGGCAATTCGCCGAGTATTGTAGCAGGCATCTTGCTAAGCATCGCCGGCGCTGATGATTGCGCGGGCGACGTTCTGTGGCACGCCGAAGGTGATTGCGCGAAGCAATGGGGCGCAAGCATCGATGTGGCAGGTTCGCGGCTATGATGACGATTGAAGACATTGAAAAAGCCGTAATGGAACTGCCTGCTGATCAGCTCGCCAAGTTCCGCGTCTGGTTCGAGGAATTCGAGCCGGCGCGCTTCGACCAGAGGATCGAGCGTGATGCCAATGCGGTGCTGGCACGCCGATAGTGGGATATCAGCGCCTCGGACGCGTGGGCACGGCGCGCAAGCGCGCCTTTGCCCACCCTACAGAATCCGCAGTCGCGCGCAATGTCGGCACTGGGTCACAAACGGCGGCCCCGACCGGTCCCGGCGGCCGCCTCCACCCAGGTGATCACTGCGCCTTGGCCATTGCCGGAAACTTCACCCCGAGCTGATCGAGATAAGTGTCGTACCTGCTGGCATCGTAGTAGAACTTTCGCATTTCCGGCCGGTAGCGCGCCATGGTCTCGCGGTTGATCTCGATCTGCGGCTTGTCGGTCGCGGCGAGGAATTCCTGCGGCTTGTCGGATTTGAGTTGAACGTCGGTGAAGTAGGTTCTCGCCGCTTGGACAAGGTCCGGGCGGGTGAGGAAATCGATGACGGTGAGCGCCATCACCTTTGCGCCTGCCAGCACGCCTTTGTGGGCGATCGGGGTCGCCATCGTGATCGCATTCGCCCAGTTGTGACCGGGCAGGTTCGGGATGTTGGCGGGATAGAACAGCGGCGCGGTCGGCGCCACCCACGATACATTGCCGATATCGTCGGAGCCGCCGCTTTCGGGCTTCTCCTCGGGGGCGCGCAGCCCCTTGAGTTTCGTCGCCAGCCCGTCCTCGTTGCCGTTCGCGAGCTTCTGCACCGCCTTGGCGAAGCTCTGTTCCTCGTCGGTCCACTTCGGCAGTCCGACGCGCTCGATATTTGCCTGGTAGGCTTCGGCGATCGCCTTGTTGAAATGCCGCGGCGCGGCCGTACCGACCAGCTTGCGCGTCACCTTGGTATTGGTCATGACTGCCGCGGCTTCGGCGATCCGGTTGCCCATCTGGTAATTCTTCTTGATGTTTTCGAAGTCCATTTCCCGGAAGAAATACCAGACCGACGCCCGCGACGGGATAACATTGGGCTGGTCGCCGCCGTCGGTAATCACATAGTGCGAACGCTGCTCGGGACGCAGCTGCTCGCGGTTGAGGTCCCAGCCGATATTCATCAGTTCGACGGCGCGCAGCGCATTGCGGCCGCGCCACGGCCTTGCGGCAGCGTGCGCGGATTCGCCCTCGAAGGTGTATTCGACGGAGACCATCCCGGTGCCGCTGGGCTTGCCCCAGGCGGTCGAGAAATTATCGCTGACATGCGTGTAGAGGACCGCATCTACGTCTTTGAACAGGCCGGCGCGTACCATGAAAGCCTTCCCGCCGAGCAGTTCCTCGGCGACGCCCGGCCAGATCATGATCGTGCCCGAAAGCTTCTCGCGCTCCATCAGCTCCTTGGCCGCGAGAGCTGCAACGATGATGACCGCCTGCCCCGAATTGTGGCCCTCGCCATGGCCGGGTGCACCTTCGATCAGCGGCTCGCGCCAGGCGACGCCCGGCTTTTGCGAGGCCTTCGGCAGGCAATCGATATCGCTGCCCAGCGCGATGACCGGCCGTCCGGAGCCCCAGCGCGCCACCCAGGCGGTGGGCATCCCGGCGACGCCGCGCTCCACCGTAAAGCCGTTCTTTTCGAGTACGCCGGTGAGGTAATTCGAGGTCTCGAATTCCTGGTAGGCGAGTTCGCCGAAGGAGAAGACGGTATCGTTCATGACCTGCGCAAGCTTGCGCCGGCTTTCGACTCCCGCCAATACGCTCGCCTTGTATGTCTCGACGCGCGCATGCTCGTTGGCGCCGGGGGTCTGCTGGGCGAAGGCCGCAATCCCGAGAAGCAACATCGCCGCGAGGGCAGTAGCCCCGATTGCCTGAAATTTCTTTCTCCTGCTGTCGAACATCGCCTTCCTCCAAAGCTGGAATGACCTGCATGAAGCGCCGGCATGAAGCGCCGGCGCGCCCGGCGAGCAATGCGGGATGGTCCGCGAGGATCACCGCCGCATCAGTATTCTACCCAGGAAACAAGTGCCTGGCGCACCTGTGAGGCTACCACATCTACCGACCGGCCAATCTCTTCCAGGGCGACGATTTTCTGCAACGCGGTTTGCGGTTTTATGCATTTGTTCAGGAGACAGCATGGAATGCTTTGCCCGCACCACAGATGCCGTTAGGACCTTGTTGACGAAACCGGCCTACGAGCCTCGGCTTTCCGGATCGAGCGTCGTTCCGCGGTAGAGATCGCCGACAGAGCAGCGAAAGCCAAATTCCGGCATCTCGATCGGATCGTCGCGCCGCCGCAGAGCCGCCGGCTCCCACTCCCGGCTCTTCGCGTAGATTTCCACGAATGTTTCGTGGGGCTCGACAACCACGACGTAGAGATTACTTGCTGCTTGCCGATATCGATGCAATTTCAAATCGATCTCGGTGCGCCTGTTCGAGGGCGACAAGATCTCCGCAACGAGCCGGAAGTCCTGCGTGTACAACTCGGGCCCAGCCGGACCGGGTGCAACGACCACATCCGGCTCCGGCTGAAAATTGAGCAGTCCCGGCAATCGAAGCGCAATCTCGTGATATGCAAGAAGATTGCTGCCTTGCGCCGCAAAGGCCGTATTGAGAAGCTCACACAGATTCCGCGCAATCCACTGATGCGCCATGCTCGGCGGGGCCATCATCACGGCGACACCCTCGATCAGGTCCCAGCGCTCTTCCTTCGGCCGCATCTCGAGGAACGCCATGAACTCGTCCAGGTCCATGGTCCCCGAATAAGGACGCGCGGGTGCGGTCACGATCATGCTTAGCCTCAATTCCCCCAGCGTTCGCGCCACATCTGCTCGCCGATGGTGCAGGAGATGCGCGGCGCTCGCGCCTGTACCGGCACGACGGGGCGCTGCGGAATGCGGCCGGCGATTTCCTGAACGAGCTTGGTGCGGATCGCTTCCTTGAACTGCTCGCGGTTATGGATCGGAATGATGAAGGCGCCGGGTCCGCCGATCACGCAATCTTCGTAATAAACATCGAGATTTTCGATATCCAGCGAAAACGTGTTCGGCCGTTTGAGCATGATCGGCAGGCCGTTGATGGTAATGCCGGCCGCGAGAACATCATTGCGCACGGGCACGACCAGCGGGCCGGCATTGTTGGCGCCGTCGCCGGAGACGTCGATTACCCGGCGGATGCCGTTGTAGCCGCTGGCGTCGAACAGAGGCTTGGCAAATTGCAGCGCTCCCGAAATCGATGTGCGCGAGGCGCGCCGGTACGGCGCGCGGGCGATGTCGTTCGCTACGCCGTCGGCGGTCTCCGGTCCTTCGATCAGCCGCCAGGGGAGAATGATTTTCTGGTCGAATGGGCCGGCCCATTCGAAATAGGTCAGTGCCACCCTGGCGTTGATGCCGCCGCGCAGGGCCTGCATGAATTCGCGCGAGGTGATGGCGCCGATATAGCCTTCCCGCTGCAGTTGCTGCTCTTCGGGATCCATCGAGTAGGAAACGTCGACGGCGAGCACGAGTTCGGTATCGACCGGGATGGCGCCCGGCCGCGTATCGGCGAATAGCGGTCCCAGCCGCGGTGCCGCCGTTCCGCCGTTCCAGCCGGCGATGATGGCGCACATGAGCAATACGGCGAGTGCAGCGATCGGCAACCGAATACGCATCGAAGCCTCCCAGGTGGCCGTCAGCCTGAGGTGCGAGCCCCGCCTCTTCGGCGGGGCGAGCCTCGAAGGCGACGGCCCTATGCAATCGAAGCGTCCAATCCGGGCCGCCATCCTTCGAGGCGCGCGCCCAAGTAAGGGGCGCGCGCGCCTCAGGATGACGGCGCATGATACAGCAGGTTCAACACCGTCGGAACGGCATCCTTTGCCGTCACAAGCGCAATGCGGCTTCGGCCGGAGTGAATTTCAGGTGCAGAGCCTCGGCCACGGCGCGATGGGTAATCATTCCCTCGTACACATTGAGCCCGTTCCGCAGATGCTGATCGCGCCCGAGCGTTCGCCGCGCGCCATCTTCGGCAAGCTCCAGCACGAACGGCAGCGTCACATTGTTGAGCGCAAAAGTGGAGGTGCGGGCGACCGCGCCCGGCATATTGGTCACGCAATAATGCACGACGTCATCCACCAGATAGGTGGGGTTGGAATGCGTCGTCGGGCGCGATGTCTCCGCGCAGCCGCCCTGATCGATCGCCACATCGACGATGACGGCGCCGGGCTTCATGGCTTTCACGGTTTGCGCGGAGACGAGCTTCGGGGCCGCGGCGCCGGGAACAAGCACAGTACCGATGATGAGATCGGCGCGCCGACAGAGCGCCTCGACGGCATCGCGAGTCGAAAAGACGGTGCGCACGCCCGAGCCGAACTGCTGCGATATTCGCCGCAGCACCTCCGGATTCCGGTCGACTACAGTAACCGTCGCTCCCATTCCGGCGGCGATGAACGCGGCATGACTGCCGGCCACGCCGCCGCCGAGGATGAGCACGTCTGCCGCAGGCACTCCCGGCACGCCTCCCAGGAGGACGCCGCGGCCGCCGTTTTCTTTTTCCAGGCAACGCGCTCCGACATGGGGGGCCATTCGCCCCGCCACTTCCGACATCGGCGTGAGCAGGGGAAGCGAGCCTTGCGGCGACGTGACGGTCTCATAAGCAATGGCCGTGACGCCGGTAGCAAGGAGGTCCTCGGTTTGCTGGCGGTCCGGCGCGAGATGCAGGTAAGTGAAAAGAATCTGCCCAGGCCGCAGTTTCTTGCGCTCGGCCGCAAGCGGCTCCTTGACTTTCACGATCATCTCGGCGCGCGCAAAGACCTCATCTGGATTGCTTACGATTTCGGCGCCGGCGGCTTCGTAATCGGTATCGCCAAGGCCGGCGCCGATGCCGGCATTCGTCTCGACCAGCACGCGATGGCCTTTGGCACTCAGCTCGCGCGCCGTCGAGGGAATGAGCCCGACGCGGTATTCGTTATCCTTGATCTCTTTGGGCACACCGACGAGCATCGCACGCCTCAGACTTGTAGGGTGGGCAAAGGCGCGCGCACGCGGATCATGCAAATCGTACAAGAGTGCGGCGCGCCTTTGCCCACGCGATCGTACGTTGAGCAGGGCACCGCGTGGGCAAAATCGCATCTACGCGATCGTGCAAATTTTGAGTTCTTGCGAAGCGATTTTGCCCACCCTACGAGTTGATTGGGTACACCGACGAGCATCACACGGCTCACTCTTCGAGCGGCTCGCGCGACAGAATCTCGATCCCGAACCCTGCGAGCCCGACATAGGTGAATTTGCGCCCGGTCAGCAGCCGGATCGAAGAAATCCCGAGATCCTTGAGGATTTGCGCGCCGAGCCCGACCTCGCGCCACTGCCGCGAGCGCGCTTCTTCCGAACTGCGCGTTCCCGGCTGCGGTATCTGGTGGGTCGGAACGCCCGCCGCACCGTCGCGCAGGAAAACCAGCACGCCGCGCCCCTCCTTTTTGAAGCGCCGCAGCGAGGCGTGGACCGGGCTCGCGCCGCCGAAAAGGTCGCGAATGACATCGGCGCGATGCAGCCGAGCCAGTACGGCCTCGCCGTCGCCGATGCGGCCATGAACGAAGGCCATGTGCTGGATGGCGTCGAACGGCGTCACGTAAGCGTAGCCCTGGAGCGTCCCGATCTCGCTTTCGACAGGGAATTCCCCAATCCGCTTGACCAGCTTGTCGCGCGCCTGCCGATAATCGATGAGGTCGGCGATCGAGATGCGCTGGAGCTTGTGGGTCTCGGCGAACGCCGAAACAGCGGCGCCCCGCATTACCGTGCCGTCGTCGTTCATCAGCTCGGCGAGCACGCCGACCGGCGGCAGCCCGGCGAGCCGGCAGAGGTCGACGCAGGCTTCGGTATGGCCCGAGCGCATGAGAACGCCGCCGTCCTTGGCGACAAGCGGGAAGACATGGCCGGGCCGTACAAAATCCGCGGCCCCGCTGTTGTGATTGGCGAGCGCGCGCACCGTATTGGTGCGCTCCTCAGCCGAAATTCCGGTGGTGAGCCCATGCCGCACATCCACCGAGACCGTAAACGCAGTGCCGAGCGGCGCGTCATTGATCGCGACCATGGGATCGAGGTGAAGCCGTTTGGCTTCCTCGTGGGCGAGCGGCGCGCAGACGATGCCGGACGTGTGGCGGATGATAAACGCCATCTTCTCCGGCGAGCAAAGCGACGCCGCGACGAAAACGTCGCCCTCGTTTTCACGATCGTCATCGTCGGCGACAACCACCATCTCGCCTTTGGCGAAGGCGGCGACGACGGCCTCGACGCGCTGGTGGATTTCGCTCACACTCATCCCTTTGGTAGGGTGTGCAACCGCGCGGCACGAGCGGACCGCGTGCGCAAAATCGCTAATCGCGCGGTTGCGCACGCGGGCAAACCATGCCACGCGATTTTGCACACCCTACAAGGCTGGTGGATTTCGCTCACGTCCAGTTCCTTAGCCGACCGGACGCTTAAAAGGCCAGACTGGGCTTTCGCCCATCTGTGCACGCTGGCGCAAATAGTGATCGGCTATGACACAAGCTACCATCGCCTCGCCGATCGGCACCGCCCGGATTCCGACGCAGGGATCGTGGCGGCCCTTGGTAGAGATTTCGGTTTCGCTGCCGAACCGATCGATCGTGCGCCTGGGAATGAGAATCGAGGACGTCGGCTTGACCGCAAACCGCGCCACGACGGGCTGTCCGGTCGAAATGCCGCCCAAAATGCCGCCTGCATGGTTGGAGAGGAAAACCGGCCGCCCATCGTTGCCCATGCGGATTTCGTCGGAATTCTCCTCGCCGCTGAGCGCAGCCGCGCCCATCCCGGCGCCGATTTCGACCCCTTTGACCGCGTTGATGCTCATGAGCGCGGCGGCAAGATCGCCGTCGAGCTTGCCATAGACGGGCGCACCAAGCCCGGAAGGGACTCCCTCGGCAATTACTTCGATGACGGCCCCGACCGATGAGCCGCGCTTGCGTATCCCATCGAGATAGCCTTCGTAGAAAGCGGCCTTCTGCGGGTCCGGGCAGAAGAAGGGATTGCGTTCGACCTCGTTCCAGTCCCAGCGCGTGCGGTCGATCTTTTCAGGGCCCATCTGCACCAGGGCGCCGCGCACTGTCATGCCCGGCACGATCTTTCGAGCGATCGCGCCCGCAGCAACGCGCATGGCGGTTTCGCGGGCGGATTGCCGGCCGCCGCCGCGGTAATCGCGCAAGCCATATTTCACGTCATAGGTGTAGTCGGCATGTCCCGGCCGGTACTTGTCCTTGATTTCCGAATAATCCTTCGATCGCTGATCCACGTTTTCGATGATAAGCCCGATCGGCGTGCCGGTTGTCACCTGAGCCCCGGTCAGTTCGTCCGTGAACACGCCCGAGAGGATCCTGACCTGATCGGGCTCCTGGCGCTGCGTCGTGAACCGCGATTGCCCCGGCCGCCGCTTATCGAGATAGGGTTGGATATCGGCCTCACTCAAGGGAATTTTTGGCGGGCAGCCATCGACGACACAACCGATGGCCGGGCCGTGGCTCTCGCCGAATGTCGTCACCCGAAACAGGTGACCGAACGTGTTGAAGGACATTCTTTTGCCCGCGCGCCGCCCACCACACTGGCTCGAATCAGGCTGACCGCCGGCGCGGGTCGTAGGGCTTGGCGTCCCGCCACCGGCGCATGAGCGCTTCGAACTCCGGATCGCTGTGCTCGGGCAGAACGATCCGCACGCTGGCCAAAAGGTCGCCGGTGCCCTCCTGCGCCGGAAAGCCCTTGCCCCGCAGCCGGAAGGTGCGGCCCGAATTGGTCCCCGGCGGCACGTTGAGCTCGACGGCGCCGTCCAGCGTGGGCACGCGCAGCTTTCCGCCCAGTACTGCCTCATAGAGCGTAATCGGAAGCTCGACGCGCAGGTCTTTCCCCTCGCGCTGAAACGTTGGATCGGCCGCAACGGTGACGGTGATCAACGCGTCCCCAGTGCGGCCCCGCGCTCCCCGACGCCCTTGGCCTTTGAGCCTGATTTGCTGTCCCTCGGCGAGACCGGCAGGTACCTTGACTTCGACCTCCTTACCGGTCGGCAGTCGCACGCGTTTGCTCGCGCCTTTGGCGGCCTCCACCAGGCTGATGACGAGCGAAGCGCTGACGTCGCCGCCTTGTGCCGGCGCGACGTCCTCGTCGTCAAACCAGGAGCCTCCGCGCGTCTGCGCTCCACGGCCGCCCATGTTGGAAAAGACGCCTTTGAGGATCTCCTCGAAACCTCCGAAGCCGCCAGAACCGCCGCGCCCAGCAGAACGCTGCGAACCTTCGGGCCCGAAGCTGAATGCTTCGAACATGTCCTCGCCAAAACCGCCCGGCCTCGCCCCGCCGCGGCCGGCGCCGAAATGCTCAAATCCCCGGAATCGCGGCTTGCCTTCCGCATCGATCTCGCCGCGATCAAAGGCTTTGCGCTTGTCGGCGTCACCCACAACCTCATAGGCGGCATTAAGCTCGGCGAAGCGGGTTGCCGCCTTGGGATCATGCTTGTTGGCGTCCGGGTGCAGCTTCTTGGCGAGCTTGCGATAGGCGCTCTTGATTTCCGCAGCGCTGGCGCTCTTGGGTACCCCGAGGACCTGATAGGGGTCACGCATCCTCAAAATCTCCCGGTCATGGCGCTCGTGCGGGCAGTTCCTTCCAACCCGGTTTGAATGTGGGGGCGGGCGGCATCGAAAGCAAATCAGATGTCAGATGTCAGACGACAGAGGACAGAGGACAGATGACCGGGACAGAGGATGGCCTGTCATCTGTCATCTGTCGTCCGTCTTCTGTCCTCCGATCTCTGCCAGGGCTTGATCTGGCGTACTTCCCAATTGCCTGGCTTGGCGCTGCAAGCCTCGCCCTGAAGCCACGACGCACTGCCGTCGCGCACATAGCTCGCCAGGAAATCGTGGCAGGTCACTCCGTCCTGAGTATAGGCGGAAGCAAGCGGCGTGATCGTGCCGTGCGCTCCAGTGCTGGGATTCTCCCACGGCATGCTGGTACTCTTGCCGCCCTTGCGCAGCATCTCATTGACCGCGGCACGGGTGACAGCAAGGTCGCTCTCCGAGGCGAGGCTGGCGCTCTTCGGAGCTGGCGAGCCCGCGTGCTCGATCTCGCTGCCGTTCTGGGTCCGTAGCGAGTCGAGCTGGTAACTGCATCCCGCCGATGCCAAAGCAAGAGCAACGGCTGCGGCCGCCACTGCCGCCTCGCGCGGGCACCGCCATAGGCGCGCGCAAGGGCTTGCCCTATAACCGGGCATCGAAACGGGTAAGGAGCACAATTCCTTCAACTGGTACTCCGCATGGCCGATCAGGCTTCGATACAACACCCGCACGGGTTAACGCCCGGTGATTTTACCGAGGCCGAAGAACCGCTGCGTTTGTTCGCGGCCTGGTTCGGGGAGGCTGCCAAATCGGAACCGAGCGATGCGAGCGCGATGACGCTTGCTACCGTGGATACCGACGGGATGCCCAATGCGCGCATGGTTCTGCTCAAGGGCTTCGACGAGCGAGGTTTCGTTTTCTACACCAATCTTGACAGCCCGAAGGCAAGAGAGCTCGACCGGATGCCGAAAGCGGCTCTGGTCTTTCATTGGAAATCGCTCAACCGGCAGGTCCGACTGCGCGGTCCCGTGGAGGAAGTTGAAGATGCGGTTGCGGATGATTATTTCGCAACTCGGCCGCGTCTCGCTCAGATTGGTGCCTGGGCAAGCAAGCAGTCGGCGGCGCTCGAGAGCCGGATGGCATTCGAAAAGGCGCTTGCCGCGCAGATGGCGAGGTTTGCGGTGGGAAAAGTCCCGCGACCGCGGAACTGGTCCGGCTATCGCCTCATCCCGCTGATGATCGAGTTCTGGCAGGACCGTCCCTATCGATTGCACGACCGCATCGAATTCCGGCGCAGCACGCTCTCCGCCCCATGGCGCAAGACGCGGCTTTATCCTTGAGCAGAAACGACGCCAATCGGCCAATTCCATCCCCCAGCAAACCGATCTAATCTCACCCGATGGCTTTATCGCATGACAACCAGCCGCGCCGCGCTTTGCTCCTGACCGGAGCGAGCCGCGGCATCGGGCACGCCACCGTCAAACGCTTTTCGGCGGCGGGCTGGCGAGTGATCACCTGTTCGCGGCATCCGTTCCCGGAAAACTGCCCGTGGGAAATGGGCCCGGAGGATCACATCCAGGTCGATTTGGCCGATCCCGACGGCACGCGGGCCGCGATCGACGAAATAAAGGAGCGGCTCGATCCGCGCGAACTGCACGCGCTGGTCAACAACGCCGCGATTTCGCCCAAGGCCGACGGCGGGCGCCGGCTGTCCTCGATTGAGACCTCCCTCGAAGTCTGGGAGCACGTCTTTCGGGTCAATTTCCTGGCTCCCATCCTGCTGGCGCGGGGGCTGCTGGATGAGCTGAAGGCGGCGAAAGGATCGGTCGTTAACGTCACCTCGATTGCGGGCTCGCGCGTGCATCCTTTCGCCGGGACTGCCTACGCCACGTCAAAAGCTGCGCTCGCAGCGCTCACGCGGGAGATGGCAGCTGACTTCGGCCCGCTGGGAATTCGAGTCAACGCGATTGCCCCGGGCGAGATCGATACGTCGATCCTCTCGCCCGGAACGGAAAAGATCATCGAGCACATTCCGCTGCATCGACTGGGCACGCCTGACGAAGTTGCGAAAATCATCTACGTGCTGTGTACGGATACGTCTTCTTATGTCACCGGAGCCGAGATTCACATCAACGGCGGACAGCATGTGTGATGTCGGACGACAGACGACAGACAACAGAGGACAGATGCGAGTCCCCTGCTTGAATTATCCGTCTCTGGCGTCCGTCCTCTGTCCCCTGCTTACGCCGCTTCATCGCGCCATCGCCAGTCGCGAGGGGCAACCGGGGCGTAGGCGGGATTCTTGGCATCGCTCTGGTATGGAAGTGCCGCCGCCACGGCTGAGATGCCGATTTTGCCGTAGCGTTCATGCAGGTTCTGCGTTTCGCGGTGCCGCTCTGGCTCGGTCGTCGCAGTCGTCGTTCGGTCCATCGGTAGGGTCCTATCTCCGGGGTTTGGGGCAGATCCTGGGCCGTACCCGATGGCCGCCGAGTGGGGCGGAAATTCGCAATTACTCGTATACTGTCGTGGCATTTTCACTCCTCCCTGGTGGCGGTTATTTACCGAGCCATTTGACGACAGATCGGTTAAAATTCTTTGGGCCTTGGCTAGGCCTTGGCTTCTTGGCGCAACGCGCGACCGGAGGCGGCTCAAACGTGCGACATTATTGCCACAGTTCCCGACGCAATGACTTTGGGGTAGAATTAGCCTCTGGAACTCCTGGGGGCTTTTCCGTATGTCATAAGCTCTCGATTCCAAGGTCAGGCATACTGCACCGAGCGGCGCAGGATGGGGGGTATGTTCATGATACGGGCAGCTGCGTTCGTTCTATCGTTGGGACTGCTGCTGGGGGGTTGCATGCAGGCAACCTTGCAACCAGCGAGCCAGGCGAATTTCACTGAGCGTGACAAGAGGCTCCTCGCCAATCCTCCTTATGCCCAGGTCACGCCACCCACGGCCTATCAGCGCGCCCTCGTGGATTATCATCGAACCGAAGCGCCGGGCTCGATCGTGGTCGATACCGATGCCCGCTATCTCTATTACGTCCTCCCGCAGGGCCGGGCGATCCGCTACGGGGTCGCCGTCGGCGAGGAGGCGCTGGCGTGGTACGGCATCGCCCGCGTCGGCCGAAAGGAAGAATGGCCTGGCTGGACTCCTACCGCAGAGATCAAGCAGCGCTTGGCTTGGGAACATCTCCCTGACCACGTCGAAGGGGGGCCGTCCAACCCGCTGGGAGCACGCGGTATCTACCTCTACCAGGGCAACAAGGATACGCTGTTCCGGATTCATGGCACCAACCAACCCGAGTATATCGGGCAGGCGATTTCCTCGGGCTGCATTCGCATGACCAATGAGGACGTGATCGACCTGTTCAATCGGGTAAAGATGGGGGCAATCGTCGTGGTCTTGGCGCCCGGGCAGGGCAACATCGCGTCGTTGGCACCGCTAGCCGCAACGGCGAGCGATCACGGTTAAATGCTCATAATCCCTACAAAGCTGCGCCACGGAGTGTAGGGTGGGCAAAGGCGCGATCCACACGCACCAGCCGCGCCACCCATGAAAGGAGCGCCGTGCCCACGCGCACAGGTCAGCGTGGGCACGGCGCTACGCGCTGAAGCGCGTTGCGCCTTTGCCCACCCTACGAACCCTATGACGCAGTAATACTAATCGAGATACCAGGGCACATTCATCACGTTCAATCGCGTGCCGCCGTGCCGCAGCAGTTGCGAGCGCAGGCGCCGCGCCTGATGTGCATGCAGGATGTGCTGATACCAATGGCGTTTGACGACCTCGGGAATGAAAACCACGAGGCGTCGCGTCCCGAATTTCGCCTCCAGCTCCTGAGCGAATTTCAGAATCGGCTCGTGAATGGCCCGGTGCTCCGCCGGCAGGATCACCAGCCGCGGCGGCGGGACGCCGGCTTCGACGGCCGGAGCTTCGACGTTCTGTCGCCAACGTTCCCGCAGTTCGCGCCCTTGCTCTTCCGCCTGCGGGCCGGCGAGCCGCGTCAGGTGAATGCCGATCACGTCGGGCGAGAGCGTCATCGCCAGCCGCAGCGCCTTTTCCGTGAGCCGGTTCCAGTCCTGGACTGCGAGGAGGAGGATCGGCGGCCGGGCGTCGTGGAGCGACAGCGGTTGCAGATCCCTGACTTCAGCCTCCAATCTGTCGTAGTAGCGACGAATGGTCCTGAGCAGGACGATCACGCATGGAATGGCCAGGATTGTTATCCAGGCTCCTTCGATAAACTTTGCGATGACGATGATGACAAGTGCAGCGCCGGTCGTGAGCGCTCCGATCGTGTTTATCCAAAAATGGGCGCGCTGCGCTCGCCGATCACGAGCGGGCGCCGCCGCACTCAGTGCGCGACGCCAGTGCACGACCATTCCGGCCTGCGACATTGTGAATGTCAGGAACGCCCCGATGGCAAACAGCGGAATCAAACGATCGGTTATTCCATCGAACGCAATCAACAGCGCGCCGGCGGTCACCGCCAGATAGAGGATGCCGACCGAGAAAACGAGGCGGCGGCCAGCGATCGCAAACGGCCGCGGTAGAAAGCTGTCCTCGGCCACCATCCGGCAAAGGCGCGGAAAATCGATGAAGCTCGTTGTTGCGGACAGGGTAAGGATGCAAAGCAATGAGCCGATGGCGACATAGTAGAAAATCCCCTGTCCAACCACGGCACCCGCCAATTGCGAGAGCACGCTGCGATAGCCGGGCTCGCTTTGGTCCATGGCGCCGATGCCGTAGACGCTGACCAGGTAAGCGATGCCGGCGAGAAGAATTCCAAGTACCCCGACTATCGTGCCAAGGGTCCGGTGGCCGTAGACAACAGGTGGTTCGCGGAACGCGGTCATGCCGTTGCTCACGGCTTCGACTCCCGTCATCGCGGTGCATCCGCTGGCAAACGCCCGCAGCAGCAGCCACAGGCTTACTGCTTCCGTGGCTTGCGGCAATTGCGGCGGACTCACCACAGGCTGGGGATGGCCGCCGGAAACAATGGCCTTGAAGATGCCGAATCCCAGAATGAACAGAAAACTTCCAATATAGAGATAGGTCGGAAGAGCAAAAATCCGGCCGGCATCCGGCGTGCCGCGCAGGTTCACGAGGGTAATGAACAGCAGAATGCCTAGGCACAGCCAAAGCAGATACGGGTGCAATTCCGGAACAGCCGAGACCAGGGCGCCGACCCCGGCGGAAATCCCGACCGCAACGTTGAGAACATAATCGATCATCAGCGCCGCAGCGGCCAGGAGACCGGCGTGGGTACCGAGATTTTCTTTGGAAACGATGTAGGCGCCGCCGTTGCTGGGATAGGCTCGGATCGTTTGCCAATAGGAGGCGCAGAGGATGCCGAGCAGCAGGATGATCGGCAGCATGATCCAGATGATGAAGGAGCCCGCAGCGGCTCCCAGCGGGATAAGAATCGCGAGCGCCGCTTCCGGGCCGTAGGATGAGGACCCGATGCCGTCGAGCCCCATCGCCGGCACGCCCTCGAAAGCGCCAATCCTGCGCCGCGAGTATTCGCGATTGGCCAATCTGCGCCCGAGGACGTAATCCAGAATGCTCAACTTTTCCCTGCTCGGACGAATAAGAACTGCGCTGAGTATTAAAAGGGTTTGAAGCCGGCAGGTTCCGCGGGGCCGATGCTGCGTAGCGCCTGGAACCCGGCGGTTTTCGGCGCGTTGGAGTTCCATCGCACCCGCCCCGAATCCAGCTGCCGCAGTGTTCAAACGCAACGGCACGTCGGTCTGCATCAACTGACGGAGCGCCACGATGGCTGAGCAGGTCACGGCATCTACACCGTTGGAATGCAGCGGCGACCTGCCCGTGCCTTCCTCAATCATTGAACCAGCCGCCGCCGCCGAGAGCGCCGGGCTCGTCTATGCGCATGACCATCGGCCGGGCATCAGCAGGAGAAAGGCGGGAGCGGGATTCGTCTATGTCGGGCCTGAGGGCGACAGAATACGGGATGAAAAAACGCTGCAGCGAATCCGAAGGCTCGCGGTCCCGCCGGCCTGGACCGATGTATGGATCGCCGCCACTCCGCGCGGGCATCTGCAGGCAACCGGCAGAGATGCCAAGGGCCGCAAACAGTACCGCTATCATTCTCGATTTCGGGAGACGATGGAAAGCACGAAATACGAGCACATGATCGAGTTCGCAGACGGCCTGCCGCTAATCCGCCGAACCGTAAAAGAACATTTGGCAATGCGGGGACTGCCGCGAGAAAAGGTTTTGGCGACGGTCGTACATCTCTTGGAGACGACGCTGATTCGGGTCGGCAATGACAGCTATGCGAAGGAGAACGACAGCTATGGTCTGACGACTCTGCGCAACAGACATGTGAGCGTGGACGGCTCCGAGCTCAAGTTTCATTTCAAAGGCAAGAGCGGCAGAACCTGGAAGCTCCAATTGAAGCATCGACGCGTGGCAAGCGTTGTGAGAGCGTGCCAGGAACTGCCCGGCCAGGAGCTCTTTCAATACGTGGATGAGACGGGCGAGCTTCGCGATGTGACCTCCTCAGACGTCAACGCGTATCTCAAGGAAGTCACCGGCCGCGATATCACCGCCAAAGATTTTCGCACCTGGTACGGCACGGTTCTCGCTGCACTCGCTCTGCAGGAATTCCAGAGCTTCGATACCAAGGCCGCGCAAAAGAAAGCCGTAAAAGCCGCGATCGAACGTGTCGCCACACGGCTCGGCAACACGCCGACGATCTGCCGCAAGTGCTACATTCATCCGGAAGTGTTGCGAGCGCATGCCGAGGGACAGCTTCTGCTTGAGGTGAAGGATCACGCGGAAGAGGAATTGAGAAGCGAGCTTTCCGAGCTGAACCCAGAAGAGGCAGCGGTCCTGGCCTTCCTGCAACAGCGGCTGCAGCGCACCCTGAAAGACACACTTTCCGACGGTCTCGCCGTGCTGCGCAACACGAGGAAAAAAAGGCCGCCAAAGAGGAAATCGCAACAGGCCCTTCCGCAACTGATTCAACAGGGCGCGGAATAAACGCCCGGCTCCCAATCTTTGGACGCCTTCCGGTAAAACTGGTCTTCATGTCGCCTCGGCGGAGCAAACAAACTTCATGTCCGGTTGAGATCATCGCTCGCGTGGTCCGCGGACCAAGCGCCCCCAGAGGGGGAATGCGTACCAGAGTCCGAGCAGGACAAAAGCCGCGGTTCCAGCCAGCGCGGCACCACCGGGGCGCGATTCGAGCGCGCGAGCGCCGGCCACATAGGTGTCAAGCGCGATGCCGAATGCGAGTGGAATCGGCGCCGCCAATACGAATGTAGAACCGATCTTGAGGAATTGCGGATCGTCCTGGCCGCCGAAAGTAATGCGGTGCAGAGAGGCTGGCGCCATCAGCAGAATGACCGTAAGCCCGACACAACACAGCGCAACTGCATGGGCGAGCTTGGATTGCGGAGGAAGCCGTTCGAACGTCTGCATCAGCGTCACGCTCAGCTGGAAACCGAGCAGGGCCTGACATCCCGGGATGATGATGCGGGCCTCCGTCAACAGCTGCTCCACCTGAGCTTCGAGCGGAGTCGGTTTGGCGGGCGGTTCTGGTTCGGGCATGGGTCCTCTCTTCGGCTGAAAAGCATATTCCAATCCGTACCAGCAGAGCACGGCGAGGCCGAAAAAGCCGGCGCCGGCGAAAACACCCCAGGCTGGCGTAATCGAGCGCTCGACCCCCACGAAGACATCTGCCGCAAGCGCAACCGCGAGCGGCAGCAGCGCCAAGCCGGCGCAAAGCGTGGTCAGCGACAGGACTGCGGGACTGGCTTGCCCGCGCTCGACAATGCGGTGCTGCATCGACGGCGTTATCAGCAGCGCGACCGTCAACATGATCAAGGTGAGGCCCGAGCAGATCAGCCAGCGCGAAGGGAGTGGAAGACGGTCGAAGGCATCCTGGAAGATTCCGGTGAACTGGAAGCCGAACAACACTTGGCTGCCCAGGATCAGCAGGCGCGTCTCGCCAAGAGCTATCTTGAGCTGGCGTTCGAGCTTCATCGGCCTCACCTATGCGGCCGGCTTCGTGCCTGTGACGCTACAGCGTCCGGCCTCATGGTGAGGAGCGCCGCTGCTTCAGCGGCGCGTCTCGAACCACGAGGACGTCCGGTCGGGGCCGCCTCGTCCTTCGAGGTGGATCGAACTGCGTCGCGGCTTGCCTTGCTACGCACGAGCCGCTGCAACAAGCCGAGACCCTTTTCAGCACGATAGGCTCCAATCCAGACTCGCGGGCACTGAGCCCTCCGATTCTTCTCAGCTCCCTACGCGGCCCGCCGCACGTCTTCGGCCAGGGCCCGATAGGACAGCGCTTCGGCGAGATGCACGCGGCCGACCTTGTCGACGCCGTCGAGATCCGCGAGGGTACGCGCGACGCGCAGCACGCGATGATAGCCGCGCGCCGAGAGCCGCATGGCGTCGGCGGCGTCGCGCAGAAGCGCAAGCCCGGCGGCGTCCGGCCGCGCGACGTCTTCAAGGAGGGGACCGCTCGCCGCCGCATTGGTGCGGATCTGCGGCAGCCCGCGGGCCGCATAACGTTCGGCCGCAATGGCGCGGGCGCGCGCCACCCGCTCGCCCACCTCGCGGCTTCCTTCCGCCGGCGGCGGCAGGATGAGATCGGCGGCCGTCACCGCGGGGACCTCGATATGAAGATCAATGCGGTCGAGCAGCGGACCGGATAGCCTTCCCTGGTAATCCGCGGCGCAGCGCTCATTAAGGCCCCGTTTGCAGATGAATCCCGGATCCGAAGCGCGGCCGCAGCGGCATGGATTCATGGCGGCGACCAGCATGAACCGCGCCGGATAGGTCACGCGGTAGTTGGCCCGCGCGATCGAGACCTCGCCGCTCTCGAGCGGTTGGCGCAGCGAATCGAGCACCTGCGGCTGGAACTCCGGAAACTCATCGAGGAAAAGGACGCCGTGATGCGCGAGCGAGACTTCGCCGGGCCGCGCCCGCAACCCGCCGCCGACGAGCGACGGCATGCTGGCCGAATGATGCGGCGCCCGAAACGGCCGCTGGTTGGTGAGCGCGCCGCCTTCGAGCACGCCGGCCACGGATGCGATCATCGAGACTTCGAGGAGTTCAGCCGGGGTCAGCGGCGGGAGAATGGTCGGAAGTCGGGCCGCGAGCATCGATTTGCCGGCGCCGGGCGGGCCGACCATCAGCAGATTGTGGCCGCCGGCCGCGGCGATTTCGAGCGCGCGCTTGGCGCTTTCCTGGCCCTTGATGTCCTTGAGATCGACGGCGCTCCCTTCGATTTCCCGGATTTTCGGCTGCGGCCGTGACAGGACCTGGCTGCCGCGAAAATGATTGGCCAATTGAATGAGGGAAGCGGCCGCCGTGATGTCCATGTCGGGGCTTGCCCAGGCGGCTTCCGGCCCGCAGGCGGCCGGGCAGATGAGGCCTTCGCTGCGCGCATTGGCGCCGATGGCGGCCGGCAGCACGCCTGCCACCGCCGCAATGGAGCCGTCGAGGCCAAGTTCGCCCAGCACCGTATGCCCGGCCAGCGCGTCGGGCGGGATGGCGCCGATTGCGGCCATGAGCCCGAGCGCGATCGGCAGATCGTAGTGGCTTCCCTCCTTGGGCAGATCGGCCGGTGCGAGGTTGACGGTGATGCGGCGCGCCGGCAGCGCGAGCCCCGATGCGACCAGCGCCGCCCGCACGCGCTCTCTCGCTTCGCTCACCGCCTTGTCCGGAAGACCGACGATGTTGAAGGCGGGCAGTCCGGGCGCAACCTGAACCTGCACGTCGACAGCGCGCGCCTCGATGCCTTCGAATGCGACCGTGGAGACCCGCTGGACCATTCGCCCCTCGAAGTCGGCAGAATACTCGAAGAGTCCGCGATTGGCAAGAACATTTAGAGAACAAAAAGTGCCGGGGGGGCCTGCGATCCGACTTTGGGAAACTGCCTCGTTTTGCATCCGGGTGGCCGCAGTCCAGCCTTGGTTATCGCGATGGTGAGCGCGATCCCGCTCCCGGTCCCGCCGCTTGCACGATCCCAAACCCATTCGGCAAACCATCAGCGCCGCCGCGCTTTGGGCGCCGCTCGCCCGCTTCATCGCCGCCGACGCGCGGCTCGAACGCTGGGCGGCGCAGCGGCCTGCCACGAGCTTTGCCTACGAATTCGTCCGCTTTGGCGTAAAGCAGGCCTGGGCCTGTTTATTCGGCGGCGCCATGGTGGCGCTGATCGTCGGCACCGCGCTCTGGTATCCGCGGGGCGCCGCGCTCGGGCGTTACGATTTCATGTTCTTGATGGCGGTTTTGATTCAGGCGGCCATGCTGGCCTTCAAGCTCGAGACTTTCGATGAGGCCAAGGTCATTTTGATCTATCACGTGACCGGCACCGTCATGGAAGTGTTCAAGACCGGCATCGGCTCCTGGACCTATCCGGAGCCAAGTTATTTCCATGTCGCCGGCGTGCCGCTGTTCTCAGGCTTCATGTACGCTTCCATCGGCAGTTACATCGCGCGCGCCTGGCGATTGTTCGATTTTCGGTTCATCAACCATCCTCCGCTTTGGGCGGTCGGTTTGCTTTCGCTCGCGATCTACGCAAACTTCTTCGCCGATCACTTCGGGGTCGACCTACGCCTTGGCTTGTTCGCCGCGACGGCGCTGCTGTTCTGGCCCACCTGGATTTATTACCGCATCCATCACCGCTACCGCCGCATGCCGCTGTTGCTGGGCCTGTTCCTGGTGGCGCTGTTCATCTGGATCGCGGAAAACCTTGGCACGCTCACCAGAACTTGGCTCTACCCGCACCAGATGGCGGGATGGTCGGCGGTTTCGCTCACCAAGCTCGGCTCGTGGTTCTTGCTGCTCATCATCAGCTACGCGCTGGTTGCGATGGTGAACCGCAAGCCGGTGCCGGAGTGATTGTGCACCTTGCATGCGCAAATGCTACGCCCCAAGGTCGGCGAAGGTCGTTACGGATCGGGAGCGTCATCGCGTGCCAGCAGCCCGGCCAGCGCGAGAAGGAGCCAGATCGCCAGACCGATTGTGCTGGCGAACAACACCACGACGGCACTGAAGGAAACGAACCCCAGAACAATATCGAACATCAGCTCCATGCGGCGACCGTTCCACGCCCCCTTGATTGGGCTTTCAGCCGATGGCGCGTGCCACAGCGTAGAAGACCGCTGCGATAAACGCTGAAGCCGGGATCGTGATGATCCAGGCAACCACGATGTCATTGGCGACGCTCCAGCGTACCGACGAGAGCCGGCGTGCCGCTCCTACGCCGATGACGCAGCCCGTGATTGTGTGCGTGGTCGAGACCGGGATGCCAAGCCAAGTCGCCGCGAACAGGGTGATCGCTCCGCCAGCTTCGGCGCAGAAACCTTGGAACGGCCGCAGCCGGGTAATGCGGGCGCCCAATGTGTGTACGATGCGCCAACCCCCGATCAGGGTGCCAAGCCCCATCGCGGTATAGCAGGAGAGCATCACCCAAACTGGCACATGGAACTCGCCGCCGAGATAGCCTTGCGAGTAGAGCAGCACCGTGATGATGCCCATGGTTTTCTGGGCATCGTTGCCGCCGTGGCCAAGGGAATACAGCGCAGCGGAGACGAACTGGAGCGACCGAAACGTGGTGTCCACCGCGAACGGCGTGTAGCGAACGAAGAGCC
Source organism: Xanthobacteraceae bacterium (assembly GCA_036557705.1). Classification (GTDB taxonomy): domain Bacteria; phylum Pseudomonadota; class Alphaproteobacteria; order Rhizobiales; family Xanthobacteraceae; genus VAZQ01. Next base: position 57,114 of record DATBHB010000037.1, read on the forward strand.
ATGACACCAGCAGAAAAAAAAGCATCGCCAGGACGAAACCGCTGAGCGGCGAGAGCACGATCGCAGCTGCCGTTTTGCCGAGGCCGCCCCAGACGATCACTTGGATGCCGCCTTTCGCGGTGCCCGCGCCGACCAGCCCACCGACGAGCGCATGCGAACTCGACGATGGGATGCCGAGCCACCAAGTGATGATGTTCCAGACGATGGCGCCCATCAGGGCGCCGAAGACGACGGCGTGATCGACGATCTCCGCCGAAACGATCCCGGTGCCGATCGTCTGCGCGACATGCGAGCCGAATACCAGGAAAGCCACGAAGTTGAAAAAGGCCGCCCAGGCAACCGCCGTCTGCGGCCGCAGCACCCGGGTCGAGACCACGGTGGCGATTGAGTTGGCCGCGTCGTGCAGGCCGTTGAGAAAATCGAAGACGAGCGCAACCAGGACGAGCGCAATCAGGATCGCTGACGCCAAGCTCATAATGTCCGGGCCCCTGGCGCGCAGCCCGTCAGACGCTTTCCAGCATGATGCCGTGGATTTCGTTGGCGACGTCGTCGAATCGATCCACGACCTTTTCCAGGTGATCGTATATTTCAATGCCGACGACAAAGGCCATCGCATTCGATTCGCGGTTCCTGCGATACAACTCCTGCACGCCTAAGTCGTGGAGCTCGTCGGTCTCGCCTTCGATCTGCGAAATCTGTTCGCTGATCCGGCTGATGCGAACCGTATTGGTATTGATTGCGCTCAGCAGCGGAACCGCCTCCTGTACGAGCCCGGCCGCTGCCACAATGGCATCCCCCATCTGCTTCTGCTGCGGCGTAAACAAACGCTGCTCGAACAGCGTGATGGTCTTGGCGGTCTTCTGCATCTGGTCGATCGAGTTATCCATAGCGGTGATCAGGTCCTTGATGTCGCCGCGGTCGAATGGGGTGATGAAGGTGCGCCGCACCGCGATGAGAACCTCTCGCGTGATGTCATCGGCATCACGCTCGCGATCCATGACCGCCTTGTAGAAGTGCATAACGGCATCACCGCCTTCGAGCATGCTGCGCAGTGCCTTGGCACCGGCTGCCACCGCGTCGGAATGCCGCCCGAAAAGTTCGAAAAAGCGGCCTTCCTTGGGCATCAGGCCCTGGAACCAACGAAGCATTGCCGCTGCCTCACGACGCTCAGGAGCTTGCTACCGGTATCATAGAGTATCGCAGAAAACGGCGCTATGCTCGTTCGTAGGGTTGCGGGGTTCGGCTCAGCAGAACGCGACCCGACGAGGCCATCGCTGAGTGATTTGCAAGCCGCAAGCCGAGGGCGCAGTTACAGTCTTCGCGCACATAGAATGGTGATATAAGCCCAATTGGTGGAGGAGCGTCATGAATTCGCGAACAGCGACAACAGTCATGCTCGGCATTGCTGGGATTGCTGCGGTGTTCCTTTCGATGCCGCAACTGGCGCCCGCAGCGAAGGCCGCTCCGCCCCCGTTCCGTCTGGAGGAGGCGACCATTGCCGACGTGCAGCGCGCGATCCGTGGCCGGCAGATCACCGCGGAGCAGCTCGTCAATCTCTATTTCAAGCGCATCGCCGCCTATAACGGCACCTGCGTCAAAGGCGAGGCCGATCCGACAACGGGCCTCATGCTCGGCGAAATAGCTCCGATCGAGAACGCCGGTCAGGTGAACGCCTATATGACGCTCAATATTCGCGGCAAGCGCTCGAAGACCGATCCCGCCGATAACGACCCGAAGATGCTCGACGCACTCGAAACGGCGCGGGCGCAGGACGCCTATTTCGCCCAAACCGGAAATTTCGTCGGGCCGCTGCACGGCATCCCGATCGCGGTGAAGGACAACTACGACACCGTGGATATGCGCACCACTGCCGGTGCGGCGGCAGATTATGCCAATGACAAGCCGCCGCAGGATGCCACGATGGTGGCCAAGCTCCGCGCCGCCGGCGCGATCATTCTCGGCAAGACCAATCTCGACGAATATGCGCCGGCGGGTATCGGCCGCAGCACGCTCGGCGGCCAGAGCTGTAATCCTTACGACACCAAGCGCATCACTGGCGGTTCCAGCGCCGGTTCGGCCGCCGCCGTTGCGGCGAACCTCGCGATCTGCGGGCTCGGGACGGATACCTCAGGCTCGGTGCGCTATCCTTCCTCGCTCCAGGCGCTCGTCGGCATGGTGGCCACTCAGGGGCTCGTGAGCCGCGCCGGAATTGTGCCGCTGACATTCTCGCGCGACCGCGGCGGCCCAATGTGCCGCACGGTGGCCGATACGGCGGCACTCCTCGAAGTCCTCACCGGCGACGATCCGCGCGACGTGATCACCGCAGCCGCGCACGGCCGGGCTCCCGTCGCCTATTCGCAACACACCGGCCGCACCTCGCTCGCGGGCAAGCGGCTCGGCGTGGTGCGCGATTTCATGATCGAGGCGACCATTGCCGACCGCGACAACATCCGCATCGGCAACGAGGCGCTCGCCGACATGAAGAGTCTCGGTGCGACGCTTGTCGATCCGGTGGACTTCACCGGCGCCATCGCGGCGATCATGACCGCCTATGAGCCGGGCTTTTTCACCCAGACCTTCCCGGCTGCGATCCCCTCAGGAGCAAAACCAATCGACCACCTGGCGGCGATCGCCGGCGATCCGAAGCTGTTGCCGGGCGGCGTGCGCGGCGTCAATTTGCGCATGCTTGCTGCAATGAACCCGCGGGTTGAGGCGAGATACGCGCTCGATCTCTACTTCATGGAGCGCGGCGACAAAAAATTTCGCAGTGTCGAAGATCTCTATGCCACGAAGTCTTTCGCCGGCGAGAACGAGTGGCTGAGTTTCGCGCTCGGCGCCCAGGCGGAAAAACTCGACACGCCGGATGCGATCAATCACACGCTGCGCATCGCCAACCTCCAACGCATCCTTTACAAGGCGATGGCGGACAACAATCTTGACGCGCTCGTCTACGTCTACACCACGATTCCGGCGCCGCTCGTTTATCCGAGCCGGATCGCCGCTGTGTTCACTCCTCGAGTCGAGCCGCGCATTCTCAAGACAGGCACAAAGATGTCCGATCCCGAACTTGTGCCCGGGGAGCCAAGCCTCAAAACCGATCTCGACACCTTCCGCAGCGCCGGCGGCAGTTGGGCGGTGAACCTGAGCCCGGTCAGCGGCTTTCCGGCAATCGTGGTGCCGGCGGGATTCACGCGGGTCATTTACGACCGCGTGCCGGACGCGAACGATCCGCAGGGCAGCCGTCTCGACGGCCCTCACCCCGATCAGATTCCTGTCGCGATGGAATTTCTGGCGCGGCCGTTCGACGAGGCGCTGCTCTTCGAAATCGCGTCGGCCTACGAAGCCGGCACCAAGCACCGCCGGCCGCCGAACGGATTTGGCCCGATCGCTGGCGAGTAGGGCACCAGCGGCCCGCGGGAGCCGCGTTCGGTCCGAGCCCGGAAGTTCGCTTAGCGAGCGCCTCTCCGAGAGATTGCGGCCGAGTTCATCAGGTTGAACCGATCGAGTGGCTGTACGCGTATTCCGGGCGGGGAGCCACGAATTACATTCGAATTCGCCGGGAGCCGCGATCGGAGCTATTTGCACCCAAATTCGATTGGGGTCGCGTCTTGCTTGCGGCACGTCTTCTGGCGATTGACATTGGGACGGATCAGGTTCGCAAGCTGATGGCCCGACCTGATTTCCGCGGACTCACGAGCCCTGACGGGTGGGCAGCCGCAGCTCTCGCCAATCATGACGCAAACGCCATTTCTGCAAGATCCCACACATTGCCCATTTGACATGAGTTGACATTGGGCTTGCGACCGATGCGGCGCTGCCAGCCCTGCTAACAATGCGACCGCAAATAAAATACGATTGCCCATTGAACCTCCTTCGGGCTACGGAACAGACCCGACCATACTGGCACTGCTCACTCTGAATAAGCGGCGGAGCCAATCGGTTCCAACGCAAATGTCTGCATCCGTCATCGCGTCGATTCCGCCAATCCGTCGTCGGCAGCGCCTTTCGCGCCGCTTTACTTAACGTTTTCGCCGAACCGATATACGCCTCTGGCGTACCGGCAACGGACCGATTCCCATGGCCAGACGCGTCGTCGATGTGCTCGTCCCGGTCGCGCTCGACGAACCCTATTCGTACCGGGTCCCCGAGGAGATGGACCTGGCGCCTGGAGATGTGGTGTCGGTGCCGCTCGGCGCACGCGCGCAGACAGCCGTCGTCTGGTCCGAGAACGCTGCTCCGAATCCGCGGCTCGACAACCGGCTCAAGCACATCGAGGGCAAGCTTGAAATTCCGCCGCTCAAACCCGAGCTGCGCCGCTTCGTCGATTGGATGTCCGCCTACACGCTGGCGCCGCGCGGCATGGTGCTGCGCATGTGCCTGCGTCGGGCCGAGCATCTTGCGCCCGCCCGCGAGCGCATCGGGGTGCGGCGGAAGGGGCCGGCTCCGAGGCGCATGACCGCTGCGCGCAGCCGTGTGCTCGCGCTCCTTGAAGACGGGCTCGCGCGCAGCAAGAGCGAGGTCGCCGACGAGGCGTGCGTCTCGGCGGCAGTCATTGACGCCCTCATCGACGACGGCACTTTGGAGACGTTCGTGCTGCCGCCCGAGCCGGTGGCGCGGCCGCCGAACCCCGATTTCGCGGCGCCCGATTTCACCCCGGCGCAGCGGCAGGCGGCCGATGCCTTGCGCGCGAGCCTGGCCAAGGACGGCTATTCGACGACCCTGATCGACGGCGTAACGGGCTCCGGGAAGACGCAGGTTTATTTCGAAGCGATTGCGCAATGCCTGCGCCGTTCTCGCCAAGCCCTGATCCTGATGCCGGAGATCGCGCTCACAGCCCAATTCCTCGGCCGCTTTGCCGAACGCTTCGGAACGAGACCCGCCGAATGGCATTCGCAACTCGCGCCGCGGCTGCGGGCGCGCACCTGGGCGGCGGTTTCGAACGGGGAGATCAACGTCGTCGTCGGCGCCCGTTCGGCGCTGTTTCTCCCCTATCCGGATCTCGGCCTCATCGTCGTCGACGAAGAACACGACCCTGCCTACAAACAGGAAGACGGGGTGCGCTATCACGCGCGCGACATGGCCGTGGTGCGCGCGAGCCTTGCCGGATTTCCCGTCGTGCTCGCTTCGGCGACCCCTTCGGTCGAGACTGAGGTCAACGTGCGGCGCGGCCGTTACACCAGGCTGCATCTGCCGGAACGCTTCGGCGGGCAAGAGCTCCCTTCGATCGAGGCGGTTGACCTGCGGCGTGAAGGGCCGCCGCGCGGGCGTTTTATCGCGCCGCGGCTTGCCGAGGCGGTGAACGAGGCGATCGAGCGCGGCCAGCAGGCGCTGTTGTTCCTCAACCGCCGCGGCTACGCGCCGCTGACGCTGTGCCGGGAATGCGGCTTTCGGCTCTCATGCCCCAACTGCGACGCCTGGCTCGTGGATCATCGCTTCCGGCATCGGCTCGTCTGCCACCACTGCGGCTTCTCGATGCCGCCGCCCGTCCAATGCTCCAAATGTCAGGCGCGCGAGAGTTTCGTCGCCTGCGGGCCTGGCGTCGAGCGGCTGCAGGAAGAAGCTGCGGCACTGTTTCCCGAGCGCCGGATCCTCGTGCTGTCGAGCGATCTCGTCGCGACCATTGAGCGGATGCGCGAGGAGCTAAGCGAGATCGAAGCGGGCCGAGTCGATATCGTGATCGGCACCCAGCTCGTCGCCAAGGGACACCATTTCCCCAAGCTCAACCTGGTCGGCATCATCGATGCCGATCTCGGTTTGGCCGGCGGCGATCCGCGTGCGGCCGAGCGCACGTTCCAATTGCTGCACCAGGTCGTCGGCCGGGCGGGGCGCGAGGAACGCCGCGGGATCGGCTATCTGCAGACCTATCAGCCGGAGCATCCGGTGCTGCGCGCGCTCATCGCTGCGGACCGCGAGGCGTTCTACCGCAGCGAAATCGAGTTGCGGGAGAGGACGCATTATCCGCCCTTCGGGCGGCTGGCGAGCCTGTTGATTTCCGGCCCAGACAAGCCCGCCGCGCTGGCCTATGCACGCCGCCTGGCGCAGAGCGCTCCCCAGGCCGAGGACGTGCGCGTACTCGGCCCCGCGGAAGCGCCGATTGCGCTCATCCGCGGCCGCTATCGCTTCCGCCTGCTGATCAAGGCGCCGCGCAGTTTCGATCTATCTGGCTACGTGCGGCAGTGGCTTGCGGCAGCGGCGAAACCCATCGGCAAGATGAAGCTTGAGGTGGACATCGATCCGCAGAGCTTCATGTGATCTTGCGTCCTTATCCTCGGTTTCCCACCCGCGGCGGCTGGCTCCTGGCGCGCGATTCCGACAGGCGCGTGGCGAACAACGCGATCGTGCGCTGGTACACCTCGGCCTTGTTCCATTCCTTGAGCACCTCGAAATTGTGGGTGCCCTCGGTCCACGGGCCCCCGGCCTGCCAGCCGTAGCCCTTGAGGTAGTTGGCCGTTGAGGCGAGCACGTCCGGCACGCTATGGATGAGGTCGCGCCGGCCGTTACCATCGAAATCGACGGCGAACTGAACATATTTCGACGGCAGGAACTGAGTTTGCCCGATCTCGCCCGCCCAGGCGCCGCGCATCTCCGCGGGACTTAAGTCTCCGCGGTCAATGATTTGCAGGGCAGCAAGCAATTCCCCCTGGAACATGGCGGATCGCCGGCAATCGTGGGCGAGCGTGGCGAGCGCCGGAACGATCGGCTGGTTGCCGATGGCTACGCCAAAATCGGTTTCCAATCCCCAGATCGCGATCAGGACCGGTCCGGGCACGCCAAACTTCTGCTCGATACGTGAAAGCAGAGCCGCATGCTGCGCCATCAACCGCTCGGCCTTGGCGATCCGTTCATTGATTCGATGCGTCGCGAACTGTTCGAAGCTCTGGTGAAACACGCCCTGCCGGCGATCGAGCGCAATCACCCGCGGATCGGGAGAAACCCCGTTGAGCACGGCGAGCGCGCGCGGCGAGACGCCATTCGCTGCTGCCTCACGCGAGAACCCCGCGATGAAGGTGCCAAAATCTCCGCCGCAGGGGATGGCGCGGGCGGCAGTGCTGGCAAATACAAGGACCGAGGAGGTCAGGACCATCGCCCTCGCTCGGCGCATCCAGCGCGTGCTCCGGTCAGGTTGCATCAGTCGTTGACGGTCGCGATTCGCACGGCTGATCGTATCCTCTCTGGCACTCATGTTGCGGCGGTACCTCATACGTCATGATCGAAGGGCTAAACGCGCATCGGCATGAGCACATAAAGGGTGCCGCCGGCATTCTTGTCCTCGATCAAGGTCGGAGATCCCGGATCCGCAAGGCGCAGCACCGCTTTCTCGCCGTCGATCTGAGCCGCGATATCGAGAAGGTAGCGCGAATTGAACCCGATATCGAGCGGGTCGGAACCGTAATCGACTTCCATTTCTTCGGTGGCGCTGCCGGAATCCGGATTGGTCACCGAGAGCATCAGCCGCCCATTGCTCAGCGAGAGCTTGACGGCGCGGCCGCGTTCGCTCGACACGGTCGATACCCGATCGACGGCCTGCTCGAATTCCTTCTTTTCGACCACAAGTTCCTTGTCGTTTCCGACCGGAATGACGCGCGCATAATCCGGAAAGGTGCCGTCGATCAGCTTGGACGTGAGCACCACCTGGCCGAGGGTGAAGCGGATTTTGCTCTGGGAGAGCTCAACCAGGACTTCGGCGGCGGGATCCTCGATCAGGCGCTGAATTTCGCCGACGGTCTTGCGGGGAACAATGATACCCGGCATCCCGGCGGCGCCTTCCGGCATGGTGAGCTCCACCTGCGCCAGACGATGGCCGTCCGTCGCGACTGCCCGCAACGCCGGCGCTTTGGCGGCGCCCGGCGTGTGCAGATATATGCCGTTAAGATAATAGCGTGTTTCTTCGGTCGAGATCGCAAACTGGGTTTTGTCGATCAGGCGCTTGAGATCGCCGGCGGCGAGCGTGAAGCGGTGGGTCATTTCGCCGGCCGCGAGATCGGGGAAATCCGTCTCCGGCAGGGTCTGCAGCGTGAATCGCGAGCGTCCGGCCCGGATTGCGAGCACGGCGCGGTCGCCAGAGCCTTCGAGCACGACCTGCGAACCTTCGGGGAGCTTGCGCGCGATGTCATAGAACAGGTGGGCCGGCACCGTCGTCGATCCCCCGACCGCGACCTCTGCGGCGATTGCCTCGGTGACTTCAAGGTCGAGATCGGTCGCCTTGGAAGAGAGCTTCCCTGGCTCCGCCTTTATCAGCACATTAGCCAAAATCGGAATCGTGTTGCGCCGCTCGACCGCGCGATGCACGTGACCGAGACATTTCAACAGTTCTGATCGCTCGACCGTAACTTTCATCGGTGACCGCTCGCTATCCCGGCCACGACGGCCGAAGGGGCCCCGAAAGTGCCGTGCGCGGCCGCATTCCGCAAGGCCCGAGCGGGGTGGGGTGAACCCACCCGACAGCCTTGCGAAGCAAGCTGTCGGGTGCGTTATTCCTGCAACTGACGCTTGAGGGCTTCGATCTCCTCGGCGAGCGTATTGTCGTTGTTCACCAGATTCTCGATTTTGCGCACCGCGTGCAGCACGGTCGTGTGGTCACGGCCACCGAAGCGCCTGCCGATCTCCGGCAGCGAACGCAACGTAAGCGTCTTGGCGAGATACATCGCCACCTGGCGCGGACGGACCACGTTAGCGGTACGCCGGGAGGACAGGAGGTCGGCCCGGCTGACGTTATATTGGCGCGCAACGACGCGTTGAATTTCCTCGATCTTCACCCGCCTTGGTTCCTGCGGACGGATGAGGTCGCGGACCTCCCGTTCGGCCATTTCGAGCGTAATCGGGTGGCCGGAGAGCTTGCTGTGGGCAAGCAGGCGGTTCAGCGCGCCTTCAAGATCGCGGCCGTTATGCGTGACGGTCTTGGCGACGAACAGCAAAACTGGCGCCGGAACATCGAACCCGGGATAAAGATGTCTTGCGGCTACGACTCTGGTCTTGAGGATTTCGAGGCGGAGCTCTTCGCCCAGAGGGCCGATCTCGACGACAAGGCCGCCGGCCAGCCGCGAGCGCACGCGCTCGTCGAGGGTCTCAAGGTCGGAGGGTGGGCGATCGGCGGCGACGACGACCTGCCGGCCGGCATCGATAAGCGCGTTGAGCGTATGACAGAACTCGACCTGAGTCCCCTTGCCTTGCAGGAACTGGAGATCGTCGATCACCAGCACATCAATGGCGCGCAGCGCCTCCTTGAAAGCGAGCGCATTTTGCGCCCGCAACGCAGCCACGAAGCCATACATGAACCGCTCGGCGGTGAGATAAAGCACCTTACGTGCTGCGGTCGCATTTCCGGCCCAGGCGATTGACTGGAGCAAATGGGTTTTACCGAGCCCAACGCCGGAGTGAATGTAGAGCGGGTTGAACATGACCGGATCGGCACGGGAGGCCTGCGCTACTTGCTTTGCAGCCGCATGGGCAAGCGTATTGGAGCGCCCCACCACGAAACTCTCGAAGGTCAGCCGCGGATCGAGGGGTGAGCCGCCGAGGGACTCGTGCACGGCCGAGATCGGACCAAGCGGCGAACGCAGTTCTCCGTTGGGCCTGCCGCCACGCAGTTCCTTTGCGGCGGGCGCCTCGGCGCGCTTTGGGGTTGCGGTGCTGCGGATCACCGCCGACCGCGTCGTCACTTCGATGCGCGAAACGGTGGGCAGCTCAGCCTGCCAGCAGCCCAGCAGCTTCTCGGTATAATGGGATTGGATCCAGCTGCGGAGAAAGCGGGTCGGCACCGAGAGCTTCACCGTATCGGCTTCGACGTTGTCGCATTCCATGCGGCCGAACCAACTGGAAAAGATGTCCTCGCCGAGCTCCACTCGGAGCCGCTCCCTGACGCGCAACCACAAGTCCTGACCCGGGGCCGTCATCGTTTGTCTCTGCCTTTGTGGATAGATGGATGCAGACGCGCGAATGCGCGGACGCGCCACGAACGCGATGAAACGGGAAAGAGGGGAGCCGCCGCCGGTCTCAGTCGGCAGAGACTGCCCGCATGCTTGAGAGCGCTAAGACTCTCCCGCGATCTTGTGGAGGTTCAGGCAAGAGACATTGCGCAGAAACGGACGGCGCTTCCATCCGCCGTACCGACTTGCGGCTCGTAGGCCGCATAATCCTTGAATTGTTATCATCTTCAGCCCCCCGATCATTCCCACGCTAACGGCCAAGTAAACGCTTGATCACACACGTATTGGCCATCAGCCATGGAAAGATTTCACCCAATTCCAATAAGACTAGCCCCCGTCGATGTCGCGGCCTCGCAAAGTCAAACTACTCCTCTGCGACGAAAAACCGGATCATCAGGATAGTCGTCACGTTCGATTAACTCGAATACATCGTGGCTACTAGAAAGTGCCAGAGCGCAGCCACAATTCACCCTAGCAATCGCACAATGAGGCTGCAATGCCGGGCCAATGGCTAATCCGGGAGGCCGTCCGCCCGAAATGCTGTCGATCATCGAAGGACGACGCAAAGCCCTTCCGTAACCCGCTGAACAGGCTGGCTTTATCAATCAGGCTCGGAGGGCTTCGGCGGGCAATCGAAAGATGACAAAGGGCCAGGAACCGTAGAGCGTCCTGTCAGGAATTTGCGGTCCTTGGCGCCGCTTGGGCGTTAACCCATTCCGTGCACGCGAAATTTTTTGAGCGAAAATCTAACGTAGCCCCCGCGATTGGGCAGCCGCAAAGCCAATCAGCCTTGGCGGCTTTGATAAAACCAGAAATTGTGACAGTTTTGCAACAATATGGCAGGTATTGCATTTGCAATCAAAGACATGGATCGATGACAAAAAGCAGTTTGTCGTTCAGGAACGCCGGCGCCCTTTCCTCCTCCGCTTGCGTGGAAGGCCAAGCTGGGGCTCGAAGCGACCCGAGACCCGTCTCTCCACACGTTCATAGACGGGTCCCGCGGCCCGGCTACAGCGGCGCTAATGGGCAGCTGAGCAAGCTCGGCCAGGCAGAGCGGCTTTATTTCGCGAGCTTGGCAACGCGTTGCGTCAGGCGGGAAATCTTCCGGCTGGCGACGTTGCGATGCACGACGCCTTTTTGCGCTGCGCGCATTATGACGGGTTCGGCTTGGCAAAGCGCCTCGCGCGCCCGGTCGGCATCACCCGCATTAATGGCCTCTTCGACCTTGGTCATCATAGTGCGCATGCGCGAACGGCGTGACTTGTTGGTTGCAGTGCGTCGCGCGATGACCCGCGCAGCCTTCCGGGCAGAACTGGTATTGGCCATTTTAATCCTTTGACCGGCGCTCTAATGCCGCCGGCGCAGCAAATCGCAAATCCTCCCTGCCGCAGAGGGCGCGGAAAGGCTTCGGGTTATTAGTGGGGCCGCTTGCGATCGTCAATGAGAAGGAGCCTCAAGGCGGCTTTGGGCTCGCTCCCGGGCAATTCCGCGAATGCTGTCATAGCCGGCAGCCACCGCTGCCGCATCGGCCGCGGAGGATGGCGTCAGCGGCGGCTTGACGCGAGCCCATTCGGCATCGCGGTGAATGTGCGCCAGAAGGGCTTTCACTCCGGAAACGAGTTGTCTGCCTTCGAATAATTTGCGGATGGCGACCGCGGCGTCGAGCGCGGCTCGATCGCCGCTGTGGAATCCGCGAGCGCACAGATCGGCGTTGAGATTGCTGGTCGCCGAAATGCAGCCGGCAAAGCGGCCCGAGCGTGCCTCGATCAGCGCCTCCTCGCTCGACGGAAACACTCGGAAACCGGGGGCTGTGCTGGCAGCCTCGCGGGAAAAACCAAGGTCGCCGGAGGAATCCTTCAGCCCCACGATTCTGGAGCCGAACTCGCCAGCGAGGCTGCGAATAAGCGCCAACCGCCAGGGCAATCCAGATTGAGCCGGGAAATGATAGAGGTAAAGCGGGATCGGATGGTCGGGCGTGGCGGCAACGATCGCCGCCATATAGGCGTAGAGACCCTCGTCCGGCACGCCCTTATAGTAGAAGGGCGGCAATACGAGAGCGCCGGCAAAGCCGAGCCCAGCGGCATGGCGGGTGAGCGCGATCGCATCGTCCAGCGCGGCGGCGCCGGTGCCGACCATCATGCGCCAAAGCGGCAGGCCGCTCGCGCGATAGGCGCTCATCAGCCGGCAGCGTTGCGCCAGCGAGAACGAGGTCGCTTCACCGGTTGTACCAAGCACGTTGAGGCCGTCGCAGCCGTTGTCGAGCAGGTAGCGCGCGAGCGCCGTCGAACGCGCGCAATCAGGTTCGCCGCGCTCGTCGATTGCCGTTGCGATGGCGGCGATGACTCCACGGAGCTGGTCGTTCATCTGGGTCCCTGTTCAAGCCAGAGAAGCGAATAGTGAGTAGCGAATAGCGAATAGAAGAGGTTGTTAGTCGCTACTCACTACTCACTATTCGCCGGCTCTCATCCGCCTACGTTGAAGCCCGCAAGCGCTGCCATGTTGACGAGCTGAGTGTCGCTGGCCGACAGCGGGACGATTTGAACCGGCCGATCGAGGCCGACCAGAATTGGCCCGATCACGGTCGCACCGCCCAATTCCTGGAGCAGCTTGGTCGATATTGAGGCTGAATGAAACGCCGGCATGATCAATACGTTGGCCGGCCCGGATAGACGGCAGAACGGGTAGGCTTGACGCAACTCGGCATTGAGCGCGACGTCGGCGGCCATGTCGCCATCGTACTCGAAGTCGACGTGCCGCTGGTCGAGGATTCGCACGGCCCCTTGCACATGCGCGGCTCGCTCGCCCGACGGGTGGCCGAAGGTCGAGAACGCCAGCAATGCGAGGCGCGGCTCATAACCGAGCCGACGGGCGACGCCCGCAGCTTCGATTGCAATCTCGGCAAGCACTTCCGCATCCGGCAACTCCGTCACCGCCGTATCGGCGACAAGAACCATCCGGCCGCGCGCCAGCACCAGCGAGACCCCGATCACGCGGTGCCCGGGCTTGGGGTCGATCACGCGGCGCACATCCTCGAGTGCGACCGAGAAATTTCGGGTGACCCCGGTGACCATCGCGTCGGCATCGCCCAGCGCCACCATGCAGGCGGCGAAATGGTTGCGGTCCTGATTGACGAGCCGATGGCAATCGCGCTGGAGAAATCCTTTGCGCTGCAGCCGCTCGTAAAGGTAATTGGCATAAGCGTCGTTGCGCTGAGAAAGCGCCGCATTGATAATTTCGATGCCGCCGCCGAGCTCTATTCCGATACTGGCCGCTGTTGCGCGCACCCGATCCTCGCGTCCGACCAGGAAAGCAGTACCAAGTCCCTGGTGCACGAATGTCGCCGCGGCACGGATGACCTGCTCCTCCTCGCCCTCGGCAAAGACCACGCGTTGCGGCCGCCGCCGCAAGCGCTCATAGACCCGTTGCAGCAGGCCGGCGACGGGATCGCGCCGGGTTCTGAGCTGCTGGCGATAGGCTTCCATATCGGCGATCGGCCGCCGCGCGACTCCGGTATCCATGGCGGCCTTGGCGATTGCCGGTGGAATGGCCGAAATAAGCCGCGGATCGAACGGCACCGGGATGATGTAATCGGGCCCATATTTGGGACGCGTCCCATAGGCCGCCGCCACCTCGTCGGGGACGTCCTCGCGGGCAAGCTCGGCGAGAGCCCGCGCGGCGGCGATTTTCATTTCCATGTTGATCGTGGTGGCGCGGACATCGAGAGCGCCGCGGAAAATGTACGGAAAACCGAGCACGTTGTTGATCTGGTTCGGATAATCTGATCGGCCGGTCGCCATGATGGCGTCGCCGCGGACGGCGGCCACCTCCTCCACCGTAATTTCCGGGTCCGGATTGGCCATGGCGAAGATGATCGGCTCCGGCGCCATCAGCTTGACCATGTCCTGGCTCACCGCGCCCTTGGCGGACAGGCCGAAGAACACGTCGGCATCGATAAGCGCCTGGCCGAGGGTGCGCGCCGAGGTCTTCACGGCGTAGGCCGATTTCCACTGGTTCATGCCTTCGGTGCGGCCGCGATAGATCACCCCCTTGGTGTCGCACAGAACCAGATTCTCCGGATCGAAACCGATCGCGCGGAGGAGTTCGAGGCAGGCAATTCCGGCGGCGCCGGCGCCGTTGCAGACGAGCCGGGTCGATTGGATATCGCGCCCGGTAAGGTCGAGCGCATTGAGCAGGCCGGCTGCCGCAATGATGGCGGTGCCGTGCTGATCGTCGTGGAATACCGGGATGTCGAGAAGCTCGCGCAGTTGCTGCTCGATTACAAAGCATTCCGGCGCCTTGATGTCCTCAAGGTTGATTCCACCCCAGCTCTTGCCGAGAAGTTTTACGCAGTTGATTATTTCGTCGGGATCCTCGCTCGCCACTTCGAGGTCGATCGAGTCGATATCGGCAAAGCGCTTGAACAACACCGCCTTGCCTTCCATCACCGGCTTGGCGGCCAGCGCCCCGCGGTTGCCCAGCCCGAGAATTGCCGTGCCGTTGGTGATGACGGCAACGAAATTACCCTTGGTGGTGTAGTCGAACGCGCAATTCTCGTCGGCCGCGATGGCAAGCACTGGGATCGCGACACCGGGCGAATAGGCAAGCGAGAGATCGCGTTGCGTCGCCATCGGTTTGGTGGCAACGACTTCGAGCTTGCCGGGCCGCCCCTGGCTGTGAAAGAGCAGCACTTCCTGGTCGGTGAAGATTGGACGAATTCCGCGGCTGCCCAATTTTTCCTGCATGGGGTTTCCTTGCCGCCTGCCGCGAAGCGCGGCGTGATGGCTGCGAGGACGCAAACTAGCGAGTGGGGGGCATTCGCTCAAGACATGCCTCCTTGTTGCGGCGGCTCCCGCGGCGGCTCTCGGCCGCATTGAACCGGGGCCGCCGCAGGAGTAATCGGGACTTCGAATCCCTCCTCGATTCTTGGCGCCCCATGATCAGATTCGTCCTGCGCTTTCTCGGCCTCCTGTGCTTCGCGCTCGGGTTCATTCTGCTGGTCTATGACGGCACCAAGTGGATCGCCGACCAGCACCTGCACATCACCAAGGTGAGCGAGGTCTGGGTCTCCATTCAGGAGAGCAGTCTGGCGAACCTCCAGCCGGTCGTGGAGCGGATCGCGCCATGGCTGTGGGATCCGTTCACCGTTGGGGTGCTCGACGCGCCAAGCTGGCTCGTGCTCTTCATTGTTGGATCGGTCCTGCTCGTGCTCGGGCGCAAGAAGCGCCCCCTGATCGGTTATGCACGGTAGCCCGGATTTCGGCGGCGTCTGACAGTCTCATAGCCGGCCGGCAGGTGAATGCGGCTCAATCCGGGCTACGAATCTGTCCTCTGGTTCGTGGCCGACCTATATTGAAGGCCGTCAGGAGCACGTCCCATGTTCACGTTCAAGAACAAGCTTGAAATGCCCTCTCGCGAGATGGCGCTGCCGGGCCGGCCGGAGCCGATCCCGACCGCCAAGGAGCATTTCATCACCCACAAGGCCCTTAAAGGACCGTATCCGGCGGGGTTCGAGACCGCGATCTTCGGGATGGGTTGCTTCTGGGGCGCGGAGCGAAAATTCTGGGAACTCGGCGACGGCATTCATGTAACTGCGGCAGGGTATGCGGGCGGCTACACGCCCAATCCTACCTATGAGGAAGTCTGTACCGGTGAGACGGGCCACAACGAGGTCGTGCTGGTGGTGTTCGACCCGAAGAGGGTTCCCTACGAAAGCCTCCTCAAGACCTTCTGGGAAAACCACGATCCCACGCAGGGGATGCGCCAGGGCAACGATGTGGGCACCCAATACCGGTCTGGAATTTATGTCCTCGACGAGCGGCAGCGCAAAGCTGCCGAGGCCTCCAAGGCGATGTACGAGCAGGCGCTCCGAGGCAGGCATTTCGACCCGATAACGACGGAGATCCGCGATGCGCCCCCGTTCTATTTCGCGGAAGGTTATCACCAGCAGTATCTGGCGAAGAACCCGATGGGCTATTGCGGGCTGGGCGGTA
Organism: Xanthobacteraceae bacterium; assembly: GCA_036557705.1. Taxonomy (GTDB): domain Bacteria; phylum Pseudomonadota; class Alphaproteobacteria; order Rhizobiales; family Xanthobacteraceae; genus VAZQ01. The sequence continues at coordinate 73,030 of DATBHB010000037.1, forward strand.
CCGGCGTGACTTGCCCGATCGGAACCGGCGTGGCGGCTGCTGAGTAGGGCGCAATAGGCCGTAGGGCGCAATAGCGCAGCGTATTGCGCCGCCTAGCCCGGGATTGGCGGATTACGCGCGGATTGACAGCGCGCCTAATGCCGCCATCTCGGCCGCGCTAATCCGCCCTACGCTATTTCAGCTGCTTCTTCAGGAACTCCATCGACCGGGTCCAAGCCTGCTTGGCGGCTTTTTCGTTGTAGCTTGCCCGCTCGTCGCAATGGAATCCATGACCTGCATCGGGATAGGTGTAAATTTCGGCCTCAGGGCGCTTCTTCCTGATGATCTCGACGTCGCTCATCGGAATGCTCTGGTCCTTTTCGCCGAAATGCATCTCTATCGGCACTTTCGGCTTTTCGTCCGCGAATTTTGCGATCTGACCGCCGTAGTAGGCGATAGCCGCCGAGAGCCCGTGAAGACGCGTCGCCGCGAGAAAAGCAACCGTGCCGCCCATGCAGAAGCCGACGATGGCAACTGGACCTTCCTTCTTCAGTTCGTCGATCGCCGACTGGGTATCTTTCAACATGGCGTTCCAGTCGGGATTGGCGATGAACTTGCGCGCATTGGCGATCTCGTCGGGGCTGTACCCGCACTCAAAATTCCTTTCGGTGCGGTCGAACAAGGCAGGAGCAACGGCATTGTAACCCTCCTGCGCCAGGCGATCGCAGACGGCGCGAATGTGATGATTGACGCCGAATATCTCCTGGATCACCACGATCCCGCCCTTGGCCTGGCCTTTGGCCTCGGCCCGATAGGCGCCGAGTTGATGCGCATCGGCGGCGGTGAGCCTGAACTGCTTTCCCACGATTACCCTCCTGAATTGACTTTAAAGCTACCGGTGTCAGAACGGTCCTGGCCGTTGCAGCTGCCAGTCCTTTTTCCAGCCGGTGAGCCGGCCGTTTCGGAATTGCAGCGCGATTCCGCCGTCAACCGGATAAAACCCCGGAACCCAGGCAGGTCCGGCCGCAATATAAATCTGGGAGTCCCCGCGTCCGGAATAGTACACAAGCCGTTCGCCCAGCGCGTGGGAGGCCTCAGCCGGTGTCATGCCGAAGGCGAGCGGCAGCACGTTCGAGCGCGTCGCCCCGCAATAGGCGAGCCAGCAAATGGAAAAGGCGGTGACGAATCGTTTCATGGCAGCGATCTTCGGGTTACTTTTCCGTCGGCGCAAGCCCGCCTGCTCTAAAGGGTTGACGTTGCCGATGTGTATAACAGGCGATCGGTAACTCGGAATGTTTGCCGCTGAATGCCCGAATTGTGGCGAGCCTGTGGCGACCTTCGCCAAGGGCTGCGCCCGTTGCGGCGCGCCCAACCCCGCACGTCCTGCAGGTTTCGTCGTCTTCGGCTCTTTGCTGCTTCTACTCGCCGCAATCGCGGTCGCGATTTTCGCCGTCGTTCGCTGGCAGCGGGTTCCGGTCGGAAACCCCGAACCGGATGCGACGGCAACGAGCGCGGATTTCGCTTGGCTCACGCAGGCCATGAAGGACTGCGATACGGATGCCGCCAAGGCGCCGAGCACTCTGCATTTTCTGGTCATTCCGCTTGCGGCGGCCTCGGCTGACGACCCGCAATGGCGCAACAAATCTCTCGATGATGTCGGTAATGCCGTGCTCTTGCCGTCGAACGACGCTGTCGCGGCGCTCAAGAGGGGAGCACTGCGGATTTCCGACGCCCGATACATCTTCAGAGTGCGCGACGACTCAACCAAAGTGATCTTCAAATGGAGCCCGTCTACCGGTGTCAAACGGTTTTCAGCGCCCGACGCGGACGAGATTGAAGCATTCAAGGTCCAGTTTCTCAGCGGGGACAAGGCAAACGACGATTCGTGGGGCGCTTCGTTCACTCGTCACAAGGGGACGTGCTATTGGGTCAATGCCATTCTTGGTAATTGACCGCCAAATGGCCAGAGGAATGCCGGATGCGCAGGGTCGAGATCATCAGCCGCAGACGGCTGCTTGACGATTTTTTCAAGGTCGAGGAGGTCCGGCTGCGCTTCGAACGCTATGACGGAACGATGAGCGAACCGGTGCGGCGCCTGAATTTCGAGCGCGGCGATTCGGCTGCAGCGCTGCTGATCGATCCTCGGGCCGGGGTGGTTTATCTGACCGAGCAGTTCAAATACCCCGCCTATAAGAAGGCGGGCGGGTGGCTGATCGACGTAGTGGCCGGAATGCTCGATGCGGGCGAGACGCCGGAAGCTGCCGTGCGCCGGGAGATCGTGGAGGAAAGCGGATTCGAGGCGGACGCACTGGAGCCGATCGCCACTTTCTTTGTGTCGCCCGGCGGATCGAGCGAGCGCATTCATCTCTATTGCGCGACGGTGCGCGGCGGTCCGCCCCGATCGGGCGGCGGACTTGCATCCGAGCACGAGGACATCAAAGTCATCGCCTGGTCGTTCGATGAATTTCTCACAAAACTGCGTGCCGGCGAACTCCAGGACGCAAAAGCGCTGATTGCGGCTTATTGGCTTAAGGACAACCTGGAACGCATCCTGCGCGCTGCGCCCTCGCAAAATGCGGGCGTTGCATCATAACCGGGCGCATGGAGCAGGTTGTGGACATGGGCGATAGCGCTGACCCGGGGGCCGTCGAGGCGGCGAGCGATTTCGAGCGGTTTCGGCTGCGCCGATTTGTCGATGGGCTCGACGCCGGTGAGCTGGAAATCCGCGAGCAGCCGGTCGATCTCGCTGATGTTGCGGCGGCGCTCGAGGGCAATTCCCGTGCCGTGCTATTCCGGGCAGCTGGCCCGGAGCGCCACGAACTGGTCGGCAATGTAGCAGCCAGCCGAGCACGCATTGCATCCGCGTTCGGAGTCGCGGCGCAGGAGCTGCTCCCAGAGGTGCAACGCCGGCTGCAGAGCGTAGCGCAGGTGATCGAGGTGACGCGCGCGCGCGCGCCGGCGCAGGAAATCGTCCTCACCGGCGCCGACGCCGACCTCACCGCGCTTCCCGTCCATTTGCAGCATGGGGCCGACGGTGCGCCCTATATTTCGGCTTCGATGGACTTCGCCTTCGACCCGAATACCCGGTGGACCAATATCGGAATGCGCCGGCTGATGCTGCGCGGGCGCAGGCAAGCGGGGATCGACCTCAATTCGCCGAGCGACCTGCGCGCCATCTACGAGACAAGCGCCGGCGGCGGCAAAGAGCTGCCAATAAGCTTCGTGATCGGTTCGCACCCTATCGATCACCTGGCCGCCGTGATGCGGCTCAAGACCGACGACCTCGGCCTGATTTCTTCGCTGCGCGACGCGCCTTTGCCGGTGGTCAAATGCGTGACCAACGAGGTTCGGGTTCCGGCTGACGCCGAATGGGTGATCGAGGGCTATATCGACGCGCGCGGGCACGTCGAACCCGAGGGGCCGTATGGCGAATTCCTCGGTTACTACGGCACAGTCAAGCGCAATCCAGTGTTCCATCTTACCGCGATCACCCGCCGCCGCGACGCCCTGTTTCAGACCTCGACCATCGGCGGCCGCTGGCTCGGCCGAACCGATACCGCGCAGCTCAACAGCTTGCGTACCGAAGCGATGGTCTGGCGCGCCCTGGAGACGGCGGTCCGCGAGCCGGTGGCCGTGCATGCCACCACATCGAGCGGCGGTATGTACACGTTGCGCGTCGCGTTGCGCCAACGGGTGCCGGGCGAAGCCCGCAACGCCATCGCGGCATGCTTCGGCGCGCTCACCAATGTCAAGCACGTGTTCGTCGTCGATCCCGACATCGATATCTTCTCGCACGAGCAGATGGACTGGGCCTTTGCCACCCGCTTTCAGGCCGACCGAGGGCTTCTGGTGATGGACGGCATGCGCACGGTGCCGATCGATCCTTCGCTGATGGGCAGCCGGGTCGGCGCCAAGGCGGGGTTCGACCTGACCTGGCCGGTCGGCGCGGCGGCACGGCTCGAAATGCGGGTGCCGGAGCCGCCGCGCTACGACGGCAAGCGCTTTTCTTCGCTCGATGCGGCGCTTGCCGACGGACCGAAATCGTTTGAGGAACTGATGAGTGCGCTCGGTAGCCGCGACGGACGCGAGATCGTGCGCGCGCTGGAAGCGCTGCGCGCCAAGACCGCTGTCGGGCGCGACGTCGAGGGACGTTATCGAATCGAGCTTCGTCCCGATCCGCTCGCGCACTAAAGCGGCCTGCATGCCCCACACCCGCCGCTCCATTTCTCAATCTGGCCCTGTGACTTAGATCGTTGACATCTGGGATCATCCAGTAGAGGATCGAATTCAATAAAAGCGGTCCCAAGTCCAGGGAAGGAAACCGACCCGGCCTGCTCAACAGCGGCGGCCGGGTCTTTCATTTTGCCTGACGGGAGTCATCCACAGATCCGCTAAATTGAGTTGCGCGAATCACCCATTCGAATCACCACTGAACGGCCATTGGACCGAGGGGGCGCCATGGCCATTCGAAACCTGCGAGAATTAGCCACACGGTTCCGGCAAGACGCCGCCGACTGCGAAGAGGCTGCCGGCAGACACATTCTCCCCGATGGCCGCGCTCGATTGCTGAAGATGGCGGAGTACTACTGGGCGTTGGCGGACAAGATAGACCCGAAGCCGAAACAGGAGTTCGCGCCTGGGGCCTTGGGGCTCAGGCGCGGGGCGGCGTAGCGCGCCTGCACAGTCGGCAAGTGCCGACTGGTGTGATGATTACCGCGCACCTCGTTTCCGGCAGCAATGAATATTCACTCCAATTTGGGACATGAAAAGCCAGATCCGAGCCGCAACACATCCCTATCCGCGCCTCAGAACTGCCTGATCCTGCAACGATCAGTGTCATTACCGTAGAACGGGGGTAATGGGGGACGCGCGATGAAGATGGCAATGGCGCTTGCTGCTGCCCTGGCAATCGGTGCTTCGGTCGTGGCGCAAGCGGAGGACATGGCGCAGATGATCTCGCAGTATCGACGCGAGCACGGCCTGCCGCCGGTGAAGACCGACCGCGAGCTCACGGCGATTGCCGAACGGCAGGCAAAGGCAATGGCCGCTTCCGGCATCATGGACCATAGCGTTGCCGGGTCCTTCGGCTCCCGGATTTCCGGCGCGCATATCATCGGACTGTCGGGCGAGAACATTGCGGCCGGGAACAAGAGCTGGGCCGAAACCTTGCGCAGCTGGGAAAATTCGCCGGGCCATAATGCAAACCTGTTACAACCGAGGGCTGACAGCGTCGGGGTTGCAGTGGCCCGCAACGAACAGACTCGCTGGAAGACTTATTGGGCGATGGTGATCGCGGAAAAGCTGCCCGAAAAGAAAACCGGCGAAATAACAGGAAAACACAGGCTCGCCGCTGCCGAAGCGAGTTCCGACACCTCGGAAAACCCGATCGCCGCACTCAAGAATTTCGTCTGCAAATACGTGTGCTGACCGCATCCGTCCCGTAGGGCGGGTTAGCATTACTGCGCCAGAAACGTCGTAGGGTGGGCAACGGCGCCTTCTCCGATGCCGACCGCTCGAGACATCGAAGCGGCTTTTTAACCAATATGGCGTGATGCTGGTCAATCCGGCGAAGCATCCTGGCGTCAAAAAAGAGCTGGGACAGAAGTTCATCGATTGGCTTATCTCGCCGGAGGGTCAGCAGGCGATCGCCGTGACCTCCTCAGGATGAGGTCCGTGCTTGTGGCCCGATCCGATTGGTTTCGTGGAATCCGTGCACTACCTATCAAGCTCAGTGCGCGGCGACCTCGCCTTTGGCGATCATCAGGTGATGCATTTGATGATGGCCGCCCTCAACCATGATGCCCATGAAGCCGAGCGCCGTGAGTTTTATCAGATCGTTCGGATTGGTTGTTGTAACAACGAGCTTGACGCCATTCGGCAAATCCTCTGTCCTGGCCTTCCAGCCGATTTTGACGAGTTCGGCCGCATGCGCCGGGACCATCCTTTTGATTGCATCAAGCGTGCGGCCCTCGCCGGTTACGACGATCTCAAGGCCGTCATCGATCTTGCGCTCCGCGGCAGCCGCGTGCAGCGTCAGCTCGTTCATGTCGATCAGGTGCTCGCGAAGCGCAGCGATGTTCACCTTGGACCAGTCCGTGGAGGGGTCAGCCTTGAGGATTCGTACAACTTCCCCAATCGCGCCAAACGCATCCTGCCCCGGCAGCACGGGCATGACCGCTGATCCGCTGTGTTGCTCCGCTATCGCATGCCCGCCCATTCCGCCGGGCATCCCAAGGCCTTGCATGCCATGGCCCCGCATCATCTGCATCATGCGCTCGTGCATTCCGCTGGGCATGCCGTCGCCGTGCAGCATCCCGGGTTGACCTGAAGGCATCTGCGCCACCGCGTAAGCCGTGGCCGCGAGTATCGCCAAGCCGGCAAAGCCGGATTTCCAGGAGAACGAAGACATGGTCGACCTCATCATTAGGAGCATCCTGGGCAGCTCTTTAGGTCGCGCTGCGGGTTTATCATATGATCTGGATCATAGTTTGGATTTCACCAGGCTGATCGTCCCCCTGCCTCGCTCGATCTCGCCAGCGGAAGCCATCTCGGCCAGCGTCCGGTAGAGCGCTTCGTGACTCAATCCGAGTTCGCCGGCGAGGTCCTTGAGGGTTCCTGTGACCGCGACGGTGCTTCCGGCGGCACCAGCATTGGCTGTGAGATAATGGACAATCCGCTCGCGCGCAGAAAGGATGTTTCGCTGCTCCAGCTTCGTGCGCAGATCCATGACTTGGCGGCCGAGCATCGCCATGAAAGCCTCCGCGGCCTTGGGATTGCGCCGAAATTCGGCCAACACAACAGCCTTCGGATAGAGGCGAACGATTGTCCTTGCGCTCGCAATGGCGTCGCAATGATAAGTCGATGAAAATAACGAGGCCTCAGCTATCGTTTGTCCTGCGCAGGCCGAGTGAAGCACTGCCTCGCGTCCTGATCGATCGACCCGCACCAGCCGCAGCTTCCCGCTTACGACTTCATAGAGGCCGACAGGCCGGCTACGCTGGAGAAACAGCGCCTGGCCGGCCCTCAAAGTGCGCTCGGTCGCGGCGGCTCGCACTCCAGCGGTGAGCCAGTCTCGTTCATCCACGTTGCAAATCCTTGCTCCGCGGCTGCATGGAAATAGCGGTACCGGGTTTCGACATTACGCGCTCGGCGACAGCGTTCCGAGCAGGCCAATGATGGCTAGAATAACGAACCCAAGTGCCGCCTCGACAATCGTATGGACTCGAATGCGACGCAGAGCGCCGCTTGCTGCGCCTGCATTGAGCTTCTGGAGAAGAACGGGCGTGAGCCGAAGCCGATTAACCGCGGCGAGTGACAGCATCCCAAGGAACAGTGCGATTTTGAGAACAAGCAGCCGGCCGTAGTCGGTGCCGACGAGCGCAGTCGGGCTGCCGAGGATCGCCCAGGTATTAATAATTCCCGTTAACAGCAGGCCGCAGACACTGATAATGCCGAGGGTCGAGAATCGGTGCACCGCCTCGCGCGCGATGCCAAGGGATGCGGTATCGCCGCAGGTGAGGGCCGCGCCCAGCAAAAGCGCGAGCGGGATCAATGCCCCAACCCATGCGGCGGCCGCGATGAGGTGGAGGATATCCGAGGCGACGTGAGCGGTACCGAGGGTGCCGGGCGTCGCTGCTGCGTGACCGGCCCAGGCGAGCGCCCCAACCAATGCGGCACTGAGAACGCAACTCACGGCCAACGCCGGACGGTAGAAACGGCGCGCCGGCCGCGCAGCCACGAGGGTCAATGCGAGCAGCGCCGCCAGCATCAAACGCACAATCCAATCCTGGCCGAAGTCAGTGCCCCACAGCACCATCGGCACGAGGTCTTGGGAAAATGCCTGCTGCCACGGCACATCGCCCATCTCGGCCGCCTTGAGAACGAGCCAGTCCGCGCCTGAGATAACCGTGGCTGCGAGGCTCAGCCACGCAATCCACATGACCCAGAAACGCGTCCGGGCCGGAATTCTCCCGGCATTATCAAGTTTTCGAAAAGCCGGCTCGGCTACCAAGCCAAGAAAGAGCAGCCCTCCGGCCACGCTGATCGCTGCGGCGAAATGGATGCTGCGAGCCCAGACCAGCGGCTCATCCAAGCCAACCTCCGTCTTTGGCCGACTATTCGCCGACCCGGAACACGAAGGCGCCTTCCGTCCTATGGGTGTCGGACGAGAGCGCGCGCCATTCGACGATGTAGACGCCAGGCGATAACGGCTGCAGCGAAGTTCGAATGACGCTTCGGTCCGCCTTGTCGATGTGCCCGTCGGCCTTGTCAACTCGCTTGCCGACAGCATTGCGCACGATTACCGCGCTGAAAGCAGGTTCGAGCCGCTCGCTGAAATTGAGCGTGACCTCCGTGGGGGCTGCCGCCACCGTGCTGTCGACGGCCGGCGAAGCCTGCTTGAGTTCGGCATGCGCCGAAGCCGCGCCGGCTCCCGCCAAGACCAGAGAAATGGATGCGGCGGCAACGAGCATAGGACCAGTCGCTTTCATCTTTTCATACCTCCTGGGCTGCGTGGGAACGTGGGTGCTGGAGCGGTTTGCCGCCCTCGGCGTCATCTCAGCTTTTGAAGCTTCGTCACAGTGAGCTGTCCGTTTACGCGATCGGCATCGAACTTTATCCTGTCGCCGGCCTTCACCGTGCTCAGCATTTTGGGGTCTGAGACAGCAAAGACCATCGTCATTCCAACATCCATGTCGAGCTTCGGGATAGGGCCGTGCTTGATCGTGATCTTCGAAGCAGATTGATCGACCTTGGCGACCTGGCCGTCGATCATGCCCTGCTGCGCGAAGGCGGCCTGTGAGGCGCCCAAGAGCGCAAGCGCAAGACCGAGGCTTGCAATTTTTCTCATGACGACTGTCCTTTCTTAGCGGCGCGGGACGGAGCCCCCTCTGCGGGCCGGTTTGACTGCCGGGCTTTGGACGACAGAACTGTCGTGGCCAGTGCTGTCGGCGCGAGGCGGCAGATCGGCCGTTCCTTTGACCTCATGAGCAACGCTTCCTTCGGGATACTTGTATGGACCGGGATCTCGATAGTCGTTCGGCGCAAGATCTTCTCGGATTTTCATGACGGTGAACATGCCGCCCATTTCGATCGGGCCGAACTGTCCGAAGCCGGTCATCATCGGCAGCGTGTTATCGGGCATGGCCATTTCCATGCTGCCCATCTCGGCCATGCCGGCCGAGCCCATCGGGTGGTAGTCGGGCACGAGGCGGCGTATCGCTGCGGTGAGGTCGCGCTGATTCGTACCGATGAAATTCGCGGTGTTGTGGCCCATGGCATTCATCGTGTGATGCGACTTGTGACAGTGGATCGCCCAGTCTCCGGGCTGATCGGCAACGAATTCGAACGCGCGAATCGTGCCCACCGGCACATCGGTCGTCGCCTCGGGCCAGCGCGCGCTCTCCGGTATCCAGCCGCCATCGGTACAGGTCACCGCGAACGTGTGACCGTGCAGATGAATTGGGTGATTGGTCATGGTGAGATTGCCGATGCGCACGCGCACGCGATCGCCGAGCCGTACCGGCAGCGGATCGATCCCGGGGAAGACGCGGCTGTTCCAGGTCCACATGTTGAAATCGGTCATCTCCGCGACTTTGGGCAGAGAGGTGCCGGGATCGATCCGGTAGGCGCTCATGATGAAAACGAAATCGCGGTCGACGCGGTGGAGCTTTGCGTCGCGCGGATGCACGACAAACATCCCCATCATGCCCATCGCCATCTGCACCATTTCGTCGGAATGCGGGTGATACATGAACGACCCGCTCTTGTTCAGCGCGAACTCGTAGACGAAGGTCTTGCCGGGATCGATGTGCGGCTGGGTGAGCCCGCCGACGCCGTCCATGCCGTTAGGCACGATCATCCCGTGCCAATGCACGCTGGTGTGCTCGGGCAGGCGATTAGTGACGAAGATGCGCACCTTGTCGCCCTCGACCGCCTCGATGGTCGGTCCGGGCGCTTGTCCGTTGTAGCCCCAGAGGTGAGCCTTCATACCCGGCGCCAGTTCCCGCTCCACCGGCTCGGCGACGAGGTGGAATTCTTTCCAGTCCCCGTTCATCCGCCATGGCAGCGTCCAGCCGTTGAGGGTAACAACCGGCTGATAATCCTGCCCGGCCTGCGGCGACAGCGGCGGCTGCAGCGTCGTGGTGCGGGTGGTCGGCGCCTCGGGAATGCTCGATGCCGCGCGGCTGCCGATCGGCCCCATGCCGGCGAGAACAGCCGCGGCTCCGAGCAGATTTCGTCGCGATAAGCTCATCGATTTGCCTCGCTTTATTCGTTCGCCGGCAATCTGGCAGAAATGGCTTCGCCTGACTGCGGCGCCTCGCTCTCGGAAAGCTGCTGGTCGCCGCCAATCAGTGCCGCCCGCAGATTGGCGTCGGCGAGCCAGAAATCGCGCTGCGCTTCGATCGCCGCGACGTTTGCAGCAAGGCGCTGCCTTGCCTCGGTCAGCAGCGAAAAGACATCGACCTGCATGGCGCCATAACGCAGCATCATTTCGTCGGAAATGGTTTTGCGCAGCGGCAAAACGTCGTCACGGTACTGTTTGGCGACGTCATAGCTGGCGCGGTAGACCCGGTAGGCCTCGCGTGCCTGCGAGCGCACGTTGACGGCGTTTTCGGCGACCCGGTTGACCGCCTGCATGTAGGCCTCGCCGGCCTGGCGCAGCCGCGCTTCGCCGAAATCGAAGATCGGCACGGACAGCTCGATTTCTCCGCCGCCGCCGGTGCCGTGGTCGCCGCTCGATTCGCGTTGTGTCCGGGAGACTGCGGACAGGTCCGCGAGATTGATGAATCGCGTCGCCTTGGTGAGCCCATAGGATTTGGCCAGCGCATCGACTTCGATGCGCGCGATCTGAAGATCGATACGCCGCCGCACCGCCTCGATTTCGATCGCCGGTTGGCTGCGCAGACGCTGCGGCAGGGCCGGAACTGCGCTCGGCAGGCGAAACGAAAGATCGGGACCCGAAAGGCCCATGGCGCGCACCAGCCGTTCGCGTTCGCTTTCGGCGCGCTGCCGCGCGGTTCCAAGCTGCGCCCGCATTTCGGCGGAGAAAACCTGCTCTCGGTTCTGATCGAGCTTGGTCATGCTTCCGCTTTCAGCGAGCCGCTTGGCAAGCTCGGCCGCGGTCTCGGCGGCGGAGACTCCCTCGGCCAGGAAATCTGCGATTTGCCGCGCAGCGACAGCGCGGAAATACGCACGCCGAACGGTCGCGGCGAGATGCAGCGTTTCCATTGCGGCCCGCAGTTGCGCCTGCCGAAAACGCTCGCGCGCGATCTCGGTTCGCGCTTCCAGGGTCGCCAGCGCCAGAATTTCGCCGACGATGCGGCTCTCGATATCGAGTTCGACCGGGGTGGAGATCGTGCTGAGCGCAATCGTGGGGCTGGGAGGAAGGCTTGCCTGGACCATCACGGCTTCAGCGATTCCAAGCTCGTTGTAGGCCGCCTGCAAGCCGCGATTGTTGAGGAGAGCAATCTGAACGGCGGCATCCGCCGTCAGGGACCGACGCAGGAACGAACTCACTCGCGCGTGTGCCGCCTCCGCCGCTTCCGGCGTGCGCAAGGCGGCCACGTCTTTATTGAGTGCGCTGCCGGCAATACCCGCCACCACGTCCATGCCGGCATCGGGCGAGAACGTCTGGCATGCGGAAACCAGGCAGGCGAGGCCAAGCACAGCCCCACGATGATGTCGGAACATTGCGAACCCGCATCTGTCCATTGGATGCGTGCGCCGGCGCAAAGCGCGCGGCGCGCGCGAACTCAACGCTACAGAAGGGATCGGGGGGGCCGATCGAGCCGGTTTGCCCCCAGGCCGGTAAAATTGTCGCCGTGAATTTCTAGCCGCTCTCCGGGGCGAAAATCGGTACTTGGAGCGGTCAAAACGACGGGGACGATGCCGACGATGAAGGCGTGGAGGGCACAGCAATGGCCGGCTACGCCATCGCCTGCGAGGCCGATGCCGTTATGGCCGTGATCGTGTTGAGCGGTATGGAGGTGGGGCAGGACGGCGTGATCAGCCGGATGGTGCTCGGCAGGTGCGGCAGCGGCCGCCGCGATGGCCTGCCCGTAATCATCGTCAAAAGAGACGACCCCGGCCAGCTGAGCGACCATGAACAGGCCGACCAGTATCGGAATGATCCCCCGAAAGCGCCGAAGCCTCTGCACCGGTGATTCTCTGACCTCTGCGTCGGGCGAGTGTGGACGAGACCCGGTGGCCCGTCAATCGTCGAACGGGGTCTTGCTGAGGTTTGGGACAGCTTACTGATAATAAGGCTTCTTTACGCGCCGGGAGATGGCTTCCGGCAGCCGCACGAAATCCTTCGTGTTCCAAGTGTAGACGGTTTCGGCATTAGCCTTAAGCGCGCAGTGACCAATGACGGCATCATAGATGGCGCCGCCTGCGAGACCTAGCGCGCCGCTGGATTCCAGCACTTGACAATACGCGTCCGCGTCAAGCGCAATGACGCTCAAGTGTGCTCGAATATCCGCCACGAACAGAAGAGCCTGGTCGCCGCTGACGCGCCGCGGCGCTGGCATCCTGGTAAGCGTCGCGTAGACCTCAGCAAGACTATGCGCGGCGCAGCAGCTTTCGTTCCGTCCAAACCGGAAGAAAAGGTCCGCGCTCGGCGCATGATGCGAGTGGTCGGCATAAAATGTAGCGACCAGAACCGAAGTATCGAGAAATGCCTTCACCGGCTCTCCCCGAATGACTTGCGAATGCGTTGCCCTCGGATGTCCCTGAGCACTTCGTCCGTCTCCTGGGGGGACAGCGGTTTGCCGGTCCGCAACACCCAAATGCCCCGCTCCTTTTGCAGGGGAGTGGAGCTCCGTCGCGGGCGTAATGTGACCTCGTCACCTTCAACCCTGAAATCGAGAGTGTCCCCTGCGGAGAGGTGCAACTCGTCCCGAACGCCTTTGGGAAGAACGATGCGGCCCGCTTGGTCCATTGTGACTTTGCCGTCCATAATACCATTCTCGGTTGGGTTTTGCCATGAAGAAATGGTACTCAGTTCCCTGTCGGTTTTCAAGACCCAATGATAGCTGCCTCTCCGCCTTATTGATGGGTGGCTGGTTGGCGCAATTCGGTTTAACTTGAGTGCGGCCGAAGCGCCTAAGGTAATACGAAACACGCACGTACCAGACCTAGGCTGACCAGCAATCTCGTCGATGGAAGGAATCATCATGAGATCAATCAAGTTCGTCCTTGTTATAGCTGCGACGATGTTTTCCGCTGGGATCGCTCATTCGCAGCAGGTCTACAAAGTAGGTACAGGGGTCGTGCCATTTGGATTCTCCGATCCCAAGACAAATTCGACACAAGGGTATTCGGTCGACATCATGAATGGGATTTCAAGGGATGCGGGATTTCAGGTTCAGTTCACAGGGTTTGCGTCCTTTGGGCAGATTCTTCCGGCACTCGTTTCTAAACAAATCGATATTGACGCAAGTTCCACGACGATCACGCCAGAGCGAAAGGCAATGGGAGCTGACTTTTCTGATGTATATGCGATCTGGACCGAATGCTTGGTGGTCGCACGAAATGACTCGACGCAATACAAATCGCTTGATGATCTAAAAGGGCAGGTCATGGGCGCCGGGGTCGGAACGATCTACCTCGACGATCTGAAAGCGAAGGGAGGTTTCAAGGATGTGAAAGCATTTGCCACGCTGGAGGCTGCAACTAACGCACTCAAAAGCGGCGAGATCAAAGCCTACCTGACGAACGCTGCGCAAATGACTTACCTGCAGAGGCAGGGGCAATATCAGGATGTGCTGGTCGTGCGCAGTTATGTTCCTGTCTATCACAGTTCGGGAGGTATTGCGGTTCGAAGGGGGGAGACTGAGCTCTTAAACAAGATCAATGCGTCTCTGCGCAAGCTCAAGGCCAATGGGACAGTGAAAACACTGGCCGACAAATGGGGCATCGTTCCCCCGACTTGACCGGTGCGGCCTCCGGGTTTCGGTTGATGGCCGCGGCAGCGGACCCGACACGAAGCCCGATCAAGGATGATGTGATTGCTCAATCTGGACGTCGCGGCTTCAAAGCCGCAGGCGCCGAAGCCGCAGCGCGTTGCCGATCACGCTGACCGAGGACAGCGACATCGCGGCAGCTGCAATGATCGGCGAGAGAAGAATGCCGAAGCTCGGGTAGAGGACGCCAGCCGCGATCGGCACGCCGGCTGCGTTGTAGATGAAGGCGAAGAACAGGTTCTGCCGGATGTTGCGCATCGCAACGGCCGAGAGGCGGCGCGCCCGCACGATGCCGGTGAGATCGCCCTTGAGCAGCGTGACCCCCGCGCTTTCGATGGCGACATCGGTGCCGGTCCCCATCGCGATGCCGACGTCGGCAGCCGCGAGCGCCGGCGCGTCGTTGACGCCGTCGCCGGCCATCGCGACCACCCGGCCCTGCCGCCGCAGCCGCTCGACGACCGCGCTCTTCTGGTCCGGCAGCACCTCGGCTTCGACTTCGCCGATGCCGAGGCGGCGCGCCACTGCCTCGGCGGTCGTCCGGTTATCTCCCGTCAGCATGACGATACGCATGCCATCGGCGGCGAGCGTCTCAAGGGCGCCGGGCGTGCTTGGCTTGATTGGATCGGCAACCGCGATAATGCCGGATGGCTTCCCGTCGATCGCAGCATAGATTGCGCTCGCACCGTCCTGCCGCAGGAGTTCAGCTTCGCTCTCAAGGGCAGCGGCCGACACTCCGCTTTCGCGCAGGAAGCTTGCGCTGCCGAGCGCAAGCTTGTGCCCCGCAACGGCGCCGACGACGCCCTTGCCGGCGGGCGAGTCGAAACCTTCGACCTCGGCGAACGCAAGGCCACGCTCGGCAGCGGCCTCGACAATCGCCCGTCCCAGCGGATGCTCGCTCGCGCGCTCGACGCTTGCGGCAAGGCGAAGCAGTTCGGTTACTTCCACGCCGGGCGCCGGCACGATGGCCACGACCTTGGGCTTGCCTTCGGTGAGCGTGCCGGTCTTGTCGATCACCAGCGTGTCGACGCGTTCCATCCGCTCCAAGGCTTCGGCGTTCTTGATGAGAACTCCCGCCTGCGCGCCGCGGCCGACGCCGACCATGATCGACATCGGTGTTGCGAGCCCCAGCGCGCACGGGCAGGCGATGATCAGGACACTCACGGCCGCCACGACCGCATAGGCAAAGCGCGGTTCGGGGCCAAAGCCAGCCCAGACCGCGAAGGCGATGCAAGCGATGAAAATCACGGTGGGCACGAACCAGCCGGAAACCTGATCGGCGAGCCGCTGAACCGGGGCGCGCGAGCGCTGCGCAGCGGCAACCATCCCGACGATCTGCGCCAGCATGGTGTCGCGGCCGACCCTCTCGGCGCGCATGATGAAGCTGCCGGTTTGGTTGATCGTACCGCCAACAACTTTCGCGCCCGGCTGTTTGAATGCCGGCATCGGTTCGCCGGTCAGCATCGATTCATCGAGCGAGGATCGACCTTCGATCAGCACGCCGTCGACCGGCACCTTTTCGCCAGGACGTACCCGCAGCCGCTCGCCCACTGCAACCAAGTCGAGCGGGACCTCCTCTTCGCTGCCGTCCGCGTTTACGCGCCGCGCGGTCTTCGGCGACAGATTAAGCAATGCCCGAATCGCGCCTGAAGTCTGCTCGCGCGCACGCAGTTCCAGGACCTGGCCGAGCAGCACCAACACCGTGATGACTGCGGCTGCTTCAAAATAGATCGCGACTGCACCTTCCGGCCCTCGAAAAGCTTCTGGAAAACTACCGGGCGCCACGGTGCCGATCACGCTGTATGTCCACGCAACCCCGGTGCCCATCGCAATCAGCGTGAACATGTTGAGGTTGCGCGTGACGACTGACCGCCAGCCGCGCACAAAGAACGGCCAGCCTGCCCACAATACAACCGGCGTTGCGAGCACAAATTGAATCCAGTTGGACAGCCGCTGGTCCAGGGGTACATGGAGGTTGAACAGATGCGCGCCCATTTCCAGCGCAACCACGGGAATTGATAGAACGAGCCCGATCCAGAACCGCCGCGTCATGTCGGTGAGTTCCGGGCTTGCGGCCGTTTCGGGCGCAGGCATTACGGGCTCAAGCGCCATCCCGCAGATCGGGCAGCTGCCCGGACCGCTCTGCCGGATTTCGGGATGCATCGGGCAGGTGTAGATGGCGCCTTTGGCAACTGGCGTCGGCGCCCGTTTGCCCGCATCCGATCCGAGATATTTCGCAGGATCGGCGGCAAATCGTGTCCGGCATCCGGGCGAGCAGAAGTGATACGTGCGTCCCTCGAATGCATAGGAATGAGCCGTCGCCTGCGGATCGACCGACATGCCGCAGACGGGATCGATCACGGCTGCTCCCGACGACCCGTCCGCGCCGACACGATCGCGGCGACCGCCGATCTGCGTCCAAGGATGCGTCTGCTGGTCTGAAGCCTGCTTTTGGTCCTGGCGCAGCATTTGTCTTTGCCTTCCAGCCGGCTTGAAACGCCTACCCTGGGGGGGTATATGCGGGTCATGCGCAAAGATATCAAGGCGTCCTCTCTCAGGCGGCTTAAGAGGATCGAGGGCCAAGTCCGCGGCCTGTCGCGAATGGTCGAGGAAGACCGTTATTGCATCGACGTAATCACCCAGATCGGGGCTGCGCGCGCGGCATTGCGGCGTGCCGAAGAAGAGATTCTGCGCGACCATGTCGCGCACTGCGTCGATAATGCGATCGCCTCGGGCAATCAGGCCGAACAGCGGCGCAAAATCGCGGAACTCATGGAGGTCATCGGGCGCGCCGACCGGTAGCGTCAGTTTGGCGAGGTCCCGACAAACAGAGCAGCTGAATGCAACCGATCTGGCCATGGCAGGACAGGAATCGAGAATTTTCCTGGCTGAAAGCGACCACATTCGCGCTGATGTTCATGCCGGCGATCTGGCTGGTTTATCAGGTCGCCACCGAGCAATTTGGACCTGTCCCGCTCGGTGGAATGACGTACTGGTCGGGATTTTGGGCGCTGGCGCTCTTATTGCTGGCGCTGGCCGTCACCCCGGCGTTGACGATATTACGTTGGCGCGAGCTCATCCTTGTGCGTCGAATGATCGGAGTAACAGCGCTCGCCTATACGATCGCGCACATCATCATCTATTTCGCGCTACGGTTTTGGGACTTCACGCACATAGCCCATGAGATGGTGACCAGAATCTCGCTTATTTTGGCAACCGTTGCTACTGTCGGGTTGATCGCCCTGGGGGCGACGTCGCTGGATGAGGCGGTCAGGCGCATGGGAGCCAAAGGCTGGAACACCCTGCACAATACTATCTATTTGATCGCAGCGCTGGCCGTCATTCACTATCTGCTCTCGCCGGACTATTATCCGGACCAGTACTTGACGAGTGGAATGCTCTTTTGGCTGATGCTCTGGAGGGTGCTCAGCCGCCGCGGGCAAGGGACCGATCCGACCGCGCTGGCGCTGCTCGCCGTGGCTGCATGCCTTTTCACGGTACTTCTCGAAGTAGCTTGGACTTGGGCTTACCACGACTACGCGCCGTCGGAGACCTTTGCCAACAATTTCAGCCTCGTCCTTGGCGTCGCCCCGGCGTGGAAAATAATCGTAATCGGCCTGCTGATCGCTGTCGCAGCTGCGGTCAGACGAGTTCCGCGTTTGCGCACGGCTGGCATTGAAGGTCGCAAGCTCAGATTTTAACCGTAGGCCGTCTGTGGCGCCTTCCGATCCGCTGGAATCGGCTGAACTGGAAATGCTGCACGCGCCTGCCGGCGATTTCGGGTAGTGTCGCGGACGGCCGCGTCCTGGTAAATATCGTAGGCTGCGGTATGTGGACCAGGTTGTCCGGGAATGAAGCCGCAGCAGCAGTCCAGGGTTGGAGGACGACCATGTCATACCGACGTCTTCTCGGTGCATTGGCACTCTTGACCGCGCCGTGGGTACCGGCCGCCGACGCTCAGGTTTTTGATTACGGCGCCTACCCGGACCTGCACGGCCAGTGGATGCGCTGGGGGCCGTCCGGTCCTGACTTGAAGGGACCGCTGGTGCGCTTCGGGCCGACCGGCTTTAACGGGACGCGCTTCGACCCGAGCAAACCCGCGGGCCGCGGCCAGCAACCGCCGCTCACTCCGGAGTATCGGGCGATTTTCGACGCTGGCCTCAAGGAGCAGAGCGAAGGTGGACAGGGAAACACTCCAACTTTCACCTGCCTTTCGCCGGGCATGCCGCGTGCCACCAACGGCTACGGCGAAATTGAATTCGTGGTAACGCCGGCTACGACCTACATTCTGGTGCGCCACATCGATGACGACCGGCGCATCTTCACCGACGGCCGAGATTTTCCGCAAAATCTCGAGCCGACGTTCCTCGGTTATTCGATCGGCAAATGGATCGATCTCAATGGCGACGGCCGCTATGATGTGCTCGACGTCGAAACCCGCGGCCCTTTCAAGCAACCGCGCACCTTCGACAGCAGCGGCATCCCGCTGCACCCGGACGGCCAGACCGTCGTCAAGGAGCGCATCTATCTCGACCGGGCCAATTCCAATATCCTTCATAACGACGTGACCGTGTTCGACCATGCGCTGACGCGGCCGTGGACGGTCAACAAGACCTACGGGCGCGAGCCCGAGGAGCGGCCGATCTGGCGCGAGAACAATTGCGGCGAGTACAACAATCACGTCAAGATCGGCACTCAGAATTACCTGCTCAGCGCGGACGGCTTCCTGATGCCGACCAGAAAGAATCAGCAGCCTCCCGATTTGCGCTATTTCAGTCAGTCGCGGAAGTAAACCAAACGGCGCCGCGCCTGGCCCGTGATGCGCGGGCTCAGGCGTACTTGAACAGCGCCATGAATCCGAAATCCATATGCAGCTGCTGGTGGCAGTGAAAGAGCGTTAAACCCGGATTGTCGGCTACGAAGTCGAATTCGACCTCCTGGTAGCCGCCCATCATCACCACATCCTTGATGACGCCCGCGGTCGCCTTACCGCCGACGCGAATGAGTTCGAAGCTGTGACGGTGAAGATGCAGCGGATGGACATCGTCGCTGGCGTTGCGGAACTTCAAGCGATAGCGCCGGCCCTCATGCACTGTGTACATCGGTTTCAGGGTCTGCATCGAGAACGCTTCGCCGTTGAGCGTCCAGAGATTGAACCCGTCCGCCGCGCCGTTCTGCTTGACGACCGTCACCTCGATCGTCTCGTCGGGCATTGCCGGTTGTGCACCCGGCTTGTCGAACCGGGTATAATCCCAGCGAAACGGTTTTGGCTTGGTCCATTGCGGTTTGCCGCTGCGGCCGGCGTATTCGACGACGATCCCCATTCCGTGGCGGCGATCGTCATCGGCGACGTCGCCCAGCACCCAGACTCCAGGATGGTTCATGGTAACGATCGCGGAGATGCGCTCGGCAGTGCCGAGCCAGAGCACCGGCACGTCGGCGGGCGTGGGAACGGGATTGCCGTCGAGAGCCACGACGTGAAAATTGTGACCGGGCAGCGCGAGACTGCGAATCTCGGTCGCGCTTGCATTGAGCACATGAAACAAGACGCGCTCGCCCTGCCGCACGCGGATAGGCTCGCCGTGCCCGAGCATCCTGCCGTTGATGCTGAATAGATCGTAGCCGACCTCATAGCCCTTCGGACCTTTGAATCGATCGTCGGCCTGCCTGCCGATCTGCTGCAACTCCTTGACCGGAGCCCCGATCAGCATGTCCATCATCATGTCGCCGCCGCGGCTGAAGGTGGGCTCGAATTCCTTGAGAACCAGGAAGACCTCGCGATCGTAGGCACCGGGGTTGTTGACGGGCTCGATGTAGACCGGGCCGGCCTGACCGGTATAGGTACCTTCATTGAGATTGTTCTTCGGAACCACATGGGTGTGATAGAATCGAAACCCCGCCGGCTTCGGCACGAAGGCAATGCGGCTCATGCCGTGCGCGGGTACGAAGGGCGTGCCTTCCTCCGCGGCGCCGTCCACATCGCTCGGGATCATTTGCCCGTGCCAATGAACGAGTTCGGGCACGCCGGTATTATTCTGAATGTCGACGACGACCCGCTGCCCTTCCTTCAAGCGCAGCAGCGGCCCTGGAAACTGGCCGTTGTAGAGAGTGGTCGAGACGATATGGTCGGGCGCCAGCTCGACGAGTCCGGTCCCAATTCGCACCGTGTAATCTGGTTTGTCGGCATTGGGCTGTGCAGCGGCCTGTTCGACCACGGGCATTGCGCCGATGAGCGGAATCGCTCCGGCACATTTAAGAAATGAACGACGGTCGATCGTCATAATGTCAACCTTCTGGCATCGGTTTCTGCGATCGTAAGCCTAGCCGGCGCATTCCCGCAAGCTGCCGTCGGTGTCGCAGCAACCACGATATCGACAACCGATACCGAAACTGGCGGGATCTCCTCCAAGCGAACAGGCAGTGGAACTGGGGACAACTGCCACCTGGCCGATTCGCCGTCAGCGGCCCGGTCTCGAGTTCCCGCGCTGGATGGACCGCGCCTTGCGGCCTTGGCCGGTCAGCTCGCGGACCTGGAGCTTGGCAATCTTGTCCGCCTCGCGGCCGAGTGCCGTAGCACGATAAAGACGGCGATAAGTGCGGCCGTCGCGTTCTTCTCGCGAGCGCAGGTAGCCGCTGCGCTCCAGCGCGTGCAGCATCGGGTAGAGCGTCCCAGGGCTGAGCGTGTAACCGTGACCGGCGAGTTCATGAATCATCCACTGGCCGTAAAACTCGCCGTTTGCGGCATGGTGCAAAATGTGTAGTCTGATGAGGCCCTTGAGAAGCTCCTGGTGTTTCATTTTCGTCATCGGGGCTCCGACCTTCGAGTCCGCCTGTAGTAGTAATGCAAAATAGGAAGGCTGTCGCCTGGGGTGAGCAGACGACAGCCTTTTCGGCAGCCGGTGTAACAAACGGTTCGGCCTGATCCTGTGGAGGAGCTATCTCTGCCTGTCAATTTGTGATGCGAAAGACCTGGTTGGCAAAGTATGACCGATCGGGAGGCTGAATCACGATGAATGCGTGGCCGAGCGCGGTATGACAGCCATTGCAGCCTGCGGTCAGCCGGTCGAACGCCTGGGCAAACTGATGCGAATCCTTGGCCTGGATCGCCTGATCGAGGGCTTTGATCGGCTCCCCTGTCATCGTGTCCACCAACTCCGGCACCGACATGTTCCGAAACCGGGGTCGCCATCGAGATATGTTCGTGAGCGCATCTTTGAGCTGGTGGAGCTCGTAGCCTGCAAGCACCCAGTTTTGCTCATGCCCGATCACGCCAAGTTTGGCGTGCCGGGGCTGCACCAGGGTGTTCATGAGATCGCCCATGCTCGGGTTGAAGGGCACAGCCCCTGGGGGTGGTGCCGGAGCCTGAGCGACGAGAGTGGCTTGCCCGAAGTAAATGAGGGCCGTGATCGCGATAGGGAGTCGCAGCAGATACTTTCGCATAAGGCTGTCTCCATCGTTGGTCAGAATTAATGGGTCTACCTGTGAATCGAGGATACGCCTGCAACCTATGCTGCTTCGATATCGATTGTCGATACTGTTTAGGGGTTTTGCGCACCATCAACCTTGCCGGCGGGTGCTTCGCATTGTAGCATGATTTTGGCAGCCGTCGCTGAGGGAGCGTGCCAGCCGTCAGGAGTTATGATGTTACAGGGTAAGACCATCTGCCGGGCGGCTCGGCGATTTGGGCTTCTTTGGCTCTCGACCGGATTGATATGTTCAGCTGCCGCGCAGCCTCAGTCCTCCTCAGTGCCGCGCTGGGAGATTTATGCCCGCTGCTCCGCCGCCTACCAGGCGAACTGGCAGCTTCGGCAGGCCGTCCGCGCCCGCGACATGAGCGACATGATCCACGAACAGTCGGAAGAATTTAGAAGCAAGGCAATGAACTTCTACCAAAGTGACCTGAACGTCACTTCGACTGAAGCACGCCAACGAGTTGACGACTTTTTGGTGGCCAATTTCGACGAGTTCATCGCCATGGAAAGGGCCGGGACGCTCGAATCCTACATCGACCAATGCCCCGCGGACTGAACCAAGCATTCCAGAGCAAACGGAGGAAAAGATGGCGCGCACAGTTTCAGCAGCGATAGCGTTCTGCGCCTTAACGGCGGTTGCGAGCATCACATCGGTTTGGGCCGGAGGCGACAAGGTCGCCTTTCCGAAAGACTATGCGAAAGGCGTGATGTACCTGTCCCAGGACATGGCCGAGCGAAAGGAATTTCGAGAATTTTTTATCTCGCCGGCAGGCATTGCGGCCGCAAGGAGCGGTGAACCGCTTCCCAGCGGAACTGTGGTCACTCTGGTCCGTTATAACGTCCAGCTCGACGACCGCGGCAATCCGGTGAAGGGCGCCGACGGACATTTCGTCAAGACCGAAATCAACGCCTATCGGGTGATGGAGAAGCGCACCGGCTGGGGAAGCGAATATCCGTCGAGCAAGCGCAACGGCGAATGGGAATACCAGGCGTTTCTTCCCGACGGCAAAGCCGACGAAAAGGCGAATCTCAATAGCTGTTTCCAATGCCACAAGAATGGCGATAGCGTAAATTTCATGTTCACCGCAAACGAGCTCAAATCGGCAGCAAAATAGGCGCCGACCTTCTGTCCCTGCGATCAGCTACTTCCCGGCCTGCCCGAAATACCGCAGGTCCGGCGGCTTCTGGCCCCTTTTGACGGGCATCAAGAAGCCGTCTGGACTCAGGAGGTAGTCTTCATTGCCGATGGCAATATTGTCGTTTCCCTCGATGCAATTGTTTTCTGCCCAGAAAATTTTTGGTTCACGGCGATAGCTATGCGCAGCCTTCCATGGCCGGGTCAGCGCGTGATCAGTTGTCGTCATTTCGTTATGGAGGACGTTGGGATCATCCTTGTCGAGGTAGATCCGTTCGGTAATGACGGCCTGACCATCCTCGTGGAAGGGAATCCCGCTCTGATCGTAGATGCGCGGAACTCTCAGGTTCCGGGTCTCCACTTCAAGCAGGTCGTACTTGCCGTCTCCGTCGGTATCGATCCACTGGCCGATGGAATAGCCTGTGAACAGCGCTTCCTGGTCGTCTCCCGGCCATTTGCGCCCGTCCGTGTAGATGCGCCGAGGCTGCTGGGTCATGATCTCGGACAGCACGTATGTCGTCTTTGGCGTGATCACGAACTCCAGGGGAAACAGGCCATACATCTGCCAGGGCATGCCCATCGGCAGGCACCGTGCACTGCTGCGGTAGAGACCCTGTCCACCCTCGGCCTGATCCGACAGGCTCTTCTCATGAATAAGCCGATATTCGTCCGTCAGCGGCGGTTGTTGTTCGCGGCCGTAGCCCTTGGCGGGATCGTATCGAGGTGGGCCGCTGTCGGTCCGACGCCATTGGCCAGACAGGTCTGGATATTTGCCGAAGTCAAATATCTGAGCGCCCGCCGGCGCGGTCATGACTGCCGCCGCCAACGCTATCGAGCCGATCAAGTTTCCACAGAACATTGACGCTCTCCCTTGGCCGTTACTATCTCGGTCACACTGACCATTACGAGTCAGCGCTCCGGCGGCAGCACGGGCGCTGTTGCAAAGTTCTCGGGCAGCGGTCCGGTCAGGCTTCCCAGGAACGCTACGATGTCGTGGACCTCGTTCTCGCCCAGCGCTGCGCCAAGCTGGACCTTGGCCATCGTGCGCACCGCAGCATCAAGCGACGCCACCGAGCCGTCATGGAAATAAGGGCCCGTCATGGCGACGTTGCGCAGAGTGGGCACCTTGAAGACGAACTTGTCTTCGGCTTTCTTCGTATCGAGGGCCCGGCCCTCGTCGATGTCCTGGCTGCCGGTCAGCTTCCAGTAATCCTCGACAACCCCGAACTTCTTGAACTCGCCGCCGCCGACGCCGATGCCGTTATGGCAAGCTACGCAGCCCGTGTTGATGAAGGCGCGCAGCCCTTGGCGCTCGTTCGCCGAAAGCGCGTCGAGCTTGCCGCCAAGAAATTCGTCGAAGCGAGAGCGACTCACCAATGTGCGCTCATAGGCGCCGATCGCTTTGCCCCAATTCTCCGGCGTGATCGGGTTTGGATCGTTTGGGAACGCCGCCTTGAACAGCGGCTGGTAACCGGCAATCGCCTTCAGTCGCGCCATAGGGACGTCGAAGCTCGGATTGCCAAAGCTCCCCGGGCCGGTGAGCGCTTTGGTGGCTTGATCCTCCACGTCCTCGCGATTGCCGGTCCAGTGCTGTTTCGCCTGCAGTGCCGCATTGAGCACAGTCGGCGCATTCCTGGCGTTGAGCCGGTCGTGATTGCCATGGGACTTCGCGAGCGCGTCGGTGCCGTAGAGCGCCGGCTGATGGCAGCGGGCGCAGCTCGTCGTCGAGTCGATCGACATGCGCGGGTCGAAGAACAGGGCGCGGCCGAGTTCGACGAGGGCGGGCGTTATCGGTCGTTCCGCGGTTGCGAAGTTTGCCGGCAGTGCCGTGAAAACTCGGCGTGCATCCTTGAGCAGCCCGTCGTCTTCCGCTGCCCGCAGGGGGGAAGGAACGCCGAAACTGAAGCTGATGCCGAATGCCAAAACGCCATAGCTGAGCAAGCTTTTCACCGACCGTCTCCCGATAGCTGCAGGAACGTGAATTGCGTATCACCATAGCGCCGCCGCTCGATTTCGTCGAACCCGTCGGGCGGTTTGAATGCCGGCTCGGTCGACTCCTCGATGACGAGCAGGGCGGCCGGCAAAAGCCAGCCCCCTCGCCGCGCGGATACGAGCGCCTGCTCGGCCAGTCCTTGGCCATAGGGCGGATCGACAAACGCAAGCGAGAACGGATCGACCGGATGCGCTTCGCCGAGTTTGGTCGCATCGCGACGAAAAACGCGGCTGACGCCGCCGAGCCCCAGAGCGGCAATATTTTCCCGGATCAGCCCGCGTGCTTCCGGACGATCGTCGATGAACAACACGAAGGCAGCACCGCGCGACAGCGCTTCCAGCCCCAGCGCGCCGGTTCCGGCGAACAGGTCGAGCACGCGCGCACCGGTGACTGGATCGCCGTAGCCGTGGGCGAGGATATCAAACAGGCTCTCGCGCTGGCGGTCTGCGGTTGGCCGGATCGCCGGCGTCTTCGGTGCCGCAAGGCTTCGGCCGCGCAGCCGTCCGCCAACGATCCGCATCAGCCGCTCTTGCGCCGAGATGGACGTGGCACCTTGCGGCGCGAAGACTTGCCGCGCAGATTTCGGCGAAGCGGCGACGGCGGCGGCGGCCTTGTACGGGCGGGTTTCAAACCCGCTCCTCTATCGGCGATCGGGCCGGAAAAGTCTGCCGCCGCAATCGCGGCGATTCGCTCCCCGAGTTGTTCGCGCAAGTGCCGGGTCCCGACTTCCTCAACCGTGCCCTCAGGCAGCTCGCCCAGCTGGAAAGGACCGAACGATATTCGGATGAGCCTGTTCACCGCCAGCCCAAGATGTCCAAGCACGTTCTTGACTTCGCGGTTCTTGCCCTCGCGGATTGCGAATATCAGCCAAAGATTGGCGCCCTGCTCGCGGTCGATGCGGGCCTCAATGGGACCATAGCGGACGCCGTCAATAGTAATGCCGTCGCGCAGCGCCGCGAGCCGTTCGGGATCGATGCGGCCATGGGCGCGCACCCGATAGCGCCGCAGCCAGCCGGTCGAGGGCAATTCGAGCGCTCGCGCGAGGCCGCCGTCATTGGTGAGAAGGAGAAGCCCTTCGGTGTTGATATCGAGCCGCCCGACACTCAGGAGGCGCGGCAGGTGGCTCGGCAGGCCGGCGAAAATCGTCGGCCGCCCCTGCGGATCGGAATGGGTGGCCACGAGCCCGCGCGGCTTGTGATAGAGAAAAAGCCGCGTGCGCTCGCGCACGGGCAATGGCTCGCCATCGACCACAATTCGATCCGCCGGCGTGACATTGAGCGCCGGCGAAGCAACTGCCGCACCATTGACAGAAACGCGCCCCGCCCTGATCCAATCTTCGGCTTGCCGCCGCGAGCAGAGGCCGGTACGAGCGATCGTCTTGGCGAGGCGTTCGCCGGTTGTCGGTGCGCTGTCGCTCCTGTGCGCCATGCTCGAAGTTTCCCGGCCGGCATTTAGGGGCTATCGAGTTGCTTGACCATGCCGTCATCCCCGTTCATGGCGCTGGCGCTGGAACAAGCCCGGGCAGGCGCGGCTGCCGGCGAGGTGCCGGTCGGCTGCGTGATCGTGCGCCACGGCTCAGTCATTGGGACGGCGCATAACGGCACGCTTGCCGAGCGCGATCCCACCGCGCATTGCGAGCTTTTGGCGATCCGCCAAGCGGCCCGCGCGCTCGACAGCGAGCGGCTCGCCGATTGCGACCTCTATGTCACGCTCGAACCCTGCACGATGTGCGCGGCGGCTATCTCGTTTGCCCGCATTCGGCGGCTCTATTACGGCGCCGGCGATCCCAAGGGCGGCGCGGTCGAAAATGGAGTGCGGTTTTTCGCAGCGCCAACCTGCCATCATCGCCCCGAGGTCTATGGTGGTATCGCAGAACGCGAGGCCGCAGCGCTCCTCCAGGATTTTTTCCATGCGCGGCGGTAGGTACGCCAGGATGATGTTCCTTGCAGGGCGGGTTAGTAGGGTGGGTAAAGGCGCGGTCCACGCGCACGAGCCGCGCCGCGCGGAGAAAAGAGCGCCGTGCCCACGCGCGAGCGTCCACGTGGGCACGGCGCACGCGCTAAAGCGCGTTGCGCCTTTGCCCACCCTACGCAGCTTATGACGCAGTAAGGCTAACCCGCCCTGCCGCCACGGATGCGCGAGGTCAAAGTGCGCTATAATGCTCGGCGTCCAATCGTTCGCTGCGGTTCGGGAGGGTTGATGAAGAACACCTTGGCTTTCGTGCTTGCCTGCTTGAGCCTTGCTCAGCCGGCTTTCGCGCAGGAGCAGCAGCAGTCGTTCAGGTCGTTGATGGGGCGCGCCTATGAGATCAAGGGCGTCACCTTCGCACACGGCGAAAGCACCGAAAACCGCGACACTTTCGTGGTCACGCTGCAGAAGGACAAGTCCGTGGCGGTCTGCTACTTTTCCTCCAACGCCTGGATCAATTTGACCGCCTTCGTGCTCGACGATCCCAAGCGTTGCGAAGTACGGTGAATTGTAGCCCGGACAGGCAATCGCGCCTCACAGTCCCATCGTGTTCCCCGGTTCGGCGGATGCGCAATTGCCTGTCCGGGTTACTTGAGCAAGCCCTCCAGGCGCTCTTTGATTTCAGGTTTCGCGAGTTCGGCGGCCCGCAAAATCGCGCTTGCCTGCAGGAAATCGAGCATGCGGAACGCACCGACTTTCGGTCGAATCATCAAATCGGGCGTCATGTGCTTGAGCTTCTCGGCGGTGATCGCGTTGCCCATCACCAGCACGGTTGCGAGCATGCATTCCCACGGATTGGGAATGTCGCGCCGGTTCTCCGCCGGCCCGCCGGAAATATCGACGGCGACGAGCACTTCGGCCTTGCCGCGCAGCATGTCGAACGGCAGCGGATTGGTGGCGCCGCCGTCAATGAGCACGCGGTCCTCAATCACCACCGGTCGCATCATTGTCGGCAGCGCAATTGAGGCAGCGAGCGCCGCGCGCAAGGGCCCGCAGGAGAACGCCACCGGTTCGCGCCGATGGATGTCGGACGCGATCACGGTGAGCGGAATCGCGAGCGCGCCGAAATCCTCCGGCACCTGTTCGGGGAGGAACTCACGGCAGACCTTCTCGGCATCGAGCAGCGTCGCCGACCCGAAACCTCTGCTGAAGAGGTTTGCGAAGCTGCCGGCCCGCGCCGCGAACAGCCGGCGCAGCATTTCACCTCGATCGTGGGCAAGAGCAATCACGTAGCGCCGGATCTGTTTGCCCGACATTCCCGCCGCATAGGCAGCGCCGATCAGCGATCCGATCGAGGTGCCGGCGATTGCAGCCGGCTTGACGCCCATCTCATCAAATGCTTCGAGCGCGGCGATGTGCCCGATGCCGCGCGCGCCGCCGCCGCCGAGCGCCAGCGCAAAGCTTTTCATCCCGCCGCCGCCTTCCGGGCGGCCGACTGCCCGCCTTCGAAACGCCGATCGAGGCCGAGCATGGCCTCACGGCCGCCAGACGGGAACGATATCGGTCTTTGTGAAGTCACCGCCCTTAAACAGCAGCGGAACGTTTTGACTTTTCGCCAAACTATAGGAAAAGCAATCGGCGAGATTGAGACGGGCGGGATGCCGGCCCTTGCCGTATTTTAAGAATGCCTCGATGGCCGTCACTCCCTGAGCCAATGTCACGGGAATGACATCGATACTTAACGCCCGCAACACCTCGTTGACCTGGAATAGCTCGGCGTCGGCGCGACGACCAGCAATCACTATGCCGGTTTCCACGTGTGAAACGACAGACATGACCGCTCTAGATGTGCGATCCAGTATGTCGGTCCATACTGATGCGTCAGGCTCCTTTCTAATGACCGCAACAATGACCGACGTGTCCACCACAATCATTTGGGCACGCCGTACTCGTCGTAGCCGATGATCTCCTCGTCCGTAAGAAGCTCGTTCGTCTTGGGTAGAGAATCGAAATAGGCAAGCAGCTCCGCGAGCTTCTTGCGATCGACCCTCCCCTTTTTCCGCCGTTCGGGTCCAAGCTTGGCCAACCTCTCGTCGACCGCTCGATCGATGGCGGCGGTGATCGTCTCCCCCGTGCGCCTGGCGAGTCTGCGGACCTTTTGTTCCGTTTTGGGGTTCTTCACGAGGATGCTCATTGCTGCGCCAGATTCGTCGGAACTGATATATACTTGCTACCATTTAGTATATATCCGCCGCACAGGCAACCACGTCCATTCTATTGCGCCTCGCGCGCGACCGCCCGGAATCCGATGTCGCGCCGGCAGAAGCCGTCGGCCCAACGGATACGATCCACCGCCTCGTAGGCACGCGCCTGCGCCTCGGCGACGGTTTTGCCGGTTGCGCACACGTCGAGCACGCGGCCGCCATTGGGGAGAATTTTGCCGCCCTCCTCCCGCGTGGCCGCATGAAAGATCTCGACCCCCTCCACGGCAGCTGCGGCGTCGAGCCCTTCGATGACTGAGCCCTTGGCATAGCTGGCCGGATAACCTTTCGCCGCCACCACGACCGTGAGCGCCGCTTCCGCAAACCAGCGCAGGTCGAAATTGCGCAACACGCCGTCAGTCGCGGCAAGGAGCGCCGGGACGAGATCGGACATGAGGCGCAGCATCAGCACCTGGCATTCCGGGTCGCCGAATCGCACGTTGTATTCGATCAGCTTCGGACCCTCGTCCGTAACCATGAGGCCGGCATAAAGCACGCCATGGTAAGGTGCGCCCATCGCCCTCATGGCGGCGACCGTCGGGCGGACGATTTCCTCCATGACGCGGCGCGTCATCTCCGCGGTCATGATCGGAGCCGGCGAGTAGGCTCCCATCCCGCCGGTATTGGGCCCCTTGTCTCCTTCAAAGGCGCGTTTGTGGTCCTGCGCCGAAGCGAGCGGAATCGCAGTCTCGCCGTCGCACAGCACGAAGAAGGAGGCCTCCTCGCCTTCAAGATAGTCTTCGATGACGATTTCTGCGCCGGCGGTGCCGAGGCCGCCGCCGAGCATCAGATCGATTGCGGCCTCGGCTTCGGCGACGGTCAAGGCCACGACCACGCCTTTGCCGGCGGCGAGCCCATCGGCCTTGACCACGATAGGCGCTCCGCGCGAGCGAACGTAGGATTTGGCGGCAGCGGCCGATGCAAAGCGCGCATAGTCGGCAGTGGGGATCCGGTTGGCCTCGCAGAGGTCCTTGGCAAAGCCCTTGGAGCCTTCGAGCCGCGCGGCGGCGCGGCTCGGCCCGAACGCCTTGATACCGGCTGCCGCAAGATCATCGACGATTCCGGCGCAAAGCGGCGCCTCAGGACCAACCACGACGAGACCAATTTTTTCCGAACGGCAGAAGGACACCACGCCGGCATGGTCGGCGAGATCGAGCGCAATCACCTCGGTTTCGCGGGCGATCCCGGCGTTTCCCGGCGCGCAATAGAGCCGCTCGACCAGCGGGCTTGCCGCAATTTTCCAGGCGAGAGCGTGTTCGCGCCCGCCGGAGCCAAGGATAAGGATATTCATTGCTGTGCGACCGCGAAGACGTACAAGCGCCACAATAGGCTATAAGGAATGGCCGGAGTGTGATACCTTCCGGGGCCGAATTGTGCTGGCACCGAATCGTGCTTTGAAAGTTTACGGTTCGGAGGCGTCCTGGAGAAGCAAGGATCAGGGCCATGGTCCACGCGCATGCCCAGCAATTAGCAAGGATAGGGCTTTTTCTCGGTCCGCTGATGGTCGTCGTCACGCCCCCCATTCTGCTTGGGCTTTTGGGGATTTTCGTGACTTGGCTTTCGGTTGTCGCATTCCTCCTCGCCGCGGTGGTGGCGCTCGACATCGCACGCCGATCGATGCGGCTCTTCGCCCGGCAGTCGATCCGCGCAAGCCGCCGAGCCACGACCGAACATCATCGGCGGTAAGGTCTGGCCTGCAGCGATGGCCTGGAGCATGCGCTAAAGCGTAAGCGCAAACCTGCTACATCCAATCCGGCAGACAGAGGCGCACCGGTGCAGTTGGTCCTGCAAGCGATCTACCGCGTGCGCAGCGACGCGCGCTCGATCGAAGCGCGCGCGCGCGCCATTGCAATCGAGCAGAGCGTCGAAATGCCGGTTGAGGCAATCGATGACGAGAGCATCAAGGCCGAAATCGTCGGCCGTGTGCTCGACATCGCGGACCAAGGGCACGGCAATTTTGCAGTCCGCGTCGCGCTCGCCGCCGGTACGATCGGCGCCGACGCCGGACAGCTCATGAATATGCTGTTCGGCAATACGTCGATTCACGACGATGTCGTGTTGGCGGACGTGGAATTTCCGGACGGTCTGCTCGGCGCCTTCGGTGGCCCGCGCCACGGACCGGAGGGGCTGCGGCGGCGCGTGGGAGCCGGCCCACGGGCCCTGACCTGTTCCGCGCTCAAGCCCCAGGGACTCCCGCCGAAGAAGCTCGCGGACCTCGCTCGCCGTTTGGCCGAAGGCGGCATCGATTACGTCAAGGACGATCACGGGCTTGCCGACCAGGCCTATTCGCCGTTTGCTGCCCGAGTGACGGAAATCGCCGCCGCGTTGCGGGAGATTGACGCAACATCCCGCTATGTGCCGAGCCTCTCGGGCGATCTCGACGCCATGCGCGCGCAGATCGCCCTTGCGCGCGCTGCGGGACTCGACGCTGTCATGCTCGCGCCGATGGTCATGGGGCTTGCCAATGCGCAGCGTCTCATCCGCGAGCATCCGCAAATCGCCTTCATGGCGCATCCTTCGCTTTCCGGTTCGCACATCTCGCCGCCGCTGCTGTTCGGGAAAATTTTTCGCATGATCGGCGCGGACGCGGTGATTTACCCCAACCACGGAGGACGCTTCGGCTATTCGCCCGATATATGCCGGCAGATCGCCGGCACCGCGCTTGCGCAGCGCCCCGGCCTGCGCGCGTCATTGCCGGTTCCGGCAGGCGGCATGACCATCGGGCGGGTCGGCGAAATGCTTGATTTCTACGGACCCGACATCATGTTGTTGATCGGCGGCGATCTGCTCGCAGCCCGCGAGCGGCTGGTCGATCAAACCCAAGCTTTCGTGCGCGCAGTCCTCAGCTGTCGATCGGATCAGGCATGAGCGCGGGCTTCCATCGCAGGGCCAAGAATTTTCGCTGGGAAGGAGTGGAGGTTCTCCCTTACAAGGAAGATGAGCGGGCGCTCTTCAAAGGAATTACGCGGCAGGTTCTGTTCTGCGATCCCGAACAGGAGAGCGAGCTGCGTTATTTCGAGGTTGCGCCGGGCGGCTTCTCGACCCTGGAGCGGCACCGCCATACTCACTCGGTCCTGATCCTGCGCGGCCGCGGGCGCTGTCTTGTCGGGCGCGAAGTGCGCGAGCTCAATACAAACGATCTCGTGGCGGTCCCGCCGATGACCTGGCACCAGTTTCGTGCCGCCGAAGGCGAGCCCTTAGGCTTCCTTTGCATGGTCAACAGCAGTCGCGACAAGCCGCAACTGCCCTCGGCCGATGACATCGCGGCGCTCGAAGCAGACCCGGCAATTGCTGCCTTTCTCCGTGGCAGTTCACCCTTGTAGCCCGGACTGCGTGATCGCGCAGACGTTCCTGCGACCAACCGCAGTCCGCAATGCGATCACGCAATCCGGGACTGGGCATGACCCGGATTGGGCTTGCCCATTGAGATCGAAGTCGCGCGTAGACGTGGATGTGTGGGGCAAGCTCCAATCCGGGCTACGTCAGCCGGTAAGATTGGGCGGCTGCGCCACATTTTCCCTTGCGTCTGCCCCGTCTGTTTCACGAAGCCGCCGCGCTCAAATCATGAAATTGTCGCGCGCTGTTGCTTTAGAGGCACAACCGCGAATCGAGTATCGGAGCGGACATGCGGCGTGTAGCCCCCATTCTGATGGCGATCTTTTCGGTCGCTCTAAGCGTGGCCTCAGCCGCGCCGGCGCGGACGGCCCCGGCGCGAATGGCCGATTTTTCTTCAACCGATGGCGTGCTGCGCTGGATCAATGCCTATCGCAGCAAGCCGGACCCGGCATCGGTTCCGGCCGCGGTCGGAGCACTAAGCCGCCTCGGCGCGTTCAAGGACCCCGAGCAGGCGGGCCCCTACACCGGATTCGTCGCCGGCGTGATCCGCGCCAATCCGGCGAAGGCGCAGGAGCTGATCGGCAAGATGCTGCCGCTCCCGGCCGGCGACGACTGGGTGGTCGTGCGCGGGATCGCCTATTCGGACCATCCGAATTGGCGAAATCTGTTGCGCCGGTTCGAAGAGCGCATGCCCTCGCGCAAGGTGATGATCGACAAATATCTCACCGGCGCTCTGCCGATCATCTGGCAGAATCCGCCCGAGAAACCGTCCACCTGGGACAAAGTGCGAAACTATGTGGCGTTTGATAAATCGGGCGCGAAGCCGAAGGAAGGCGATCTCGAAATAACGCCCGAACTCCTCGACACCTACTGGGGCTATTATTTCGCGACTGCGACCCATCGGCCGATCCTGCGTATCGTCGATATGCTGCCGATGTCGAAGAACCACGACGAGGTCGAGAAGCTCACGGTCGGCAACATGGCGAAATACTCTCTCGCCAGCAATGCCTCGCGCGACCCGGAGCTGCTGGCGATGCTCAAGCAGGCTCGCCAGTATACGTCGAAGGAAGCGGTCCCGGTTCTCGATGAAGTGATTGAGGCCGCCGAGACTGCCGAGACCTCGCGCCTGCGCCGCGAAGCGCTTGCCGCGCTCGAC
Organism: Xanthobacteraceae bacterium; assembly: GCA_036557705.1. Taxonomy (GTDB): domain Bacteria; phylum Pseudomonadota; class Alphaproteobacteria; order Rhizobiales; family Xanthobacteraceae; genus VAZQ01. The sequence goes on from DATBHB010000037.1 coordinate 106,231, forward strand.
GAGCTCAAGCGCAAGGGGCCGGAAACCAAGCGCAATATGAGCTTCTGGAGCCAGGTCGGTCAGGGTGCGATTGCGGTCGGCTGTATCGCCGCGGCGGCGACCGGGCAAGTAGAGATCGGCGTGCCTTGCGTCATCGGCGGCGCCGTCTCCTCGGCCGCGCTCGGCTTCTGGGACAAGCAGCCGTAGCGGCAAATGTTGCTGCGTCATAGACTATAGGACGATCAAGCATCTTTGGACCTAAGGTGGCTTCGGATTGGGCTGCCGGCATTTTACAGTCTGCACGTGGTGATGGCGAGGACACGCTTGCGCGGTTTTACCGACAGGGTTCGGCTTTATTGTGGGGCGCCTTAGAACCGGCGCGTTGATCTCGCTCAAAGTTATTGCGCGCCCCAGCTTTCCTTGAGATGCCGCATGAAGCTCAACGAAGAGGATAGGCCCGGTATCCCATCAAAGCCCGACAGGACGCCGCTTGTGCCGGTAGTCCTCGTCATCGCCGTGGTGGGCGCAGCGGCGTTGGCCGGTTTTCCGGAATTGCGCGATTACGCGAAGGGTTTGGTTTTCTCCATGGGAGAAGCTATCGGTCTCACAGTTTCGCATGCCGAGTATTCCGCTGTTTATGAGCGCATGGGCTTACCTCGCTTGTCTGCAAAAGTTCTGGCTTCTTCCAAGGTATCCTCTGGCCTGGCGCGGCTCGCCCGAGAACCTTGTGACAAGGCGGCTATTTTCACATTTGGCGAGGGCCTGCTCGCGGCCCACGAGGAGCGAACGGCCGCCGAAGCCTACCTCGGCTTTGCGGGCGCCTGTCCCAACAGCGAAGGCGAACAAAACCGCGCCGCGCAAATTCTTTTTCAGCTCGGCGACAGCGAGCACGTCATCGCCATCGCCGATGGCTTGATTGCCAAAAATCCCGCTGTCGCAAACTATCGATACCTGCGCGGCAGGGCGCTTGCGAATGTAAAACGCTATGCCGAAGCCGTAGATGACTACAAAAGCACCATCCAGCTATACAACAATCCTCGCGATGTCGGCCAATGGGTCTTCGTCGAAATGGCCAATATCTACGCGGCCATGGGCCGCCCTTGTGACGCCGCGGTGACGATTCTCACCTGGGTGGCGATTGACGCTTCCGTTCGTAACACACTTCAGACACGAAAAATGGTTGAGGAGTATTCAGCGAAAGGCTGCGCACAACGTCCGGCGCCGACCGATGTCAAAAAACTCTGAAGTTGCTGCTACAGCAACCGCGAAACAAGAGGCGGAATATAGTGACAAGGTCGTGATGGGTCCAGATGAACCCCAATCCACTCGACCCGATCGCCGGTCCGAGCGGTTAGACCCTCTGGAAGCAGCACAAGTCCCCTTTTGTTTTCTGGAGTTCCGTCTACATGCACAACAAGTCTGACATTATCTCCATAGCCGGGGCTTATAAACATATCTGCATTCGCCTGGTTGATTTGCATCAGTCGATCTGCCTGGTCTTTCGTCACCTGTCGTAACACCTGCCCCCGCTTGAGCGCCGGTGAGATTGGAAAAAAGGATTTTGCGTTCGCTCCACATTGGATTGGCTGGCGCTTGGCCGTTGTCTCGTCGTCCTCTTTCTGCGGCTCCTCTTTCACCGTGGCCTTGGCGTCCTGCCCGGGTGGCGCGATCTTCTCCTTTTGCTGCGGCTTCGAGGATTTAGGCAGAACCCGGACCAGGCGAATGGCTTCCTTCTTAGGGTCGTTCTTCAGGTCCTCATTATCGCGGTTTTCGCCGGTACTGTTTTGCGCAGCACTCTGCGAGTTTTCGGTCCCGTTGCCGTCGATCGTCATGCTCCCCCTATCAGCCTTTCGCTGGCGCTCCTCGTCTGCAATGTCGCGGGGATCAAATGACTGGTTTGGCCGGGCGCTTGAATCGGCGGCAGATCGCAGAACCCGTTGCGCGGGATCCTCGTTTATGGCCTGCGACGCCGCCTTCGTGGGCGCTTCGATAATAACTTCAATCGCGATTTCGCGGGGAGTCGATAATGTGGGGTAGACTTCAAAGCCTAGAAACATGGATGCTACAAAAAGAGCGTTGATTGCGATCGACCCTCCATAGGACACCGCGAGCCGTTTGGCGTCGAGACCCGCGGCCTGAGGCGAAAATCGATCTCTCGCGTAGCTGACCATGAACGTTTGGCAGAGGAGGGGACCGCCTCACCCGTCAGTTGTAGAGGAACCGGCGCAGGCGGCGGCGCGCATTTCTTCACGACACCCATCGAACGCAGCGGATCATAGCATGCGAGCTATCGACCGCTGTTGCTGCTGTGCCACAGCGAACAGGAATCTATGTTGTTTCTCGCGCGCGCCGATCACCGCTGCGCGCCGGGGAGGCAAATTTTAAGCGGTTTCGACTCATTTTTGAGCCTCCTGTGGCGATACGTTGCATATGCTCGCAGTGATTCGCTTCGCCGCACCAGAGGAGGATGAACAATGAACGACACGCTCGAAGGCCGCATTCGCGAACGCGCCTACGAAATCTGGAACGCAGCCGGGCGCCCGGAAGGGCAAGCGGAGCGGCATTGGCTGGTGGCCGAACGCGAGGTGCTGGCGATGGCAATGGCGCGAGTTTCGGCGCCCGGCCCGGCGACACGCCGGCCGTCGCGGCGTAGTGTCCCCCCGGCCACATCCAAGTCCAAAGGCCGTGCCGCAGGCTAGATAGCCCCGCGATTCACAGCGCAGCGCCATCCCTCTCGCCACGCGCTGGTATTATCGGCTATGCTAGCCTGGGTCCTGGGTGGGTGGGCGGAAGTCGGGGAAACATGAGGGAAGCGCAGGGTCTGCGGGCGTCTGCCGGCGGGATTGCAGCCGAGAACGCCCTCGTCGCCAAGCTGCGGGAGGCTGCGAACCTCGCCAACGCCAATTGCGATCGGGCAACCGCACTGGTGCGCTCGCTCTCTGCCGAACTGCGCGATGCGCAGCAGCGGATCGGCGACCTCGAACGGGAGGCCGAGGGCCGCCAAGAGGCCGAAGCCGCACTGGCGCAGCTGCGCACCGAAGTTGGCTCGCGCGTCGACAAGGCGAAGCGCGAGACTGAAGACCGTGCACAACGGCAACTCGCCGAAGCCGAGACTCGCTTGGCGCGCCTCCAGGCCGAACTCACGCATGCAAAGCAGCGAGGAGCGGAAGCGAGTGCAACCATCGACCGGATCGATAGAGACGCCAACGACCGCATAGCGCGGGCCAAGGCTGAGACCGACGAACGAGTGGCGCGGGCGCATAGCGACATTCGCCGCGCTGCCGAGCAGCGGCTGGCGGAAATCGAACGTGAAGCGGTCAACGAACGCGTGGCCGCCGAAGCCGCGATGACGCGATTGCAGGATGAAATTGCCGCCCGCGTCGAGCACGCAAGGCGGGAGGCGCAGGAGCGGGCGCAGCGGCAAGTGGCCGAAGCCGACAGCCGCGTGTTGCGCTTGCAGGCCGAACTCGCGCAGACCAAGCGCAGCGCTGCGGAAGCGAGCGCCGCGATCGACCGGATTAATAGAGACGCCAACGATCGCGTCGCGCATGCCAAGGCGGAGGCGGATGAACGCCTCGCTCGTATCCACGCGGAGATGCGGCGGGAAGCCGAGCAGCGGATCGGCCAAATCGAACGCGAGGCGGCCAAGGAACGCCAGCAGGCCAAAGCCGGTGTCGAGCAAATGCAGGCCGAAGTTACCGCCCGCGTCGAGCAGGCGCGGCGCGAGGCGCAGGAGCGGCTCCAGCGGCAACTGGCGGAAGCTGACAGCCGCGTTTTGCGCTTGCAGGCCGAACTCACGCAATCGAAGCGCAGTGCTGCGGAAGCGAGCGCCACGATCGAGCGTATTGGTCAGGAGGCGGACCAACGCGTGGCGAGCGCCGAGGCCGAAGCGGAGGACCGTGTCGAACGAGCCAAGGCCGAGGCGGAGGATCGCCTCGAGCGCGCCCACGCCGAAATCGAAACCGTGTTCACGCGGTTGCAGCGCGAGCGCGAGGAAGCCGAGCAACGCGCCGAGCGCGCCGAAAGCGAAGCCGAGCGGGCGCGCCGCGAGGTGGAGCGGGCAGAAGGCGAAGCCCAGCGGGCGCGGCGGGAAGCCGGCGAGCAAGTTAAACGTTTTGATGCCGATATCGAGCGAGTGCGGCGCGAGGCGGAGGAGGAAATCAAGCGAGTCGAGGCCCAAACCGAAGAGGTGCGGCGCCAGGCCGACGAGCAGATCAAGCGGGTTGAGGCCGATGCGGACCGCTGGTTCCAGCAGCTGCGCGTGGCCGCCTCGCAGGAGGTGAACCGGCTTGAAACCGAGATTTCCGACGCCAAGGCGCGCGCCGAACGGGCCGAGCAGTGGCTCGTGCGAATCCGCCAGGAAGTCGAGGGCGGTCTGCTTGCCGGTTTCGCGGGATCGCGCGCCGGCTCGGCCGACTCCACTCCTTCATAGAGGTTGTGAATCTTTCGATTCGGCCTAGCCGCTCATCCGTCCGCTTGCCAGCGGGCAAACCAGTCGGCAAACCGCGGAGCGTTTTCTTCCGCGTGCGGTTGCGCAGGCCAGATCGCGAAGACCGGACCTTCCTCGGCCACCATCAGCACGGCATCCATGCCTTTCGATCGGCGCAGCGTCGCGACCGCCTGGACCGGGGTCTGCGCAATCGGGCCGGCAACGTTGAATGAGGTATTGACGGCGACTTCGACGCCGATCCGGCGGCCGAGCGCTTTGAGATAAGTGTAAACGAGAGGATCGGCGGCCTCGCGAACGATCTGCAGCCGGCCGGTGCCGTCGGCATGAACGACGGCGGGGATGCGCGCGCGCGCCTGCGGCTTCGCCGGTGCAGTCAGCACCATGTAATTATAGGCATTGTAATCGTCGTCGCAGGCGCCGTCCGAGAGATCGAACCAGAGTTGCGCTGCTTCCCGTGTCATCATCGGCGCCAGCGGCCGGATCGCCTCGCGGTATTTGACCCGCGAATTGAGCACCTCGCGGGTCGCCGGGTTGCACGGATTTGCGAGAATCGAGCGATGGCCGAGTGCGCGTGGCCCGGTTTCGGCCGGCCCTTGAAACAACGCAATCACGCCGTCTTGAGCCGTCATGAACGCCATCAGATCGGCGACCGCCTCGCGCCCTGCCGCGGTCGCGATCTCGCCGATCGGGGCGAAACCGATGTCGGCGGCTCCGTCAACTGCGGCTCGGATTTCCGCCTCGCTCGGGCCGCGGCCGCAATAGAACGCATGTTGCAGCGGAGTGCCCGGGCCTGCGCCCGACAGATACGCGCCCATATAGGCCGCCCCCATGGCGACGCCGGCGTCATTCGGCGTCGGCGGCACCCACAGATGCAGGCGTGTGCGCCGCCCAAACTCGCGCTGGTAATAGGCTGCGTCGAAATATTCGAGAATGCGCATGCTGCCGACGGCGTTGAGCGCGACCCCGCCCGTGAGAGCCAGTTGGTCGCTCCCGGTGCGGCGGATGAGATGATCGATGACGTGAATTAATGCGTCTTCGAGCACCATCTGCGTGGCGGCGGCCTTGTCGAGACGTTCCTGCGTGTTCTCCTTGTGCTTGATATCCTCGACGCGCAGAACCGCATCGGGATTCCACATGTCCTCGAAGCTGATGGGCTTTCCCAGAATGCGGATGAGCTCTCGCGTGTAAGGCTGAGCAAAACTGCGCGCCCAGTTAGCGAGATCCCGGTTGATGTAGATTTGTCCTTCCGGCGCAAAGCTGAGTATCTCTTTCAGCGCCCGATACCAGGGATTGGTCTTGCGGTCATTGTTTCCCCAGGCCGCGGCGCCCATGTAGCGGCCTTCGCAGGAGAGCCAGGTCCAGCCGCCCTGGGTCGAGCTGATAATGGTGTAGAAGACGCCGAGCGAATCGAACAGGCTGTCGTTCGACCGAATCTGGCGCATGCGTCCCTGTTCGACGACATAAAGCGAAATCGCGCCGACATCGCCGGCGCCGTCGAGCACCGCGATCATCACCGGCCGGTCGCTGTGCGCAAACGGAGAGACGCAGAACGAGAACCAGGCGTGGTTGTCGTGGTGTGGGGTCGCGATCAGCGGCACCGGCTTATCGCTGCCGAGCCGTCGTCCGAGAATGCGCGCGGCACGCGTACCGGTGCTCAATTCCCGCAAATTGATCGTCGGAATCTGATGGGCCGGCAGTGACCACAGAGAGATCGGCGCTTCTTCCACAAGCACGCGCAGCATGGCGGCGCCGTGGGCCGCGTTGTCCCACGCTGACATCCAGACATCGATGCCCTCTGGCCCAGTGCCGCGGCGCCGCATTAGATCGACCAATGAATCGATCGACAGATGCGGAAATCTCATCGTGTGGCGTTCGCCTGAAAATCGCTCTTCCTCGTTATTGCAGATGAGATTCGGGCCGCCGTCGCGGGTGACTTCGACGAGGGCAACGCCGGTATTGTGCACCCCTGAGGCGCAAATTCCGCCGATATAGAGCGGCTCGCCGGCGGCAAACTTTGCCCGCAACGCCGCAAAGCGTTCCTTGGCAAAAGCGCTCGTTGCACGAAAAATCTGCCGCCCTTCGTAGAAGCGATCGATCCAGGGCAAAGCGAGCCGGAATACAGCCTTTCCCAGCCGCGGATTTTTCGGCCCAATCCGCATATCTCACCGAAGTTCGCGTCGACACTTTGTAGGGTGGGCAAAGGCGCAACGCGCTTTAGCGCGTGCGCCGTGCCCACGCGGACGCCCGCACGTGGGCACGGCGCTATTTCGGTGCGTGGCGCACCGCTCATGCGTGAGGATCGCGCCTTTGCCCACCCTACGGAAGCTTTTCCGAAGCCTTCTTCCCGACGCGATTCGACTTTTTTGCGGCCGGTCTTGAGCCTCACCCGCGCATCGCCGCCACCGCCTTCGCCAAAGCGGCGGGCTCGCTTACCGGCAGCGAGCAGCGCTCGCCGACGCACACGAAGGCGGCCGGCTCGGTTACGGCCTTGACCTTCGCCTGGGCCGGGTGCTCCGGGGGCAGCACGTCGGCGCTTGGCGCGCGCAGCACGATGCGATCCGTGAAGGCAAGCTTGAGGGCAGCGGCGGTGAGCGCCTGGGCCTTGGGCCCGCTTCCAACGACCACGATTTCGGCGGCGCGCAGGCGCAGGTCGAGCGCGTTGAACAAGGCAAGATGCATGAAGAAATTGTCGTGCGCGAGCGGCAGCACGCCGTCGAACAGCCGGTCGGCTTTCGCGCGCCAGGCGTCTTGTCCGGATACGAGCGCAAGCCGCACCAGGTTTTGCGCCGCGACTGAATTAGGATTGGGCGTCGCCTCATCGGCGGTTGAATTCGGCCGCACCACGAGCCCTTCGGCATCGTCGGCGGTGAGATAATAGCCGCCGGTTGCCGCATGGGCGTAATGGCGGTCGAGAGCGGCCTGCCAGGCGAGCGCGCGTTCGAGGTAATCGCGCTCGCCGGTTGCCTCGTGCAAGGCAAGCGCGGCGCGGATCATGTTGGCGTGATCCGACGCGAGCCCGGGGTAGAGCAGCCGGCCGTCACGCCAGGAATGGCCGAGCCGGTCGCCGCGACTCATGGTGGAGGAAATGCACATGAAGGCGCGCGCCGCCATCTCGATCCAGTGCGGCCGCCCCAGCAGCACGCCGGCATTGACCAGGCCGGCGATCATCAGCCCGTTCCAGTCGGCCAAAACCTTGTCGTCGAGCCCGGGCCGGACGCGCGTCTCGCGCGCCGCGAGAAGCTTATTCCGCAGATCGGCCAAGCGCCTCGCGCCGCTGTCGCTGCCGCGATCCACTTGTTTGAGGCGATTGAGGATGTTTCGGCCCTCGAAATTTCCCTGCGCCGTCACATCGTATTGCGCGGCAAAGAAGGCCGCGTCATCGGCTCCGAGCACCGCTTCGATCTCGGCGAGCGACCAGATGTAGAATTTCCCCTCCTCACCCTCGGAATCGGCATCGAGCGAGGCGCAGAACGCGCCTTGCGGCGTTGTCATCTCGCGCGCGAGCCAGCCGACGGTTTCCTCGGCGCGCTCGCGGAACAGCGGATTGCCGGATCGTTGATGTGCGAGCGCCAGAAGTTCGATGAGCTGCGCATTGTCGTAGAGCATTTTCTCGAAATGAGGAGTGAGCCAGCGCTCATCGACAGAGTAGCGCGAGAAGCCGCCGCCGAGGTGGTCGTAGATGCCGCCCTGGCAGATGTGCTCGAGCGTGAGGGTAACCGCATTGAAATAGCGCGCCTCACCGGTGCGCTCTCCGGCACGCCAGAGAAATTCGAGCAGCATCGGCTGCGGGAATTTCGGCGCGCCGCGCGTGCCGCCATTGACGGGGTCGATGAAATTCGCAAGCTCGCGCGCCGCACGGTCAAGTTCCGCTCTCCCGACCACCACGCGCCCCTTCGGCCGCGCGCTCTCGGCAAGCCGCGCCATCAAGGCGCTGCGGTTCTGCTCGATGCTCGCCGGCTCCTCGCGGAAAATGCGCGCCACATTGCGCAGCACATCGACGAAAGCGGGTTTGCCGTAGCGGCTGTCCTTGGGGAAATACGTGCCGCCCCAGAACGGCTCGCCTGCGGGCGTCAGAAACATGGTCAGTGGCCAGCCGCCGTGCTCGCCGAGAAGGTGGAGCGCCGACATGTAGATCTGGTCGATGTCGGGGCGCTCCTCGCGGTCCACTTTAATGTTGACGAAAAGCTCGTTCATTGTCTTGGCGGTAGCTTCGTCCTCAAAACTTTCGTGCGCCATGACATGGCACCAGTGGCAGGCCGCGTAGCCGACGGAAAGCAGAATCGGCTTGTCAGCGCGTTTCGCCGCGTCCAGCGCCTGCGGCCCCCAGGGCCACCAGTCGACCGGATTGTACCTGTGCTGGAGAAGGTACGGGCTCGTCTCTTGCGCGAGCCGGTTTTCGTGGGCCTCATGCGAAGCATGAGGCCCGGAAGGTGTAGAGGCAGGGGGCTGGAGCGCGGTCATTGTGGTCCATTGTCCGTTGTGCTGACTTAGCATAACGCATTGAATGAATGTGGCGACTCGCGAGCAGCACGCTCCATACCCTCTCCCCTTGCGGGAGAGGGTCGCCGCGCGTCTTCGCGCGGCGGGGTGAGGGGTGCAGTCGGCACGACTGCGGTTCGTGTTCGGCGCGCGGTCCGCGACGGAACCTAATCCCGCGGCCCGGCTTTGAATGGCAACGCCGGAGGACGCCGATGAGTGCACCCGGTCGCGCCCCTCGCGATCCCAGCCCGACAAGTTCGCTCCCCGACACAATAGCCGTCACGCTTCATGTGAACGGGGTCGCGCGAAATTTGCGTGTGCGCCCCTGGACAACGCTTCTCGACGCACTGCGTCTTCACCTCGATCTCACCGGAACCAAGAAAGGCTGCGATCACGGCCAATGCGGCGCCTGCACCGTTCTCGTTGCGGGCCGCCGGATCAATTCGTGCCTCGCTTTGGCGGTCATGCAGGAGGGGACGCAGATCACCACCATCGAAGGACTGGCGCGCGCAAATACGCTGCACCCGCTGCAGCAGGCGTTTATCGATCACGACGCATTTCAATGCGGCTACTGCACGCCCGGCCAAATCTGTTCCGCGGTCGGCCTCATGAATGAAGGGAAAGCGCGCAGCAGAAACGAAATCCGCGAACTGATGAGCGGCAATATCTGCCGCTGCGGCGCCTACTCCCACATCGTCGCCGCGATCGAAGAGGTCTCTCTCTCCCCGGCCGGGAGAGGGTCGGGGTGAGGGGCTTGCGATGAACAATTTCGGCTATGCCCGCGCGACCGACATCGCCGACGCGGTGCGCCAGATCGGAGCCGAGCCCGGCGCGAAATTCATCGCCGGGGGCACCAATCTGATCGATCTGATCAAGGAGCATGTGGAACTGCCCTCCCGGGTCATCGACATCACTCATCTGCCGCTCAAGACAGTCGAAGAGACGAACGACGGGGGGCTGCGCATCGGCGCGCTCGTGCCCAACAGCGATCTCGCTTGGCACCCATGGATTGAGGCGCGCTATCCGTTGTTGGCACGCGCGATCCTCGCCGGCGCTTCGCCGCAATTGCGCAACATGGCGACGACCGGCGGCAACCTGCTGCAGCGGACGCGCTGCATTTACTTCTACGATACCGCCACCCCATGCAACAAACGCGCGCCCGGCAGCGGCTGCGCGGCCGTCGGTGGCCTCAATCGCATGCACGCAATCCTCGGCACGAGCGAGCAGTGCATCGCCACGCACCCCTCCGACATGTGCGTCGCGCTTGCCGCGCTCGAAGCGCGGGTGCTGGCGAGGGGGCACGGCGGCGAGCGCAGCATTGCGTTCGCGGATTTCCATCGGCTCCCTGGCGATACGCCGCATATAGACAGCAATCTACGCGCGGATGAGATCATCACCGCGATCGAACTGCCGCCCCAAGGCTTCCCTCGGAACTACACCTATCTGAAAATCCGCGATCGCCTCTCCTACGCCTTTGCGCTCGTTTCGGTTGCGGTCGGCCTGGAACTCGAAGGCGACATCATAAGAGAGGCGCGCCTCGCGCTTGGCGGCGTGGCGCACAAACCCTGGCGCGACCGCGAGGCCGAGGCACAGCTAATTGGCGCGCCGGCGACGCGCGATCAGTTTGAGCGCGCGGCCACCACGGTGCTCCGCGAGGCGCGCGGTTTCGGCCAAAATAACTTCAAGATCGAGCTGGCGCGCCGCGCAGTCGTGCGCGCGCTGGCGCAGGCGGCGCAAGGGATGCCGGAGTCGCAAGCTGATAAGCGGATCAGCGGGGGCATTTCGTAATGTCCATGAATCCCGCAACCAGTCATTTCGGCAAGCCGATCTCCCGCGTCGATGGGCCGGCGAAAGTGACCGGCGCCGCCCGCTACGCGGCCGAGTACAATGTGGCCAATCTCGCGCACGGCTTCGTGGTCTCGGCCACCATTGCCAAGGGCCGGATCAGGCACATCGACATTGCGGATGCAATGGCGGTCGCTGGCGTCATTGCCGTGTTTACCCACGCGCACCGGCCGGAGCTTCCTTCCGCCGACAATAAATACGGCGACGACATAGCGCCCCCCGGTTCGCCGTTCCGTCCACTCTATGACGACAAAGTTCGCTTCAGCGGCCAGCCGGTGGCTTTGGTGGTGGCGGAGGAGCCCGAGATCGCGTGTTTTGCGGCGTCGCTCATCCGCATCGATTACGAGCCGCAACAGCATGTCACGGATTTCGAAAGACAACTCGGCCGCGCCGCGGTGCGCGACGGCGAGGCGGCGAATCTCCACAAACGCGGCGATCCGGCGAAGGCTTTTGGTGAGGCGCCCGTGCGTATCGAGGCCGAATACGCGATGGCCGTCGAGCATCATAATCCAATGGAGATGTTCGGCGCGACGGCTATCTGGGAGGGCGACGGCCGGATCACCGTCTATGACAAGACGCAGGGGTCGCAGAACTGCCGCAACTATCTCGCCAATGTTTTTGGCATGGCGCACGACCACATCCGCGTGCTCTCGCCTTATGTCGGCGGCGCCTTCGGATCCGGCCTGCGTCCGCAATACGAACTGCCGCTTGCCGTGCTTGCGGCGCGGGCGCTGCGGCGCTCGGTGCGAGTGACGCTCACGCGCCAGCAGATGTTCACACTCGGCTATCGAGCCGGCAATGTACAGCGGATTGCGCTCGCAGCCGAACGCGACGGCCGCTTGGTGTCGTTGCGCCACGAATTCATCGGCATGACCTCGCAGTTCGAGGATTTCCAGCACAACTACGTCTCCTGGTCGAGCCAGCTCTACAAATGCGCCAACGCGGAGCTCGGCCAAAAGCTGGTCAAGCTCGACCACAACACGCCCTGCGACATGCGCGCGCCGGGGGGCGCCGAGGGCCTCTACGCCATCGAATGCGCCATGGACGAGCTTGCCTATGCGGCCGGCATCGATCCGCTGGAACTCCGCCTCATCAATTACTCCGACCTCGACCAGATCGAGGGCAAGCCCTACAGCAGCAAGGCGCTGCGCGAATGCTATCGGCAGGGCGCCGAGCGATTCGGCTGGTCGCATCGAAAGCGGGAGCCGCGCTCAATGCGCGACGGCAACGATCTCGTCGGCTGGGGCATGGCGACCGGCATCTGGGAAGCCTTTCAGCTCCCGGCAAGCGCCAAAGCGGTACTCACCGGCAACGGAAGCCTCGAAATTGCCAGCGCCACCGCCGATATCGGCCCCGGCACCTATACGATGATGACCCAGATCGCCGCGGAAATGCTTGGCCTGCCGCTCGATCACGTGACCGCCAGATTGGGCGATTCGGCGCTGCCGGACGCGCCGGTCGAGGGCGGCTCCTTCACCACCTCTTCCGTCGGCTCCGCCATTTGCGCGGCCTGCCGCGCCGTGCAGGCTGAGCTTTTGCGGCTCGCGCAGCGCGATTCCAACTCCCCGCTCGCCGGCGCGAGCCTTGATGACGTGACTTTTGCCGACGGCCGAGTCCGCCGCCGCGACGGCCGCGAAATGCTGCTCACTGACGCGATGCGCGCCGGGAACGCCGATCGTATCGAACGCGAGGCGAGCGCCGGTCCGAACCAAAAGAGCAAATTCTCGCACTACACGCATTCGGCGGTATTCGCCGAAGTCAAGATCGACGAAGAACTTCGCATCGTCCGCGTCACCCGCGTGGTCAGCGCGGTCGCGGCCGGCCGCATTCTCAACCCAAAAATTGCCGGCAGCCAGATTCTCGGCGCCGTGGTTGGCGGTATCGGCATGGCGCTGCATGAGGAAACGGTTACCGACCATCGCTTCGGCCGGTTCATGAACCATAATCTCGCCGAATACCACGTGCCGGTGAACGCCGACGTCGATGCAATCGATGTAATCTTCGTCAGCGAGCGCGACGACGAGATCAACCCGCTCGGCGTCAAGGGCGTCGGCGAGATCGGCATTGTCGGCACCGCCGCGGCCATTGCCAACGCGATCTACCACGCCACCGGCAAGCGCATCCGCGACTTGCCGATCACCGTCGACAAGCTGCTGCGCTAACGGCGCCTTAAACTCCCCCGTTCTAGCCTGCGGCCGGACGCGAGGGACTGGAGGGCGAAATCGTGGGCCGGCGAAAACAGGGTGTACGCCGCGAGCCGGTACTGGTTACCGAGCCCGCGCCGGAGCCGGCGTCACGGCCGCGCCCGCGCCGTCGCGGCGGCAAGCGGGGCGGCGACAAGGTTCGCTCGGGAGCCGACGGATCGGGACCGGCATCGGGATTGCGCCGCCTCTTCTATTGGGGCGTTGTGCTTGGTCTCTGGGGCGTGATCGCCATTGCCGGTCTGCTCGCGCTCGCGACGCTGAACCTGCCGCCGATCCAGTCGCTGGAAATTCCCAAGCGCCCGCCCTCGATCGAGATCGTCGGGCTCGACGGAAAACCTCTCGTCACCCGCGGGGAAATGCACGGCGCGACCGTTACGCTCAACGAATTACCGTCTTACCTTCCCGACGCGTTCGTCGCCATCGAGGACCGCCGCTTCTGGCATCATTTCGGCATCGATCCGCTCGGCCTCGTGCGCGCGACGGCGGCGAACCTCGTCCACCGCGGCGTCTCCCAGGGCGGCTCGACCATCACTCAGCAACTCGCGAAAAATCTGTTTCTCACTCAGGAGCGCACCTTCTGGCGCAAGCTTCAGGAAGTCGTGCTCGCGGTCTGGCTCGAACGCAAATTCAGCAAGGAGCAGATTCTCGAGCTTTACCTAAACCGCGTCTATTTCGGCGCCGGCGCCTATGGGGTCGATGCGGCGGCTCAGCTCTATTTCGGCAAGCCGGCGCGGGAGGTGAGGCTCCCGGAGGCCGCCATGCTGGCAGGGCTCGTGCGATCGCCCTCGCGGCTGGCGCCGAGCCGGAACCCGAACGGCGCCGAGCGCCGCGCCGAAATCGTGCTCAAGGCGATGGCCGATGCCGGGTTGATTACGGAGGCCATGGCCAAAACCGCGCTGACGCAGCCGGCGCGGCCAGTCAAACCCGCCGGCACGGCGAGCGTAAATTACGTCGCCGACTGGGTCATGGACGCGCTTCATGATCTCATCGGCCCTGTCGAGCAGGATCTGGTTGTCGAAACCTCGATTGATCCGGCCTTGCAGGCGGCGGCCGAAAAGGCGCTGGTCGAGGAGCTTGCCGCCCGGGGCGCCAAGCTCAATGTCGAGCAGGGCGCGATCGTCGTCATGAGTCCGGACGGCGCGGTGCGCGCGCTCGTCGGCGGCAAGAGTTACGCGGCAAGCCAATATAACCGCGCGGTCGCGGCCAAGCGCCAGCCCGGCTCTGCGTTCAAGCCCTTCGTCTATCTTACGGCGCTCGAACGCGGCCTCACGCCGGACACGGTGCGTGAGGACAAGCCGATCGCTCTCAAAGGCTGGCGCCCGGAGAATTTCAACCGCCAGTATTTCGGGCCGGTCACACTCACTCAGGCGCTGGCGATGTCGCTCAATACGGTTTCCGTGCGGTTGACGCTCGAAGTCTCTCCCGCGGCGGTGGCGAAGACCGCCTATCGCCTCGGCATCGCCTCCAAACTCGATCCCAATCCATCGATTGCGCTCGGCACTTCCGAAGTATCTCTGATCGAGCTGGTATCGGCTTATGCGCCGTTCGCCAATGGCGGGGAAGCAATCGCTCCCTATGCGGTCGAGCGCGTGCGCACGGCGGCCGGCAAGCTGCTCTACCTGCACGCGCCGCAGCGTTTCGGCGCTGTCATCGAACCGCGCCATGTCGGCATGATGAATTCCATGATGCGCGAGACGCTCCGCATCGGCACGGCGCAGCGGGCGCAGCTTCCGGGCTGGATGGCCGCCGGCAAGACCGGCACCAGCCAGGATTTTCGCGACGCGTGGTTTGTCGGCTACACGGCGCATCTCGTGACCGGCGTCTGGCTTGGCAACGACGACTCCTCGCCGACGAAGAAAGCAACGGGCGGCGGCCTTCCGGTCGACATTTGGAGTCGGGTGATGAGGGCGGGACACCAGGGGATAGCCTCGGCGTCGCTGCCGGGCCTTGAGGCGCCGGCCATTGCCTCGATCGGCTCGCTTTTCGGAGGAGGCGGCGTGCCGAGCCCGTCGACTGCCATTGGGGCAGCGCCAAGCGGCGTGCCGACGCCGCCGGCTCCTATTGGGGCGCGGCCGGCGGGTCCGCCGCGGGCGAGCAACGACGGCCTCGACGGCTGGTTCCTCGACCGGGTCTTCGGCCGCCGGGTTACCTCTCCCTGAACGGGGGAGGTGACGTTGCGGCACGGCCGTGCTTAAGTCTGCGTCGCAAGAAGGTGGCGATATTTCCGAGGCGCCTTCGGCGCGTCGAAGTAATCGCAAGGGAGGCGGCAGTGCATTACAAAATTCCGATCGCGGCGGGCACTTTGGCATTGCTGGTCGGCCTCGCTGCAAGCACGGCCTGGGCTTTCGATGAAGCGAAATATCCCAACTGGAAAGGCCAGTGGGTCCGCAACGAAACCAGGGGTCCGCGCTATGATCCCAATAAGCCGCAGGGTTTCGGTCAGCAGGCGCCGCTGAAACCGGAATTCGTTAAATTGCTCGAGGAGAGCCTGGCGGACCAGCATGCGGGCGGACAAGGCGCCGACCCCACCTATACGTGTCTTGCGCCGGGCCTGCCGCGCGCGATGAACAATTACGAAGGGGCCGAATTCGTCATCACCCCGAAGACGACCTACATCCTGATGGAGCACATCCACGATTCGCGCCGGATCTATACGGACGGCCGCGCTTGGCCGAGCTTCATCGAGCCGACCTTTATCGGCTACTCGATCGGCCGCTGGGTCGATGAGGGCGGCACCGGGCGCTATGACGTGCTCGAAGTCGAGACCCGCGGCTTCAAAGGTCCGCGCGTTTACGATAATACGGGCATGGCGCTCCACCCCGATAACCAAAGCATCATCAAGGAACGCATTTTCCTGGACAAGGCCGATCCGAAATTCCTCTACGACGAAATAACTACCATCGATCATGCGCTGACGCGTCCCTGGACGGCGCTCAAGAAATATCGCCGCGTCGCAAATCGGCAGCCGAACTGGAGTGAATCCGTCTGCGCCGAGAACAATCCGCACGTGGAGATTAATCACGAGGGCTATATGCTCAGCGCCGACGGGCTGCTGATGCCGGCCAAGAAGGACCAGGCTGCGCCGGACCTGCGCTATTTCACGCGGACACAGAAGTGAGTGTAGGGCGGATTAGCGGCCCGCCCGAAAACCGCGAGGACGGTTTCCCGCCGCGGCGGGCCGCGTAATCCGCCGGCGACGCGCGAGAGATGGCGGGTTACGTCGCGCCGGCTCGCAATCGACGGGTGGATGGAGAAGCGAGGGGCGCGCCTAACCCGCCCTACAGGTCGACCTATCGAGGGAGAATCCGATGTTCTACCGGGATGTTGTTGGCGCAATCTCGTTCGCCGCTAGCCTGTGCATGACCACGAGCGGCGCGTGGGCCTTCGACGATGCGAAATATCCCGATCTGGGCGGCCAGTGGATCGGAGTGCGCCCGCCGCAGACCGGGCCCCTCCCCGCCGGTTTTGCTCGCGGGCAGCCATCGTTCAATCCGACCAAGCGCTGGGGCACGACGCAGGATGCGCCGCTCACTCCGGAATACGCTGCGATCTTCGCGGCCAATATCGCCGAGCAGCGCGCGGGCGGACAGGGAACGAACGCCACCTCGACCTGCCTCGCGCCGGGCATGCCGATGGTGATGAATGCGCATTCGCCGATGGAAATCATCGTGCTGCCCGAAACGACGTATATCCTCGTCGACCATATCCGCGAGACCCGGCGGCGGATTTTCACCGACGGACGCAGCTGGCCCAAGGAGATCGAGCCGAGCTTTGACGGCTACTCGATCGGCCAATGGATCGACAGCGACGGCGACGGCCGTTACGACGTGCTCGAAGTCGAGACGCGCGGCTTCAAGGGCCCGCGGTCCTATGACGCGAGCGGGCTCCCGCTTCACCGGGACAACGAGTCCGTCATCAAGGAGCGCATCTATCTCGACAAGGACAATCCAAATCTCCTGCACGACGACATTACGGTGACCGATCACGCGCTGACGGCGCCCTGGACCGTCCACAAGACGTACCGCCGCAACCCAAACCCGCAGCCGACCTGGGTCGAATATGTGTGCGCCGAAGGCCAGCAACTCGTGCGGATCGGCAACGAGACCTACATGCTCAGCGGCGATGGCTATCTGATGCCGGCGAAGAAAGGCCAGGCGCCGCCCGATCTGCGCTATTTCAAGTCGACGGGGCCGTAGCACCGCGGTTACGACGGCAAGCAACGCGAATGCGTCGTCAGTTCCTTGCGCGCACCCCCGTTGGGAATTCCCCTCGGCTTGGCCCATCGCATTCGTGACATGCGCATCGGCTCCTGCCCAGCCATGCGCTTCCGACGAGTCGTCTTTACAGATCGGTTCGCCTAAGCTTCGGCGTCTGCGCGGCAGACCAAGCAAAAATTTCGCAGGGAGAATGCCATGACGATTTACATCTCACGCGGACGTTACACTTCGGACGCCGTCAAGGGTATGCTGGCCAATCCGGAAAACCGTGAGGAAACCGTTGCCAAGTTTTTTCAGAGCGCCGGAGGCAGACTCATATCGTGGTATCTGACCTTCGGCGAGCATGATTGGCTGGCGATCGGCGAATTCCCCGACGAGAAGGCTGCTGCTTCCGCTATTCTCGCGGCGGCCGCCGGCGGCAGCTTGGCGCACATCGAGACAACTGTCGCCATGACCGCAAAGGACGCGGTAGCGGCGTTTGGCGCCGCCGGAAAGATGGCAAAGGAGTTCCGCAGCGCGGGACGTCGCTAGCGGCGGAAGATCCGGGACCGACCTTGGCGCTATGAAATAGGATGGTTGCGTGGGTCAAGCCCGCCCATCCCGTGCTCCGGTTCAGGTTGCCGAAAGCTTCATCAGCTTGAGCGCGGCACGGCCGTTGGGTCCGTAGGGGTTGCCCAAGGACTCTGCCATTTCGAAATGGTTGTAGCTCTCGGCCGCGATCAGCTCGACCGGTTTGCCGGCAGCCTTCACGGCGGCGGCGAAATCACGGTTCTGGCGCTGAAATTCGGGAGTCTCGTTCCTCCCGTAGGTGACGATGATCGGCGCCCGCAGCAGGTCGAGATGGCGCTGCGAGCTCATCGCCTGCTCCATCGCATCGTTGAAATGGACGTAAAGTCCGCGTTTCGAGAGTCGCACCGGCTTCATATCGTACATGCCGCTCATGCACAGCCCGCCCTTGATGCAATCCGCCGGCAGGCCGAAGTTCTTCTCCCAATCCGTGACCAGGGTAACGCCGCAGAGATGCCCACCTGAGGAATGCCCGCCGATATAGAGCCGGTTCGGATCGCCGCCGAAGCTTGCGGCGTTCTTGTACACCCAGGCGACGCCGCGGCGGACCTGGTCGGCCATGATCCGCAGGTCGCCGCCGGCCTTCTCGATTGCAATGAAATCGAGAGGTACGAAATGCGCGCCGGCATTCACGAACAGCTCTGCGGCAAAGCCATAGTTTTTCGCTTCCCCCCGCAGCCAGGCGCCGCCGTGAATGAAGACGAAAATCGGCGCATTGGCGCGATTCGTGCGGTAGATGTCGAGCTTCTCGACCTCGGTGGGGCCATAGGCCTCCCGCCGCGGCTGGCCAAGGCGCGAACGCGCTTGATCGCTGTTCGCGGCGAGGCGGTTCGTAATCTGCCGCTGCAAAGGCGCGTAGAAGCTTTGATCGTAAGCGGCATCGAGCTCGACCTGATCCAGGTCCATCCACACCAGCGGACCTTTCTGGTGTGGCGCTGGACCGATGCGGCACTCATCGGCCATGGCGGGCGAAGCCGCAATGGCGGCTGCGCCCGCGAGCATCGCGCGCCGGTTGATCGGATTGGCATATGAACGCTCTGTTTGTTTCATGGTAGTTCCCTCTGGTGATGAATGAGTTCCGTCTGTTAGGTTAACCTCTCTGCGTCATTGCCGGGCTTGACCCGGCAATCCATCTTACGAAAGAAATGGATGCGCGGGTCACCAGCGCGTTTACGCGCGTCTTCGACGCGCTATGCCCGCGCATGACGGTCGCCTCGTCTTCCGCGGCGATGCCGGCGGCAAACACGGGGCCGACGGCAGGGAGGTGCTGCGATTGAAGGCAGGCATGGGATACCCTCCGTCGACTTTCCGCGATGCTACCGCAGGCGAATCCTACCGTCATCCACCGAGCTGGCGGGATTTGCTCCGCCGCGGTAGCATCTTGGCCAAGAACCTTGCCAACGACGCCCGCCCGCGGCAAGGCTGTTCATGAGAATATGTCACCCGGATGATTTAAGCTCAAATAAGAGATGGCCGATGAAGTACATGCTCACCTGGACAGAACGTCCGCAGGGATCGCCGATTGAGTACGAGAATGCGCAAAAGCGGATTCTTGAGGTTTTCACGCAATGGAAGGCACCCAGCAATTTCAAGATCGAGTTGTTCGTGATCCGCGTAGGCGATTGGGGCGGATATATGTTGCTGGACTGTGACGATCCGACGGCCGTTCACAAGTTCTGCTCGATGCTTCCTGCTTTTGTCTTCGAAGCGCGGCCCGTCATTCCCATCGACGATGCCGTGCGTGTCGAACTCGAATCGATTGCCTTCCGCGACGGGCTCAAGCGCAAGTGATAGGCCGGAGGATCATGTCCCCGCCGTCGGACCTGCGCTGTGCGCGAAGGATAGCACCATCACGTTGCTGAAGTAGCCTGCTGCACCTGCGTGCGAAATCCCTGCGGCCACATTGATGACCGCGCTGGGTCATCAACCGAAGTATCTGCCACGAGCATTTCTGGTCCGCTTTCCCCGGCAGCGGACCTTCCATGGAGGGTGGCCCTTTGGCTGGTTAGCCTGGCGAGCGCTGCCGAGCGAGAATTTCCTTGAGCCGTTGTGGAGTCACCGGCAGCGCCGTAATCGCGCCGGGCATGCCGATCGCGTCATCGATCGCCGCCGCAATCGCGGCGCCTGCCGCATTGGTGCCGGCTTCGCCCGCGCCCTTGATGCCGAGCGGGTTGCGCGGGCTCGGCGCATCTTCGGCAATGAGGACCTCGACCGGCGGCATCTCGGCGCAGGTCGGGATCAGATAATCGGCAAAGGTCAGTGACAGCGGCTCGCCTCGGTCGTCGTAGGAGAATTCCTCGAACAAGGCGCCGCCCATTCCCTGCGCCACGCCGCCGGCGATCTGACCTTCGACCATCATCGGATTGATGGCGCGGCCCAAGTCATAAGCCACGATGTAGCGTTCGATCTCGACCTCTCCGGTTTCCCGATCGACCTTGGCGACCGCGATGTGAATGCCGTAGGGGTAGACCATGTGATCGGTGAAGAACCAGCCCTCGGCGCTTAATCCAGGCTCGTGCTCGCCGCGCGCCTTGGAGGTCGGCGCGATGGTGCGGGCGATTTCGGCAAGGCTGACCGAGGGGCCCGAGCCGCCTTTGCGAACGACAACGCCGTCCACGACCTCGAGCTCCGCGGCCGGGGTCTGCAGCAATCCGCTCGCGACTCCGAGCGCCTTGCGGCGAACCTTCGTGGCCGCAACATGTGTCGCCGAGCCGGTCATCACTGAAGCGCGCGAAGAATGCGCTCCAATGCCGTGGGCGATCAAATCCGTGCGGCCATGAATAACTCGGATCTTCCGGTAATCGACGCCCAGCGTGTCGGCACAGATTTGCGCCATGGCGGTCTCGAACCCCTGCCCCAGCGAAGCGCCACCGGTGAGGACCTCGACCGCGCCGGAACTATCGACGGATACTTTCGTGCCGTCGGCGGGGCCGATGCCGCTCTTCTCCACGAACATCGCGAGACCGGCGCCGACAGCTTCGCCGCTCGCGCGGCGCCGCCTCACCTTTTCGTTGAGTGCCGCCCAATCGAAGGCCTTAAGGGTTTTGTCGAGCAGTCCGCCATAATCGCCGGAGTCGTAGACCGTCTCCTCGTCGAGCGTTGTAAGCGGCCGCCGGAAGGGCATTTCGTTCTTCGCGATCAGGTTCACCCGACGCACCTCGACGGGATCGAGCCCGAGCCGCTGCGCGATCGCATCCATGAGGCGCTCGCGCACGAACGTGCTCTCGTAACGGCCGGGAGCCCGATAGGTCGCAGCCGGCGTCTTGTTGGTAAGCCGGAAATGCCCGGTCGCCCGATAGGCCGGCACCCGGTACGGGCCCGGCAGCATGCCGGCTGTCATATCGGCGACCCGCGAACCATGGGTGCGGATATAGGCGCCCTGGCCATGAAAATATTCGTCCTCGAGGGCGAGGATTCTTCCCTCCGCGTCGGTGCCGACACGGATACAGTGGATCTGCTCGCGCGACTGATTGGCCGCCATCAGGTGCTCGTGGCGGTCCTCGATCCACTTCACCGGCCGCCGCAGCCGGAGCGCCGCGAGCGCAACGAGCACGTCTTCCGGATAAAGCTCACCCCGAATCCCAAAGCCGCCGCCGGTATGGCCCTCGATGAGATGCACCGACGAGGGGGACCGATCGAGCGTTTGCGCAAGAAGGTCGCGGGTGCGATGCGGCACTTTCGCGGCGCCGTGGAGTTCGAGGACATCGCGGGCGGCGTCGTAGCGGGCGATGGCGCCGCGCGTTTCCAGCGGCACGCCGGAATGCCGGCCGACGCGGAGATCGAGCGCGATGATGGCGTGCGCGGCACGAAATCCGGCATCGACGTCGCCGTACTCTTTGCGGATGATCGTCGGCTCGGTGAGGACGCCCGGCGCGAATTCCGCGGGCGGCTCGTCCGGCGCGAGAATCACCGGCAGGTCGTCGATTTCAACCGCGACCAGGTCGGCTGCATCTTCGGCGACATAGGGCTCTTCGGCAAACACGGCTGCCACCGGCTCGCCGACATAGCGGACGTAATCGCGCGCCAATATCGGTTGCCGGTAAGGCTTGAAATGCTCGATGCGGCCTTCCCGGAAATCGATAGGAGGAACGGCGCGGACGTGATCGGCAGTCCAAACCGCGGCCACTCCGGGCGTCTTGAGGGCTGTCTCGACATCGATCGAGCGGATCTTGCCGTGGGCTCGGGTCGAACGCACAAGCCGCATATGAAGCTGGTGCGGAAACGACACGTCGGCGGCAAATCGGCCCGCTCCGGTGACCAGCGGCCGATCTTCCAGGCGAGGCAGCGAGGCGCCGATGAATCCTTTTTGCATACCGTTTTGTCTCATTGCAGCAGGGGTCATGCAACGGGTTGAAAATAGGCAACAACGTCCTGCAAACGACGCTGTCATCCCGGCCAAGCGAGCCGCGGGCGGCAGCCCGCGGGGAGCGCGAGCCGGGACCCATTCCGCAGCTTGCTCTTGCGGCGAGATGGGTCCCGGATCGGCTCCGCGGGTCTGTGACCCGCTGCGCCGTCCGGGACGACAGCTAGGAGCCATGTGCCTCGACACGAGCGGCGCTTCCTCTAGAGTGAACATCGGAGCCCGCAAAAGAAACATGGCACATGCCCGCGCTGCCCAGAGTTGCCGTAATCATCACCGGTGGGACGATCGATTCCGTCGGTCAGGATCGCCTCGACCTTGCCTGGTATATCGAAGCCGGCAAGAGGCTCGGCGAGGGTGAGCTTCTGGGCCGGCTTCCGGAACTGCAGAGCATCGCCGAGGTGCGGGAGATGCCCTTCCGCCGGCTCCCGAGCCATGCCTTGATCGACAAGGATTGGCTCGATCTCCTGCGCACCATTCACGCGATCTTCGCTGAGGACAGGGCGGACGGCGTTGTCATCACTCACGGGACCAACACGATCGAGGAGACCGCCTATTTTCTCAACCTGACCCTCAAGACCGACAAGCCGGTCGTCGTTGTCGGCTCGATGCGGCCCTCCTCCGCAATCAGCGCGGATGGTTATCTCAATCTCCTCAATGCGGTGCGCGTCGCGGCCGACCCCAATGCACGCTCCCGAGGCTGCCTGCTGGTGATGAACGACACCATCTTCAATGGACGCGATGTGACCAAGAACGCCACCTATCGGGTTGAGGCGTTTCAGTCGCGCGATCTCGGACCCTTGGGATTCGCCGACGCCGACGGCCGCGTCGTGTTTTATCACCAGCCGCTGCGCCGGCACACTGTTGAGACCGAGTTCGATGTCCAATCGCTGCCGGCGCTGCCGCGCGTGGACGTGGTCGTCTCCTATGTGGGTGCCGACGGAACGATGATCGAAGCGGCGGCCAGAGCAGGGGCCAAGGGCATCATCAGCGCCGCAACCGGAGCCGGACGGCCGACCCCGGCCGAAGACGCTGCATTCGATAAGGCCTTTCGCGAAACCGGAATGCTGATGTGCCTGTGCAGCCGGGTGGCATCCGGCCGGGTGGCGCGCAGTCCTGGCCTCGCCCGCCGCGGCTTTGTGGCCGGCGACAATCTGGCGCCCTGGAAGGCGCGCATCCTCTTGTCTCTCGGCCTCGCCAAGACCAGTAACGCCGACGACATTCAGCGCATGTTCGATATCTATTAGCTGGCCGCTCAGCCTGAGTAAAAAAGTTCATGATGGAACAGTCTGTACGGCTTGCGATCCGCCCTCATGGTGAGGAGGCGCGCGCTTCTGTGGCGCGCGCCGTCTCGAACCATGTGGGTGGCCCCATGGGTGTGAGCCCCATCCTTCGAGACGCATCGAACAATCGGCAAGTGCCGATTGTTCGATGCTCCTCAGGATGAGGATAGAGGCGGTTGTCGCGGCACGTCACTTAGGAGAAGCAAATCGTGAAAGCAGACCTCGTCATCAAGAACGGGTGGGTGGTCACGCCCGAGGAGACCTTCAAGGGCGGCGTCGCCATAGCGGGCGAAAAGTTCGTCTCCATCGGTTTCGACGATAGCCTGCCTGACGGCAAGGAAGTGATCGACGCCAAGGGCAGGCATATTCTTCCCGGGATTATCGACGCCCACGTGCATTTCCGCGAGCCGGGGATGACCTACAAGGAGGATTTCGCCAGCGGCTCGACCGCGGCGGTGTGCGGCGGCATCACCACGGTCGTCGATATGCCGAACTGCATTCCGCCCACCGCCGATGCCGAGCAGGTGCGGGTCAAGCAGAAGCTTGCAGAAAGCTCATCGCTGGTCGATTTCGGCGTGCTCGGCGTCGTGGTGCAGACCAATTCGGAGCATATTCTGCCCATGGCCGAGGCCGGCGCCATCGGTTACAAGATTTTCTTCGGCGAAACGATCGGCAATCTGCCGTTCCCCGATGACGGCATGTGCATCGAGGCGTTCACCAACATTGCCCAATCGAAACTGCCTCTGGGCATCCATGCCGAGAACCGGCAGATCCAGCACTACTGGACCAACAAGCTCAAGGCCGAAGGAAAAAAGGAGCCGGTCTACTGGGAGCAGTCACGGCCGGCTTTGTGCGAGGCCGAATCAGTGGCCCATGCGCTGTTCTTCGCCGAGACCTTCGGGACCAAGCTGCACATCTTCCACATGAGCACCAAGCAGGCCGCGCACATGGTCCGTGACGCCAAGGCGCGGGGGCTGCGCGTCACCGCCGAAACCGGACCGCATTATCTGTTGCGCGAGCCGAAGGACATGGCGGAAGTCGGCTCGCTGCTGAAAATGAATCCTCCGGTACGGACGAAAGATCACGCCGAGGCGCTCTGGGACGGGCTCATCAACGGTTATGTCGACATGCTGGCGACGGACCATTCTCCCCACACATTGGAGGAAAAGGGGAGCGATCCGAACGGCAAAATGCTCAAACCCGCGATCTGGGACTGCATTTCCGGCTTCATCGGCGTCGAGACCGGGGTTCCGCTGATCCTCACCGAGGTGAACAAGGGACGCATGAGCCTCAATCATTACGTCAAGGTTGCCTGCGAGAACCCGGCAAGGGTCTGGCAGATCTATCCCAAGAAGGGCGCAATCCGACTCGGCTCCGACGGCGACGTCACCATCGTGGACATGGACAAGGAAATGACGATCGACGCCAACAAGCTTCACAGCAAGAACAAGCCGACGCCGTGGAATGGCTGGAAGGTCAAGGGCGTCCCGATCTGCACCATCGTGCGCGGCCATGTGCAGATGCGCGACGGCGAGCCCGTCGGCAAGCCCATCGGCCGCATGCAAACGGCGATTTTGTCGTAGGGCGGGTTAGGCGCGGCCCGTGCGTATCGGTTTGACGTATGCCTGCTCCGCGCCGTAACCCGCCGCTACCCGCCGGAGGGAATGGCGGGTTACGCGCGGATCGAGACGGTGCAGCTGATCGCAACAGCTTCGCCCGCGCTAACCCGCCCTACCTATCTCAACAACACGGCAGCGGGTTTTCGATCAGGTCGTAGACATGATCGAACGTAATCTGATTGATCGGCTGCTGCACCTTGAACAGGCGCGGCGGCTCGTTCTCCAGGATCGCCATGATGGCGGTCTCGATCGGCGGGCACCCCGGTTTGACGCAGGGTACCTCCTTGATGACGATCGGGACTTCCTTGGCGAAGGCGAAATTCTGCCGCATCCAGTATCGGATCTGGTCGAGGGTGAAGGGCGACACTTCTTCGCTCGCATCGCGGCCAAACGGATCGTCGCGGCTCGATGCATTGCCGTTCGCGCGCGACATGCAGTTGCGGAATCCCTCTGCGATCTTGCCCTGGTCGAGCTTTCTCCCGATAAACACCAGCCGGTTGAGTCTCTCCTCGCCCTCGCGCCAGGGCCGGCCGGGCTTGCCCTCGAATTCCATCTGCACGCCCTGGAACAGGAACTGTTCCGGGTCGCCGCGCAGGTTGAGGATGCCTTTCATCCGAAGGATATCGGCGCCCGATTCGGCGATCAGCGCACGGAACCAGCGGCTCACGTGCAGCCCATCGAGATCGCCCGGCTCGACAATGCACACGGACGACACATCGAGGTGGCGGTGAGCATGACCATGTCCATGGTGGTGGGGATGATCGTGCTCGGCGCGATCGATTCGCTCCGCGAGCTCGCCGCGCCCCATGTCGAATATTTCGGCCAGCGCCAGGTCGGAGTTTCTGGTCCGATAGACTTTCGCCACGCTGTTGAGGTCGCCGATCCGCTCCTCGATCTGATCGAGTTCTCCGGGCGTCGAGAGATCGGTCTTGTTAAGCAGGATCAGATCGGCGAACGCGATCTGCTCGCGCGCCTCGGCGGATTCGTCGAGCTGGCCGGAAATGTGCTTGGCATCAACGACCGTGACCACGCCTTCAAGCGTGAATTCCCGGCGAATCCGTTCGTCGGCGTAGAGGCTTTGCGCGACCGGAGCCGGCTCCGCGAGGCCCGTGGTCTCGATCACGATGGTATCGAACTTGCTCCTGTGTTCCATTAGCTGAAAGAAGCTCCGCACGAGATCACCGCGCACCGTGCAGCAGATGCAGCCGTTGTTCATCTGCACCACCTCCTGCTCCGATTTGAGCAGAAGATGATGGTCGATGCCGACTTCGCCGAATTCGTTGACGATGACGCCGACCCGGCGCCCGTGATCGGCGGTGAGGATTCGATTGAGCAGCGTGGTTTTTCCCGCACCGAGAAACCCAGTGAGGATGATCACGGAAGCCTTGCCGCTGAGGTTGATATCTTCCATGGATCGCTAATGTAATCGCGCAGAGCTTTTTTCTGTAGGGTGGGCAAAAGGCGCCCTGAAAGTCTTGAGCGCGCCAATGCTGGTTGCACGCCTTTTGCCACGCGGTCGTGAGTCGGAGAAGTGGATCGCGTGGGCAAAATCGCTTCCGGCGGTTGTGCGCGTGTGAATTTTCGTGGGTGCGATTTTGCCCACCCTACGAGACCCGCGCTTGCGGTCGGCCCAATCTTCCCGCAATCTGCCGAGAACCGGGCGGGCCGCGCCTCTGTAGAAGCGGGTTCAAACCAGCCCTTCAAGACCCGCCTGCTGTGAACAAGAAAGAAGGAACGAAGGACAATGACCGGGAGCCGCATCACATCGTTCTCTTGCCTCATTCTCGCTGCCACCATGCTCGCGGGCGCGCCGGCCTTGGCCGCGGAGGTCACCTTCGAGCGGCTCGTCAATGCCGACAAGGAGCCGCAGAACTGGTTGATGAACCATCGCACCTATGATGGCCAGCGCTTCTCTCCGCTCGACCAGATCAACAAGCAGAACGTCAAGTCCCTGCATGTCGCTTATGCGGTGGCGCTCGGAGGCTCGGCGGCCAATGAGAATATCGAGGCGACGCCGCTCGTCGAAGACGGGTTCCTCTATATCGTCGATCAATGGGGCATCGTGTACAAAATCGACGTGCGCTCAGGCGACCTCGGCCGCATCGTCTGGCATATGGATCCTCATCAGCAGAAGCCGCCCTCCTGGGGCAATCACGGCGCGGCGCTGTGGGGCAATTACGTCATCTCGGTCGCCGGCTGGCCATCGCGCGCGATCGCAACCGACAAGGACACCGGCAAGGTCGTCTGGGAAACCGACATGCAGGACCAGCCGGTGACGGAGCTTACTTCGGCGCCGCTGGTCATCAAGGACCAGGTATTCATCGGCTCCTCCGGCGGCGACCGCGGCGCGCGCGGATGGCTCGCGAGCCTCGATGCGGCAACGGGCAAGCTTTTGTGGCGCAAATACACCGTTCCAGCGCCGGGCGAGCCCGGCTCGGAAACCTGGAAGGACAAGAACAACGCGTGGCAGACCGGCGGCGCCTCGATGTGGACGACCGGCACCTACGATCCGAAATCGAACCAGATTTTCTGGGGCACCGGCAATCCCGTCCCGATGTTCGATCCGACCTATCGGCCCGGCGACAACCTTTACACCAACAGCATCATTTCCTGGAATCCGGAAGACGGCCGGATGAACTGGTATCACCAGTATCTGCCCAATGACGGTTGGGATTACGATTCGATTTCGACCCACATCATCATCGACGGAGTAGTCAACGGCGAGACGCGGAAACTGTTGACCCAGTCGAACCGCAACGGCCACGTCTACACGATGGACGCGAGCAACGGAATGATGCTGCTCGCCAAGCCCTATACGACCGTCAATTGGACCAAGGGCATCGATCAGAAGACCGGCAAACCGATCGAATACGTGCCCAATGCGGATCGGCAGATGTATGCGGGCGTGGCCACGCCGACGCTCGACCACAATAACGTCAAGCAGTGCCCGACTCTCGGCGGCGGCAACAATTTCTGGCCCTCCTCCTACAGCCCACGGACCAAGCTCCTCTACATTCCCTCCGACCGCGGCTGCAATCTGTTGAAAATCGATCCGTCGCTGTCGAATCCGGCCGGCATCTGGAAGGGCGGGGTCAACACGCAGTCCGAGCGCGTCGAGGGCGACGTCATCGCCTTCGACCCGCTGACCGGCGAGATCAGGCACATGGCACACTGGCCGTACGCGGGTCATGCCGGGACGGTGGTCACCGCGGGCGGGCTCGTGTTCACGGCTTTCGCCGACGGCACGTTCGCGGCCTTCGACGACGAGACGATGGACATGAAATGGAAGATCAACATGGGCGCAGGCTTTACGGCGCCGCCGATCTCGTTTGCGGTCAACGGCAAGCAATATATCGCAATCGCGACCGGGCTCTCGCGCATCTCCCGCGGAACGCTCGCCAAGGCGCCCGAAGCCGCGGAGCAGCGCAACTCCACGGTGCTTTACGTCTTTACCCTGGATTAGTCTTAGCTGCGTAGGGTGGGCAAAATCGCGCAGCACGGTCTTGCCGTGTGGGTCGTGGTGCGGCGCGCGATTTTGCCCACGCGGTCAACTTCTGACACTCGGCCGCGTGGGCAAAGGCGCGCCAGCGACTGTGCGTTACTTCAAGCATCGCGAAGCGCCTTTGCCCACCCTACGGATAGTTTCTGACGCAGTTCGCTCAATCGAGGAGGCCGATGCGAAAGCCGGCGCGCTCCATCACGGCGTCGCGCGATTGCAGAGCCAACCGCCGCACGCGCGGCAGGTCGACGCCGACGAGGCGGCCCCGCCATTTCTTGACCTTGCCGGCAATGAACACCGTTTCCACGTGGCCGGGATTCATGAGATTGGCAGCCGTGCCATAGGCATTGCTGTGCGGCCAGACGTCGAGGCCGTCGGCGCGCAGCACGACGAGATCAGCCTCTTTGCTGGGCGCGAGCGTGCCGATCCTGCGGTCGAGATTGGCGCAACGCGCGCCCTCGATAGTGGCGAATTCGAGTACATCGCGAGGGGTGACGAGCGGGGGCAGATTCTGTTCCCCCTTGCGGGCGCGCTGGAGGATCGACAGCCGCTGCAGGTCGAACACGGCGCGCATGATCCCGAACATGTCCTGCGCGACGACCTTGGTGTGGTCGGAGCTCAGACTCGGGCGCACGCCGTGATCGAGCGCGTCCTGGATAGACGGCATGCCATGGCCCATCGACATTTCGATTGCCGGCGCATGCGAGGTGCGGCCGCCGGTTTCCTTGATGGCGCGCCAAGCCGCATCGTTGAGGTGCGCGCAATGGATGTATTCATCGCCCTCGCGCATCAGCCCGGCGTCCCGGAGCGCAATCAGCGCCTGCGAATTGTTGCTGATGTGGAGGACTGCGCGCAACCCGTTCTCTCGCACAAAGGCGAAAGTCTTGGGATCGATGCTGGTCGCGAAAGCGAGCGTGAGCAGCTGGTCCTCGGAATTGAAGTAACTTCGCCGCAGCCGCATCACGTCCTGAGGGTATTGCGAAAGCGGCCCTTTGCCGCGCGAATAGGCACAGACGGCGCGAATGCCGGCTTCCTGGAACGCGTGTACCAAAGCATCGCTGTGCTCGGGCGAGTGGTTGATCTGGGAAGTGTCCACTACCGCCGTCGTGCCCATGTCGATCATCCCGAGCGCCGTCACCAGGACACCGGCGTGAACGTCGTCAGGGCGAAAGGCCGGGATCAGCTTATCCTCGAAGGTTTCGCGGTAGCCGGGGTCGAAAATGGTCCCGTTCGGGAGGCTGCTGCGCAAAATCCCTTCGAAGGAATGGCTGTGGGTATCGACGAATCCGGGGATGACGATCCGTTCGGAGGCATTAATGACCGCTGTCAAATCGGGCGAGACTGCGATCTCCGGTCGAACCTCGCGAATCTTGCCGTCCTCGATCAGGATATCGGCCTGCCCAAAGTCGCCGATTTGCCGATCGAGCGTCAGCACGATCCCGCCTCGCAGCAGAATGCGCCGCGCCGTTTGCAGCCGCGCAAGTTCCGCGTCTGCGTCCGCGCCGCCGGCATTCTGGGCGCGCGTTTCTACCGAGAGCGTACCGGCCGCGGCCCCGCCGGCAAGAAGCCCGCTGCTATTCTTGAGAAATTCGCGCCGATTACGCATGCGCTCCTCACTCGTAGTAGCCCGGACGGAGTAATCGCGCGTCAAAGACGCGCGATTACGAAATCCGGGATTGGCGGCGCCAGCAGATTCCCCACATTGGGCACCGGCAGGCCGGCGCTTCGTGCGCAGTTCAACGCGGCTACTTGATGCGCCGCCAGGCCAGCATGAGCTTATCGCCACCCTCCGCCGGCATTGGCACGCTGACGGTGAAATCATCCTGCCAGAGCGCGGTGATCACATATTTCTGCGTCGTATCGTCAAAGTTCGGGTATGAACTTCCTTCGATTCGCGCTGTTAGACCTTTGTCCTGATCGTTGACTGTGTAGGTGCCGAACATGGTGAACATGCCGTCGTAGGCAGCCTTGATCTCTTCAGGCGTGCCTTTCAGGCGATCGTTGGCTGCAAAATGCGGCCGCCCGATGTCGCGGTAGATTTGGAGCGAGTATCGTCCCTCTGGTCCGAACATGACCAGGCCCCTCGGATTGGGACCCATCAGCGGGACTTGAGTATTGTCCGGCTTTACCTGATCGACGATCAGCAGCCTCCAGCTGCCGACGATCGCTTCCTTGAGCGGGCGGCCATCGAACGGGCCGGTATTCGCCGGAGCCGCCGGTGCGGTGCCGGCTTTACCTTTGCCTCCTTCGCCCTTCTGTTGCGCCCCCGCGCCGGTGAGCACGGAATAGGTCAGAGCCGCCATCACGGAGGCCACCACCACGCTACGCCAATTCATGCTTTCCTCCCATGTCGAGCCCCGTCGCCCGAGCGGACCGACGGGGACTGTATGTGAAAATGAAGCGTCCGCCGGACGCTGCTACTTGATGCGTCTCCAGGCCGTCATCACCTTGTCCCCTCCGTATCCCTGGGTTGACGGAATAGGATTGTTATAGGTGAAGTCGTCTTGCCAGAGCGCAGTAATGAGGCGCGTCTGCTTGGTGTCGGTCCAGTTCGGGTACGAACTGCCTTCGATTCGGAAGGTCAGCATCTTGCTCTGCTCGTCGACCGCGTAGTTGCCGAAATGGGTGATCATCCCGTCATAGGCGGCCTTGATCTCTGCGGGGGTTCCCTTCAAGCGATCGTTGGCGGCGAAATTCGGTCGCCCGATGTCGCGCATGATTTGCAGCGAGTATCGTCCCTCCGGCCCGAACATCAGCAGGCCGCGCGGATTGGGGCCGAAATTCGGGACCTGAGTGCCATCCGGCTTGACGGTATCGACGATCAACAGCCGCCAGCTGCCGACGATTGCTTCCTTGAGCGGCCGCCCATCGAACGGGCCGGTATTGGCCGGGGCTGCGGCTCCGGCGCCGGCTTTGCCTTCGCCGCCTTTGCCTTTCTGCTGCTGCGCGCCCGCGCCGGTGAGCACGGAATAAGTGAGCGCGGCCATCACGGACGCTACAACTACGCTTCGCCAGTTCATTAGTTCCTCCTTCTACTTCTCTCCCGGCGCGTTTTTCTGATTGGGCGCCGGGAGAATTCCTTTCGATACAAGCGTAAACTATGGCCGGGACGCCCTATTTGATGCGCCGCCAGGCCAGATCGATCTTATCGCTTCCCGTTGACGGGGTCGGCACTGTCCAGGTGAGATCGTCCTGCCATAGGGCCGTAATCACACGCATCTGCTTGCCGTCGTTCTGGTTGGGAAAGGAGCTGCCTTCAATGCGAAAGACGAGGCTCTTGTCCTGGTCGTTTACGACGTAGCTGCCGAAATGACTGAGCATGCCTTCGTACGCAGCCTTGATCTCAGCGGGTGTTCCCTTCAACCGGTCGTTGGCGGCGAAATTCGGCCGCCCGATGTCGCGCATGACCTGCAGCGCATAACGGCCGTCGGGCCCGAAGATGACAACGCCCCGCGGATTCGGACCGAACTGCGGGACCTGGGTGCCGTCTGACTTTACCGCATCGGAAATCAGAAGCCGCCAGCTGCCGACAATCGCCTCCTTGAGCGGCCGCCCGTCGAACGGTCCGGTATTGGCCGGGGCTGCGGCTCCTGCGCCAGCTTTGCCTTCTCCGCCTTTGCCCTTCTGCTGTTGCGCGCCCGCGCCGGTGAGCACGGAATATGTCAAAGCGGCCATCACGGACGCCACCACGACGCTACGCCAGTTCATCCTCATTGCTTCCTCCCATTGCCAGCCCCTCCGCCCTTCTGGTCGAGCATCGGGATGCCCATTGTTACGCTAGCGGCGCATGGCCTGCCAAGCCCTCTCATTCCTTAACGTTTTTGAAATAGCGCTCGTCAGGCGGCCTTTGACCGTTGCGGGTCGGCATCAGCAGACCATCGGCGCTCAGGAAGTAGTTCTCCCCGCCGATCACGACAAAGTCGCTGCCTTCGGCGCAGATGAATTCGCCCCAGTCCGGTCGCGGATCGGTGTTGCGCACATAGGTGCGGGTGACCGTCCACGGCCGGGTCAGGGCATGATCGATGACCGTGATCTCGTCGTGCATCAGGTTCGGATTGGTTCTGTCGAGCGAGATGCGCTCGCGGAAGATCGATTGGTTGTCATGGTGCAGCGGCAGTCCGCCGGCATCGTAGTGCCGGGGCCCCTTGAATCCGCGGCTCTCCACTTCCAAGGTGTCGAAACGCCCGTCGCCGTCAGTGTCAAACCATTTGCCGATCGAATAGCCCACCAGCGTCGGCTCAATCTCCTTCGGCCAGTCGCGGCCGTCGGTGTAGATGCGCCGCGTGTGCTCTACCCAGTCGATCAACGCGTAGGTCGTTTCCGGCGTAATGATCAATTCCATCGGCTGCACCGCATAGGTGATGATGGGCATGCCGAAGCCGCGACACGTTGAGCCGCGCCAATCGAAAGAGCCTCCTTGTTCCTGAGAT
The DNA here is from genome assembly GCA_036557705.1 of Xanthobacteraceae bacterium. Classification (GTDB taxonomy): domain Bacteria; phylum Pseudomonadota; class Alphaproteobacteria; order Rhizobiales; family Xanthobacteraceae; genus VAZQ01. Next base: position 139,163 of record DATBHB010000037.1, read on the forward strand.
TTGATATTGGCCTCGAGCACTTTCTGGTATTCGGGCGTGAGCGGCGCCTGCTGATATTGGGCCCAGCCCTTATTGGGATCGAACGAGACCTGGCCGGGCAGTCTGCGCGGCGGGGGCTGGCGATTCCACTGTCCTTTCCAATCGGGATATTTGGCACCATCCGCCGCGGCGGCCGTCAGCGTCAGCGCGGCTGCCAGTGATGTCACAATTGCGGTGAAGGCACCTCTCGCGCTTGCGCGAAGCATCGCACTCCTCCCTATGCAAGCGCCGCTTGTTTCGCGGCATTTGTTCAACCGCTGCGCCGGCCAACTCGTAGCCCGGATTGCGTGATCGCGCCGATATGCTTGGCAAACAAGAACCGGTCGAAAGCGCGATCATGCAATCCGGGGGACCGGGGCGATCCCGGATTGGAGCTTGCCCTTCGCCGCGAGGGCGCGGGAACGACCTCGGCTGGGCAAGCTCCAATCCGGGCTACGAAGCTGGATCAGACGGCCGCATGCCGGCATACTAGAGCATGTCTCGGTCGTGTCGAGCCACACACTCTTGCGCGAGGAGCAAAACATGGATCGGCGTTCGGTCTCGGCCCGCAGCTTGCGACGCAATGTGCTCGTGGGGTTCTTGTTCGCCTCGCTTGCTGCTGGTTCGGCGGCACGCGCCGATGAAGCACAGGGGACATACGTCGATCTGCCCAATGTGAAGCTCTGGATGATCGATACCGGCGGGACCGGAGAACCGGTGATCCTGCTGCACGCCAACACCGGGACATCCGAGAATTGGCAGAAGCAGATTCCTTCCTTCGTGCAGGCCGGCTATCGGGTTATCGCGATTGACCGGCCCGGCTGGGGCAAGAGTGTCATTCGCGAAGGAGAAAAGCCGGTGAGCGTCGCCGAAGATCTCGATGCGCTCGCGGATCATCTGGCATTGGCGAGGTTCCATCTCGTGGGTGTCGCCGGCGGCGGCTATATCGCGCTCGATTATGCGGCGTGGCGGCCGCAGCGCCTGCGCAGTTTGGTTATTGCAGCAAGCGGGCTTGGCCTTGTCGATGACGAAGAGGCGGCGTCATTTCGCAAGCGCGCTGCCATCCCGGGATTTGCAAATGAGCCGCCCGAGGTGCGGGAAATGAGCCCGTCCTATCGCGGCACCAATCCGGACGGCGTGGCGCAATGGAAGGCGATCGAAGCGGGCGCGCACAAACGCGACGCGCCGGTCCCGCCGCTGCGGACGCCCAACACCGACGCCAAGATTGCCTCGATTACGACGCCGCTCCTGGTGCTCGCCGGCGATGTCGACCTTACGACCCCATCGGCCGCCGTCCGGCTCTGGGCCAAGCATCTAAAAATCCCGTACGATTGGGCGTTGATCCCCGAGGCCGGCCATTCGGTCGCCTGGGAACAGCCCGAGGCCTTCAACAGTGCGGTGATCGCGTTTTTGCGCAAGCATTAAATTAGCGCCCGTTTCTCTTGCCAGTAAAATGCGCCTCGCAGCGGATAGCAGCAAGCAGGATCGAAGCGGAGTGATGACAACGGGCGTCGTGCCAATCAGCGACGAGACCAGGGTCTACGTGATCGGCGACATTCACGGCCGCGCCGACCTGCTCGACCGCATGGCCGTTGCGATCGAGCGCGATCTCGCCTCCTCGTCGGCGAGCGATGCGCTGACGGTCACCTTGGGCGACTATGTGGATCGCGGGCCGAACTCGCGGGGAGTGATCGAGCAGCTGTGCCGCAACCCGTTTCCGACGCGCTACATCGCGCTCAAAGGAAACCACGAAGAGCTGCTGGCGCTGTTCTTGACCGATGCGGCGATCGGCCCGCAGTGGCGCCACCTCGGCGGGCTCGAAACGCTCCATTCCTACGGCGTGCCGGTGGGCCCCTTGATGCTGGGTCGCAGTTTCGAGGAAGCCTCAGCGGCGCTGCGCCGAGCCTTGCCGCCCGAGCATCTCGATTTCCTCTCGAAACTCCAACTGTCGGTTTCGTTCGGGCGTTATTTTCTGTGCCATGCCGGCGTACGGCCGAGAATTCCGCTCGACCGTCAGGTCGCCGAAGACCTGCTATGGATCCGTGATGAGTTCCTCAATAGCAGCAGCGATTTCGGCAAAATGGTCGTTCACGGGCACACGCCGGTGGAACAACCGGAAGTCCTGCCCAATCGCATCAATATCGATACCGGAGCATTCATCACCGGACGCTTGACCTGTCTGGTGATCGATGCGGGCGAGAGGAGGTTTCTGACAATCGGGTGAGCGAACCCTAATACCTAATAACGCGCTCTTCCCAGGCTGCGTGCCGAGGCTTTACGTAAGTTATCGTCTTCGAACTGTTCCGCGATATAGGCCAGATACCCGTCTGGGCGCACCAGACAGATACCGCCCGGGCGCGCCCCATAGGCGGCAGCAAAGGCGTTAGCTTCGTCGCGAACAACTGCGACGCCTGGAATATCCGGGAGTTCGCCGGAGCCGTTCACAATCGCCACAATGCGAAGCCAGCCGGCGTTTTCCTTGAGAAGCTGTGCTGACCGTTAACTCAGGGTGGCGGCAATTTGTCGAATGCCTGCTGGAGATCGATCATTATCGGAACCTTGTCATCCAACGACCCGGGTTGTTTCCATGTAGTGGCAGCCACGGTATGCGGTCCGGAGAAGTAGAAATCGCCCGAGAGCGTGGGCTTGCCGTCGATCATGCTGCTGAATTCGGCGATCCGCGAGCTTTCGCGGCCGTACACCATGATCGGAAACGACCAGGGCGAATGACCTCCTGAAGAGGTCAGGCTGTAGACGAAGAACTGCGAGTCGGGCGACCATTTGGCGCGGTACACGTAATATCCGTTTGCCCCGCGCGGCGAGGAATAATCCTTCGACGTCAATGTATCGCCGGCGCTTGAGCGGATGACGACCCGGCTTTCCATATCGGGTGTGGCGTCTAGGCTGATATCGGCTGGAAACACCAGGGCCCGCATTGTCTTGTCGGGAGATACGAAAATCTGCGGTACGACGTAGCGACAGCTCGCCTCCGGCCGCGGCTTCGTCAGGAGCCTGTGCCCGCTGCACGCTTGCGCATCGGCGAAAACGTTCGCCGGAAGCGACATTAGGAACAAAGCAGTCGTCATTGATAGTAGAAGCAGCCTGGGTAGCTGGGGAGGTACTGTCACCTTCTTGCTCCGCGGACTTGCCTTCTGCGGACGTAGGCTGCCCCACCGCCGCCCCCGCCTTGGAGCAGATCGTGATCCAGTTTGCGTCAGTGAAGCAAGCGTGAAAATTGAGAGAGGATAGGCTTCTCGGTGCCGCAAGCTCGCACCCTCCCAGTCAAACTATGGCAAGCCCGAATTTGACTGGGAGGGTCGTGTTGCGCCTGGGCCATCCCTGCCATGATTCGACCTCGCCGAGCCCACGGCGCCGCAGTCCCGCCCCATTCCGCCGTTCCGCTCAAGGGTATGGGGATGCGGGTCTTCGTGGGTGGCCGCCCATCGCGCCGGCTTGCCGGTGCTGCGCTGGGGTTTGCCATCCTGGCAGCGGCGCCGGAGCACCATTCCTGGGGCGAAGAAGCGGCGGCACAATCGATGAGCCGCTGTCGGTTCGAGCCCGCCGCAACCGGAAAGGTCGCCAAGATCCTCGACGGCCGCGATTTCGTTCTCGACGACGGCCGCGAGATTCGTCTCGCCGGGATCGAGGTTCCGCCGGCTCCACGCCCAGGCGAGAACGGCGATCACGATCGAGCCGGAGCAGCGGCGGCCGCCACACTGGAGAGGATCATCGCCGATCGGCCGGTCCAGATCGGCCGAGGCGTGCCCGACCGGTATGGGCGCATCGTCGCTTACGTCAACGTGATCGCCGAGGAGGCGCCGCGGCCGGTAAACCAAGCCATGGTGGCTACCGGCAGTGCTCGCGTCAGCGTACTGGCTGACACGTCCGGCTGTGCGGTCGAACTTCTCGAAGCCGAGCGCATGGCGCGCGCCGCGAGACTTGGCCTCTGGGCCAATCCGTATTATGCCATCGTCGGGGCGGAAAGCGGGGTGGCGCTGCTCGCCGAGCGCGGCCATTTCACCATTGTCGAAGGCAAGGTCGTTTCCGTTCGCGAGAGCGGAAGCAACATCTACGTCAATTTCGGCCGCCGCTGGTCGGAGGCTCTCACAGTGACCATATCGAAACGCAATGAGCGCATGTTTGCGGCAGCGGGGCTCGCGCCAAAGACGTTGGAGCGGCGTCGCCTGCGCGTGCGCGGCTGGATCGAAGAACGCAACGGACCGCGGATCGAGGCAACGCGCCCGGAGCAGATCGAGATTGCCGAACGCAATTGAAGGGAGTTGAGCTTGAGAATGACTGTGTGTCCCGGATGCGGTGCAGCGCGAGCGCGCGCCATTGGCGGTGGCAAAACCTGCAAAGGAGACGTCGGCGCGCGCTCGTGGTGCACTGCTGATCCGGGACCGCCAAGGACGAGCGTGTGGCGGTCCCGCGTCTGCAGCGCAGCGCGGCTCGACTCCTTCGTCCAACCGCTACGGCTTTGGCCGCGCTGCGCTGCGCACGGGACACGCTAAGCAAACGCGTATGGGAGATAGAACAAAACGAAAGCTGACTGCTGGCCGCCTGATGCGGTCCACCGCGGCGACGCTTGCGCTCATCCTGGGCGGATGCGTGTCCGAGGCGGTCCTCGATCGTACGGGCTCAGTCGTGCCCGACGCGCCCAAGGGAGCCGCCGCGCAGCGCGCTCGGCTGCCTGCGGAGCACGAGCGGATTCTCGCCGCTTATCACGGCGTCTACGACGACCCGCGGCTCGAAGCTTTGGTCAAGCAGACCGTCGACAAGCTTGTCGCCGCCTCCGAACGTCCCGATCAGAGCTATCACGTCACCATCCTCAATTCGCCGGCGATCAACGCCTTTGCGCTGCCGAGCGGGCAGCTCTATGCGACGCGCGGCCTGATCGCACTCGCCAACGACACGTCGGAACTCGCCTCGGTGCTCTCCCACGAAATGGCGCATGTGATCGCGCAGCATGCGGCTATTCGCGAGGACCGCGCCCGCCAGGTGACGCTCGTCACCCGCGTCTTCGACAGCCTCGGCACCGATCCGGAGATGAGCGCGCTCGCGCTTGCCAAGTCCAAGATCGCGCTCGCAAGCTTCTCGCGGGCGCAGGAATTCGAGGCCGACGGCATCGGGGTCGGGATCGCGGCGCGCGCCGGCTATGATCCCTATGGAGCGGTGCGCTTCCTCACGGCCATGGAACGCAACGCGGAATTGCGGCCGGCGCGCGTGCAGACCGACGGGCATGGCCCCGATTTTCTCTCCTCGCATCCGGCCACCCCGGAGCGTATCCGCAACGCCCAGAGCAACGCACGCGCATTCACTGCCCCCGGCAGCGGCGAACGTGACCGCGCGGATTATCTCGCCAGCATCGACGGCATGGTTTACGGCGAAGACCCGAGCGAGGGTTTCGCCCGGGGCCGGCGCTTCCTGCATCCCCGCCTCGGCTTCACTTTCGTGGCGCCGGAGGGGTTCACGCTCGACAACACGGCGCAGGCGATTCTCGGCGTCAAGGAGGGAGGCGGACAGGCTTTGCGGCTGGATGTGGTCCGCATCCCTCCCGACGAGCCGCTCACCCGCTACCTCGCCTCGGGCTGGATCGATGGACTCGACAGCGACTCGGTGCAGGACGTCGGCATCAGCGGCTTCGAAGCCGCAACGGCGACCGCCAAAAACGACCAGTGGGCGTTTCGATTGTTCGCCATCCGCTTGGGCAGCGACGTCTACCGTTTTGTGTTCGCCAGCAAGGCAATGACGCCGGAAGCCGACCGCGCCTTTCGCGAGTCTGCGTCGAGCTTCCGCCGCATGAGCGCTCAAGAAAGTAATGCCGCAAAAGCCCTGCATCTCAAGGTGATCACGGTGGCGGCCGGCGATACTGTCGAGCAGCTGGCAAGCCGCATGGTGGTGAACGATCACCCGCTTGAGCGCTTCCGCGTGCTCAATGGTCTCGGCCCCAACGACCATCCCAAGCCTGGCGACCGCGTCAAGACCGTGGTGGAATAGCACCAACCTTCAGGATCTCTGACCGATTGCGGATTGGTGTCGTCACTGCCGGATTTGACCCGGAAATCCATCCTGCAAAGAAGATGGATGCGCGAATCACCAGCACGTTCACATGCCTCTTCGACTCGCCATGCCTGCGCATGGCGAGTCAAACATTGCTGGCGCCTGTTGTGCTCGGCATGATCAGGCAGCAGCACGGGACGACGCGCCTCGAGCCAGGCAAGGTTGCCGGTCTACTCGCCAACCAGAAGGACAACATCGCAGCAGCAATGCCGTCCGGCTTGAGCAAGCTGCTTGCCGGCACAGGGCTGCTGGATTCGCTTGGGGACGCGGCGCGCACGGCGACAGCCGCCACCGAGGACGCCGCGCGGACTTCCGCTTCGGCGTTCCGTACCGTCGGCGGCACGGCCCAGCGCACGGCGGCCGCGGCGAGCGGCGCGGGAAGTCCCCCCGCCCCGCCAGCCACCAACCGAGTTTAGCGCGCCGGTCAGTATTCTACTGCGGCGTGCTCGAATTCGTTGGAGTCTTCCCGTGCCGCTGCTGGCTGCGCTCCGCTCGTCCTGTGGTCCGTTCTTTAGCCCGTTCCGTGCGCGCTGTGCGCCGCTCGTGACGCCGCTCCATACGCGCGTTGCGCCGCTCCTGGCGCCGGTTTGTGCGCGCCGTGCGCCGCTCCTGACGCCGCTGCGTACGAGCGCTGCGCCGTCCCTGACGGCGTTCCGTGCCGGTCTCAGAAGTGGTTTTCGTGCCGGTCTGCGGATTTTGAGGGGTGGTTGTGCTGGGCTGCTGTGCCTCAGCATCCGATACCGTCAGGACCGTGGGCGCGAGGGCCGCAGTCAACGCGGCTAGTCCCAAAATCGAAAACACCCGTCGACGCGAGATCATTTCCGTTTGATTTCTTTCAGTCACGTCAAGGCTCCCTTGTGTTGTTGCGATCACAATAGCAAACGACATGCCCTCAACCCTCGGTAGCGGCAACCCGCATCATCGGGTAGTCAACCGCCATCTCATTCCATGCCCTATCCATCAGTTACGCTTCCGGGACATGAACCTAACCTGAATGCACGACCCCTCGGCGCCTAAACCAAAGGCAATCCACACTGGACCATTGTATAAGCGGATTAACCGTCAGCGGCACACGGAAGATTTCATCAGGGAACACAGACAGCTTCTAACCATTCCGCCGCGTCACTCGGTGATGGCGAGACCCGCGCCAAGGCAGATTCTCGATGCAGTGCCCGTCAGGTCCATGCCACGGCCTTTTTCGGCACCCTGGAATGACGAGCCAGAAATTTCGGGGGCTGGTATAAGGTACCGGAGCAAATCATTGGCCGAGGTATACGGATGTCGAGCCGAAAGACGATGGCCGTGCTTGCATGCACGGCAGCCATGTGCGCAGGCGTTAGCGCGGGGGCAGGGGAAGCGCCGAAATATCCCGATTGGAGCGGCCGCTGGCTGCGCACGACTTCGGCCTCGTTCGACCCGAGCCGGCGCGCGGGTCTCGCCCAGAATGCGCCGCTAAAGCCGCAATACGAGGCGCTTTTTCGCGCGAGTCTCAACGCTCAGGCAGCCGGCGGACAAGGCCATGACCCGATGGCGCACTGCATCCCGCCGGGAATGCCGCGGATGATGATCGTCTATGGGCTGGGAATGCAGATCCTGATCACGCCGGAGACGACCTTCATGATCTTCGGCGAGCCGATGTTTCAGTTTCGCCATGTCTACACCGACGGACGCGCCTGGCCGCAGAAGATCACTCCCACCTTCTCCGGCTACTCCATCGGCCAATGGCATGATGCGGACGGGGACGGCCGTTACGATACGCTCGTGGTGGAGACACGCGCCATCAAGGGCCCGCGCGCCTACGACAGCAGCGGTATTCCTTTTCACGAGAATGGCGAGACGATCGTCAAAGAGCGCATCCACCTCGACAAGGGCGACCGCGCGATCCTGCGCGACGACATCACCACAATCGATGACGCGCTGACGCGCCCCTGGAGCATCAGCAGAACCTACAGCCGCAAAGCCCCGCTGTGGCTCGAAAACGTCTGCGGCGAGGACCAGCACCAGGCCAGGATCGGAAATGAAGATTACTACCTCAGCGGGGACGGTTATCTGATGCCGACGCGCAAGGACCAGCCGCCGCCGGATTTGCGGAACTTCGAGCAGCGGTAATGGCCGGTTATGCCACAACGAGACATTCTGTGCGATTGTGGATCATGCCGTGCGCCACTGGCCCACTCTCTACGCCTCTGGCGACATGGATCATTCTGAAGCACGTTCCAGGCGGGCCAAAGCAGAAGCGCATTCGACTTGGGACCCCCACCACACCAGCATTGCAGGGTCTTTCGCGACCAATGCCTGCACGTGCCGCGTCGAGGGCTCCGTAACCAGCAGCGGCACGATAGCGGAAGCGTCCCAGAATCTCACCGCCCCGTCCGCCGTTCTTCGATTAGCACCCTTACGGCGGACGCATCGCCCTTCAGACGAGGCGGTGGATCGGCGAAAATCCTTCGCGGTATACGCCCGCACCCCCGCCGCACGACCCCATCCCGGACAAGCCGCGCCAATCGACTCTCGACGCCGGCGAGGCGATCGAAGTCGTGCATACCCGCCACGAGCAGGGCGCCGCCTATATGGCGCTCGGCGCGGTCAGGCGGGCTTGCGCGCCCTCCGGTTTCGCCGCGCTCGCATGCCATCGTCATATCAGACCGAATTTCGGCACCGCTTCGGCACCATCAAGCAGGAAAGCGGTGCCGAAGCAGGAAATCTACTCACGGCCCTCGTCCGGAATCGGTTACTTCATCAAACACGATCAGCGATTAGCGTCCCAAGTTTCGATCCAAGGCTGGGCCGCGTCGGGCAACTTCTCGCCTCAAGCGAGCATATGGCGAGGGTGACGCCGCACGGGAGCCGTGCTTGGTATTGAGCACCGCGCTGGGCGAAAAAATGTGGCCCAGATGAACCCGTCCTGATCCGCTCGCCGGTGCCCGACGGCACTGATCGAGATCGTTGTCCGCTTAAACCTTCGTGCGGGCCCAACGATCGAGAGGTCCCCACATCCGCGCCTGACGCCGAAGGGCTCCGCAGCCCCGGCTGGTCAGGCGCGTTGACGGAGGGTACTTGAAGATGGGAAGCGAACTGACCGCGCAACGGTTGCGACGACTGGTGCATTACTCACCAAAAACGGGCCGCTTTTATTGGCGCGTCTCGCGCGGGAACGCCGCCGCAGGGTTCGAGGCCGGGACCAGCAACCACAACGGCTACCGCAGCATTCAAATCGATGGCAGCCTTCACTACGCCCATCGCCTCGCTTGGCTCTACGTTCATGGCGAACGTCCGGCCGGACAGATCGATCACATCAATAGCAAGCCCGGAGATAATCGCATCAGGAACTTGCGAGACGCCCCCCGGCAGAAAAACTTGTGGCATAGAAGGAGCCGCAGCAGATCCGGGCTTAAAGGAGTCTCTCTTCGCGGCTCGATGTGGAGAGTGAGAATCAGGGCGAACGGGAAGGAAATCAACCTCGGTGCTTTCCGAACACGCGCCGAAGCAAAGGCCTCCTATGCGACCGGCGCGCTGCTTCTTCACGGCTCCTTCGCCAGGACCGTCGGCAGGCGCGCTCGAACACACCGCCGGTTTGCAAAGCTTCGCCGCAGGGTGCACAGCGGTGCCGCAAACTCGGTGTACTCCCTCTCCCAAGGGGAGAGGGAGTAGGTGAGGGGGTTCGGGCCACGATAGTCACCCGCCCGCGCTAAAGCGCGGGCGGTCTTGCAAACTCAATTCCCGTGCAAGCCCCTGGACATCGTGGTCGGTCTCGGCGTCTGCCAGCCGCAGCCGCTCGATGGTTTGAAATGCTCGGATCACGCTCGAATGGTTGCGGTCGCCAAACGCTTGCGCCAGCGCACGGAAGCTTTTGCCGGTTAGCCGCCGCGCAAGATAAATCGCGATTTGGCGCGCGCGCGAGACTGCACGAGACCGCGAGCGCTCCGCGAGATCGGCCGCGGTCAAGCCGTAGTAGCGGTAAATGACCGTCTTGATTGCAGAAATTTGCACTTGCGGTCTGGGCCGCAATTCCGGTTTGCAGGCCCCGGCGGCGAGCACCCGTTCAATCGCCTCGATCCGCGCAACAAGGCTCGGGGTCTCATCGGTTGGCCCGCCGCAGCGGCAGCCCGGCGCCGGCACCCCCGCATTGGGGCCGCGCACTCCGGGCGAGGCGGCCGACACGTTCATCCGCGCCAGCCGCTGCGCGCGCTCAACGAGCATTCTTTCGAGATAACCGGCCATCGATGAGAGCGTTGAGAATATAGACCTAGGAATATAGACAGCAATCGGCCCGCGCGCAAGTGTTTTTTCCTATCCCCGCCCCGCCGCCTCAGGCCCGACGAAGGCGATGCGCAGCATATTGGTCGCGCCCGGCCTGCCAAGCGGTACGCCGGCAACGCAAATGACGCGCTCCCCGGCCTTGGCGAAGCCATCCTTGCAGGCGAGCCGGCAGGCGCGTTCAACCATGTCGTCCTGATCGCGGGCATCCTCGGCAACGATCGAATGCACGCCCCAGGCCAGCGAGAGCCGCCGCGCGGTCGAAAGATTGGGTGAGATTGCGACCACGGGCGGCGCCGGCCGTTCCCGCGCCACGCGCAGCGCGGTGGCTCCCGACGAGGTCCAGCAGATGATCGATGAGAGTTCGAGCGTTTCGGCGATCTGCTGCGCCGCCGCCGCAATCGCGTCGGCGCCCGTGGCCTCCGGCTCGGTGCGCTGCGCGTGCATGATGGTCGTATGCAGGGAGTCTTTTTCGACCTCCTCGGCGATGCGGTTCATGGTCGCCACCGCCTCAACCGGATATTGGCCCGACGCGGACTCGGCTGAGAGCATCACGGCATCGGCGCCCTCGAAAATCGCAGTCGCCACATCGGAGACTTCGGCGCGTGTCGGCACCGGGCTTGCGATCATCGATTCGAGCATCTGGGTTGCAACCACGACCGGCTTGCCGGCGCGGCGCGACCGCCGCGTCATCTGCTTCTGGATTCCGGGGACCTGTTCGAGCGGCATTTCAACGCCGAGGTCGCCGCGCGCCACCATCAGGGCGTCAGCGATGTCAAGAATTTCGTCGAGCCGCGTCACCGCCTGCGGCTTTTCGATCTTGGCCATCACCATGGCGCGACCGCGGGTGATCTTCTTCGCCTCGGCGATGTCGTCGGGCCGCTGAATGAAGGAGAGCGCCACACAATCGATGCCGGCATCGAGCCCCGCTTCGAGATCCGATCTATCCTTGGCGGCGAGCGCGGTGAAACCGAGCGTGCTGTCAGGGAGGCTCACGCCCTTGCGATCGGAGAGTTTGCCGCCGACTTCGACTCGCGTGACGATGCGATCGTTTCCGGCCTCGGTCGCGACCAGCCTGATCTTGCCGTCGTCGAGAAGGAGGTGGTGTCCGGCCTCGACGGCGGCGAAAATTTCGGGATGCGGCAGATGCACGCGCTCGGCGTTGCCCGGAGCCGCTTCGGCGTCGAGCGTGAAGCTGTCACCCTTCACCAGCATCACCGAACCCGCCTCGAAGGTTCCAATCCGTAGTTTCGGGCCTTGGAGGTCGAGGAGAATCCCGATCGGCCGGCCGTATTCGAATTCGATCGCGCGAATGAGCGCCACGAGTTCGCGCATGCGCTCGTGCGAGGTGTGGCTCATATTGATGCGGAACACGTCGGCGCCGGCGCGGAACAGATCCGCGATGACGGTCCGCTCGCCGGACGACGGACCCAGCGTCGCCACGATCTTGGTCCGGCGCAGCCGTCGCATCAGTTCTTTGTTCGCGGCGGTGTCGATGGAGCCGGAGCCGCCTTGGCAGGAGCACCTGGCGACTGCAGGGAAGGGATACGCGATTGCAACGGCTGCTGCGGCGTGGACTCCGCCGACTCGGTCAGCTGCACCGTCCATGACGGCTGTTCGGCCGTATCCACTTCGAAGAACCCGGTGCGGTCATAGCCCCGCGCCAGGCAGTCCTCGGTGCCGCGAATCGTGAATTCCTTGTCGCGCGTGCACATGAACGCTTGTCCGGACCATTCTCCACCGCGGTCATAGTCAACGGCGTAGACATAGTAGTAGCGGGCCACCAATGCACCCCGCAGCACTGTCTCACAGCTGCGCGAGGAGAGGTTCCACCAGCCCTCCGTGGTCCAGCCGTCGTTCTCCTTATAGCCGATCGCGATGCCGACGCGGCTCGAAGTGTTGTTGCAGAGCCGGAAATCCGCCGCTGCCGGCTGCGGCACGGCGGCGAAAGCCCCGGCCAGAACGACAGAGCCGACGACGGCGCCGGTGCCTGCCCACCGAGTCCGGCTGGGATTCATCCTTCCCTTACCGCGGCAGAAGACATCGCGCGAACTCCTCGTCGACGAGAATAGCCCGAAAATCGTTGATATTCGTGCGGGTTAGCCCCGGATTTCAGAGTGGCGAAGAATTCGGCGAATTGTTGTCGGCAAGAAAAGCGGCCGGATCGAGGCCCACCCGAGCCGATCACCGGCGCTCTGCGGCTCGCTATGGAACAAGCCCGTCCCCTCTACTATGTTCGATTTGACGCGGAGAACATCTCATGGACGACAAGACTCGCACCGAGCTCGAAGCTGCGGCCTTCCGCCGGCTCCTCGATCATCTGCGCACGCGCACCGACGTGCAGAATATCGACCTGATGAACTTGGCCGGGTTCTGCCGCAACTGCCTTTCCAACTGGATGAAGGAAGCGGCGGACGCGAGGGGCGTGCCGATGACCAAGGATGAAAGCCGCGAAGCGGTCTACGGCATGCGGTTCGAAGAGTGGAAAGCCAAATACCAAAAAGAAGCATCGGCGGAACAGAAGGCCGCGTTTGAAAAGGCCATGCCGAAGCATTGACGGCGCCGCTTACTCCAACTCCTCCAATTCACCGATCATCCGTTCGATGACGCCGAGGCCGCTTTGCCAGAATTGCGGGTCGCGGGCGTCAAGTCCGAACGGCGCCAGCAATTCGGAATGGTGCTTGGTGCCGCCGGCAGCCAGCATCTCCAGATAGCGCTCGGCAAAGCCTTCGGCCGCGCGTTCGTAGACCGCGTAGAGCGAATTCACCAGGCAGTCGCCGAACGCGTAGGCATAAACGTAAAACGGCGAATGCACGAAATGCGGGATATAGGCCCAGAAGGTCTCGTAGCCATCCTTGAGCGCAATCGCCGGCCCGAGGCTTTCATGCTGCAGGTCGAGCCAGATCGCGTTGATGCGCTCGGCTGTCAACTCGCCGTTGCGGCGCTCGGTGTGGATGTTGCGCTCGAACGTGTAGAAGGCGATCTGGCGCACCACCGTGTTGATCATGTCTTCGACCTTGGCGGCGAGCATGGCCTTTCGCTCGCGCCGCTCGGCGCCGGCGAGAAGCTTTCGGAAGGTGAGCATCTCGCCGAACACGCTCGCGGTCTCGGCCAGCGTGAGCGGGGTTGGAGCCATCAGCGGCCCGTTGGGCGCCGCGAGCACCTGATGGACGCCATGCCCCAATTCGTGCGCGAGCGTCATCACGTCGCGCGGCTTGCCCTGATAATTGAGCAGAACATATGGGTGGACCGAAGGCACAGTGGGATGCGCGAAGGCGCCCGGCGTCTTGCCGGGCCGCACCGGCGCGTCGATCCAGCTGTTGTCGAAGAATTTCTGTGCAATGGTCGCCATCGTCGGCGAGAATGCCCCATAGGCCGCAAGCACCGTGGCTTGCGCATCGCGCCAGGCGATCTTCCGCGTATGCACCTGCGGCAGCGGCGCATTGCGGTCCCAATGCGAGAGGCGCTTCTTGCCGAGCCATCTGGCCTTGAGGGCATAATAACGGTGCGAGAGCCGCGGGTAGGCGGCGCGCACGGCCGCGACCAGCGCATCGACGACTTCCGGCTCGAGACGGTTGGCGAGGTGGCGAGAGGCCGCCACATCGGAGAAGCCGCGCCAACGGTCGGAAATCTCCTTATCCTTGGTGAGTGTGTTGGTGATCAACGTAAACAGACGAATGTTCTGCTTGAATGTGCGAGCGAGCGCGGTCGCGGCGCTCTTGCGCGTCGCCTCGTTGCGGTCCTGCAACAGCGCAAGCGTCGGCTCGATCGCCAGCAATTTCTTGCCGATCTTGAAGCGAAGCTGGGCGACCGTCACGTCGAACAGCCGGTTCCAGGCCGAATAGGTGGTCACCGACTTTTCGTGAAACAGCTCTTCGATCCGATCTTCGAGTTGATAAGGCTTGTCCTTTCGGATGTCTTCGAACCAAGGCCGATAATGACCGAGCGCCGGATCCGCCATTGCGGCTTCAAGCCTGGTGTCGTCGAGCCGGTTGAGTTCGAGCTGGAAAAACAGGAGGTGCGTCGACGCGGCGGTGATTCGTTCCTGCACATCGCCGAAGAATTTGGCGCGCGCGGGATCGAGCGTATCGCCGGCATGAATGAGGGCCGCATAGGAGATGAGCCGGCCAAGAAGGTCGTCGAGCTGCTCGTAGCGGACCACCGCTTGCGCAAGTTTTTTGCCCGCATCGGGCGCCTCGGCGAGAGCGGCCAGCCGTCCTTTGAAATCCTCCTCGAACGCCTTGCAGTATTCATCGGCGCGGCGGAGGTCGCGTTTTACATTCGGGTCGTCGAGGCCGGAATAGAGATCGTCGAGATTCCATTCCGGGAGCGAGCCGAGCCCCGCACGCGAATGCGGCTTCACGGCGTGGCCGGCGACAGTTCTTTTCGATGAGCGCATTACGTCACCCGCTTCGGTCATTGCCCATTGCGATTCGCCTGCCAGGGCTCGACATCCCGGCTCCTTCCTTTCTATGCTGCGTAGCTCATGATCGCCACTAGTGTCCCGATTCCGAAGTTCGCTTCATTGTGCGGCACCCTCGTTTGCGAATTTCGGAATCGAAGGACAACTTATTGGTCTAGTGTGGCTTTGGTTCAGAAGTCCGCATGTTGGACTCGCCGCAAGAATGATGCGGACTTCTGAACCGCCACACTAGCTGTGAGGGAACATCATGACGATTCCGCGCCGTCGGTTTCTGAGCCTGGCGGCGGGCGCCGCCGCGCTTTCCATCATGCTTGCCCCGAATGGGCAAGACGCCCGGGCGCAAACCGCGGGCACGATCAAGATCGTGGCTCCGCTTCCACCCGGCAGCGCCCTTGATATTCTTTCTCGGCTGTTAGCCGATGAGATCAGCCGCGCGCAAGGACAGGCGATGCTGATCGAGAACCGGCCAGGCGCCGCCGGCGTGATCGGAACCGAAGTAGTTGCGCGCGCCTCGCCCGACGGCAATACCCTTCTAATCAACGGCAACCCGTTTATCATCAATCCGATTGTCCAAAAACTGAACTACGATCCGTTGACCAGCTTCGAGCCGATTTGCAACCTGGTCAGATCGCCCACCCTCATCGTGGTAAACGACGCGTCCCCCTATCGCACCCTCGCCGATCTGCTGGACGCAGCGCGCGCCAAGCCCGGACAGTTGACCATGGCGAGTATTGGCCCGGCCAGCGCCACCCAGATCGGCTTCGAGCTGCTCAAGCGCGCGGCCAAGGTCGATATGACTTTCGTGCCGTTCCCGGGCATCCCGCCGGCGATCAATGCACTGCTGGGCGAGCATGTCACATCGGTGTTTGCGGTTTACAGCGGGGACATGGCTGGGCAGCTTAAGGCGGGCAAACTGCGTGCACTCGCCACCGCTTCAGCTGCCAGGGTCGAAGCGCTGCCCGACGTGCCGACGGTCGCGGAACTCGGCTACAAGGACTACGAGGTGGACTTCTGGGGCGGAATGTTTGCTCCCGCCAAAACCCCGGGCTCAACGGTCGCACGACTCGCCAGCTGGTTTACCGCGGCTTTGCAGGCCCCCGAGATTCGGGAAAAGCTGCTCGTTCAGGGGTTCTATCCAGCCGCATTGTGCGGCGCAGACTTTCGCGCAATGCTGCGAAAGCAGTATGACGACTACGAGCGGATCATTCGTGTGGCGAACATCAAAGGCCGTTGACCACGCTGTATCGGCGGTCCGCTCACGCCGCGTGCGTTTTCTCTGCGGATGAAGGCGCTGGCGGCGCCTTCGTGCAAAAGCGCAGGCTTTTCGCCCCCAACGTGATCAAATCGCCATCCGCCAACCTGGTCGTGTCGATTTCCTGCCCATTGACCAGCGTGCCGTTGGCGCTTGACTGATCGGAAATGACGTAGGTCCGCTCTGCGACCCGTTGCACGACGGCGTGAAAGCGGCCCACCGTCGGCGCCTGGAGCATAATTTCGTTGTCAGCCGCGCGGCCGATGCGAACGAGCGGCCTATCCAATGCATAGCACGTGCCGTCGTCGACATCCTCGAGTGTCGCCTGGATGCTCACCGGCGGGCGCGCCACGCGAATCGCCGTCCTCGTCTTGCGCCGGCGCACAGCGACCAGGCCGCCCGCCGCGAAGGCGATCGCGATTCCGGCAGCCGCAACCATGCCGGTGGGGTGGTTCTCCACGGCATAGCTTGCGGTCTCGGTCATCGATGCGGCGGGAACCGACGCCTTGGAATTCAATTCCAGTCGGTTCTTGCCGTAACGGAGGGCGACTGTGAGCTCCGGCAGCCTGTCCCAGAAAAACCGGCGCGAACCGGCCAGCGGAAACTCAACCTCCGCACCGCTGTCCATCAAGGCAAATGGATCCGCCATGAATGTGTTGATGTTGCTCTCGTCCACGATCTGGCCGCCGCTTGCCCCCGCCAGCTGCGCGATCGCCCCGCGGTCGGCGGAGCGAGCGCTTGACGCCAGCACGAAATTGACCGCCGTGCCGGTGGCGCGCGCGAGCTCCGACACCTCTTCAAGCGCAATCGGGCTGTCGTTATGACCGTCGGTGAACACGTAGATGGCGCGGCGTTCTGCAGAGATCTTCTCGATCGTGCGGATCGAGGCGATGAGCGCGCCGGAAAGATTGGCCGCCTCGTCGAGAGCGGGGACGTTCGCAAACAGTTTCAGGAAATCCTCCGGCTCCTCGGAGGCGGGCACAAGGAGGCCGGCTTCGAGCCCATAGGCTGCGAAGGCGACCTGGTCATGGGCGCCCTTGCGCGCGGCGAGGAGCAGCATCGCCGTTTTGAGTCGATCGATCTGTTCTGCGCGATCGATGCCGGTGACGTCGAGCAGCGCAATGACTGCAGTCGCCTGGCCGGCTGCCGGATAGGGCGTCACTGTCGGGACGCCGAGCGGCCGCCCATTAATGGTCGCGGTGACCTCATCGAGCGGTGCCGGCGGCGGCTTGACGAAGCGCCAGCGCACGGCGGCATTCACTTCGGTGACCGCCAACTCGACCCTGATCCCGTCCTGCTCCTTCACGATGCTGTTCGGCTCGGCCGCGGCAATCGTGCACGACAGCACAGCGGCGGCCAAGCCGAATAAGGCGCGACAGATCATTGGCTGCTCGACGTCGGTGTGACCGGTTGCGGGCGCGGAAGATCGAATATCGGCCGGAACTCGTTCAGTTTTGTATAGAGTTGGTAGTCGGTGACGATGTCTTTGCCGAGGCGGTCGAGATTGGGCTTGAAGGAATCCTCCCTGCCGAGGTCGTATGCCTCTTTTAGATTAAATCCCTGCTCAACCACGTCCTTTGCCTTGAGGATCGCCTCGCCGGCATCGCTTGCCCCAGGAACGACGGCAGCCTTGGTGCCGTAGCCGAGATACTCCATGAAGCTCGTCAGTCTTTCCCGGCCGTCTTTTGCCTGCGCGTAACGCGTCATGGCATCGATGGCCTTGCCTCCCGCCTCCACCTGCTCGCCGTATCGCGTAAACGTTTTCGCCGCATTAGTGACGCCATCGCGCGCGTGGTCCCAGGCTTTCTGGTAGTTGCCGTCCCTCGCATCGTAGTAGGCATCCGCCGCCTGCATGGCGGATTGCGCTCCGCCAACCACCTTCTCGGCTGTTGCAAAACCTTTCATAAATTGCGCTTCCACCGGGAATTCACCGGAGCGCCCGCGAATGCCCGCGAGTTTCTGGTCCTTTTGCGCGATATCGAGCAGCGTCGAGCCGCTTTTGAGCGCGTCGCGCGCCGCCTGCATTTCGGCTTCGACAATGCGCGTCTCGTCGCCCGAGCGGCGCGCCGCCTGCAAATCGGCAATGCTGTTGATGGTTTTCAGCGTCGTGTCGGCAATCTGGCCGGCACCTTTGCTGACGCTGAATGTTTTCGATTCGGCATTTTCGGCCTGCGGGTGAGGCGTGGTCCACTGCTTGAACCGATCGATCCCCGGAAGCGAGTCGTTGCGTTGCGCCGTCTCTTCGATCGCCTTTTGGACGCTGCGCGCGGCCTCGAGCGGACCGGTGACGGCCCGGATCTGCTGGTCGGGCGTTCGCTCCGCGAGCCGCTGCGCCGATGAGGATGGCGTCGAACGATCGGGCGACGCACTTGTTTCGGCAGACGTCCCGGTGGATCGAGACGCTGCAGGAACGCCCGTCTCGGCAATCTGTTGTGGCCCTGAGGCAGTGCCGGAACTGCCTGCCGTCGGCGCCGGCCCCCAATACTGCCGTAGCGCCTCATAGGTCGCGACCGCCTTGTCACTGACGCCGCGCACAGTGGCGTAGAACTTCGCCAACGGAATGCCGGCTGCCGCAAGTCCGTCGCCGATCATGTCGATCGTGTAGAAAGCGATCAGTCCGCTGCTCCCCACCTTCCCTTGCCAAGCCGCCTCATCGCGCTGCTCGATGTATTTGGCGTATTTGCCTTTCAGTTCCTGATAATTGTCGAGGCGCTTGATCGTTTGCTCACGATAGTAGCTTTCGTGCTCTGCCAATGTCGTCATCACGTCGCGGGCACGTTGCAAATTGTTCTGACGCGCCGTGGGGAGCTGGGCCACCGTGAGCTGTTTCATTGCGATCGCTTGGGCGTCCGCGAGCGCCTGCTGCCAATCGATCGCGCGTGCGTTTTCGCGCAGCGTGGCCATCAGCGGACGTGCTTCGCTCGTGCTCGGCGGTTGCGGCGGCGCCGCGGGCGCAGGCCGCTGCGCCGCGCCCGGCAACGATGCGGTTTTCTTTGCTGGCGGCGCGCTCCGCGGAACCTGTTGCTTTCCATTCGGCGGGGGAACCGGCCGGCTGGGCGGTGCTGTCAGAGTCGCCTGCGGCGCTGGAACTGTTTGGGGCGGCGGGATCGGAACTGTTTGCGGCGGCGACGCGGGAGACGGCGGAGCGCTCGGAGGCTGCAAAAAGCTGCGGAAATCGAGATTCGCGGTCAGGCCGAAATTCAGCCGCGGCGGAGTCGAGGTTTGAGTGCTGGGGGAAGGAGCGCCGGCTGAGTGCCCGGCCGGCGTCGGGGTCCTTGGCTGCGCAGCCGATGCGCTTGCGCCTGCCGCAGTGCCGGCGTTTGCAGCCTGTGCGCCGGAGGCGCTTGGCGCTCCACCGCGGCTCGGCGCATTTTGATCGCCAGCCGTTGCCGCTGGCGCCGATCTTGCCGAGGCGGACGAGGGAGACGCGCCGCTCGACCCCGCAATCGGCTCCGGCGCACGGGACTGGGCAGCCGTTCCGGCCGCTCCGACCTGCGCTCCTTGGGTTTCCGAGTTCCCTCCTTTGTCGCTCGACGTAGCTGCCCTACTACCGCTTGGGATTTCCGGCGTGCCGCTCGGTGTAGCTGCTATGCCGCTCGGCAACGCTCGCGTGCCGCTCGCCGTCGTGGCGCCAGGACTCCCGGCAGCCGCGGCCGGCGATCCTGAGTCGTTGGAATTGCTGGGCGGTATGCCGGACGGTGCCGCGCCTGACGAAGCCTGCCGTGACCCCGGCTCGCCGGGGGCGGCAGCACCTGCCTGATTTCCCGGCGCATCGGTGGTGCCATTTGGGTTGCTGCTTGGTCCGATCGCGTCCGCGTGGGGATGATCGGCGACCGGTGCGCCGCCGGAAACATCGCCAGCTCCCGCCGCGCCCCCGCGCAGACGCGGCTGCGCCTCGCCCAGTGCCACCTTCCCGGCCGCAGTTATCACTCCGTTCGTGGGACCCGATTGCGTGTCGGGCGAACCAGCGGAGGAACCGGAACGCGAGGACTCCCTCCCTGACCCTCCCCCGCTCTCGCGGGAGAGAAGGGAGGTGGAAGTACTCGTTTCTGCGGTCGAACTGGCGTCGCGTCCGCGATTGCCGGACGATGGCTTCGAGGGCGCTGCTGACGATGACGAAGAACTCGAAGCCTCCGGAGCGCCGCCTCCCGATTGGACGATGCTGCTTCCCTTCGCGCCAGGCGCAGATGAACCGGCAGCGGCTGCGCTGATGGTTTGATCGCCTGGTGCCGAAGCAGAATTAACGGAAGCCGTTTTCGCCGCGCCACCGCGGACAGGATTTGCGAGCGCGGCTCCGGACGGCTTGCCGGTTGCCGCGCTTGGCGACGCTGCGTCATCCGGCGAGGTACTGCCGGATTGCGTTGTGCTTTCGAGCGGCCCCACGCCCGATCGCGGTGATGCTGTTTCGGTTGCCGCTGTAAGACTCGTTTCGTGCGGATTGGTCTCACCTCCACGCGCTTTGCCGCCTTTCCCAGACTTTGCCCCGACGGCCGATCGGAGCGACGAGGCGGAGTTATTGCTTTTTGTCGATCCCTCCGGCCCTTCCGGCTGCGATGCGGTCGCGTTTGCGACCGCAGTTTGCGACCCTTCGCGCGCCCCGTGTTCGCCTCCTGAGGCACTTCCTGCTTTGCCTACGCCTCCCTTCCCGCCTTCACCGGCTCGGGGCGTTTCTTTGATGTTGCCGTCTTCGCCCTCGCCTTGTGGCGTCTCGCGGGCCGCTGATCGCAACCCCGCGGGCGCGTTTGCACCGGCTGGCCGTGCAGCACCGGCCTTGCTCGCGGGCTGCGCATTCGCGCCCGCGCGATTTCCAGCAGCTGGCTTGCCGTTTCCGCCGCCGGCGACCGCCGTCTCTACCCGCTGCAGCGATCCTTCGTAGGCCGAACCGGAATAGTTGCGCACATTGCCCTGCGCCGCCGCAACGCCCGGTGTCAGCGCCCGCAAATACGGGCGCGCTCCCCATGGCGCCGCCGGATTTGGCGCGATCTCGCTCGCACGTGGCCTTGTATAATCGCTATTGATTTCCCGTTTGCTCTGATCGGGACTGTTGACTACCTCTGCGGCTTCCCAGCGGATGTCCAACTGCACATCGGCGGAGCCTTTTCGAATATTATGCAATGAAGGCGGTCGTTCCGATGTGGCGGCCGGATTCGGTGCGATTTCCTCAGGGACTGGACGAGTCCAGTCAAAATTACGTCCGCCGTCTCGTTCACCGGTTTTGAGCTGATCGCCCGAAACGAGCGGATCCGCCCAGGCCACATCGGCGGCGCTCACGCAATACAAAAGAGAGGCCGCCAAGAGTAGGGTGACGAGTGTTACTGCCTGAGAAGAATTTTCGGTAGGGTGGGCAAAGGCGCGGTCCACACGCACGAGCCGCGCCACACGTAGAAAAGAGCGCCATGCCCACGCGCGCGTCCGCGTGGGCGTTAAGGGCGTTTTACGCCCGTCTGTCGACGGGCTATGGCAGCACGCGCTAAAGCGCGTTGCGCCTTTGCCCAGCCTACGCAGTTCGTGACGTAGTAGCGTGAGCCGCCGCGCCGCGACGGATTTGCACGTTAGAGCAGCAGAATCGACCACAGCACGCCCCCTCCGACGACATAGAAGCCGAAGCCCCGCGCGTTCTTCAGCACCGATTTAGGCACCCGGCAAGAGATTTGCGTAATCGAAACACGTTCTACACCGGCCTTGATCTCAAGCTTGATCGGCTTTGTCTCTTCAAAAATCCAATCGTCCTGCCCGTTCGCTCCGGCGCGCTGCGCGCCGCACCCGAACCATTCCAGATGGGCAGACGTCCATTTGCTTGCGGGCGACAACGAGAAATTCAGGTAATCGACCGCATAGATGAAGGCGTCTCCCGCATCGGTGCAGGTCACGATGCCGTTGCCCAGCACGGTGTCATTGTCGAGCGTTGCCGCCTTGAGCGGCATCGGGTTGCGCGAACCGGCGCAGCTGGGAAAGCCGGTTCCCCAGTCCGGTCGTTCGATCGGCGGCACCGTCTGCGGCGGAGCGGCCTGAGAGGGAGCGGCATTCGACGCCGCGGTTTGAGCGCCATCCGCCGCAATCGGCAGCTTAAGACTGGGCAGCGGCGTCGATGTGCTCGGCGCCGACGTCTGGCCGTCAGGCGCGTAATCTCGCGAAACCAGCAGGATCGGCCAGAAAATCCCGCCGCCTACCGCGTAAAACCCGAAACCACGTGCTTGCGCCAAAACCGCCTTCGGCACGCTGAAGGAAACATTGGAGATCGACGCTCGCGGTCTACTCGCGTCGATCTTCACATTGATCGGCTTCGCCTCGTCGAAATACCAATCGTTGCGCCCATTCGGCCCTTGCCGTTGCGCGCCGCTGCCGAACCACTCGAAGTGCGCGGATTTCCATTGCGTCGTCGGGCTCAGCGCAAAATTCATGTAATCGACCGCATAGACATACGAGTCGCCTTGATCGCGGCAGGTGATGATCCCATGCGCCGTAACATTGCCGTCGGGAGCGGCGGCGCGCAGCGGCACCGGTTTCTTCGCTCTGGCACAGGTGATGAAGTTCGCCCCCCAGTTGGGCGCCAGAAAATCCACGCTTTCGGCCCGCGACCTGTCGCTGTAGAGGACGAGCGCAACGAATGAGATCGCGACAGCCGCCATCCTTCGAGGCTCGCCCGCAATCAAACGATTGCGTGCTCGCGCCTCAGGATGACGCCTTCGAGGCTCGCATCCAGCTAAAGCTGCTGCTGCATGCTTGCGCCTCAGGGCTGCACATCTCCGCCGATTCGACCCTATCGGAAAACGCGCCAAAGCCGCCCCCCACTATGGCTCAAAACCCACCTCCACGTTCCCGCTCTGGCCGACCGTGAGCTTGGCGACCGGATGCAGTTTATGAGTTTCCGCGAGCATCACCGTCGGCAGCTGGATTCGGCCGTTACGATAGAACACGTTGCCTTTTACTTCTACCGGGCGGTTCGCAGCCGGAGCGCCGTAATAGTCGTAGGCAATACGGTAGGAGCCCGCTCCTGCCTTCGGGTGCTGCCAGATTTCGACCCCCGGTCCGCGCGTATTGTCATAGCTCAGCTGCGCCTCGGTCGAAGGATAATCGCGATGGTCGCGATTGCTCCGTCCCCAGAAGAATTCATTGCCGTCCGGATCGAAGACATGGAGATCGACGTCGAAATTGCCGGACGCGTTCCACTCGATCGCCACCAGGAGAAAGGTGGTCGCGAGCGCCGCTTGGCAGCTCGCAAGCTCGCGCGCCTTGCTGGCGAAAGTCTGCTGTGCCTGGCTGTCCGCGCGCTTGCATTGATTGACAGTCAGCTCCGCCGCCTGCAGCTGCTGCTCCGTCTTCTGCTGCTTCATGTAATTCGGAAACAGAATGACGGCGATAAGAATGAAGCCCCCCAGCGCCGCGGCAAATAGATCCAGCACCGACATGCTGAAGATCTCGATGTTGCGATTGGGCCGTCTCACCGAGTGCCTCCGGCCCGGCGTTCGCCCGCAACGTCGAGAACGGTCGAATGTGTGTCTCTTTGCATCGGATATGCCCGACTCAGGCCGGTGAGCCCACGTAAAGCCTGTTGACCAGATTATCGAGGCAATATTGACCGGCGAGATTGAGCGCGTGCTCCTCGCGCGACTGGGCCAAATTGGTCAAGAACACGAGCAGTGCCGCAAGCACGAGGGCCAGAAACGTGCCGTCGAAGGAGATCGCCAGCCGGCGCGTCACCTCATTCAGCAATAACGGGTCTTGCGCGTTGGCAGGATCGCCGGCAAAGGCGAGCGCTCGTCCGATGCCGATCACGGTACCGATGAAGCCGAGCGAGGGGATGAGCCAGGTCAAATAGCGCAGCATGTTGTAGCGCAGATCGACCTCGTGCAGATACATCTCGACGCTGGTGTTGAGCAGCGCACTTGCCTGGTTGATCGAACGGCTCGATTGAAACTGCAGGATGGTGCGTTGAATGAGCCGCGGCAGGAAGCAACGCAACGAGTTCGGGCTCTGGTGCACGATCCGGTAGATCTGCCCGAGATCCTGCGCCTGCAGCACCGTCCGCTCGTCCTCAGGCAGGAAGCGCTTTTGCAGCTGAGTTTGTTCGGTGCGCCCGGAGCGGAAGCGAACGAACAGCTCCCCGCAGCCGACGGCAAAGACGATCCAGATGCAGTTTTGCACCGACAGCGGGTAACCGATCCCGCCGCGGTCGAGCAACACCTTGGCTGCGCCGTCAGGCAAGGTGAAATGCAGGAACGCAACGAACGCCAAGCCGATCGCCAGGGATGTGAGGGCGATCCAGCGGCGGCGGCCTTCGAGATCGGCCATCTTTTTCGAATCCACGATCATGACCTGACCTCATCTGCAAAGGAAAGCGCGTCGCATCATCTACCCTCTTTGCGGCTGATGATTTCGCCTGTTTCCGGGTCCCGCTCGACGACGACCTTGCCGGGCGGCGCAGCGCCCGCTGGTCGAGTAGCCGCCGCTGCATTCGGGCCGCAAACTGCTGTCGCCGCGGGCTGCTGCGGTACCGGCGCCGACGTTGTCGTGTCGCGCAAACGATCGGCCAACGCGGTCATCAGGGCCCTAATGGAGGTTTGGTATCGGCCGAGCCGAACCTGGTCGCTGACTTCGACGCGCGCGGTCGTTATCCGCTGCCAGGCGTCGCCGCGGCGGATGAAGGTGCCGAACGTGCTGTCGCAATCCGCGAGCATGAGATCGTTGACGGCGTTGACCAGGAACTCGGCGTGCCGACGCGACACGCTCGGATCGGCGACCACGACGTCACATTCTTTGCTGCGTCCGACAAGAAACGCGTTGATCTCTTTTGCTGTCATGGAGCGCGCCAAAACAGATATCCGGCAATCGAGGCGACTCCGGCGAGAATGACGGTAGCTGCACCGATCAAGCCATAGACGCTCGATGTCGCCGAATGTGCATCGATGTCAGGACCGGCTGCCGCAGCCACCAGCACCGTGCAATTGTCCTGATTCGGTTCTGCCCGTTGTTCGACCGCTTGCAGGAGCGTGCGCGCAATCGTTTCCGCATCGCCGTGCGCACTCTTGACGACGCAGCTTGCGATCTCTCGCTCGGTCAAGGTCAGCAGGCCGTCGGAAGCCATGATCACGACGTCGTCTGTGCGCAGGCGCCTTGGCTTGGGCTGTAAATCGATCAGCGCGATCTCATCGCCGTTCAACGCCGATTGCAGGACATTGGCGCTGGCCTTGGCGCCTTTGGCCACCGCGGGCCGAAACGAGTGATCTTCGTTCATGCGCTCGATCGTGCCCTTGCGAATGAGCCACAGCGGCGAATCGCCGACGCTGATCCACGCCACCCCTTGGGGCGACACATAGGCCGCCACCAATGTGGTGCCCATGCCGGCGGTTTCGGGTGCTTCCTCCTGGGCGCGGGCGATCTGCTGGTTTGCGTCCTCGAGGGCTTCTTCCAGCGCCTGTTCGAGCGACGCGCCGGCCTCACGTTTTGCGGTGAAGGCGGAAACGAAGGTGTCGGCGGCAATCCGGCTGGCGACCGCTCCGGCCGCATGGCCGCCCATTCCATCGGCGACAATCAGCAGCCAAGCGTTTTCTCCGCTCAGCCACACCGAGCGGAAGCTGTCCTGCTGCTCCGCGCGGCCTCCCTGGATTGCCGCGCCGAATACCGGCGCGGCCGCCGGCACGGTTTCCGACGACGCGCTCGCCATCAGGACCAACCGAAATCAGCGCCGCAATACGCAACGAAATGCAGGCGAGTGCCGCCGACCGTGATCGTGTCGCCGTGACGAAGCTCGACCGGCTCCAGCACTACCTCGCTGCCTCGATAGGTCAAATTGCGCACCGGCCCGTTCTGCAGAAAAAACCGCCGCGATACCGGGTCGTAAACGACGACCGCGTGGCGTTCGCGCGAAATACGTGTGTCGCCGAAATTGAGGCAAAGCTTTTGCCCCGGCGCGCGGCCGATTGGATTAGCCCCGGTACCGATTTCGAGCGAGCGGCCTCGGCCGGGACCGTCGATCACCACCAGCCAGCCGACGACAGGGTCGTCCTCGGCGGTATCCGCGGCTGTGACCAGCCGCGTCGTATCGTCGGCGGGCTCGCCAGGCTCGTCCCATCCGCGCTTGGCCATCGGGGTTCGGCTCGCCTGCGGCAATCGCCGCGAGATGGGACCGCCCTTGGAGGTCGAAGTCGGCCCCATGTCCTCGGCATCGACATCATCGCTCGTCTTGTATACCGGCGCCGCAGCACGGGAATCGACGAGGCGCGTCGGCTCCTCGTGCGGATCGGGCGCGTTGAACGCCGACTGCGCACGCCGCCGCGGCTCGCCGGACGCAGCCGGATTTTTGGCGCCGTCACGCGCGGGCCACGCCAGTTTTGCGGACGACGCCCGAGCCAGTCTGACCGTGCTCGCGTCCTCGTCGCGATTGCGCGCGGCAGATTGAGGCGCCGGACCGGATGGAGTCGCCGCAGCACGATTCGGCGCCGAGCCGGCACGAGATCGGAGGTCATCTCCACCCGGCACGCCGTCAGACTGCCCACGAAACCGCGATAGCCATCGCGCCATAACGTACTGCCCCCAGGTTGCACGGTAGGATTTTCGGGTCCGGATTTGTCTGCCTTCTCGCGGCCATTTTATGGTGGAACTGGGACCTGGGTGGTAATGGCCGGTGGGGGGAGCCGTGAACGAGAGATTTTCTCAGGTCCGATCCGTGCAGGGCGGCCATCACTTTGCGCTGCCCAAAGGCGCCAGGCTGCACGAGTTTCAGATCGAATCGGTGCTCGGTCACGGCGGCTTCGGCATTACCTACGGCGCCCTCGATACGGCGTTGCGGGAAGTCGTCGCAATCAAGGAGTTTTTCCCGAACGAACTCGCCGGCCGCGTCTCCACCGTGACGGTGCGGCCCAAGTCCGAGGGAGATCGGGTGGACTTCCAAGCCGGGCTCGAAGCCTTCATTGGCGAGGCCCGTCTCATCACCCGCTTTCGTCACTCCAACATCGTGCATGTGCGCCGGTTTTTCGAAATGCACGAGACCGGCTACATCGTCCTCGATTACGAACGCGGCCAAACCTTGGCCAAGCACCTCGGCGCCGGCTCTCTACCGGAAGACGAGCTGCGCGCGATCCTGCTCGGTGTGTTGGACGGATTGGATGCGATTCATGCGCATGCGATCCTGCATCGCGACCTCAAACCGAGCAACATCATCATTCGTGACGACGGCAGCCCGGTGCTGATCGATTTCGGCGCTGCCCGCGATTTCAAGCAGCGTCACAGCCGCAGCGTTACCGCCATCGCGGCCCCCGGCTATTCGCCGCCCGAGCAATACGGCGTCGGCGGCCAGCAGGGGCCATGGACCGACATCTATGCGCTCGGCGCGATCGCCTACCGCTGTGTGACCGGTTCGGCGCCCCCGGATTCGCTCCGTCGCATCCGCAGCGACGTGCTCGTTCCCGCCGTCAAGGCAGCGCGCGGCAAGTACAGTTCATCCCTTTTGCAGGCGATCGATTGGATGCTGGCGATCGAGGAGGGCGATCGTCCGGCTTCGGCGCAGCAGGTCCGCGATGCGCTTGCGGGGCGCGGTGGATCGATTCGGCTGCGGCGGACATTCTCGTTGCGGCGTAGCGGCAGGACTTGGGGAATCGCCGCCAGTCTGCTGATCGTCGCGGGTCTCAGCGCGTATGGTGCAACCGATTACCACCGCTGGGCCGGACTGGCCTGCGGCAGCTTCCGCGTGCTTTGCGGCTCGTCGGGATCGACTGCGAGCGGCAGCGTGGCCGCGCCGGAGACTGCCGTAAGCGCGCCAGCTCCGGCATCGTCCGTCGCATTGGCGGCCGCCGCATCGGTGCCGTTGTTGCCGGCACAGCCGGGCAAGGCGCCGGATCCCTCGCGACGCCTGGCACCCGACGAAATCGCCTGGAATCTGCTGCGCGGCGTCGCCGATGCCGACCAGTTGAAAAGATTCGTCGAGCAATTCCCGTCGAGCCCGCACAAGTCCGAGGCCGTCGCGGCTTTGTCCAAGGCGCAAGCGATGGCAGGGCAATGATGGCACGCACGAGCATCGCGTTTTTCACCACGACCTGTGCGCTCGCGGCACGGCGTCAGAGGAACGCTGTAGGGTGGGCAACGGCGCCTTCTCCGGTGCCGACAGCGTGGGCAAAATCGCGCCACGCGCCGTTGCCCACGCTGTCAGGCCGTGCGACGCGATTTTGCCCACCCTACGCATCAAGGCTATGCGGGCTCGGATGCTTGGCGATCGTCGCCTGGTTGTTGCTGACGGCGGGGGGCGGCCGCCTCTCCGCTCAGGAAATATCGGAAGACGCGCGCGAAGCACTCACCCGCGCTACCACCGCCATTCAACAGCAGCAGTGGCTGGTCGCCGAACAGCAGCTCAAGATCGCCTCCGACAAGAGCTCGAACTCGCAAGAGGTCATCCGCGCGTTTGCCGACTTCAATGACCGCCGCGGCGGGCGCGACCTGATCGGAATCGCCTTGTATCGCGACTATCTGGCGGCGCGGCCGGATGCGCCAGACAGCGAAGAGATCAAAGCCAAGATCGCCGCACTCGAGCAGCGTGCGCTGTCGCTGGCCAATGGATTCATCGACAAGGCGCTTTCCGCGACCTCCGGCATTGCGGCGGCGGAACGCGGTGGCGTGCTGATCAATATCGCGATCGCACAAGCTTTGCTCGGCAATCTTTCCGGCGCGTTCTCGACCGCATCCAGCGCGCGTGCGTCCAACCCT
The DNA here is from genome assembly GCA_036557705.1 of Xanthobacteraceae bacterium. Classification (GTDB taxonomy): domain Bacteria; phylum Pseudomonadota; class Alphaproteobacteria; order Rhizobiales; family Xanthobacteraceae; genus VAZQ01. The sequence goes on from DATBHB010000037.1 coordinate 167,869, forward strand.
AATGGCGACGATCCGTACGGCAAAGTTGCTCAGGCGCTTGCGGAGCAGGGCAACCTCGCCGCCGCCAACGACGCGCTGGGGCGCGTTGCGCCAAGCAAGCGTCCAAAGGCCCTCGCCGATATGGCATACACATTAAGCAATGCAAAACGCCCCGCTGAAGCTCTGAATTACGCGGCACAGAGCACCGGCCCTGACCGGGTTAATGCCTACGACTACGTCGCCAGGGGCCAGTCGCAATTGGGCGACAGAAACGCCGTACGCTCCGCCCTGAACATGGCCATAAGCGCTGCAAATTCGCTCGATCAGGCGAGTCGCCGGGTGTACCTTTTCTCCGTGCTCGAAGCGGCGAGCGACGTGAGCGAACCCGATATCGCCAAGCGCCTCTATGCTGATGGGAGCAAATTGTATAACGCCAAAGACGATGCTTTTCAGTTGATGGTCGCGAGATGGCATCTGCTGGGAGGACTCGCTAATGCGGGGCACATCGCCGAGGCGCAGGCGCTGTTACCGTCGGTGGGCGATCCGAGATATCCGTTCTGGCATCAGAGTGCGGCGGGAGCGATCGAAAACGCTCGCAAACGGCAAGCCGACGAAGCCCTGAAACGAGCCGAAGAGTTCGTCAAACGCAAACAATTGCCCGAAGCCGAAGCGAGTCTTGGGCAGGAACCGTGGCCGGGCGCCCACGCCAAGGCCGCTCTCGCCATCGCCAACGCTTATCTGGAGAAAAAAGATCTTGCGGCGGCCAAGCGGGTGCTCGACCTTGGCGCAGTGGGCCTCGCCAAGGCCGCTTTTGACCCGAGCGACGCGTTCAACTACACGGTCGTCCGCCGCGACTTTTCCAATGCCTATGTCACCGTCGGCGACCCGGCGATGAGTCGCCGGATATTGGACGCACTCGCCGCAACGATCGGCAAGATCGCCAAGCCCGACCAGAAGCAGTATCCGCTCGATTATACGGCCGGTGCATTCGTCAACTTGGCCAAGGCCTTCGCGGCAGTTAAGAATTTTCCTGCGGCCAAGGGCGCAGCGGTGGAAGTCTTCAAGCTTGCCAACCAGATGAGCGCCGCCGGCAATCGTGCTTCGGCGCTGGGTCCGCTCGCCGATTTGGACCCGCAAGTCGGGATCATGAATGAGCTTGCCGCGGCCTTGCCCGCCCTTCCAGGCGGCTATCCAAAGAACAACATCATCAAGGGACTGATCAAATTCTACGCAGCCAACCATCAGGACTCGCAAGCGCTGGCCATGGCGGCACGGCTCGAAGATGTATCGGACCGAATGAATATGTTATCGAGTCTCATCTCGGCCAGGGCCTCGGCCAAAGACTGGAGCGGCGCCATGGCGCTCGCCAACGAGCCGAGCGTTTCCGGTCGGCTCTACGCCGAGATCGCCGGGAAGATGCTGTCGGCGGACATGCGCAAGGAAGCCGCCGATCTGGAGCAGAAATTCGGCGCCCCGTCCTCTGAATCGAACAGCTATTTTGGCTCCCTCGCCTCGCGCCAGGCCTCCGCCTACGAGATCGAAAACGCCGTAAGAAGCGCATTCCGCATCGCCGAAATCCCGTCGCGCATCCGCACCCTGTTCTCGATAGCGTCCACGATCGAGCCGATCGCCGGACGTGCCGCCGCAAAGCCGATCGTCGAGCGCGCGATCGCCCAGTTCTCCGAGCTCAAGACACCCGTCGAGCGCGCGGACACTTGTAACAACATCAGTTCGTATCTTGCCTATGGATCGGTTCTGGCCGACGAGTCATCGGCGGTAAGCGCCGAAAATTCCTCGATCGGCGCGGCGTGCGCCGCCGAAGCGCTTGAGATCCCGGCGCAGGACGCCCGAATCAGTAAGCTGCAATCCGCATTATATTCGCCGAAGCCGGTCACGCGGCCCATCATGGGCAAGACGCTGGTGCCGACGCGGCTCGCCATCAGCCGGCTCTTGGCGCAAGCGCGCAGCGACAGCGAGACCGCGTCTGCCACGAGCAAATTGGCGCAAGACGGCGCCATCGAATCGGCGTTGGATCTCGCCGGCTTCCCACAGATCAATTCCTATTCCGACCAGACGGTGAAAGCCGCCATTGCCTGGCTGATGGAGTTCGGCGACGCGGCCGCGGCTGAGCGAATTTTCCAGCAGTTCGTCGACGCCATTGCAGGAATAAAAGATGAATCGTCGAGAGACTCGCGACAGAACGAGGCCGCCCAGATCGCAAAGCTATTGCCGGACCTCGAGCGCGCGCTGGATCTGGTGCCGGCAGTCAAATCCGCGACCAGTCGAATCAGCCTGTTCATCGATATCGGCAATGAGGCGGTGTCCCGCGGCCGATTCGAGATCGCGCTGAATGCGCTCGAGCGCGCGAAGGCGACCGCAAACGAAATCGGCAATACCGGCTACTTCGCGAGCATGGCCTCGCTCGCGGCGCGCGCCGGCGACAAGAATGCCGAGGCTTACATTGCCGAGGTGGCCAAGGCCAATGGCCTCAACAGCGAAGTCGATGCACGCTACACGCTAATTGAGGAACTGTTGAAAGCGAAGCAGCGGGAACGAGCCACTGCGCTGCTGGCGCCGCAGGAAGCCGCCCTCGCCCGCCTCTCAAGCTCGGATCGATGGGGCTACCGAGCGCTCTTTTTTGCGCGCCAGCTCGCCATCCTGGGCGACACGGCTCGGCTGGACAAATTGATTGCGGCCGCGCCGCTTCCGGAAAACAAGGTCTCGGTGTTGCTCTATGCGGCCTACGGGTTCGAGAATGCGGAGCGGCCCGATGCGGCCGTGGTGGCGCTCACCCGCGCGCTTGAAATGATCAACGACATCGCGGACCCGGCGACAAAGGTCTCGGACCTGCAGTCGATTGCGGGGCACTATATCACCGCCGGCAAGCCGGACCTGGGGCGCGCGAATCTTGCCAAGTCGATCGAATTGATCCCGGCGATTCCAGCCGTCCCCACGCGCTCGTCTTACCTGCGCTCCGCCGCCAGCACATACGCGCGGCTGGGCGATACAGATGCGGCGCGCAAATTGTTTGCGCGCTCGCTCGAAATATTGGGGGTGAATCGACCCGACCTCGCCGCATGGACCGATTACCAACTTGCGATCGTCGGCGACTCGGCCAAAGAATCCGGAGAGGTCAATAAGCGAGTGCTGGCCATCAGCGACTCGTACTGGCGCGCCCGCGCCGTGCAATCCTTGATCAGTTCGCGTGTTTACAGCTCTCGCGTGGCCGATGCGATCACGCTGATCAAATCGGCGCCGCCGTCGGCGCTGCTCGATGCAGACATCATGAAGATCTTCCGGCTGCAACTCGGCAAGCACGACACCGACCCCGCGCGCGAACTCATCGGCAAGATTGCGCATCCCGGCCTCCGCGACGAGGCGCGGCGGCTGTTGCTTCTGGTAGAGGCGCGCCAAGCCGGTCCCGAAGCCGCGCTCGCCGACATCGGCATGATCGAGAACAAGGCAACGCGCGCCTATACGTTTGTCGACCTCGGCCGGCTTCTGGCCTCTCGCAGCGACAAGGGTTCGCAAGCCGCCTATTTCGCGCAGCTCGCTTATTTCGTTGGGGCCAGCCTTGCAGAACAGGTTTCGGACATATCGCTCCGCGTTGACCTGGCGGCATCGACGGGCGCGGGACAAAATGCGCTCGAACCCGACCTCGGCAAACCGACCTTGGCGCGGGCGGAGACGCTCGCCGCGGAACTATCCGACCAGCGGGCGCGCACCTATGCGGTGCGCTGGGCCAAGCGGGCTGTTGCCGCCGGCAAGGCTGCGCCGCCGCGCAGCGACGAGCGGAACGAGTGGGCCTCCAAAGCGAATTCTTTGCTTTATTCCGACGAATACAAGGACATCGAAGGCTTCGTGCAGTCGCTGATGAGCAAGAATCCGACCGAGCGGGCCAACGGCTTTGCCCAGGCTGCGCGCGACTATGGATCGCAAGTCAAGGAATTGCGCGACAAGGAGGCCGCATTCGAGAAGAAGCGACAGGCGCTCGCGCAATAAGCTGCTCTCGTGGCGTGCATTCTCCGGGCTTACGCTCGGCGGCTGCGTGGAACTTGCTCATGCTCCTCCCCTGCCGATGAAGTGGGCGCGGGCTGTGACGGCGACAAACTCTTTCGCTCTTCAAAAAATGTAAAAATCCACCGGTGAAGAACGGAAAATTTGAATTGCTGTCCGGCCTCCTTTGGCCTAACGCGTTTGTCGCCGGATGATTCTTGGAAGCGCGTCGCGAACTGTCCGTGCCGGGGGAGGAAAACATGGTGTCGCAACTGGATGACGCCAAGCACTGGCGGTTCTGTGCGGAGGAACTAAGGACCGCTGCGGATGAGATGCTCAGTGAAAAATGTCGCGCGACGGCTCTGCGGATTGCAGAAGACTACGATCGCCTGGCGCAACGTGCCGAAGCGCACGCTGATCACGATCGAGATTGATTCGGCGTGCGCTCCCGATTGCGGCGACGCCGGCAGCCGGCTTGCCGGGCGCGCGCGGACCGGCGGCCAGGGAACAGCTCCGTTGCCCACAAATTGTGCCCACATATTGTAAGCCTCGCCACACCGGCGGCATGATCGTCGCATCTATGTCCCTCGTTGTCGTGACCTCGCGTCGGACGTCATATCGGGTTCATCCAGGGAGGACCGCCCATGCGATTATCATCGGCGATTCGTGCCGCGCTGATTGCTTTGGCTGTAACCGGCGGGGGGCTGGCGACTGCCGCTTTCGCCGACAGCGGCGCCATCCGCTTCAACGTGATCAAGGCCGGCTTTGTCGTCGGTGGCTCTGGCGGCAGCGGCACACTGTTATTCCACGGCCGCCGTTATCGACTGGCGATTGGCGGGGTGAGCTATGGTTTTACCTTTGGCGCCTCGGCGACCGATTTCGTCGGCACCGTCAGCAATATCCGAACGGCGTCCGATGTGAATGGCGTCTACGGTGCGGCTGGCGCTGGCGCCGCGGTTGGTGCCGGCGCGGGTGCGATCGTGCTGGCTAATCAGAACGGCGCGGTGCTCACGCTGTCGGGGCGGCAGGCCGGGCTGATCGTCGCCGCCGACCTCAACGGGCTGCTAATCTCGCTGCGGTAGCGGGCTCGCCCGGCGCACCGCGAGCCGGATGACGGCCGCATTCGAAAACAGGCGCAGCCGTCCATGCGTGCCAACGCGACGGCGCGCGGGATGAGCTGCGATATGTCGCAATTATGTACTAGTACCAAATTCTGGGCGCGTGGCTCAAAGCGATGCTTTAACGCCCCAACTTAGCAGAATATTTTACCAGGCGTGTACTCACCACATTGCCCTGCACAAATCCCCAATAGCTGGAATTTGTGCGAGCGGTGACGATCATTTCGAGATCTAAACTAGAAGATGTCCAGCATTTCATCCGAAATCGTCCAGCTGAATTCAGAATCCAGGATCCCTGTTCCGACAATGGTCGGCCTCAGTGACTTGTATGAAACCTTTTGACTATAAAACTCTCCAAGCTTTACGCGACCCGATTCTGGAAATCGACATCGGCTCCCGCTGCCTCGTAGAACACGGTCTCGTCGACAGCCCAGCGCTGTTTCTTCGGATCGAGAGAGACCAAACCAGTTTTCGGAAAAGCTCCATAACCCACAATAGGAACGTCAGCCAGGATTTCACTTTGCGACAACGGCGAGTCGTCCACAACGATCTCGCCCGGCCATAGAGGCCGGGCGAGAGCATCGAATAGTCGGGCAGCCGATCTACGCATCGACCTTCCGGCGGTGGCCCCGCCGCTCATGCGCAGCTCGATGTATCCCGTACGAACTCTCTGCCGGCGTTGGTTTTTCCGGGGCGAGTGCCACATGCTCCTGCTGTTCTTCCGCGTTGAACAGCTGCGCAAGCCTGTTCGCAATCGGCGAACCCAGTCCGGTGCACGGATCGGGGCCGAGACGGGCTCGATAAAACCCGTTGTCGCCTTTGATAATGTCATTAAAGCAGGTCTGGTTCGACCACAGTTGCGGGGTCACGAAGCCGAGCTTGCGGCCGAATGCAGCAAACAGCCCAGCATAGAGAGGCGCCACGGCGCTGGTGCCGCCGGCCACCGTCGGCTTGCCGTGGACGTAGAGTTTGTACCCGGTGTCCGGGTCGGCATTGCCAGCCACGTCGGGGACCATCCTGCCGCGGCCATGCGGCGCGCCGGTCTGCCATGCCGGCATGGGTGTGAACAGCCGTGAGAAGCCGCCGCCCGTCCCGTTTCCATCGGGATCGCCGGGATTGTCGTTCCACACCGTCTCGCCGTCCGCAGTCATCGTCGTCCCGCCGCACCCCACCACGAACGGACTCGACGAAGGCAGATCGACATTAACCGGATCGGGCCCGCCGTCCGAAGAGTTGTTGTCGCCGGACGCGGCAAATACCATCATGCCGGAGTTTGCCGCCGCCTGGGCGGCCGCGTTGAGCCGTTTCGCGTAATCGAGCCCGCTGTTGCGGCCTGCCTCCTGCCAATTGGCTTCGTCCGAGCCCCAGGAGATCGAACAGACGTCGCAGCCGTCCGCCGCCGCCGCCGTGATGGCTGTGGCCATCGCTCCCCAATCCGTGCCGTCGGCCCAATAAAGGCGGACATTGGCTGGCTTTCCGGTGGCGATGCTGTAGGCGGCAGCGGCGATTTGGATGTCCATTGCGACCTCGATATCGGGATCTCGCGGGTCGTTGACATGCTGGTTTGGATTGTTGCGCCCGGCGCCGATCGGCACATCCTCGATGTAGGGGCGCGGAAGACCCGATGCCTGGAAGAAGGAATCGATATCGCTTCCGACCCAGCCGCCGCCAAGCTCGATGATGCCGATTGTGCCGCCTCCGACGAGGCTCTTCGGCCAGGAATAGGCGGCGCAGAGGTCTCGAACATCCCACGCGCCCAGCCCCGCCGCGGCCGCCCGCAGTTCTGTCGGGCTGCGCTCCGGCAGCTTGAAATAGGGATGAACGGTGTCGGGAAGCGTCCGCGCCAGCATCGCCGCCGCACGCCTGCGCGCTGCGACGCCGGTGACCGCGGCGGTGTACATGGAGGCGAGGTCGCCCTTCATGGCCGTGCGCGAATCTCCGTCGAGGTAGATCATGTGACCGGAGGGATAGTTGCGGATCGTCAGATTGGCGCGGATATTGCCGTCCTGGAGCGGCATTGCGTCGAGCGTCAGCTTCGTCTGGAAGAACGGAGTGACGGAATCGTAGTAACCGTTGGCGGACAGCACCATCAGATAGGGATTCGCCGCCATCGTGGCGGCGAGATCGCCCGCCGTATAGAGCGTGGGATTGCCCTGGCCGTCGGGAAGCTGGACTGACCCGGTCGGGTCCTTGTGTCTGAAATCCCAGTACTGGAATGCCTGGTCGTTGAGGTCGACGAAGTTGGACGTCGAAGTGAACTTCAGGTCGTTGTTGAGATAGCTGTTCCACATGGCGGTGTAGACGCCGCCGACCGCAGCCATGGTCGGATCGTTCATGCCGCCGTCGGGAGAAACGATGGCCGCAATTCCCGTATCGATCCCTTTCACACGCCCGTCATAGGCCCCCAATGCGACCCCTTGATCCTGCAGCAAGTTGATCAGGAACGCCGAGTGGCCTATGCGATCGGAAGCCTCCACGTTGAGATTCCAGGCGGTGAGCACGTCCGGCGGGAGTCCGAGATATTGGCTCAGCGTTCCCACGGCGGTTGGGTCCGCGTTCGGGAATGCCGCGAGCGCCTGGGCATAGGCGGTCTGGGAAAACGCCGTCACCGTATCCATGAAGGCCGCCAGGTTCGGTGGCCGCGGATCGATGCCGAGCCTGCCATGGTACCATGCGTCGGCGGCGAAGGTCGGCATCAGGCCCGGCGCGTTGCTGAAGTTCGCCGGGTAATCGAGCACGCTCGACTGCAGCGTCACGCCGTTGAGATCGATCCCATCTTCGTGCAGCATCCAGGCGAGCACGCAAGTGCGGGCCGTCCCATAGGATTCACCGAACAGGAACTTGGGAGAATTCCAGCGGTTGAACGCGGTCAGGTAGCGCTTGATGAACTGTTTGATCGAGAGCGCGTCTTGATCGACGCCCCAGAAATCCCGATTTTTCCAAGGCGCGATCGCCGCGGAATAGCCGGTGCCGACCGGGTTGATATAAACGAGATCGCTGAAATCGATGAGGCTGTCGGGGTTGTCTTCCATTCGGTAGGGGGGCGGCGGGGTAAATCCGGGCATGCTGGTCTTGATGCGCCTGGGCGCGAAGGAGCCGAGCATCAGGAACACGGCCGAGGAGCCGGGCCCGCCATTGTAGAAGAAGGTCACCGGACGAGTCGCCGGGCTCTGGCCGTCGGCAGTGAACGCGACGTAGAAGAACTTGGCTGCCGGTTTCGAGCTCGACGGGTCCACCGCGACCAGGTGTCCGGCGGTCGCCGTGTATGGGATTGGCAGCCCATCCAGCGTTACCAGGTGATGCGTGACCGCGGCGTTTTCGCTCGTGTCGGTGATCGAATCGTCCGGGCCGGCGCCGTAGGCAGTCGCGTCGAGAAACGGCTGATCGGCCGGGTCCGATTGCCCGAAGCCCGCGGCCCGGGTGATGATATCCAGCATTTTTCGCCTCCTCGGATTTAATGGGTGTGAACGTTCGGGCCTCGGCGTTTGAGCCCGCGTCCACGCTCGCCATTAGTCCGGAGACACGCGCGATTGGTTCTCCGGATTACAACAAAATTGGGAATGCATTGTCAGCGGAACCGATCGATTCATTTGCGCGACTAATGGGGCCTGATTAGTTGTCGATCCTTGGCGGGTGAGGCCGCGCGGGGAGCTGGTGGACGTGGTTTATATCTTCGAGTGCCGAATGTCGGGCGCGATCGCTTGGCGACGACTATCGCCCCGCGCAACTGCAGGAGGAATAAATGCAGCCACTCTCGAGAGCTCTGAAACCGGGAACGCAATGGATAAGGCAGGAGAGCGCCCCCGGCACGCCGCTCTACCGCGAAGTGACGCCCGAATCAGTTATAGGAACATCAGGCCTGCCAGACTGGTCCAGGCCAAAAATCAAGTGGACAACCGACCTGCGGCGCTTCGGCACTTCGGTGCATTGCCGAGACTTGTTTGTGATCGCGATCCTGGCTCTGGTATTCTTGGTCTTCGTTATCTGGGTCATTTACAAAGAGAGCATCAGCAATGGCGAACTTGTGGCGGCTCTCCTGCTCTCCGGTTTTGCGGCTGTGGCCTGGGCCTTTCAGTCGGCCAATCTTCGATTTGGCGCTGCCGACATTTTCGCTTCTGAAATACTGACTCTCTGTCGGATTGCCCGAGTGGTCGATTTCATTCCGCATCTTATCGATGAGTACAATAAGCCTGGCGCGCGGCCTCTCCGAGGGCGCCCGACTCAAGACTATTTCGTCATATTCCATAACAATTCGAAAGACCTCGAAATACTGGACGGAAATTCGGTGAATTGGGTGACCGAGTTCTACGTCTACTTCAAAGCTATGCAGGACACGTTGTCAAATGTGGCGACTCCAGACCATGGTGCAGACTCTTCTACAGACCGATGTGAGCAGTATAAAGCGTGGCTGGCTAACGTCATCTACATGGCCTTCCTTGCGTTTGAAAGCGGACGCCACGCGTTGATGCAGCTGATCGACGACAAAGACTTGCGCCGGCAGGCGGTGCTTGCCGCGCTTTCAAACGAGCTGCCCGCCTACTTGCATCTGCGCCAGGCCTTGGCCTCCAGCCCGAATGAGGATGACATAAGGGCGAAACGGATACGCGGCCGCGATGAGGGGTATCGTTGCCTGATGAAACAGATCGGCGATTTGGCTGAAGATCAGTCAAGGACCGATCTTGCGGGCATTCGCATACGCGATCTCGCCAAAGAGATCACTGCGAAATGGGCGGAAGCTGAGAGCATCAACGCAGGCGGACGGTCGGATCCACGGTAGGTGCTGCCGGGTATCTCGCCGATCAGGAACTCCGGTGTCGTCTTGCCGATATGGCAAACTCATCCGACGCTATCGCTTCCCCTCCGGGCGGCCGCGGCCTTCCGCCTGTCCTGGACTCCAAGTAAGCTGTCCGGCGGACTCTCATCAGGGCGCAAATTCATGCACAAGCGCGTCGGCCGGTTTTTTGCCGTCCCCATCCTGGTCGCCGTTGCGGGCACGGCCACGCTGCAAGCCGAACCTGTGAGCGACTTCTATCGCGGCAAGACCATCAGTATCATCGTCGGCTCGGATGCCGGCGGCGGCTATGATCTCACGGCCCGCGCGCTGGCGCGGGTCATCGGCCATCATATCCCTGGCAATCCCCAGGTTGTCGTCCAGAACAAGCCCGGCGCGAGTTCGCTGCTTGCAGCCAATTACGTCTACGATATCTCGCCGCACGACGGCACCGTGATCGCGGCCGTGCAGCGGCCGGTGCCGTTTCAGTTTCTGTTCAAGACTCCCGGTGTGCACTTTGATCTGAGCAGGCTGCAGTGGCTCGGCAGTTCGACAAAGGAACCGGGCGTGTTCGTCGCCTGGCACACGACGCCGTTTGGCTCTGTAGAGGATCTCAAAACCAAAGAAATGGTGGTCGGCGGAAACGGACCGACAACGGACACGGAGCTTTTTGCGCGAGTCATGAATCTGTTCCTCGGCACCAAGTTGAAAATCGTCAGCGGCTATCCGGGGCAGGTCCCAATCGTTCTTGCGATGGAGCGGGGCGAGGTGCAGGGCGTGGCCAACTGGTCCTGGTCCGATATCGAAACACGGCATCCGGACTGGATCCGCGACAAGAAGGTCCGGCTGCTGATGCAGCTCAGTCTGGAGAAGATTCCGGCCCTCGGCGACGTCCCCTCGCTGCTCGATCTCACCCGCACCGCCGAAGAGCGGGAGATTGTCGGTTTGTTGCTCAAGATGAAGGCGCTTGGCCGTCCGTACTTTCTGGCTCCGGGCGTGCCGGCCGAGAGAGTCGCGGCATTGCGGACCGCCTTCGACGCCACCATGGCGGACAAGGACTTTTTGCAGGAAGCCGCACGGACCCTCGGACCCATCGATCCGATCAGCGGCAAAGAGATGCAGCGGATGCTGGCGAGCGTTTATTCTCTGTCTCCCGACATTGTCGAAAAGGCACGCGCGGCGGTGAATGCCGATGCGGCGAGATAGGTTGACCCGCACGTCGCAGCGGTGAAAACTATCATACACTGGCCTCGAGGAGCCCGATCATGTCCAATCTTGCCACGCAGGAACGTCCGGTATCGGCAACCGATACTATCAAGACCAAGGGCATCCTGCACTTCACTATCGGTGTTCGCGACCATATCGCTGCCGCAAAATTCTATGGCGACGTTCTAGGCTGCCGGCATCTGCGTTCGAACGAGCGCTATTCGTTCATGCGATGCGGCGAAGCCTATTTCGTGCTGGCGGCGATCCCGCATCATGTCAATCCGAACTTGCCCGGCGAGGATGCTCACCATCACGCCTTCATCGTCGATGCCGACGAGTTTGACCGGGCGATGGCGATCATGAGGGCACGCGGCATCGCTCTGGTGAAATATTCCGATAAGGACCACCGCAGCTTTCCCGGACGGCATGCCTACTTTCACGACCCGGACGGCAACTGCATCGAGATCGTAACGCTCTATGAACCCGCGGCGTCGGCCTGAATGACGGACTGCTCGTCGGCCGGCGCTGCTTCGCAGAAAAACCCTGGCGGACCTCTCGATTTTCGGCACGTCGTAGTAACGGGCGGAAGCCGCGGACTTGGCCGCGCCATGGTGTTGGGGCTCCTGAGAGCCGGCGCGCGCGTTACTGCCATCGCGTCGCGCGTCAGCGCGCAATCCGATGAAACCCTGGCACGCGCGGCGTCGCTTCCGGCAGGCGAGCGGATCGCCATGCGGTTCGGCGATCTGCGGTCCATCGAAGACTGCCGCCGCCTGGCCGGTGAGGCAGCTGGCTTCGGTCCGGTCGACATGCTGGTCAACAATGCGGCCATCCCGATGGCTGGAGCAGGTCCACGCTTCTTCGAAGCGGACGTTGGTTCCTGGCATGCCATGGTGCGCACCAATATCGATGGCAGCGTTCTGCTCACGACGCTCCTCGTGCCTGGGATGCTGGCGCGGGGCGTCGGGCGTATCGTGAATATCTCGACCGGGGCGGCGACGATGGTTCGCGCCCGGTATTCCCCTTACGGACCGTCCAAGGCCTTCATCGAGGCAATGACGCGGATTTGGGCCGACGAACTCGCAGGCACCGGCGTGACCGCCAACGTTCTCCTTCCGGGCGGTGCGGTGGATACGGCGGCGGATGTGGCCGGGGCGCCCACGCCGGGACGGCAGTTCCTGGATGCCGCGGTCATGGTCCCGCCCCTGCTCTGGCTCGCGTCGGCCGAGTCGCAAAGCCATACCGGCCTGCGACTCAATGCCAGGTTGTGGGACGAGGCCTTGCCGCTCGCGCAACGGCTGGCCCAGGCCGACACCAGCCGGAGGACCGAGCCGTGCATCATGTAGTACAAAGGGGCCGGCGTTCGGATATTTCAATGGTCGAAGGGCCGGCGTGTTCCGGGTGCGCCCGTCAAGGCCTTCATCCAAGCATCCGAGAGGAGCCCGCCGCGGTTCGGCGCGACCTCGCCCCGCTGTTTGGGCTCGATGTCAAACCACATCTCCGCGCGGCTTAACCTCGGAATTATGTAGCAGTATCACCCCGCGATTCGAGGTTCGGCAGTGTTCAGTACCCTGAGGGAATTTCCCCCAGAGGTGCAACCTATGCGATTCGGTTCTGTACATTTCTAGCGCGAGTGTATGGACATGGACTCCCCATAGGTTGTAGCCATGATTCGTCCAGCACAAAAAGGGGCGGCCCGAAAGGGCCGCCCAAGTTGGGGCAGAGAACTACCCTCGCTTCTTACGGCGAGGCTTTCGGGAGTGCGCGCGAACGCATTCCCAGCGGCCTAACCGACATCGCAGATATTCGCGCACGAATACTGCTTTGTCGGTGGCCATCCGGTAGTCCGGTGGCTTCATGCCGATTCCCTCCTTTCCCGGAGCGACCTAGCGCCCCGCCAGTTCGGGGTGCCGTGCCACTTTGGGTCCGAGTCTGGAGGTTCAGGCGAGAATCACCGAGTGGATTCATGCCTCTGATAAATTCCAAGAGTCAAAGACTCTTGTGATTATTTCGCGATCTCCCAAAGCCCGAGACTGCCAGGCGGTCGCGTCATTCTCACAAGCTCTTGTTTGCGGAGATTTCCGCGGGCAGGCGCCAACCCCGGGGCGTGAGGATGCGCATGAAGGGCTTATCGTCGCGATTGATTGCGCGACCGGCTGCGACAAGCAATGTCAGATCTGAAACTGGAATCGGTGCCGTCGCGTCCCGTAGTGCATTGAATACCAGCCTTTGGAGTTCGCCCTTGAACGCCTGAAACCGGGGTGGCAATCGGGGCTTGATGTCGTCAATGTCTGTGGTTGGATCGAACAGTCGGATCGCCGCATCGATATGGCGCCGTTGGCGAAGATCGCGATTGCCAAGAGGTAATCGCGGATCGGTCGCTTGCGGTCCGCGAAGATCGATCCAGGGGTGACGGAGAATTGGTGCTTGCAACCGACCCATTTCCACATCGGCCGGGTGGCCACCTTACGGGCATCGACGCAGCCGCAACGCGGGCAGTAAGGCTCCCCGTATTGTTGGCCAACGGATGCGTTGGAACGTGGCGTGCAATTCCTCATCCGACATGCGCGCCACGGCGCTCAGGCAGAGCATCCGGGCGGCTGCGGAAAGAAGGAAATGCTGAGCTACGAAGGCACCAAATCCGGTGATTGTCATCATCGAATCTAGTGCAACATTACCTATTTTCAATAAAAAAGTCATCATATATGATGACGCTGACCGCTGATTCTGAGGACTCCCGCATGCCCAGCAAGGCGACGCCAAGGGATTGGCAAGCAAAGACGAAGGGGCTGCTGAAAGCCGAGCTTAGGCGCCGAAACCTCAGCTATGCCGATCTTTCCGAAAGGCTGGCGGCTCTCGGTATTAACGACAACAAGCGTAATATCTCGAACAAAATCAGCCGAGGGACGTTTACTGCCGTATTTTTCGTGCAGTGCTTGGAAGCCGTTGGATGCCGTACCGTCCACTTGGATGAGGCATGACGAAGCAGCCCATACCCGCTTGCGGCTGCCCCCACGATATGGTGTGCTATGGACCAATCCCCCTGGAACTCCGTTAATCGGCAAGAAAGCCGACGTGACGCATCATCCCCTCGGGCTGTCTGGTGAGTGCTGTGGCAAAGACTGAGAGGCGATACGGCTCGTTCATCCGGTTGGGCAATCTCCCGGTGACCAACCGTCCGCTGACGGAGGTTGTTTGTTCGGGGTCGTTTTGGAATGGTTTTGTGAATGGGTTCGGCCCTCAGAGCTATCTCACTCACCGATACCGATACGCTGATCTAGCGCGGTTCGATACCGTTGGGTATGCTTGGAATACCGTAGGAAATTGCCTCAACGAAGCAATTCACGACTTTGCTGTAGACCATGAACGAGAAGGCGGAATCGTCGTCGGGGAGTGCCCCGAGTCCAAAGGTGGACTCGTCGTCGAAAAGTTCCACGACTCCGACCACGACCTCAACCATGCCATCGGAGGCGCAATCGAACCCACCAGATGGACCAAGGCCGGTTGATCCCGTCGGAGACGAAAAACTTCGAAAATCCGTTGAAGCCGCTCTTGGGCCTGAAGTTGGTACCAAAGAAACACGCGCTCGTGTGGTCGAGCGCGTCATCAGATCGGTATCAGAATATTACAGCGGACCGCTTCCCCATCCCCGCCATTTGAAAGCGTTTGAAGATGCCTGCCCTGGTGCCGGCGCTCGCATTCTGGCCATGGCTGAACAGGCTCAGTCGCGCCAAGAGGATCGCTTGGACAAGGCTATGGACTATGAATATCAGGACCGGCGTCTTGGCCTTCATCTTGGTTTCTATGCCCTGATTGCGGTATTGATTGCGGGGGTAATCATCACAGCAATGGGAAACGTTGCCTTAGGTGCCAGTCTGTTAGGCGCTGCGGTTTTGGGAGCAGCAATAGGTCCCTTTATCCATGGCCGACACAGCCAAGAAGAATCTCCCAAACGCGCGCCCACCCATACCCAAAATCCGGCTCTGTCATCAACTCCCGCCAACCCGCAGCTGCCTAGTCCCGAAAAGCCTAGTTTTTTGACGCGGATTCTATCGATGCTCGGCATCAGGTGAGGCAGCTACATAATTCCGCTTAACCTCGCCTTAAGGCTCGCCCGCGAGAGTGCCCCAAATCGGCACAAATCGAACGGGCTACGAGCCGCATGAGCGAGCGCATTCTCATCGTCGATGACGACCCCGTGCAACGGCGGCTTCTTGACAACATGCTTCGCCGCGCCGGTTACGACGCCGTCGTTGCCGGCGGCGGCGAGGCGGCGCTGGCGATGCTGCTCGGCGAAGGCGGCGCGCAAATCGATGCCGTCGTGCTCGACCTCGGAATGCCCGATCTCGACGGCCTCGGTGTGCTGGCGAGAATGCGCGACGCGGGATTGAGCACGCCGGTCATCGTCCAAACCGTGCACGGCGGGATCGACAACGTTGTGAGCGCAATGCGCGCGGGCGCCAACGACTTCGTCGTCAAGCCGGTGGGCGCCGAACGGCTCTCCGTCTCGCTGCGCAATGCGCTGGCCGCAAGCGCCATTGCCGGCGAGCTTAACCGGATGAAGCGCAGCCGCGCCGGCACGCTCACCTTCAAGGACATCATTACCCGGAGCGCGCGCATGCATGCCGTGCTGCGCAACGCCGAGAAAGCGGCCGCCTCACACATTCCGGTGCTGATCGAAGGTGCTTCGGGGGTCGGCAAGGAGCTGATTGCGCGCGCCATCCACGGCTCCGGGGAACGGCGCGCGAGACCTTTCGTCCCGGTTAATTGCGGGGCTATTCCCGACAGTCTCGTCGAATCGCTTCTCTTCGGGCACGAGAAGGGCGCCTTCACCGGAGCGACCGAGCGGCACAGCGGCAAGTTCGTCGAGGCTTCCGGCGGAACGCTGTTTCTCGACGAAGTCGGCGAGTTGCCTCCCGCCGCGCAGGTCAAGCTCTTGCGCGCCCTCCAGGAGGGCGAGGTCGAGCCGGTCGGCGCCAAGAGGCCGTCGAAGATCGACGTGCGGGTGATTTCGGCGACCAACCGGGATCTTGTTGCCGATGTGAAGAGCGGCCGATTTCGGGAAGATTTGTTTTATCGCCTCCATGTCTTTCCCATTGCGGTGCCGGCACTTGCCGACCGGCCGGAGGACATCCCCGAGCTTACGCGTCATTTCGTTATTCGTTTCGCCGCCGAAGAAGGAAAGCGCATTCGCCGCGTCGACGATCACGCCATGGCGCTGCTCATTGCGCACCGGTGGCCCGGCAATGTGCGGCAGCTCGAAAATGCGGTCTTTCGCGCGGTCGTGCTCGCCGAGGGAGACGAGATCGGGATACCGGAATTCCCTCAGATCGCCGCGGCCGTCGCGTTGGCGCCGCAGATTCCTGTGGCGCCGACGATCGAGACAGTGCCTGTCATGGACGTGGGTACCACGGCGCCGTCTGCCGGCGCCGGCCTTTCCGACCCGCCGGCCGTCGCAGCCGAGCGCGCAGCCCTGGCGGCGCCGGGTGTACTGCTGCTGCTCGATCGGCAGGGCGAGGTGCGTGCGCTCGACGAGGTGGAGCGTGAGGCGATCAAATTCGCGCTTACGCATTATCGCGGGCAGATGTCGGAAGTGGCCCGCCGGCTGCATATCGGCCGCTCAACTCTGTATCGAAAGCTCGATGCGCTCGGTATTGCAATGCCGCAAGCGGATGACTGGCGATCGCAGCGCGTGGTCGCCGGGTAACACGGGACGCAAAATAGACGCAAAAGCACGTGAAGATGGGACCAGCTTGCTTGCCTCGATGGCCGATTTCGAGTCAGTTGTAGCGTTGGTGGTGCGTAGATTTTGCGCGTGACCTCAATAGCGAGGGCGCGTGTGGGGAATGGGGGAAATATAAAATGTCGATGCGCGGCCTTCGTTGCGATCGCCTCCTGGCGGGCACAGCCGTTTTGGCGCTTGCGCTCTCAGGCGCCGGCGCCGCAACCGCCCAGGCGCCGGAGGCTGCTTCGGCCAACAATGCCGTTCCCCCGCTCGCGGAGGAGCATCAGGCGCCCCCGCCAGCCGCCGTTTCCGGCTCCGATCAGCCCGCCCTTCGACCAAGCGCCGGAGCGCCAAGCGCCGGAGCGCCGGCACCCGAGCAGCAGCCCGCGGTTTCGCCACCTCCTGGCGCAGCGGCGGCCGGAGAGCCGGCGGCCTCGCCGGCTTCCGGCGCGACGGCCTCGCCAATTCCGGCCGCAGCGGCGGGCGAGCCCGCATCAGCTCCCGCGGTCACGGCGGTTGAGGAGGCGCCTCCGCCGGATCCTTTCGCGGCGCTCGATCCGGCCGATCGCCCCATCGCCGAGAAAGTTTGGGATCTGCTCACCGGCAAATCCGACAGGACTTTCAGCAACCGTAAAGAGCACGCGGCCGTCCAGGCGTTCTATGAAAGCCGCAAACGTGCGCTCATCTGGATCGATAAAGGTGTCGTCACCAGCCGCGCCAAAGCCGTGATGGCAAGGCTCAACGCGGCCGATACCGATGGGCTCGATCCGAGGGATTACAAGACGCCGAATTTCGACGGCGTAGAAAATCCCGACGTATTGGCAGAAGCGGAGCTCAAGCTCACCGAAGCCGTTCTCACTTACGCGCGCCACGTTCAGGCCGGGCGTTTTCCCTATAGCCGCATCCATCACGACATCGAGGTGCCGCAGGTGCCTCCGGAACCGGCGGACGTGCTGGCCAAGGTGACGGACGCGGCCGATCCCGCGAAGGCGCTCGACGAATTCAGCCCGCCGCAGGAAGGCTACAAGCGGCTCAAGGCCATGCTGGCGCAGCTGCGGCACAAGAGCGGCGGCGGAGCGGCGCTGACTGACGGCCCCGTGCTCAAGCTCAGCAAAGTGCCGATGGAGGATGCCCGCGTGCCGTTGCTGCGGACGCGGCTCGGTATTGGCGGCGATCCGAACGATCGGCGCTATGACGCCCAGGTTGCGGAAGCGGTCAAGAAATTTCAACGCAACAGCGATTTGCCGGCCAGCGGGGCGCTCGATTCACGGACGGTCAAGGAGCTCAACGGGCCGCCGCGCGACCGGCAGATCGAGCTGATCATGGTCAACATGGAGCGCTGGCGCTGGCTGCCGCGCGACCTCGGTCCGGCCTACGTCATGGTCAATATCCCCGAATACCAGCTGCGGGTATTCAGGCATGGGCAAGTCGTCTGGACCACGCGGGTGGTGGTCGGCAAGCCGAGCATGGCGACGCCGATCCTTTTCGCGCCGATGAAATACATCACGGTGAATCCGACCTGGAACGTTCCGCCTTCGATCGTTCGCAATGAATACCTGCCCGCCCTGGCGCAGGACCCGACCGTGCTGGCGCGGATGGGACTGCGCGTCGACTACAACCGCGACGGCAGCGTTCATATCTGGCAGCCGCCCGGCGACGGCAACGCGCTTGGCCGGCTGCGCTTCAATTTCCCCAACCGGTTTCTCGTCTATCAGCACGACACGCCCGATAAATACATGTTTGCTCATGACACGCGCGCCTACAGTCACGGCTGCATGCGGGTTCTCGATCCGCCGAAATATGCCGAGGTTCTGCTCAACATTGCGCGTCCGAACGAAGGCTGGACCGCCGAGCGCGTCAAGCGGATGTACGGAGGCGCCGAGCAGGACATCCAGTTCCCCACTCCGATTCCGGTCAACCTGACCTATCAGACCGCGTTCGTGGACGATGCCGGGCATCTCCAGACACTGCGCGACATCTACGGAATCGACAGCAAAATGCTCAGCGCGATCAGATCCGAGCGCGGGATGATCGAAATCGCTGCCGCGCCGGCCGAGGAGAACGACAAGCCGCACGAGCGGCGCCAGCGCACCGCTTCGGCAGCGCAGCGCCTGCCGCAAGGACTTCCGCCGCCCCGGCAAGGCGGGTTCTTTCAGTCGCTCTTCGGCGGCGGGAATCCCAGCCCCTATGGCCGCCCGATCCCGCCCAATCGGATCCGCTGATCCGGGCATCGCGGCGCTTAAGCGCCGCGATAGCTAAGCTGCAAGCAGCTTCTGCACCTCATTGACGAGTTCGCGCAGGTGCACCGGCTTCGACAGGACTTTGGCATTCTTGGGCGCGCTCGAATCCGGGTTGAGCGCCACCGCCGCAAAGCCGGTGATGAACATGATCTTCATGTCGGGGTCGAGCTCGGAGGCCCGCCGCGCCAATTCAATACCGTCCATTTCGGGCATGACGATATCGGTAAGCAGCAGCTCGAAAGGTTCCTCGCGCAGATGCTGGTAGGCGGAAAGCCCATTATCGTAGGAGGTCACCTGATATCCGGCGCTTTGGAGCGCTTTCGCCAGGAAGCGACGCATATCGACATCATCTTCGGCGAGGAGAATCTTCGGCATTTTCTCACCGGGGAGCCCGCAGCGGCGACCAGCGCCCTATCCCGTCCGCCCTCGCATTAGGCGGTGGCCCGGTAAACAACGGGTGAACCCCCTCAAATTCCTTGGCAGTCCGCTTGGCCGGCATGGACAATACCGCGTCTAGAGGCGTAGTGAAGGCAGGCATCCGCCGCTTCGGTCTCCCCCGCGATCCGGTATAATGCAGCACGCCCAGGACGAATTCGACCCGCCATTCGAGATCCACGAGCCTGCGCAATGGCGCGGACCGGTTGTTTTCAATTCACCGCACAGCGGCAGTGTTTATCCGCGCCAGTTTCTGGCCGCTTCCCGGCTCGACTTGGCCACCTTGCGCCGTTCCGAGGACTCGTTCGTCGATGACCTGATCCTCGGCGTGGTACGCCGCGGCTTTCCGGTGATGCGGGCGCATTTTCCGCGTTGTTATATCGACGTCAATCGAGAACCCTACGAGCTCGATCCGCGGATGTTCGACGGCCGCCTCCCCTCCTTCGCCAATACCCGATCAATGCGGGTTGCCGGCGGGCTCGGAACGGTGGCTCGGGTGGTCGGCGACGCGCAAGAAATCTATGGCCAGCGGATTCCGGTCGATGACGCGATTCGGCGGATCGAGGTGCTCTACAAACCCTATCACCGGTCGCTGCGGCGCCTGTTCACGCGGGTACACCGTGACTTCGGCACCGCGGTCCTCATCGATTGCCACTCCATGCCATCAAGCGCCGGCGCGAGGGACGAGCGCCCGCGCGCCGACGTCGTCTTGGGCGACCGTTATGGGACGAGCTGCGTAGCCGCGGTGGCCGAGACGATCGAAGCGGTCTTGCGCAGGCAAGGCTACGCCGTCACCCGCAATAAGCCCTATGCGGGCGGATTCATTACTGAGCACTACGGCAATCCCGCCGTGGGGCTGCATGCGCTCCAGCTCGAGATCAACCGGGCGCTCTACATGGATGAGCGGCGTTACCAGCGCTCCGCTTCCTTCGCCACCGTGGCAGCGGATCTGGAGGCTGTGGCCGACGCGATTGCGGCCGTCCCGGTTCAGGAGCTGCGGCCCTACCGGGCGGCGGCAGAGTAATCAGGCATCAGATATCAGTAATCAGGTATCAAGGTCCTGATATCCGATTTACTGATGCCTGATCTCTGAAAAAAGGGCCGCTCGCAGCTGCAAGCGGCCCAAGTCTAGGGAGGAAACGCCCAAGGAGGGCAGCAGTAGCGCAAAGCGCTACCGCACCGCAGCATTGCCATCGCACTGCAAAAAAAGCAAGGAAGCTGGTGCGGCTCGGTCATGCAATTATGCAGAACTACGCTCTGGCACGCTCAAGCCTGAGCGCGAAATCCGGTGCTTCCAACAACTTACACGTGAAAGACCCCCTGGGCTGATGGCCGGGAACTCGCAAACGCCTTCAGTGGATTCAGTGGATAGAGCCGACGATCGCGGTGCCATTATACCGAGCCGCCCCCGATCTCTGGCTCCGTGGCGGCGGGCGACGCACCCGTGACCGCAGTCGATTTTTCGGCCTTCATCGATGAGCTCGCCAAAGCGTCAGGCGAAACAATCCTGCCGTTCTTCCGCACTGCGCTCAGCGTTGGCGACAAGAGCCGTCCGGGCGGCGCTTTCGATCCGGTCACCGCCGCCGATCGCGCGGCCGAGACTGCCATGCGCGCCCTCATCCGGCGGAATTTTCCCGAGCACGGCATAATCGGCGAGGAGTTTGGCGTCGAACGCGCCGATGCAGAATACGTCTGGGTGCTCGACCCGATCGACGGCACCAAGTCCTTCATTTCCGGGATGCCGGCCTGGGGGACCTTGATCGGCCTGATGCGGTTCGGAGAGCCGATCTTTGGCATGATGGATCAGCCTTTTATCCGCGAGCGCTTCAGCGGCGATGGAGGCGCCGCGCGATACCAGGGTCCGGCAGGCCGGCGCGATCTGAGAGTCCGCCGCTGCGGCGGCTTGTCGGACGCAATCCTGTTCACGACAAGTCCGCGCCTGATGAATGCCGCCGATCGCGCGGCGTTCGGCAAAGTGGAAGAGGCAGTCCGCCTGTCCCGCTATGGCGGCGACTGTTATGCCTACTGCCTTCTGGCCGCCGGACATATCGATCTCGTGATCGAGACGGAGCTAAAGCCGCACGATGTCCTGCCGCTGGTTCCGATCATCGCCGGGGCCGGCGGCATCGTCACCACATGGGAGAACGGCTCTCCGGCCGCCGGCGGGCGCATCGTTGCGGCCGGCGACCGGCACGTGCACGCGGCGGCAATGGAAATGCTTGCCGGACATCAGAGATCAGAAATCAGAGATCAGGCATCAGAGATCAGCTCCGATCCCGATCGGTAAGCGGCCAAAATCGGGTCTACCCGACTTTGGCCGGTTATTAACCCACTCAAACTCGGGCAAGCCCGAGTTTGGGAGAGTGGGAGCGCGCTACTCAACCGCTGATGCAACTTGACTCAGTTTCGCTCCCGATCATCGTGTCCGACATTGATCCGGGCGGTGGTGAAGGTGCCATCCGCCTGCTTCCTTGCCGCCTGGACCGCGAATGGCTCGCCTGCCTTGAGATCGGCCTTGGTGCCGACCTCGTAGCGCACGACGGGCGTGTTCGGACCGACGATGACTTTCTTCTCGCCATCCTTGTACTTGACGAGCACCACCGGTCCGTCGACGCTCTTGACGACGTTGCCGACCGCGCCGTTGGTCATCGTACCATTGGCGGCGCCGTCCCAGGCACGATGTCCGTCGCCCGTGCCGCGCTGCGAAGGCGCAAAGATGTGCACTTCGACCGCCTTCTGAGTGCCGTCGGCTTGCGGCACGGCGCCGCTGCCGATGTAGTCGCCTTCTTTGATGTCGGCCGCGGAGGCCTTGTGGAGGGTGACGATCACCGCGTTGTCCGCAAGCTTGAGCGTCGCAGGTGCGCCGTCAGCTCCTTTTACAAACAGGACGTTGCCGTCGACCCGTTGGATGGTGCCGTGCAAGCGTTGAGTTTGCTGGCCGAAAGCCGAGGTTGCAACAAGCGCGGCAAAGACCGCGCCAGTCAGGATAGCTGCTTTGTTCATCGTATTCCTCCTGAACTGAACTAGACTGAACTCCGGTTAAGTCCCTGGTTAAATCCCTCCGCCGTCATGCTCGGGCAAGGTGCGTTGCAGGCCGCACGCAAACGCACTTTGCCCTGCACATCCACGTCCTTGCGCCGCCCGGCCAAACGTGGATGGCCGGGACAAGCCCGGCCATGACGCCGTAGTCGCTTACTGGGGGGGCGGGATTTCTTTTTCGACCTGGATGTTACCGACGTCGAGGCTGCCGTCGGGCAGCTTCGGCGCGCCGGCGACGAATACGTGCAGGCCGGGCTTGAGGTCGGCCTTGCTGGCGGCCACTGTGGTGGCGATGATCGTCTGCGGTGTCACCACGATCTTCTTTTCGTCAGTCTTGTCGCCGGCCTTGTACTGGACCGTGAGCACTTGGCCGTCAACGCCGGCGATCGATGTCTCCAGGTTGCCGTTGGTCATGAAGCTGTTCGGCATCAGGTCCCAGTCGCGGTGAAACGTGTTGAACGGCCCGGGCGGGAAGATGCGCAGCTCGACCGCCTGCAGGGTTCCGTCGGGACGCGGCCGCGACGTAATAGCCACATTGGACCCTGATTTGACGTCGGCGAGCGAGGCTTTGACCACCCCGCGCACGGTGGCGTTATCCTTGAGCTTGAGCTTGAGCTCGCTGCCGTCGCGCGATTTGACCGTGAGCAGGTTGCCGTCGAGCTTTTCGACGGTGCCGCGCACGCGCACATTCTGCGCCTGCTGAGCCTGTGCCGATACCGACATGACAGCAAAGCTCGCCGCGAGCGCAGCCGCTGCCACAATTCTCGATGTCATTCTCATCATCATCCTCCCGAGTGGTCTCATTTTCCCTGGCTTGGCTGAAAGCAACCGATTTCCGACGAACCCCGTGCGGCCGTCAATTATTCATTCCCGCGCGCCGCAGCAATGGGCTCATGGCCTTATCAGATCAGCCTCGACCAGCGCGCGCAAGCCCTCCGTGACTTGCGGGCGGACCCCGAACCACCGCGCGAACCCGCCCACCGCCTGATGGAGCAGCATGCCCAATCCATCGACTGTGCGCAGCCCGCGCCGCCGCGCCGCCTCGATCAGCGCCGTCTCCAGCGGCGAGTAGACGATATCGGCCACAACCGCGGTGTGCGGCAGTCGATCGAGTGCCAGTTCGAGCGGCGGCTGACCTGTCATGCCCAGCGTCGTCGCGTTCACCACAAGGCCGGCATCGGTGAGAAGAGCATCGGCCTCTTCGAACCGGCGCGGATCGACACTCTCGCCGAATTGGCCTCGCAATGCCGCCGCCCTTTCGAAATTGCGGTTGACGACGCGAATGCGCTCAATGTCACGCTCGATGAGCGCGAACACGACGGCGCGGGCAGCCCCGCCGGCCCCGATCACCAGCGCGGTGTCGAGTGCGCGATCCCAGCCCGGTGCAGCGGCGTCGAGATTTGCGAGAAAACCTTCGACGTCCGTATTCGTGCCGCGCAGCACGCCGTCGTCGAGCCACAGCGTATTCGCGGCGCCGATCGCCTGGGCGCGTTCGTCGGCCTCGGAGAGGCGCAGCGCCATCTCCTTGTGCGGCAGCGTGACATTGGCGCCCACATAACCGTGCGCAGCCAGATGCCGGACAAAATCCGGGAACCGCTCGGGCGGCACCGGTTCGCGGCGATAGGCGGCATTGAGTCCAAGTTCGGCGATCCAATGATTGTGGATGAGCGGCGAGCGGGAATGCTCGACCGGCCAACCGATCACGCAGGCGGCTTTGAGTTGTTTGGCCATGCGTCGTAGCCCGGATTGCGAACGCCTGCACGCTAGCACGATTGCGATATGCGCTTGCGCCGATCGCAATCCGGGGCACACCGGAGCGCCCTGGCTTGCGCTTGCCCCGCTCGGATGTGCACGTGGATAAGCTGTCCAGGCAAGCGCAATCCAGGCTACGGCTCTGTGAGGCGCGGCTGCTACGCGCTCCACGGCGCCGGCATCAGCGGCGGTATTGCTGGTCGCTGACCTTTTCCATCCACTCGACGTTCTTGCCATCGAGCGTTTCCTGAACCGCGATGTGCGTCATCGCGGTGGTCGGCGTCGCGCCATGCCAATGCTTCTCTCCCGGCGGAATCCACACGACATCGCCCGGCCGGATGTCTTCGATCGGGCCGCCTTCACGTTGAACCCAGCCGAGCCCCGAGACGACGATCAATGTCTGACCGAGCGGGTGGATGTGCCATGCGGTTCGCGCTCCGGGCTCGAAAGTGACGCTCGCGCCGGCCACGCGCGCCGGATCGGGGGCCTGGAACAGCGGGTCCACGCGAACCGAGCCTGTGAAATATTCCGCCGGTCCCGGGCGGGACGGCTGCGAGCCGCTTCGTTTGATGTCCATCACGCTCCTCTTCCTATCCCAGGTCCGCCTCCATGACAGCGACCGAAGTGGGAATTTACCACTGCTGCCGCAAGGCAACGCGGCGAGCCAAGCAGGGATTGGAACAGCGCGAAGTCCCCGAACGTTTTCGGGATAGACGTGGAGGGCGCGTGGATCATCGCCCCATGAACCCGGCTGAGGTCTACCAACAGCGCGCAAAAGAGTTCTTCGGGCTTGCAGCCAAGTCGTCCGACCCCGACGAACGAGAGGCGCTCCTCACATTTGCTTATTGCTGCTTACAGCTTGGGCGGACTGAAGCATACCGAGCGCAAAAGCAGCGCGGCATTCGTGAGGAAAACGGCGAAACAAAATAGGTGGCGACCGCTACGGGGATAACTTCTGCCCTAGTGTGGCGGTTCAGAAGTCCGCATCATTCTTGCGGCGAGTCCGACATGCGGACTTCTGAACCAAAGCCACACTAGATCAATAAGTTGCTAGTGTCCTTCGATTCCGAAGTTCGCAAACGAGGGTGCCGCACAATGAAGCGAACTTCGGAATCGGGACACTAGTGTCCCTTTGGTTCCGACGCTTGTAAAAGCGGGTGCTGCAAAGGGATACAAGCGTCGGAACCGGGACACTTAGCGCCGATGCCCGCGATCACTCTCGATCAGGCCAATCGCATCATCGCGGCCATTCTGCGCCGCGCCGCCGAAACGAACTGCCGCCCAATTTCCGTGATCGTGGTCGAGCCCGGCTGCAAGGTGAAGGCGTTCCAGAAGGAGGACGGCTCATCGATGATTCGCTTCGAAATGGCCTACGGCAAAGCCTATGCGGCATTGGCGCTGGGACGTTCGTCGAAGCTCGTGAAGATTCGGGCCGAGGAGCGCCCCATCTTCATGCGCTATCTCATCAGCGCGAGCGGCGAGCAGATCTTCCCCGAAGGCGGCGGCCTGCAGATCCGCGACGATGCAGGAGAAGTGATCGGCGCGGTCGGCGTGACCGGCGACACCGAAGACCGCGACGAGGAACTTGCCGCGCACGGGATCCGCGTGGCGGGGCTCAAGACCGACGAGGATTGCGCCGGCTCGTCCCGCGCGGCCGGCGTGAGGCTGACGAACAAGTAGGTGCGGGTGCACAACGCACGCGCGCAATCGGCAAAGTTGTGATTGTTCCGGCGCTCTCACACTGCCTGGCGCGGCAGAACGTGCGTGAACGCGCTCACCCCGCATCCGCGACATGCGAATTTTGAATATGGCAAAGGCGGGGCAATCTGGGATATCGTGAGATTTGGGCGTGGAAAACTGACGGCGAATTCAGGAAGGGATCGGCCATGAAGGTACGAGTAACCAGAGTATGCACCGCGGCTCTCCTCGGGGCATTAATAGCGGGCGCAGCGGCCGCCGGTGCAGCTGCGCAAGGGAGCGTCTATCAGGCAACGCTGGGCGAAACTAATCGGAAGACGAGCGAGGTCAGCACGGAAGAGGTCCGCCGCGTCCTCGCCGACGGCAGCGTCATCCTGCTCGATTCGCGCCCGCACGCCCAATACGCGGCCGGCCACATTGCCGGCGCCAAAAATGTCGCGCCCCCGCCCGGCGCTCCGGCGTCCGACTACGTGACTGCGGTCGAGCACCTGGTGCAAGGCGACAAGAACAAGGCGCTGGTGCTCTACTGCAATGGCCAGCACTGCCAGGCGAGCCGCGTGCTCGGTGACCAGTTGGTCGATGCCGGCTTCACCAATGTGCGGCGCTATCAGCTCGGGCTCCCGATGTGGCGTACGCTCAACGGCCTCGTCGAGATCGAGCTGGAAGGCATTCTGCGCGTCTACAAGGTGGATCAGACAGCCGTGTTCCTCGACGCGCGCTCGGCTGCCGATTTCACCAAGCTCAGCCTCCCGGGCACCTACAATGTGCCGGCCGACGGGCTCGCAAACGGCGGCCTTAGAAACGCTCCGATGCCGAATAATGACTTCAATACCAGGGTCGTCGTGTTCGGCCGCGATTTTGCGCAGGCGCATACGCTGGCCGAGGCCATCGCCAAGACGCCGTATCAGAATGTCTCCTATTTCCCAGGCACATTCGAGGCGCTCGTGGCGGCGCTGAAGACTCAGTAGCGGCGCGGCTGTTCAATCATGCCCCGCCACCCGAGTTATATCCCCCATGGCGTCATCCCGGCGGTGCTGCTGCCGTTCCATGACGACTTGTCGATTGACGAGACGAGCTTGCGCAGTCACGTCCGGCAGGTGGCGGCAACCCCCGGCATTTCGGCGATCACGATCAACGCCCACTCGACGGAGGTTGCTTCCTGCACCTTCGATGAGCAGCGCCGCCTCCTCGACATCGCCGAGGAGGAGGTCGGGCACACCCTGCCGATCGTCAACGGCATTTGGGCGGACGGCAGCCTCGAAGCCACGCGCCTCGCCAGGATGGCGGCGTCCGGCGGCGCCTCGGCGCTGCTGGTATTTCCGCCGGCGCCGTTCGCGCTCGGGCAGTCGCCAGACATGGCGCTCGCGCATTTCAAGCGCATCGCCGATGCAAGCGATCTCCCGCTGATCGCGTTCCAATACCCGCTCGCCACCGGCCAGGGCTATCCGATCGGCACGCTCCTGAAGATGATCGACGCCGTGCCCACGATCCGCGCCATCAAGGATTGGGCCGGCAACGTGCCGCAGCATGAGATGCACGTGCGCGTGCTGCAGAATCTGCCGCGGCCGGTGAACGTGCTTACAACCCACAGCGCATGGCTCCTTTCCTCGTTGGTGCTCGGCTGCAACGGGCTTCTTTCCGGGAGCGGCAGCGTGATCGCGGATCTGCAGGCACAGCTGTTCCAGGCCGTGCAGGCAAACGACCTCGCGCAAGCGCGGCGCCTCAACGACCGCATCTATCCGCTGGCGCGCGTTTTCTATGCCGACCCCTTCGCCGACATGCACAACCGCATGAAGGAGGGCCTCGTGCTGTTGCGCCGTCTCCCGCGCGCGGTGGTGCGGCCGCCGCTCGCGAAGCTCGATCGCGCCGAGGTCGAGCGCATTGGCTCCGCGCTCCAGGAGGCTGGACTGCTCGGTGCGACCGAGAGCCGCGCGGCGTAAACACCGCAGCTCGTAGGGTGGGCAAAGGCGCTCGCGAAGGTTTTGCCACAAGCAAAAGTTCTGAGCGCCTTTGCCCACGCGGACCCCATCTCTAAGCCAGACGGCGCGGGCAAAATCGCCCTGCGTTATCCTGAGCATCAACGGGCTCGAATGCGATTTTGCCCACCCTACGGCGCTTGCTTCCCTGGCCCCTTTCTGGAAAGAGTCCCGCCGCCAAGAGGACGATTGCAATGCACGACACCATACGACGCGGCCGCCGGATCATCTGGCTGCATGTGCTTACCGTTGTGAGTGCGGCGATCCTGATCAGCGCCGAGGTGTTCGGGGCGGCCTTTGCGGCCGGCTGGGCGGTGGCGAGCCTGAGCGGCTTCACCGAATACGCGGTCTACCTCCAAGGGGTGTTCTTTCTGATCGGCGTCTTCATCATGGTTCAGTTCGTTATTGCCGCACGCAAGATCGAGCCGTTCACTACCAGCGACTAAAGGCGCGGTGTCTTCATTTCTTGTTAAGAAGCGCGCGAAGCTTTGGTATTTTTGCTAATCGCGCGAAAAAACTCTTGCATCCCCGGCAAACATCACTTATTTGCGCGATTGCCCAATTTCGCACGTGCCTGTGGCCGTGTGTCGGTCGGTGGGCATCCGGACAAGAGGCCGGACAGCCGCCCGGAGCGAGATCGCAGCAAGTGACGCCGCGATTGTTCGAGCTCCGAACCACTTGACCGGCAGCCGGAGGCGAAACCGGCGCACCCCGCGCTCAACGGGGGACGCGGCTTAAAGCAACGACGGAGCGGGCTTTTTTGGCAACACCGGCGCGAATGCCGGACGTGACTGAAAAGGCTTGTCCTTCTTTGCCAACAGTGCGGAACGGGTCTTCCCCTCATCCGGACTACGGCAACCATCGCGTGGTGGCCACGGCTCGCAAGTTTGCGGGCCAAAGCGCCATTTGAGGTTCACCAGGCGGCACAGCCGTCGCACCGGGTCAGGGGAGCCAGGTCGAGATGACCACACGCATCCGCGAATTTCTCAAGCGCCGCACTGATGCAGGGCCCTGCCTCGTGGTCGACCTCGATGTCGTCCGGGAGAACTACAGCGC
>DATBHB010000038.1:0-16523 GCA_036557705.1 Xanthobacteraceae bacterium
ACGGCGCCGTGCGGTGCGCGCCTGCGCAGACCGAATCATCCGGCGAGGCTACGTCGGGCGATTCCTTCCTGTGAATCCCCTCAACACAATCTTCTTGAGCTGTGACAAATTCGACTCAGTTGATTATGGATGGGCCCTTAGTCTCACGCTGCTCAATCTGACGCTGGACCCTTGCAAGTTCTTCGCGTAGCCGTCCCGGTCGGCAACGCGTCTCTCGCGTTTGGCTTCTCTGTCGCGCGATGGCCCGTTAGGCGTCGCGGATTGCCTTCCGGCCGCCGCACTGCCTTGAAACGGTCGTGCACCTTCTTGTGACTCGCCCCCCTCCCCCACATTCGGCTAGCGTTAGCGCACCGAACCTGTCCTGCGGGGCGAGCGGGAAATGCTCCTGCAACTGGACTATCAAATACGGCAGGCCTACGCGCACGCAGAACACTGCGCGGAGCGGGCCCGATGCGCGGCCGATGCGCGCGAGCGCAACGATTGGCTCTTTATGGAAGAGCGTTGGCTGGTGTTGGCGCGCAGTCTGGAGTTTTCGCGCCGCCTTGAAAGGTTTACCCACGAGGCTGCCCGGCGGCGGCGGAGCAGTGACTCCTGACGCCTATTTGGACGGGTCGCAATGGTCATCCCCTTTCAGGGCATAGGCGCTGGGATAAGCGGAATGTGTGTCCCGGATGCCATCAGCGGGTGAACGCGCTCATGGCGCGCGGGACACACTAACCTCGCGCCTATGCCCTCTCAGGGGAAGTAACTCATGGTGCGGCGACCGGGCCGAAGTCGGGGGGCGGAATGCGGTGTTTCGTTGCCGCCTCGTAGGCCGAAGCGATCCGCAGGAGCGTCGGCTCGGAAAACGGCCTGCCGAAGAACATGATCCCGACCGGAAGCTTTGCCGGAACGGGCCCAACAAGGCGGGTTCCGCCGGGAGCCGCGGCATCGCGGACGCGATCATAAACGTGAGCGGTGAACCCTGCCGGGACGGAAAGGGTCGGAATGCCGTGCTGTCCGAGCAGGCCCCAGACCGAGTTGGTCCGGCCCGCCAATGGCGGCTCGACGGGTTCACCCAGGATATAGGCCGGAATGTTTCCCGCCGGAGAAACGAGAGCGTCGAGGTTGTCCTGGGCCATGCATTGCAAAACAACTAGCTGATAGGCAAACCGGTTTTGAAACAGACTTGTCATATCGAGCGTCGTCGGGCTGTTCAACTGTTCGAGTGCCGCCTTTCTATCGATAAAGCCTGCCTCCGGACGAATATCTTGATAGAATTTCGATTTGTCGATCAAATCGTTGATTGACTTGATGTTGGCGTCGCCGCGCTCGCGCAGGTAACGGGTCAGCATGTATTTGGTAAGTCCGGGGTTGCCGCCGCCGCTGATGTTGCGGATCGTGGAGCCGCCCGGGACCAGCGACGGATCGAAGAACATATCGACGAGCCCAGGGATTTGGTCTGTTGACGGCTTGCCGCTCGCATCCGCCGCAAAGAGACCCGGATGCTGCTCGATGAATGCCCGGTTGCGGTAGAGCGGAACATACTTGTCGAGGCAGCTCTGAAACAGCGCTCCGCCCGCGCCGGGATCGACGATTGTGGCTCCAAGGCCTCGCAGATCATTGATGCCGCGCTCGACGATGTCGATAGTTTCAATATCGGCTTCGTTGAACGCCTTCTTGTCCATGTGTTCGCGAATGACGCCGATCCGCATTCCGTTGAGCGAGCGCTCGTTTGCAAAACTTCGATAGGGCTCCGCGGGGAGCCGGCCGATGCTGAAAGCCGTCAGTTCATCCCGCGGATCGTAGCCGGCGATCACTTCAAGCACGCGGGCGGCATCCTTCACGGTGCGGCAAAGCGGTCCCACCCGGGTATTGAGCGCGGCCCCGAGCATTCCGGCGCGGCTGACAAGTTCCTGCGTCGGCGCCAGGCCCACGATGCTGTTGTTCTTGGCGGGGTGATGGATCGATCCTCCGGTTTCCTCGCCGATCGAGCAGGTCACCAGGTTTGCGCCGACGGAGGCTCCGGAGCCGCCGCTTGAAGTCCCGGGACTGCGTTGCGTGTCATAAGGATTGCAGAACGGTCCGCCGAAGGAGCTTCGCGAGTTCGGCGTTCCCATCTCACCCAGATTGGCCTTGGCGAGGATGATTGCGCCTGCATCGCGCAGGCGCTTGACGAAAGTGGCGTCGCGCGGCGGACGATCGTTCGCATAGGCGGCATCCATCCCGCCAGTGGTGCGCATATCAAAGGTGTCGTACTGATCCTTGATGGCGAATACTACGCCGTGGAGAGGGCCGATGAGCTTGCCGTTGGATGCAAAATAGGCGTCCTGCCGCGCGGCCATTTCCAGCGCATCGGGCATTGCCGGATCGTTGTCCGCGCGATCGGTCATGCTTCGCGCTTTGCGGGGATCGAAGCCGAGCTTCTCTCTTCGGGCCGGCCGCAAATTCAAAGTCAACAGCGCGTTGAGCGCATGCGCATTCTTGATCGGCGTGATCGGCCCAGGCCCGAGCACTCCATCCGGCTCATTGACGCAGGTGCCGTTGTACGCCTTGATCCTGTTCAAATAGAGCTGGACCACGCGCGTCGAGGTCAATTCGCCGCGCATGATCGCGCCTTGAATGTCCTCGATGGTGGCTTCTTCAATCTGAAATTTTGCAGTTTGCGCCGAACCGAGCGAGGGCATTAGCAGAAGGAATGATGCCAATGATGCCAATGCGAGATGACGAAGCATAGGAGTCCCTCCGTTGAAGCACTGTAGGGCGGGCAAAGGCGCGCTCTTGCGCGCCGTGCCCACGCGTCGGTGACTCTCCAAATTTGCCGGACATTTCGCCGAGATCACCGCCCCAATCCCGCGGTAGATCGCCGCGCGCAGCGAAGTGCTTGAAGCTGCTGTACGGCCAATCACAAACGCACCGCACAAGCTCATGCTTCACGGGATTGAAATGGATGTAATCGATGTGGCGCGCCAGATCGGTCTGGTTGCGCTGTATCAGGCCGTAAATTCGGCGGAGACGATCAATGTGCTGCATCAGCAGATTGCTTGACCCGTCGGCGAGCGTAACCGTGAAGAAGAACAGTCCGCCCTCGATGCTGGCCTGCCGATAGTGGGACATCGACCACCGGACGCGTGGGCACGGCGCGCAAGAGCGCGCCTTTGCCCACCCTACATGATGCACAATCGCACGCCTTCCCTACTGATCGAGCACCTCGATGTAACCGAGATGGCTCGAAGTGTCGCCCGACCACCAGATGCGGTTTGGGTTCGACGGGTCGAGTTCGATCCTTCGCGCATCCGACTCCACGATCGGCAGCGAGAACTCCGTCCATGTTTCCGTCTTGGGGTCGAAGCGGGCGATCTTGTCGGCCGTCTGTTCGGTCAGCCAG
The DNA here is from genome assembly GCA_036557705.1 of Xanthobacteraceae bacterium. Classification (GTDB taxonomy): domain Bacteria; phylum Pseudomonadota; class Alphaproteobacteria; order Rhizobiales; family Xanthobacteraceae; genus VAZQ01. The sequence goes on from DATBHB010000038.1 coordinate 3,368, forward strand.
ATCACCTTGTGCGTCGCATCGGCGACCGCGTGATAGGCGCCGTTGTTCGCGGTCGGAGGCGAGTAGAAGGTCATTTTGCCGGTCTTCTGATCGACCTTCACAAGCTTGCCGGTTTCATGGAAGCCGATCCAGAGATTGCCGTCCCAATCCGCGCCCATCCGGCGCGGAACGTCGACACCGGGGGTCTTGAACTCGTCGATTTTTCCCGTGGCAGGGTCGAGCCGGGCTATTTTGTTTGCTTCCCGCTCGACGAACCAGACCTTTCCATCGCCGGCGACATCGAGCCCGTAGGCGCCGGGGTTCCTCTTGGTCTCGACCCAGTGCGGAATGTCATAGGCGACGAACTGCTTGGTCTCGATATTCAATCCGACGACGCGGGTGCCGGCCGTCGACCAGACCATTTTGCCATTCGGGTCGGCGCGCATGAAATTGCCGCTGATTTGTCCCCTCATGAAATCGGCCGGAAAAGCGGTGAATTCCTGATACTTGGTGTCGAACTGGAGCCAGCGGCGGTTGGTGCCGACCTCGGCCACCCAGATCGCATCGCCGACGCCTCGTGCCGGCGGACCCAGGTGATTGAGGACGCCGACTTTAGACGGCCCCGGAGGCGGGCTCACTTCGGTGAACTCATAGGTCTTGGGGTCGAAGCGTCCGAGCTTGTATTCGTTGAGCTCGTTCACCCAGGCAACGCCCCGCGGATCGACTGTAATGTCGTGAAGCGCCGAGTCAGGGTTGGGTGCCCCGAAATCGACCGCGATGTATTTCGCGGCGTTCCCCGCCAGCAGGGTCCTCGACAGCCGGCCGTTGGGATCGAGCTTCGGCGTGGTATCGGAAAAATTCTTCGCCAGATAATCCACCACCGTCTTGACTTCCTGGTCGGTCAGATCGACGGCTCCGGGCCGGTCGTGGATGCGCTCTCGCATCCAGGCGATCTTTTTCTCCCAGTTGTTGCGCGTCCACCGCATTTGGGTCAGCCGATGGAGGAAATGGCATTGGCTGCATTTCGATTCCACGATGGCTTTGCCGTCGCCTTCCGGAAGAGTTGGCGGCGCCAATTCGGCATCGAGTTCATTGCCGGCGACGCGCCCGGGCCTGCGAACCCATCCGTTCAGCACCACATTCCCTTGCTTGTCGGTCAGTGACACATCGGCCGTGGCCGGCTTGCCGGAAGTCAAGGTCACCGGCGTTAGCTTGCTCTGGAAGCCGTCGCCGATGCCCTGGACCGTGTAGTCGCCGGGCGGCAGGTTGTTCACCGTGTAGCGGCCTTGCGCCTGGGTGACGACCATGAAGGTCAGGCGTCGCTCCGGATTGATCAATTTGACGTAGGCGCCGGGAAGAGCCTGTCCGGATGCGCTGCTGACTACTCCCGCAACGCTGCCGTCAAAGTCTGCCGCCCGAATCGCGTGGGCACTGCCGAGCAGCGCTGCCGCCGCGGTTACGGCTAGAATCCGACTGCCATGGCGAACCATCGTTTTCTCCTCCCTTGGCCGGAATTGAGTTTAATGGAATTGACGCTCGGCCTTTCGACTGCCGGCAGTATACACGCAGCGCGCGTACAATCGAGCCGGCAAATGCATTTTTTGTCGGCGTCAGAGCGCGCGGGAGGGATGCACACCACCGTCGTCACAACGCCGACTGCGGTCAAGTAGCGATTTGGGACTACACAGCTCCCGCGCCATTCACTTGCGCCGCTGATGCAGTTATCCTGATGTCATACGATTCGACGTCATTGCAAGGGGGCAATCATGGATATGCCGCGACGACTCGGTGCCGAACTATTCGGGACTTTCTGGCTGACATTTGCCGGCTGCGGGAGCGCCGTGCTCGCTGCCGGCTTTCCGCAGTTGGGCATCGGATTCCTCGGCGTTGCTTTCGCGTTCGGGCTCACCGTCCTGACCATGGCTTACGCCGTCGGCCACATTTCCGGCGGACATTTCAACTCCGCGGTGACGATCGGCCTGTGGGCGGGCGGCCGATTCAAGGCGAGCGACGTGCTTCCCTACATCATCGCCCAGGTGGTCGGCGCCATCCTGGCGGCCGCGATTCTCTATGCGATCGCCTCGGGAAAGCCAGGCTGGATACCCGACGGATTTGCATCCAACGGCTATGGCGAGCTGAGCCCCGGCAAATACAGCTTGGCCTCCTGCTTCCTGCTGGAAGTCATCGCCACCTTCTTTTTCCTGTACGTGATCATCGGCACCACATCGAAGGGCGCGGCCGTGGGCTTTGCCGGCATACCGATCGGCCTGTGCCTGACGCTCATTCACCTTTTCCTGATCCCGGTCACCAACGCCTCGGTCAATCCAGCCCGCAGTACCGGACCGGCGCTGTTTGCCGGCGGCGGCTATATTGCGCAACTCTGGCTGTTCTGGCTCGCGCCCATCCTGGGGGCAGCGGTTGCCGGCGTCGTGAGCCGCTGGCAGCATGAAATGCCGTAGGAGTCCGCTTCGCTCCAACTGAATGGTTGGGTGTCTGATCCGCCCTCATGGTGAGGAGACGCCTGCCATTTATGGCGGGCGCCGTCTCGAACCATGGGGGCGGCTCGCCCGTGGGCCACCTCATCCTTCGAGAAAGTCACTTCTCAGCCCTTTTGCCGGCCTTGATCTCGTTGAACTTGGCCAGCGCTCGTTCAAATTTGTCGTTGAAGAGCCACATCGCGTCGAGAATTTCGCGGAAGCTTGCTGAGGTCCTTGCCCTGTCGGCCCGACCAAAGGTGAAGATGCTGTTGTTGCGCAGATAGCCCATGATCGTCGGATCGGAAATGTCATAGTTGGCGAGCCGCCCCGATCGCAGAGCGGCTTTGGTCGGGCTTGGAACAATCTGGATGAGCTCGAAAAACTTCATTTGATCGATGGGGTCTGGCAATGCTTTCACGATTACCGGGATGTGCGCGAACAGGTCGGCATGCGCGTTCATCAGGCCATCGCGCACGGCGGTCCAGTGGTTGAACCGATGATCTCCATGGCCGACCTGCGCTTCCTCCTTGTCGTCGCGAGCGCTGAGTGCGGGATCGAGCGAAGCAATCGTCTTTTTGATCGCGGCCCATTGCTTCCGACCGTTGCGATCCTCCGCGACGCCGGTCTGAAAGCTTCCCTTATAGGTGTTCGAGCGCGCGTTCCCGATATTCTGATTGCCGTCGGTCTCGGCAAAGAATATGCCAAGGCTGATGCGAGCGGCCGCTTCAGCATTTGCGGCATCAAGCCCCTTGGCGCGTGCAATGGCGCTGCCGAGAGCGGCAACATCATCGAACGGGGTCTTTGAGCTTTGCGCATTGGCGGGCGGCGCCTGCATGACCCGAAAGAGAGCTGCATATTCTTCTAAAAGCGGCTCGTTATCGGCATCGAAATAAGCGGGCGGAATGGCAAATCTATTGGATCTTCCGATTTTGGACGGAAGCGCGTCGGTGAGGTCCTTGTACGCGCCGATCATGGCATTGCGGGCAAGATAGAGCGCCTGTCCCGCCCGGTCCGGCAGCGGCTGACGGGAGTCGATCTGCACGCGTCGCTTGCTCAAGATCGCCCTGAAATCGTCGAGTGCCTTGTTGTATGCGGCGAGCGCTTGCAATTGATATTGCGTCCGCGCACCCGGCTCAGCGCGTGCGGAGGAAACGAAGCTCAATCCCCGGATACTGTTGGGGACGAGCAGAACAAAAGCCGGCGTACAGGAGAGCGCGAAGGCAACAGCTATCGCGCGCCTGTTAGCTCTCCCGGCCAGCGTGGAGAAGCACATCGCCTGCAGTGCGCGCATAGATATCCAATTCTCCAAACTTGCTGTTAATCGCCGGAAAAACGGCGTGTGCCAGATAGAGGAACAATGCGGCGCCGAAAAGACCGATCATGCCGCCAACACCAAATCCAAGCGCTTGCCGGGGCTTGTGCGCCTTCTCCGATATCGGATTCTGGATCGTAATGCTCGACTGAGGGACCGATATTGGCCCGCGCGCTGACAGCAATCAATGTCGGCGCGCACGCGTTGGCGCTTGACGTAAGTGGGCCTGCGGACAATTACCGCAGCTTTCAGTCGCGATGCAGAGACGCGACTGCCTTGCGTGGGGTCCGAATCCACTTGGAGGTGATCATGTCCGTTGCGACTTCGATGAAATCTACTCTGCCGGCGCTGCGGCTCCCGGCCCATCGCGATCCCTACTACGCCGGCAAGTGGCAGAAGCCGCTTGCCGGGCACTGTGTCGAGGTGACGAGCCCGGGAACGGGGCAGCCGCTTGGCCAAGTGGCCGAAGGCACCCTCGCCGATGCCGAGGCTGCGATTGCAGCCGCCAAGGCCGCGTTTCGCGAATGGCGGCGCCTGCCGCCGCTGGAGCGCGCGAGGATGCTGCGCGCGATAGCCGATGTGCTCCGCCGCAATGGCAACGAGCTTGCCATGCTCGATGCTGCCGATTGCGGCAATCCCTACGCCGAGATGGTGCGCGATGCGAACGCCGGCGCAGCCCAGCTCGATTTCTATGCCGGGCTCGTGACCGAGATGAAAGGCGCCTCGATCCCCATGGGCCCGGATGTGGTGAATTTTTCCGTGCGCGAGCCGCTCGGCGTCGTCGGACGGATCATTCCCTTCAACCATCCCTTCATGTTCGCAGCCGGCAAATCGGGCGCGCCGCTTGCCGCCGGCAACACCGTGGTGCTCAAACCGCCGGAGCAGGCTCCGCTCTCGGCGCTGCGCCTGGCCGAATTAATCGACGGCATTCTGCCGCCCGGCGTGTGGAACGTCGTCCCGGGCGGGAAAGAAGTTGGCCAAGTGCTTGCGAGCCACCCCGATATCGCCATGACGGCGCTGATCGGCAGCGTGCCGACCGGGCGTGCGGTGATGAAGGCTGCCTCCGATACGCTCAAGCCGGTGCTGCTGGAACTCGGCGGCAAGAACGCCCTGATTGCTTTTCCCGATGCCGATCCCGACGCGGTCTCGGCCGGCATGGTGGACGGAATGAATTTTACCTGGTGCGGCCAGAGCTGCGGCTCGACCAGCCGCGCCTTTATCCATGAGACAATCTACGATGCGGTACTTGATCGGGCGAAGAAATCGATCGCGCGCTATAAGCCCGGCGATCCGACCGATCCCGCAACCACCATGGGATCGATCATCAACAAGGTCCAGTACGATCGGATTCTCGGCTACATCGAGGCCGGCAAACAAGAGGGCGCCCGGCTCGTCACCGGCGGCGGCCGGCCGGGCGACCCCCGCCTCGCCAACGGGCTCTTCATCGAGCCTACGATCTTTGCCGACGTGACCATGGGAATGCGGATCGGCCGCGAAGAGATTTTCGGCCCTGTCCTCTCGGTATTCAAATGGCGCGACGAGGAGGAGATGGTCCAGCAGGTCAACGCGGTCGAGTACGGGCTGACCTGCTCCATTTGGACCAACGATCTCGCGACCGCACACCGCACCGCAGCAGCGGTCGAAGCGGGCTATGTGTGGATCAACGAGGTCTCCAAGCATTTCCTCGGTGCGCCCTTCGGCGGTTACAAGCAGTCCGGCATCGGCCGCGAGGAATGCATCGAGGAACTTCTACGCTTCACGCGCGAAAAGAACATCCACATCAATCTCAGGCGGCGATAGGGCACGACCGAAGACCGCGACGTCATCGGAGGACTCCATCCCGTAATCGCGCACATGCGCCGCATCATGGCCGCTCTCCCGAAGCCTTTCCGCAACGGCCGGCGAAAGTGCATTGTCAATAAGGAACCTCAAGGTATTATCAAGGGCAGCTCGCGTTCGCGAACCGCTTCAGCCGCGTATTTCAGGGCCTCGCCGATGTCGTCTCCCTCAAGGTCCGAATACGCCCGCAGGATTTCCTCGGCCGTCTGCTGGAGAGTTTGAATGAAAACCTTACTGATTGCCCTTCCGTTTGTGCTCGCTCCCGTCTTCGGCCTTGCGGCGGAGACGCCAGAATGGGCGTTTCCCGTTACCGAGAAGACTCAGCCAGCCCCGAGGATCGCCGGCGACAAGGTGCGAACGGTCGGCAAGGTGTCGATCACGCGAGCCAAGGCGGACGACATGTACGACATCCCGGACTGGCGGCCGGACCTCCACCCGCCGATGCCGAAAATCGTCCAATTCGGAAACAAGGACACGCAGGTACGCGCCTGCGGCTCATGCCATCTGCCGACCGGTACCGGGCACGATGAATCCGCTTACGTCGCCGGGCTGCCGACCGCCTATTTCATCGAGCAGCTCGCCGCCTGGAAAAGCGGCGATCGCAAATACGGCGGGACAATGGTTGGAATCGCCAAGACCATTACCGACGCCGAGGTGAACGAGGCTGCCGGCTATTTCGCGTCGCTCAAACCGCGGCAGTGGATCAGGGTCGTCGAGGCCGATACCGTGCCGAAAAGCTTCGTCGGTCCCGGCAACAAACGGCTCGAAACTCCTTCCGGCGGCACTGAGCCGCTGGGCACATCGTCCGCCAGCTCTGGAATATCCAAAACGGCGACCGCGCCGGTCCATCGGTCGCTCTGATGAAGCCGGTCGTCGAGCGGCTCAGCGTAGACGATATGCTGGCGATCGCGGCCTATATCGGTTCTTTGGCGCCGTGACTGTCTCCCGCAGGATGGGCAAAATCGCTTGCTAATGCCTCTCCATGCGGAGAACGGTTTTGGCGATTTCGCCCAGGCGGTCGACCACTCGTGACTGCGCAGCTGCAGCCTGAACCGCTCGAAACCAGCGAGGAACCGCAGGACCGCGACCGCATCAGGCGGCTCATGCTGTTCTTCGGCCTCGTTTATGTGGTCGAGGGGGTCGGCCAGACCGGCGGTATCATCGCGCAGCCGCTGAGTTACTTCCTCAAGGAGGTGCATGCCTTTACGCCGCTGCAAGTCACCGCCTTTCTCACCGCTTTCAATTTACCGTGGGTCATCAAGCCGGTTTATGGCCTGGTTTCGGATTTCCTGCCGCTGTTGGGCTATCGGCGAAAGAGCTACCTCATTCTCGCCAATGTGCTCGCCACTGGCGCTTATCTGCTGGTCGCCAGGCTTGGAATGCCTGGGCAGCTGCTGCTTGCGCTGTTGCTCACCGCCTATGCGATGGCGATATCGAGCACGCTCTGCGGAGCGCTGCTGGTCGAGAACGGCCAGCGGTTCGGCGCCAGCGGCGCCTTCGTTAATCAGCAGTGGCTGTGGTTCAACGTCGCGGCGATGAGCGCCTCGCTCACCGGCGGCGAGTTGATTGAAGTCTTGCCCCCGACATCGGCTCTGCACAGTGCCGCACTGATCGCCGCCTTGGCGCCGATCCTGGTCATGGTCGGCACATTCTATCTCGTTACCGAGGATAAAACGCGCGTTAATTTTCCCGAGCTGAAAAACGCCTTTCGCGGTCTCCTCGCCGCATTCCACGCCCGCGGCCTCTGGATCGTCGGGCTCTATTTGTTCTTCTACTATTTCAGTCCCGGCTTTGCCACGCCGCTCTATTACCACATGACCGACACCCTGCATTTTTCGCAGGGCTATATCGGGCTGCTGGGTTCGATCGGCTCGGCGGGCTCCATTGTCGGGGCGCTGCTGCACCGCTGGTATCTCGCCCGAATGACCTCGAAGCGCCTGTTGCAGCTGAGCATCGTGCTGGGCACCGTTACGACCCTGTCGTTCCTGCTGCTCATCGATGAGACGAGCGCGGCGATTCTCAATTTTGCCAACGGCATCGCCGCCATGATAGCACTGGTTGCGACACTAACACTTGCGGCCGATTACTGTCCCAAGCGGTCCGAGGGTTTTGCCTTTGCGGTCCTGATGTCAGTTACCAACTTGGCCTCGGCCGCATCGGACAATGCCGGGTCGTTTCTCTATGAACGTGCCTTCGGAAGCCGTTTTGCCCCGCTCATCCTGGTATCAGCCGCCTTCACGGCCTTCGCCTGGTTGCTAATTCCGCTGCTACGTCTCGGTGACAAGCCTCAGGGGCAGCCTGTCCCCGGTTAGCGGCTCGATCCGAGGTTAGCCTTGAAACTATTTTCAACAGATTATGCGATTAGCAGTAGACAAAGTTGTTGCGCTCATGGCATAAACTAATCGATTCCAACCCCACAGTGGAGATACGCGAGTGGCTAAGCGGAAGAAAAAGGCTGTGAAAGCTGGCGGTCGCACGACAAAACGGCGGATTCAGCGCCGCTCCTGGACCAAGGAAGATCAGCGCGAATTGAGGGCGCACTCCAAGGCGAAGACGCCCGTGACTGCTATCTCCAAGGAGATGAAGCGCAGCGTCGGGGCTCTTCGCCAGCAGGCGCTCAAGCTCGGAATCAGCTTGGGGCATCGGCGCTAACAGCAAAGTCAAGCCGGGTCGCCGCGCGGCGCCCGCTTCATGACGTGCGCCGCCAGTTTTGTGCCGAGTACATGTAGCCAATTCAGGCCGACCCCGCTCTGATCGGGGTCGTATCGAAGCTGGCTGCATGGAAGGCTTGCATCGACCGAACTCCCGCGCCGGGCCCGGCGACCGGGAGTATTGCTGTTTGCATGTTGGCGGGAGTACTGTCGTTGGAATCCTGGACGGTGGCGCGATCATCTCCGGCCCGGTGCTAACCGTCCGCTCCCGGGGGGACCTTTTCTCCCAATTGTGCGTTCACCCGCGGCGACGATGAACGACCGCAACGGCAAGACGATGGCCGAACCTGTAGCAGCCGAAACGGTGCCGGCCGAAGCTTCGATTTCACACGAAGAGCTTCCGATCATCGCCGCCTTCGCGGTGCGCCGGCGCGCTTATCTCGCAGCTGACGGTACGATGTTGCGGGAGCTGCCTCGTTTCGCGCACGACACGGCACTGCTTGCTTCGCTCTATCGGGGAATGGTGCTCGCGCGCGCGTTCGATCTCAAAGCCGTATCGCTCCAGCGCACCGGACGCCTTGGTACCTACGCCGTCGCGCTTGGCCAAGAGGGCGTCGCCGTCGGAGTGGCGAGCGCCATGCGCCGCGAAGATGTGCTGCTGCCGTCCTATCGCGACAACGCGGCGCTTCTCTGGCGCGGCATGAAAATGGAGGAAATCCTGCTGTTCTGGGGCGGCGACGAGCGCGGCAGTGATTCGTCCGGCCCTGCCCATGATTTTCCCTACGCGATCCCGGTCGGCTCGCAGGCGCCGCATGCCGCCGGCGTCGCTTACGCGTTCAAATTGCGCAAAGAACCGCGCGTTGCCGTGTGTCTGCTTGGCGATGGAGCGACCTCCAAGGGAGACGTTTACGAAGCGATGAATTTCGCCGGCGTGCAGAAGCTTCCCATCGTGTTCGTCGTCAATAACAATCAATGGGCCATATCGGTGCCGCTTAGCCTGCAAACCGGCTGCGCCACGCTCGCCCAGAAGGCAATTGCGGCGGGATTCTCCGGCGAGCAGGTCGACGGCAACGACATCATCGCGGTGCGGGCGGCGGCCGAGGAGGCGATTGCAGCCGCCCGCGACGGCAAGGGGCCGCATCTCATCGAGGCCGTCACCTATCGGCTCGGCGACCACACGACCGCGGACGATGCCGCGCGCTATCGGTTGGCCGAGGAAGTACAAGCGCGATGGAAGGAGGAGCCGATCGGCAGGCTGAGATCCTATCTCGTGAGCCGCAAGGCCTGGGGCAAGGCGGACGAGGAAGGGCTGGCCGCGCAATGCCAGCAGTGCGTCGAAGCCGCGGTCGCGCGCTATTTGGCAACGCCGCCCCGCGCGCCGCAGACCGTGTTCGATCATCTCTATGCCGAGTTGCCGGCGGTCTACGAGCGCCAGCGCGCGGAGCTAGCGCGTGAATGAAGTAACGCTGGTTGAGGCGATCAATCTGGCGCTCGCCCGCGCCATGGCGGACGATCCCGACGTAATCGTGCTCGGCGAAGATGTCGGCGTCAACGGCGGCGTTTTCCGCGCCACGATCGGCTTGCAACAGCGCTTCGGCCCCGCGCGCGTGCTCGACACACCGCTCGCCGAGCTGCTCATCAGCGGGGTATGCGTCGGCATGGCGGCGCAGGGGCTCAAGCCCGTCGGCGAGATCCAGTTCATGGGATTCTTTTATCCCTGCATCGATCAGCTGGTGAACCATGCTTCGAGGCTGCGCAATCGTACCCAGGGCCGCTTGAGCTGTCCCATGGTACTGCGCACGCCGCACGGCGCCGGCATTCGAGCGCCCGAGCATCACTCCGAGGCGACCGAAGCCATGCTCGCCCACATTCCCGGCCTGCGCGTCGTGATTCCGTCCTCGCCGGAACGCGCCTATGGGCTCCTGCTCGCGGCCATCCGCGATCCCGATCCGGTGGTGTTCCTCGAGCCCACCCGCATCTATCGGGCGACAAGAGGCGAGGTCGAGGACAACGGCGAAGCGCTTCCCCTCGACGTTGCTTTCGTGTTGCGCCAGGGACGCGATGTCACCCTGATCAGCTGGGGTGCAATGATAAAGGAGACGCTTTTGGCTGCCGAAACGCTTGCGGCCGAAGGAATCGACGCTGAGGTGATCGATCTCGCGACGCTCAAGCCTTATGACGAGGAAACGATACTTGCCTCAGTGGCAAAGACCGGCCGCTGCGTCATTATCCACGAGGCCGCGCGCACCGGCGGCTTTGGCGCCGAAATAGCTGCGCTGATAGCCGAGCGAGGGCTCCTCTCGCTGCTCGCGCCGATTGAGCGCGTCACCGGTTACGATACCATTATTCCCTTGCCGCGCCTCGAACAGCATTACATGCCCTCAATCGATCGCATCGCAGCGGCGGCGCGCAGGGCCTGCCAGTCCGGCTGAATGGGAACGCGCATGCGCCAATTCAACCTGCCCGATCTCGGCGAAGGTCTCGAAGAGGCGGAGATCGTCAGTTGGTACGTCACCGAGGGCGACCATGTGGTTGCCGATCAGCCGCTCCTGTCCGTCGAAACCGACAAGGCCGTGGTCGATGTCCCCTCGCCGCAGAGCGGACGTATCGCGCATCTGTTCGGCGCCAAGGGCGACCTGGTCAAGGTCGGCGCCGCGCTGGTCGAATTCGACGAAGGCCCCACCCCCGATGCCGGCACGGTAGTCGGTGAGATCGACCATGGTGAGGCGGGCGCGGCCGACGCGCGCGCGCCTGTCGTCGCTCCGGCTGGACGGCCGTTGCAGATCCTGCCGGCGATCCGCGCGCTTGCCCGCAAGCTCGACGTTGACCTCAACCTCCTTCAGGGCACGGGTCCCGGAGGGACAATCACGCGGGCCGATGTGGAACGCGCCGCCAGGAGTCTCGTCGAAGCGGGGCCGGCGGAGCCGCTGCGCGGGATGCGCCGCGCCATGGCTCAGCGCATGGCCGCGGCTCATGCCGAAGTGGTGCGCACTACGGTGATTGACGAAGCGGACATTGGCGATTGGCCGGTCGGCGAAGACATTACTATAAGGCTGGTGCGCGCCATCGCGTCGGCCTGCAAGGCCGAGCCCTCGCTCAACGCCTGGTATAATGCGCAGGCCGGCGAGCGCCGGCTGCTCGGACGCATCGATCTCGGCATTGCGGTCGATACCGAGGGCGGGCTGATCGTGCCGGTGCTGCGCAACGTCGGCGAGCGGCCAGCGCGCGATCTCCGCGCGGGGCTCGATCGGATGCGGGCCGATGCTGCCGCGCGTTCGATCCCGCCCGAGGAACTGCGCGGCGCCACCATCTCGCTCTCGAATTTCGGCATGATCGGCGGTCGGTTCGCCAATCTCGTTGTGGTCCCGCCGCAGGTCGCCATCATCGGCGCCGGCCGGGTCGACCAGCGGGTGCTGGCGCGTGACGGAGCGCCTGCGGTGCGCCGGGTACTGCCGCTCTCGCTTACTTTCGATCACCGGGTCGTCACCGGCGGCGAGGCAGCGCGCTTCCTGGTCGCGCTCAAGACGGATCTGGAGCGAGCTTCTTGAGGCTTTGCTTATGGCGGGCCGGTGAAGCCTTGCTCGCGCATGCACTCTCGCAAAAAGTTTCTTCGACGAGCGGACCTGGTGACGAGGTTTCGATGTCTGGCTTGCTGGTCACAATGGGCACGCGCTTTCGCCCGCTCGGGCCGTGCTTTTGCAGATGCGGCATATGCGTCCTGCGGCAGTAATGGCTCCGCCAAGATAGCAGTCGTAATCGCCAGCCCGATCGCAAAAGCTGATATTCTAATCCGTTTCATCTTTATTCCTCGGTTCCTCCGGCTTGGTCCTGCGGCTCTCGGATCACATCCTGATCTCCTGGCCAATGATACCATTCTTGCCAAGGAAAGTGAGCGCTTTCCCTCCCGGAATGTCTCGAACATTAACGCCGGTATCCCGATGCATTAACTTTCTTGGCCGGCGGCCGCATCAGTTTCACGGGAAAGAATTGCTGATTGTTGCCCAAAGTGCTTAGATAGTCAGCGCAATCGAAAGCAAGTTACGGATTGCATGGACAATCATATCGTTCGGAAGGTCGGAAGATGGCGTCCAAGAGAATAACAACCGCGCTGTTTTTCACGTTGGCTGGCATCGTCACGTTACCCTGTGGGGCCGGATCTGCTTTCGCCAATGTGCTGATCTCGGTCGACAAGAGCACGCAGCAGATGTCGGTATCGGTAAACGGCGTGCCGCGCTACCATTTTACGGTGTCGACCGGGAAGGCGGGCTACGGCACGCCGAGTGGCACCTACCATCCGCAGCGGCTGGAGAAGACCTGGTTTTCCAAGCTATACTATAATTCGCCGATGCCGCATTCGATATTCTTCCACGGCGGCTATGCAATCCACGGCAGCTACGAGATCAACCGCCTGGGCGGTCCCGCATCGCATGGCTGCATTCGTCTGCATCCCGACAATGCCGCAACGCTGTATGCATTGGTGCAAAGCCAAGGCATGGGGGCGACAACCATCGTTGTATCCGGGAGCAACCCGAGCGTCGCACGCAGACCCGCACGGGTTGTTCCGGCCGCCGGTTATGAGCAGCGCTATACGCCCTATTATGGCGAGCCGCCGCAAGGCTATCGCCCGCAGCCCGGCTTCTTTCCGTCTTTCAATTCACGCTGACGAGAGGGCCTTGCCAATGTCGTGCCGCCGGCCTGGCGAGACGCGGATTGAAGTTGGCGTAGATCAATAAGTTGCTAGTGTCCTTCGATTCCGAAGTTCGCACGCGAGGGTGCCGCACAATGAAGCGAACTTCGTAATCGGGACACTAGCGGAATGGTCGTCAAGACAACGGCGGCGATCAATACCATCATGGCGAATATGCCGAGCGCATTGCCGAATAATCCGTAGATAATCG
>DATBHB010000039.1:0-1568 GCA_036557705.1 Xanthobacteraceae bacterium
GAGTGGTGCTGGCTGGAGGACTCGAACCTCCCGCCTCTCGCTTACGAGGCGAGTGCTCTGCCCGATGAGCTAAGCCAGCTCAGACAATCGACAAACGGATCGCGGCGCCGCTCCCGGAGTGGAAGCGAGCATGTGTGCTGCGCCGGGCTCGGCGCCGCGTCCGGATTGGACCTTCACAATGTCAAAGAGCGCGGCGCCGCCGGGGCCGTAGTCACAGGCGTTCGGACTCATGGTTCGACCGCGCGCACGAATGCACGTGCGCCGTCGGCACATGAGATGAGCTTCGATGTTCTTCGGTTAGTTCTGCGGGCCATCTGCCCTCCTGCCTCAGCGGCGGAGGGGGAACCCTGCGCCGGTTATTCCGGTTTCAGTCTCGAGCCTTGCTCGGACGTATTCGAGGGGGTACCCCAATAGCCGAACGCGCCCACAAGCAGCCGATCACTCGGACGATCGAACAGTCCGGTGGCGGCGCTGAGCGCGGTGGCGATATGTGATGCTCTGCGCATCGGGTCCTCAGTGTTCCCGCCGAAAAATCCGTCGGCGGTCGGAAGGAGAGCGCGGGTCAATGCCAGAAGTCCCCCGACGTGTCAAGCGGGAGAAATTGAGCGGGAGAAATTGAGCGCTCCCATCAAATCCCAAGACGCAGCAGTGCGGCACGATCCGTCGCTCACGCCTAGTCTCGCTCATACGATTGCGATGCTACACTCGCCGATCACCACCTGAGTGGCAGTCCGCAAGGGAGAAACACATGGCGAAGTTCACCTGGGATCACGTCCATCTGCGCAGCCCGAATCCGGAGGCCACAGCTGCCTTCTACGAGCGCATGTTCGGCGCCGAGGTCATTCGCACGATGCAGCAGGGCAAGCCGCGCATCGACCTCAAGGTCGGCGGCGCCAACGTGTTCATTCTGCCGGTGGTGCCCGGCGACAAGACCAATCCGCCGCCGACGTCGCCCTATCAGGGCCTCGATCACTTCGGGCTGTCGGTGACCGGCATAGATGCGGTGGTGGCCGATCTCAGGGCCAAGGGCGCCGAGTTCACAATGGAGCCGAACAACATCCGACCCGGCATACGCATCGCTTTCCTGCGCGGGCCTGAGGGTGTGTCGATCGAGCTGCTTGAGCGCTCGTCGGCTTGACGCTGGTTAAGATCCAAGGAGGAGCGCAACGTGGGCAACTCCTCCCTTGTCGGCGCCAGTCACTATGCCAGCTTTGCCGCATCCGCCGCGGATCAGATGGCCGGTACACCCTCAGCACCGGACTCCATCGAAGACGCGACGGTCACCGGCCGCGCCTGATCGCCGAATGTCCGCTTTTGTATAACTGTGTGGGAACGCGCCTGGCAGCAGCATGGCAGAATCGATCGCGGCGCGGTCAGGGTATTTCGCTGCCGTTAGACCAGCTTGCCCCGTGCCGCCACGGGCAGCACCTCGACGATCCGTTCGCCGCGCACGGCGATCAGCTGGTCGACCATGTTGACTACCACGCACACGTGGTTGGGGATCACCCGCACCACCTCGCCGACCTTGGGCCGGGCGTTGCTGCGGGACAGGTCGAGGAAGCCGTGCT
>DATBHB010000040.1:0-26605 GCA_036557705.1 Xanthobacteraceae bacterium
CCGCTGATCGACAGCGTCATTCAGATCGATAAGCGCATCCTCGACATCGAGAGCCCGGCACAGGAGGTCATTGCGTCGGATCAAAGACGGCTGGTTGTCGATGCCTTTGCGCGTTACAAGATTGCAAAGCCGCTCCTCTTCTATCAGACCGTCGGCTCGATCGAAGGCGCCAACGCGCGGCTCCTCACACTCCTCAACTCGTCGCTGCGGCGGGTACTCGGCGAAGTGACTTTGACTCAGATTGTGCGCGACCTTCGCGAGCAACTTATGGCGCGGGTGCGGGAGCAGGTCGAGAACGAGGCGCAGGCTTTCGGCATCGCGGTTGTAGATGCCCGCATTCGGCGGGCGGATCTGCCTGAACAGAACAGTCAAGCGGTCTATCAGCGCATGCAGACCGAGCGTCAGCAGCAAGCCGCGCAGATCCGTG
Organism: Xanthobacteraceae bacterium; assembly: GCA_036557705.1. Lineage (GTDB taxonomy): Bacteria > Pseudomonadota > Alphaproteobacteria > Rhizobiales > Xanthobacteraceae > VAZQ01. The sequence goes on from DATBHB010000040.1 coordinate 428, forward strand.
CTCAAGGCAGCCAGCGCTCGCAGGAGATTCGCGCCAAAGCCGATCGCGACGTGACCGTCATCATCGCCGAGGCAACCCAGAAGGGCGAGCAGGTGCGCGGAGACGGCGATGCCGAACGCAACCGGATATTCGCCGATGCCTATGGACAGGATCGCGACTTTTTCGCTTTCTACCGCACCATGCAGGCCTACGAGACCGGACTGAAGCACAACGATACGCGCATGTTGCTCAAGCCCGATTCGGATTTCTTCCGATTCTTTGTCGATCCGTCGGGCAAGCCTCGCAATGGGACGACCAAATAGCAGATCCAGGCGCTTGATCGACAATGTCGGATTTCATCGTGGCGATCGGGCTCGTCTTTGCCATTGAAGGGCTCATCTTTGCCGCCTTCCCCGGGGCAGCAAAGCGTCTCGCCGCCAACGCGCTCGAATCGCCGGAAAATTCGCTGCGAATCGCCGGCGTCGTATCGGCCGTCCTTGGAATAGCCCTGGTCTGGTTGGTGCGGGGATAGCCGCCTTTTTGCTGTTCACTGCAATGTGATATCCCGATTCCGCCCTTTTCCCAGGCTACTTCCTTTATCTCGGCACGACCCTTGCGTCCGAGTCGCGACAGGAGCACTGTCGTTAAGTCAACCCCGAGGAGCTTCTCCATGCTCGGTTCATTCGTCCGGTATACCCGGCGCGCCTGCCGCCCGGCCCTTGCTGCCGTTGCCATTTTCACCTTCGTGGTTCCCGCTTTTCCGGCGCTATCACAGGCGCGCGGACCCGATGCCATTGCCGATGTCGCCGAACAGGTCATCGATTCAGTTGTGAATATCTCGACCTCGCAGAACGTGGCGGCACGCAACAGTCCGGTACCGAACTTGCCCAACGATCCTCAATTGGACGAACTGTTCCGCGACTTCTTTAATCGGCGCGGGCAACAGGGCGAGAACCGCAACACGCCTCAGGTGCCGCGCAGGGTCAATTCGCTCGGATCCGGGTTCATCATTGATCCGAGCGGGATCGTGGCGACGAACAACCACGTGATCGCGGACGCGGACGAGATCACGGTTATTCTCAACGATGGTTCCCGGTTCAAGGCAGAACTCATCGGCAAGGATCAGAAGGTCGATCTGGCGGTGCTCAAGATCAAGGCTGACAGGCCGTTGAAGGCGGTGAAGTTCGGTGATTCGGACAAGCTGCGGCTCGGCGAGTGGGTGATCGCCATCGGCAATCCGTTCAGCCTCGGCGGCACCGTGACGGCAGGGATTGTGTCGGCGCGCAATCGCGACATCAACTCCGGGCCATACGACAACTACATTCAGACCGATGCCGCCATCAATCGCGGCAATTCCGGCGGGCCTCTATTCAACCTCAAGGGCGAAGTGGTCGGCATCAATACGGCGATCATCTCGCCATCAGGTGGCTCCATCGGCATCGGCTTTTCAGTACCATCGAAGACCGCCGTCGCGGTCATCGATCAGCTCAAGCAATTCGGCGAGACCCGGCGCGGGTGGCTTGGAGTACGCATTCAGCAGGTGACGGACGAAATTGCCGACAGCCTCGGGATCAAGCCCGCGCGAGGTGCCCTGGTGGCCGGCGTCGACGACAAGGGGCCGGCAAAGGACGTTATCGAGCCGGGCGACGTGATCGTGCAGTTCGACGGCAAGGACATCCACGAAATGCGTGATCTTCCACGTGTTGTCGCGGATACCCCTGTCGGCAAGGACGTCGCGGTGGTGATCATCCGGAAAGGGAAAGAAGATACCAAAACCGTCAAGCTTGGTCGTCTCGAAGACGGCGAGAAGCAGCAGGCTTCATTGAAGCAGGATGCGACGCCCGACACCAAGCCCGTCGTGAAGAAGACCCTCGGGATCGATCTTGCCAACATGAGTGACGATTTGCGCAAGCAATACAAGATCAAGGATACCGTGAAAGGCGTCGTGATCCTCGGGATCGATCCCAGCTCGCCTGCCGCGGATAAGCGGCTCAGCCCCGGCGATACGATCGTCGAGATCGCGCAGGAAGCGGTCGCCAGCGCCGACGATTTCCAGGCCAAGATCGATAAGCTCAAGAGTGAAGGCCGCCGGTCGGCGTTGCTGCTGGTAGCGAGTGCCGAGGGTGAGCTGAGGTTCGTGGCAATCGCGCTGCAGTAAGTCAGACGACGCAGGACAGACGACGGATGGCGGAACGGCCATCCGTCGTTTTTTCTTGTCTGTCGTCTGTTGTCCGTTCTCCGTCATCCGTTAATCCAGTACGTGGCTGACCATTCCGTCGGCGAGCTTCGGCTCGAACCACGTTGATTTCGGCGGCATGATTCCGCCCGCATCGGCAACTGCCATAAGTTCCGACATCTGCGTCGGATAAAGCGCAAAGGCGGCCGCCATTTCGCCGGAGACTACCCGGCGTTCGAGTTCAGCGAGGCCGCGGCCGCCACCCACGAAGTCGATGCGTTTATCGGTGCGGGAATCGGTAATTCCGAACAGCGGCTCAATGGCGTTGCGGGTCAGCAGCGTGATCGGCAAGCGCCCGATGGGGTCGGCAGGTACGAAATCGGGGTGGATCGTCAAACGGTGCCACCGGCGGTCGAGGTAAAGCCCGAACTCGCCGGACGCGGCTGGGCGGACCGGCTGCTCGGAGGCGCCAATCGAGAACCGCTGGCGCAACGCGTCCAACAGCTCGCCGGGCCTGCGGCCGTTGAGGTCCCTCAGGATGCGATTGTAGTCCAGGATCGTCATCTCGTGGTGCGGGAAGATGACCGAGAGAAAACAGCTGTGCGAGGCACGTCCATTGCCGCGGTCGTTCGCGACGCGGGCCGCTGCCGCTGAGCGGTGGTGGCCGTCGGCAATGTAGAGCGCCGGCAAGGCATCGAACGCCCGCGTCAATGCCGCAATGACGTCTGCGTCGTCGATCACCCAGAGCTGGTGCTTGACGCCATCATCGGCGGTGACGTCGACCTCGGGCCTTCGCTCGGCAGCACGGTGCAGAATGGCATCGATTGCGGGTGCCTCGGGGTAGGCGATCATGACCGGACCGGTCTGGGCGTTCACCGCTTCGATCTGGCGAACGCGGTCGTCCTCTTTTGCCGGTGTCGTGAGTTCGTGCTTGCGGATGCGATTCTCGGCATAGGCAGCGAGTGAAGCTATGGCTGCAACCCCGGTCTGCACATGGCCGCGCCAGATGAGCCGGTAGACGTAATAGCGAGGGCTGGAGTCTCGAATGAGTACGCCGGCTTTGATCATCCGGTTGAGGTTTTCGGCCGCTTTCGCATAGACCGCGCCGTCATAGGGATCGATTGCCGGGTCGAGGTCGATCTCGGGTTTTGAAATGTGCAGGAAGCTCCATGGCCGGCCCTCGGCGCGCACGCGCGCTTCGACGCTCGAGAGCACATCGTAGGGCGGCGCCAGTATTTCGGCGGCCCGCTCCGGGATAGGACGCAGCGCACGGAACGGTCGAATGAGCGTCAAGGAATGCCTCACGATCGAATGAAAGAGCGTGCTTGTAATTGGAGCGCAGACCCTCCGCAATATGAGCCAAGCCCTTACGCGCTGCCGATGAAATGAACGACGCCAGGCTTAACGAACTCGATGGCTGCCAGAAGGTCTGGGACAAGAAGCATGAGGTCTGGCAGGCGATTCGTTTTGGCTCGCAGGACAATCACCCCGATGCTCAGCGAGCAAATCGTCCAGTGAAGACCGGCGCCGCTTCGGATCAATAACCAACTTGCCCGATTTTATCGAGAGGCTGACTGCAGCGTCGGGACGAACGTCGAGAGCTTCGAGCATGGGCTTCGGGATCGGGAGAAGGACCGATCCTCCAATTTGGCGGAGTCGAACTATTTGAGCCATTGGACAAACCTGCGAAAATTGGAGCGCCTTCTCCAACATTTATCATGGTCCCGTTGAGGTACGCTCTTGAATTCCGTTTTCAGCAAGCTCCGCGCGTGACCCCGCCCAGCACCATTCTCCTCGCCGGCCCGACTGCCAGCGGCAAGTCGGCGCTGGCGCTTGTGCTCGCCGAGGCTCTTGGCGGCATCATCATCAACGCCGATTCCATGCAGGTCTATCGCGATCTCGCCATCATCACGGCGCGGCCGAGCCCGGCGGAGGAGGCAAGCGTGCCCCACCTGCTTTATGGCCATGTTGATGCGAGCGAAAATTATTCGGTGGGACGGTGGTTGCTTGACGCGCGCGCGGCACTTGCCGAGGCCGAGCGGCGAAGGGTCCTGTCGATCTTCGTCGGCGGGACCGGCCTTTATTTCAAGACACTCACCCGCGGGCTGGCCGGGGTCCCGCCGATCCCTGCCGAGCTCCGCGCGGCCGTCCGCGCGCGGCTCAGGGCCGAAGGCGCTGTATCGCTGTATGCCGAACTCGCCGGCCGCGACCCGGCCACTGCGGCCGGGCTTATGCCGGGCGATCGCGCTCGGGTGAGCCGCGCGCTCGAAGTCGTGCTTGCCACCGGTCGCCCGCTTTCCGATTGGCATCGCGAAGGCATGCCGGCGCCGGTGGATCCCGCATCTGCCATAAAGGTTTTCCTCTCAGTTGATCGCTCGGAGCTTTATCGGCGCATCGAGTCGCGTTTCGATGCGATGCTGGCCGCGGGCGCTCTCGATGAGGTCGAGGCGCTCGCAGTCCGCAATCTCGATCCGGCCTTGCCGGCGATGAAGGCGCACGGCGTCCCCTGGCTCATCCGGCACCTCAACGGCGAAATCTCGCTGGTTGAGGCCGCCGAGGGCGGCAAGCGTGACACCCGCCGCTACACCAAGCGCCAAGCCACCTGGTTCAGGCACCAGCTGCCGGATTGGATGTGGCTGGAGCCCCAAGAGGCAGAAGTGCTGATTCGATCAGCAATGCGCTCCTCAGACACGCGCATTCGTCCTCTCGAAAAGACTTGAGGCTTTGGGGAAGTACGCCCTCCGACTCCACCGGTCTGGCAGGCGGCCAACACGGATCACGCCTCCACTGGCCAACCCAGCCCTCACGGCTTATACATCACATCATATACCCGGTGTACATTTTGTCATGCTGATCCAGTCTCAAGCCGGAGAGACTAATGACGGCTAATCTTCTCGCCGGTATCTGCCTTGAGGAGCAAATTGTGCCCAACCCTAACTCGCTGATCGAGAAGATCAAAGCGCTTCCCCCCGAGCGCCTCGATGAGGTCGAGGACTTCGTGGATTTCATTGCGTTACGCGCACAAGAGCGCTCGCTAACTCGCGCCGCTGCTGCGACCAGCGAAGCAGCTTTCGCGAAAATCTGGAACAATCCCGACGACGACGCCTACGGTGCGCTTTGAGTTCGGCGATGTCGTCCTGGTGCCGTTCCCATTCACCAGCCAGATCGCTTCAAAGAGGCGACCCGCCGCCGTCGTCAGCTCTCGCGCTTATAACGAAGCAAGACTCGACGTTGTGGTGATGGCCATTACATCGCAACTCCGCATGAGCGCTGCTTCTATGGCAGCTTCTTGGAGGACAACAGATATAGTTCTGGCGCGGTAGCGAATCGGGTTCGCCTTTATGACCCGGTGCCGACATTGCGCGCGACGGTGGATATTCTGTAGGGTGGGCAAAGGCGCGCCTGCGCGCCGTGCCCACGCGTCCGAGGCGCTGATGTCCCACTATCGGCGTGCCAGCATCGAAGGCGGACTATACTTTTTCACGGTCACCCTCGCCGACGGGTCAAGCGATCTGTAGGTGCGATACATTGATCGTCTGCGTCGCATCACCGCACGATCCAGCAACACCAGCCGTTTGAAACGATTGCAATTTGCGTACTGCCGGACCATTTGCATGCGCTCTGGCGGCTTCCCTCCGGCGACGCGGATTTCCCGCTGCGCTGGAGCTTGATCAAGGGCGGCTTTTCGCGCGGACTGCCGGGCAATGAGCCGCGCCCGTGAAGCACGGGCTGCTGCGGGCGTGTGCCCGATTGGCCGTACAGCAGCTTCAACCATTACGTCGCGCGTGGAGAGTTGCCGCCCAACTGGGGCGGCGATGTCGGTGAGCCGACCGGCAGCTTTGGAGAGTGATCGAACGCGTGGGCACGGCGCGCAAGCGCGCATTTGCCCACCCTACAGATGTCGGTTTACGGCACTTAACAGAACAACAGCCATGCACCGGACAGTCCGCAGGCTGTGGAAGCCGACTCAGATAGGACTTCGAGGTGGTGAACTGGCTGGCTTCCGCCGAAGTCATCCTCCGCCGATCGTTCGATTCCCGGTGTATAAAAAGCCGCGTCCCAACGTGAAGTACACGGAGACAATCTTCTCAATTCGAAGAAGCGTCAGCACAGACTCCAACATAGATACGGGGAGATACATATCCACGATACCATTGTTGAACGTGTCTGCTGGAAATGTCATTCCGGGATCGCAGAACCTCAGGAATGCAATCGTCTGGCCTGTGCTACCATTCAACTCGATCTGAGCCCGAGTGTTCTGGTAACCCGATTGACTCCCGTAAACGAGGAGGCCGTAGCTGTGAGCCTGCTGTCCAGGCGGTGACATCAGCGTTCTCCTTCCACGTCGCTACGCCTCGGCAGCCTCGCGGCATGCCGCCCAGATCCGTTGCGGAGTTGCCGGCATTTCGATCCGGCTGCCGGCGCCGCCCGGGATCGCGGCAGCGATTGCGTTCATCACCGTGGCGATCGCGCCGGTTGTGCCTGCCTCGCCCACGCCTTTGACGCCTAGCGGATTGGTTGTCGACGGCACCGGATGCAGCGCCTCGCGCAGCGGCGGCATGTCTTCGGCGCGCGGCATGGCATAGTCCATGAAGGATCCGGTCACGAGCTGGCCGCTGTCGGGATCATAGATCGCATCTTCAAGGAGCGCTTGGCCAAAGCCCGATGCAAGACCGCCTTCGGTCTGGCCCTTGACGATCATCGGATCGAGCACGTTGCCGCAGTCATCGACCGCCGTATAGGCGGCGATTTCGACATGGCCGGTTTGCGGATCGATTTCAACTTCAGCGATGTGGCAGCCGTTCGGAAACGTCTGCGGGGTTTCGGTCGAGATTTTAGTGTCGAGGCTCTCGGCAATTTCGCCGCGCTCCTTCATCTCGGCGGCGCGCGCGGCAAGATCGAACAGCGAAATGCGCCGGTCGGTGCCGACCACTTCGAACCGGCCTTGCTTGTAAGCGATATCGGCTTCCGCCGCTTCCAGCACGTGCGCAGCGATCGTCTTGGCTTTCGCCAGCATCGTTTCGACGGCCTTGACGGTGGCGCTCCCCGCCGTCATGGCGGAGCGGGAGCCGACCGATGCCATGCCGGCAAGTTCGAGATCCGAATCGCCGTGCCGGTGGCGGATCTTCGCGGCCGGGATGCCCAGACGCTCGGCGGCGATGTGCGGGAAGATCGAAGCATGTCCTTGGCCGGTGGATTGCACGTTTAGGGCAAGAACTGCCGTGTCATCGCCCGGGAACAGAATCGATGCGCTTTCGAGCGGCGCGCCACCGGCATGTTCGAGCATGCAGGAAATGCCGATGCCGCGATGTTTGCCGCGCCGCGCCGCCTCGCGTTGGCGCTGCTTGAAGCCGGCGTAGTCGGCGAGCGCCACAGCCTGATCGAGGACAGCCTCGAACTCGCCGGAATCGTAGGTCGTCCCAATCGCGGTCTTGTACGGCATCGCGGATGGCTTGATGAGATTGCGCCGGCGGAGCTTCACCGGATCGATGCCGGTCACGCGCGCGGCTTCATCGACGAGCTTTTCGAGGACGAAATTCGCTTCCGGGCGACCGGCGCCCCGATAGGGTGAGGTCGGAACCGTGTTGGTGAAAACGCATCGCGAACTGATGTCGATGTGCTTAATATCGTACATGCCGGGCAGGCAGCGCGCGAAATTCATCGTCTGGATGTTGGCGCCGACCGAGCCGATATAAGCTCCCATATTGCCGACGTGCCGCACGCGCAGCGCCAGAAACCGCCCCTTTTCGTCGAGCGCCAGCTCAGCCTCGGTGAAGGTGTCGCGCGCCTGGCCGTCGCTGACGAAGGATTCTGACCGGGTTGCCATCCAATGCAGCGGGCGGCCGATGAGCTTGGCTCCGATCATCACCGCGACAGTGTCGGGATAGGCGCCGGTCTTGAGTCCGAAGGCGCCGCCTACATCGTCGGTGAGGACGCGCAGGCGCTCCTTGGGCCAGTTCATGATCCCGAGGATATTGTCGCGCAGGGCGAGCGCGCTTTGCGAGCAGGTCCACAGCGTGAAACGATCGTTCGCCTGGTCGTAACTTGCGGTGACCCCGCGCGGCTCCATTGAGGCAACGACCAGCCGCTGATTGCGTGTCGCAATGCGCGCGACGTGCGCGGCGGAACTGATGATGGCGTCTACCTCGCGCGCGTTGGCATCCACATCCTTCGCAGGGCCTGGCCAGTCGATCGCGATGTTGCCAGGCGCCTCCGGCCACAGCTGCGGCGCGTCGGGGCGCACCGCCTCGCGCAGGTCGATCGCCGGCTTGTCCTCCTCGTAATCGACGCTCACGAGCTCCGCGGCATCCTGCGCGGCAAAGAGCGTTTCGGCGATGACCATCGTGACCGGCTCGCCAACGTGCATGACCCGCTCGCTCGCGAGCGCCGGCCGCCGCGGCATGATCAGCCTCGAGCCCCCGCGTCCGACGAGCGGCGCATGGCGCCCAACATTGCCCACGCCGGCCGCATCCATATCGGCGCCGGTCAGCACCGCGATCACGCCCGGTGCGGCTTTGGCGGCCTCGACATCGATCGCGCGGATGCGCGCGAAAGCATGCGGCGAACGAACGAACTGGGCATAAGCCTGCCCCGGTTCGGAGCGATCGGCGACAAACCGCCCGGCACCGCGCACAAGGGCGTTGTCCTCGACGCGCGGTCGATGCTCGATGTGAATAGAGGTGGTGGTCGTGTCCATGGCTGATCTGCGTCAATTTTTTTGTCTATAGCGGCGGCCATACGTGTCCAATACGTTGACCGGCGCGAAATCATCGGTAAGCAGTTCGCCCTTCATTGCCTTCGGCACTCCGATCCGCCAGTCTGCAGCAAGCTTTCCAACGTCGAAGCGAAAATTGTAGCGCTCCTGCGCCGCAACCGCCTTTTGGTTGAGTGTTTCGCCATCTTCGACCGAATCTCGCGGTGTTATGACGATGACATTTAAATCGCTGCCGGCGCGATAAAGATCGATGCGACCAAACGTATTTTTGAGCGTGATGAGGCTGCTGTCATAAAGTCTGGTTCCCGAAACAATATTGAAGGCCGCGACGCCAGCCGGCGAAAGGTGCTCACGCACCAGACCATAGAACTCCTTGGTCATCATATGAAATGGAATATTGCTCCCCTGGAATGCATCCACGGCGATGAGGTCGTACGGTTCTTTGTGCCGGTTCAAGAATACGCGGCCGTCGCTTGCAACGAAATGCAGCTTGCTCGTTTCGCGAACTCCGAAATATTTTTTGGCAGTATCGATCACGCCGGGGTCCAGCTCGACCGTATCGATGACTGCATCCGGGAGAAAACGACCGAGATAGGTCGATAGCGCACCACCTCCGAGACCGAGTATCAACACGCGCTTAACGTATTGCGGATACGCGGTCGCGATGCTGAGCGCGCGAATGTACGCCACCGGCAAATCGTCGGGATCGGCCAGGTTTATCTGCGACTGCTCAAAATAATATTTTTTCTTGTGAAAGGTCATCGTCAGCAGATTCTGATACTTGATGACAAAAATATCGTTGTAAGCGGTTTCAATGTGCGTGATCTGGCCATCTTTTCGTTTGAGCATGGCCGCGCGGATTTGAGGATCGAACGGTTCCTCCGCCCGGACGCAGGAGACCGGCAGAATCAGCGCATACGCCAGGACCAGACCAAGCATGGCAACTATCGTGAGTGCTGGTTTTTTCATCAAGTGGCGCAATTTTCCTTCTCCGTAAGGCACTCGCGAGGTGGCGAGATATTACACCGGACAGACCTGCGCCTCGCGACCGATCGCGAATTGGCCGACCGGACCTTCCCGGTGAAAATCACTCTTTGTCATCTTCGCGAACAGATCGATGTTGACGCTTCCGATAGCGCATGCGCCAAGTCCCATCGCCGCCGCCATCAAGTAGAGAGTTTGCGTCAATACGCCCACATCCTTCAGGATGAGCGCATAGGCAAGTGAACTGTACTTCCACGAAATCCGGCCGAAACGCGCCGCGATCGTGATCAGGATCTGGGGCGCTCCAGGAGCTCCCATCGCAAATTGGGCTCCTGCCAACTGTCGGTCGAGGTCCTCCTCGCGAACCGCGATAGGTACCAAAGCATGCGCTCCCGCGTCGTAGTGATAGAATCCGCGGTCAAGCCGCTCGCACTTGTCGACGGCAAGATAGAGCTCAAGCTCGTAGCCGGCCCCTGCCGCCGGATAAGGTCTGGCCGTATACTCGATCACCGGGCTGTTGTCGCCGAGTTCCTCAAGCCTGCCGCTCCATTGCGCCTGGACGCGTGCGCTGCCGTCGAGGAGCTGCGAAAGCTCGGCGAGCGTGATCGGTCGCTGGCCGTCAAAGGTGCGCGTCGAGTGGCGCTCGCGCAGGAGCTTTGCGGCCGGTGTAATGGCTTGCGCATGATCGTGGGTGAATGTGCGCAGGTCGATCTTCTCTCCAGGCCAGCTCGGCCGTATCGCCGGAAGCGGCGCTATGAGACCCGCATAAGGAAAGGTCCCGCCGGAGGGATTGGCGTGGCGGCCTTCTGTGCTGCGCGAGTGGAACAGGAGATCGTGAAAATCCCAAAAAACGAGATGGTCGTCGCCTTCGCTTGGACGAAGACCATCCTCGCGAGCCGGGTCGATCTTGAATATAATTTGAGAATCCATCAGCAGAGAAAGAAGCTCGCGAGTGGGAAGGCCATCCTGCCTGCGAAGCTCTTTGATTTGTCGCGGCGCAGCCAGCATAAAGATTGCGGCAGCAATTTTTGCATCGTGAATTCTGAACAACGCACCGGCGCGTGGCGATTCAAGGACCATCTCGTTGCCTCGACGCCGCACGTACGCGAAACGCGATAACACAAGAACGTCGGTATCGCGGATCACCGGGATGCGGGGCCAGTAATCGGGAACTTGCGGCTCAATGGCGACCTCGCTCGCGTCGGCCGGCGAGGAGCCAAGGCGATATTCTAATAAGCCGCGTGTGGCCAATCGCCGGACCAAAACGCCGATCTCCTCGTCAATGATTTGTCCGCCGGATTCAAAGGATCGGAGCGGCAGGCCCGTGCTGAGGTTTTGGATGCGCTTGGCGCTCTCCGGTTTGAACTTTCCCAACCGGATCGAACGGCCATCGATGCAGACGGCGATCTCTCCGCCCGGGCGCACGTCGAGGGTGGCGTGCCGGACGAGCCGAGCGGATAGATGTTGCGGCCTTGCCCGACGCCGTGCGTTTCCATCGGGAGCGCGCAAGCCCGAATCACCTTCAGGTATGGGGATGGATCGGATTGAGTTCGGCCTCGGACCGGGGCTTGTCCAGCAGTCCGAGCTTGACCGGCACGTCATAAAGGCGACCCGGTGCGAAACGGCGGTAGAAATGTCGCAGCCCCGGAGCGATCACTCGAGCAACTGGTACTGCGATGTCGGGGCGCGTGTGATCGAGAACGAGAAAATCATGTCCGGCGCGGTTGGCAACCGAGACGCACGCCTCCACCTGCTCACGAGTGTTGAGTTGGCCGAACTCTGAACCGACTCCGGAGCGGACCGGCGAATTGCCGCTTGGCGTCAGATAGGGGTAATCCTCGAGCCGCAATGGAGTCATGCCGTCGAGACTCGATTTATCCGACTTTCCGCCGCCCATGAGTCCGATGGACAGGAATTGGTTCAGCTCCGTCATTGCGCGCAACAGGGCGACCCGCGCATCAAAATGCGAGCCAGAGCCGAACTCGATGTTTTCCCGCCCCTCATCCTGCCAGTGCGCGATGGCCACAAAGGTGGGAATACCGAGATCGTTGGTGACGTCGAGCACCCAGAGATTGCGTCCGGTTTCAGCAAGTTGCGATTGCAGATCGCGGATGTAGTGATCGTGAAATTGGCGCAGATCGACGGCCGGCCGCTGCAATCTGTTATACCACCAGATCGCATAGGCATCCCGTTCCACCAGTTCGAGGAAACCCTGGACGATCGCTTCCTCGAGCGTATTGCCGGCTGCGCAGCCGTTGGTATCGGAGGGGAGGCAACCAGGACCGCTGTAAAAAAAATACAAGAGGCTGGTCGGCAGATATCTGAAGCGTTTGTCACGAAGCGACCAGACGGGCGACCATTCGATCTCGGCTGATTGATCGAACACAGGCGGGACCGACGATCTATAATCATCGGTCGGATCCGCAGGAGATTGGAGCAACTGCGCTTCGCTGAAGAGCTGAACGTCATTGGGATGAATGGCATCGGCCGGCGGAAAATCCGCAAAGCGCCGCGCCACTCTGATTTCGTCGCCCTGAAAAATGCCGGAATAACGCTCGATCGCCTCCATGAGCGCGCTGGCTTCGCCCTGTTCGGCGGTGCTGCCCTTACCGGCGCTGCCGCCGCTCAGCCCCGCCCTGAGCTCATCGACCGTCCTGGCGGGCCCCGAAAAATTGTGCCGGGCATAGTAATTGGTGTTCAGCGGCAAGTCGGCGTCGATCCGTTCGAGACGAGAAACCACGCCCGTGAGGGGGCTGACGTGCTTGCGGAAACGCGCAACCGTGGACCGCGACGCGACAGTCCGGTACCCCCCGCTGGTCATGATCACTTTGGCGCCGGGGCCTAGCTCAACCGGGACCGGCGGGCGGCGCGGATCGCTCAGCTTCTTGCGGCCGCAGGAGGGACATTGCGGGCGGCGGGCGACGTGGTGGCGCACGATGGTCGAGCCGAGCAATTCGAGGCTGATGATGTTATCGCCCAGATCCGTGCGGAAATCGGTAGCGATTGCCTTGGCGATCTCGATTGCTGCGAGCTGGATTCCACCCTGTCCGAGCGGGTTGTGAGCCAGAGGTGAGGCAGCGACGCGGCGAAACCTTCCGCGGTCGAGAAGCCCCTTGATCTCGCGGTTGCGGATCATGCGGTCGGTCAGACACCTCCAACAGGCGCTCTTCCCCGGGGTGAAAATGGGTCCTACCAGGGGAAAAATGCCGGACGGTTGGACGAGCAGCCAGGGGGTATGGTCCGACAAATGCTGCTGGTTTAATTCGGCCAGTTGTTCTTCGAGATAATCGTTGACCAGTATAACCGTCAGATCGGGCGAACGCTTCACGATGCGGACGCCAAGCTCGCTTAGAGCGTCGCCTAACTCCGTCGCCCCCTGCACGCCGATCGATTGAAGGCGGACACGGCATTTCTGGAGATTTTTGTCTGCAACCTCCGGCGGCAGACCAAGGCTCGCCCAATAAGCGGCTACGATGCCATTAGACGAACGCGATTTCGCAAGGATATAACGGCGTTCGGTCAGCCGTTTGAGGGCTTCGTCGACCTTGCCGGACGGAAACTTCTTGTCCAGCTCGCGAGCAATCTCTCGAAAGCTCTTCCCGCCTTTTCCAATTGCAGAGGCCAGTGCGCAATAGAGCTCACCGTGAAGAAAGAACTTCCGGTCCTCGGAATAGAGGCACACCACACTGGGTGACTGCACATAGACCGTGAAATTCGGCGCGAACTGCGGAACTGCGTTGCTGTTCCGCAGGGCAACATTCATCCTGGGTTCGCCTGTCATGAGATCAATACGCGCAACTTCAACTTCCATCATCCCGCCGATGCACGGCGAACTTCAGCTTACCAGCGGCAATCGACTTCCGAAAAGCCTGCTGCGCTGCCCCGTGCAGCCACGCGGGCAACGCAGCAATTCGCCGACTGGCTGGGTAACGATGCGTTCGATCCGTGAACGCAATCGAAAGAGCGCTTCTAGCAAATGAATTGGCAAGCACCCCAGGAAATGCAACAGCCGCAGCTGCAGCCTGCGCAGCCTGCGCAAGCTATGCAGGCTCTGCAACCGCCGACTGCGCAGCCCCGGCAGCCCCGGCAGCCACCGCAGCGGGCGACACCCCCGCAACGGGCCACACCCCCGCAGCGCCCTCCGCAGCGGCCGCAGCCGGCCACAAAGGCCAATTGCTGGCCAGGCTCATGAATGCCTTCTTTGTCGAAAACGTAGAAGGTCCCGAGACTGACGTCGGAGAGTTCCTCTTCGCTGAGGTTGATTTGCGGGCCGAGTGTGGTGTCGCGCGCAGACACATCTGCGGAGGAGTTGGTAACTCCCGTTGCATATGCGCCGCCCGCCAGGGCCACAGTCGCGCCTACGACTCCGATAACCGGTGCGGCCTTCGTCAGTTGGTTCTGATTTGGCTTCCGCTTTGCCCGGGCCATCTATGTCCTCCCATGAATTGCTGCATAAGCTCTAGCTCTGCCGCCATTATTCGTACTCCCTACGCGGACGGCTTGCAAGATGGCTCAGGGCCTGGCGCGCACACGGACTCCAGTGCCGCAACCGGTCTTTGAAGACCAAGGGTAAGATGTTGACGACCGAACCGAGAATGGGCCTCGTAAAATTAACGTTCGTTCAGCTTCATGAAACAACATTCTTGCGCCGGCCGCGGCAGCCAGCTTACCAGCGGTAATCGACCTCCGAAAAGGCTACTGCGCTGCCCCCGTGCAGCCACGTGGGCAACGCAGTAATTCGCCGACTGGCGCGTAACAACACGCTCGATCCGTGAGCGCAATCGAAAAGCGCTGCTAGCAAATGAAGCGGCAAGCGCCCCACGAGACGCAACAACCGCAGCTGCAGCCTGAACAGCCTGCGCAAGCTATGCAGGCTCTGCAACCGCCGACTGCGCAGCCCCGACAGCCTCGGCAGCCTCCGCAGCGGGCCACGCCGCAACGGGCCACGCCGCCGCAACGGGCCACGCCGCCGCAACGGCCCCCGCAACGGCCCGCGCCCCCGCAACGGCCGCCCCCGCAGCGTGCGGCGTATTGCTCGCCAAGCGTTCCGATGCCTTCTTTGTCGAAGACGTAGAACGTCCCAAGGCTGACGTCGGAGAGTTCCTCTTCGCTGAGATTGATTTGCGGGCCGAGCGTAGTATCGCGCGCCGACAGATCCGGGGAAGAGTTGGCGACTCCCATTGCGTATGTACCGCCCGCCAGGGCCATAGACGCGCCTACGACTCCGGCAACCGGCGCGGCCTTCTTCAGTCGCTTCCGACTTGGCTCCCGCTTTGTCCCGGACATGCTAATACCTCCGATACGCTGTTGCAGTACCTCTCCCGCCCTTCGAGGCTACTCCCTGTGCACACAGCTTGCAAGATGACTCAGCGCGTCGCACGGATATGACTATCGCGCGACAATAACAACCAAGTCATGAATGGGCTTCGCAAATTAACGTTTGTTCAGTTTCGCAAATGACCTGTTCGCCGCCACCGGAGAGTTTATTCAGCTCACCGCGTTTCTGGGGAGTTACAAAGCCGCGGTTGCGACAGGTTTTCTAGATCGGACGGGAGAGAGATCGGATGGCTGATCATGGGCGTTTCGTCTGGTACGTGCTGACCAGTACAGATATGCAGTCCTGTCAGACCTTCT
Organism: Xanthobacteraceae bacterium; assembly: GCA_036557705.1. GTDB lineage: Bacteria > Pseudomonadota > Alphaproteobacteria > Rhizobiales > Xanthobacteraceae > VAZQ01. The sequence goes on from DATBHB010000040.1 coordinate 15,916, forward strand.
ATTCCGCAGTGGTTGGCTGGGACCCACGGGACGCTTCGATGCCCGGCATTCCGTATACGGTTTTTTCCGCGGGAGAGACCCCGGTATGCGGGATGATGGAACTGCCGAAAAACGCGAGGGAAATGGGCGAAAGACCGATGTGGATCGGATATATTTCCGTCGATGACGTCGATGCCATCACCGACCGCATTAAACAGCTCGGCGGCGCCGTGCACGTTCCTCCACAGGACATTCTCGACTTCAGCCGTTTTTCAGTCGTCTCTGACCCGCAGATGGCAACCTTTGCTTTGTTCAAGCGGCGACGCCCGGGTCAGGAGCAACCGGCGGATTTCCTTGCGCAGGGCTGCATCGGCTGGCATGAGCTTCTCGCGGCCGACTCTGACAAGGCGTGGGCCTTTTATAGCGAGCTCTTTGGCTGGCAAAAGGCCGAAGCCAACAGGAGTTCAGTTGGCGCCTATCAGCAGTTCTCCATCGGCGGGCAGACGATCGGCGGCATGATGACCAAGCCTCCAACCGTTACGGCATGCTGCTGGCTCTACTATTTCAATGTGGGCGATATCGACGCCGCCGTAGGGCGTGTAAAGGCGAATGGCGGAAAACTCCTAAGCGGCCCGATGGAGGTACTGGATCACAACTGGATTGCCCAATGCGCGGACCCGCAGGGCGCCCTCTTCGCGCTGGCAGGGCATCGCGGCTTTGGTTATTTCGAACGCGTGGAACGTCGCCAGAAAGCACCCTAAGCCCGGCGGCGACCAGCGCCCGGCCACCGATCCGCTGACTGACTTAGGGGCGCGGCGCAATTTCTGCGCAGGCGGTCAACCGCGTATCTGGCCGTTGCCCACCCTCATGAAACTAATAGTCAGTGTACCACAAATGGCCCTTCCCGCCCAGGCAAGGGGATCGTAAGCTGTTGCCCGTTCACGGGCGCCGGAGGCATGAATGTTCTGGAATTTGAACCGGTATGGCTTGCTGGCCCTTCTATTCGCCGCAACAATCGCCAGCGCAGGAGCGCAGCCGGAGCCGCAAGCGATCTACGGCGTAACCAGCCTCGATGTGGCGCCGAGCGCAACGAGCGGCGGCATCGTGATCTTGAAGCAATACCGCGACGCCGCGCTCGGGCAGGGCGGAAATTTGGGCGTTACGCTTCTCCAGGAGGCGGGCTGGCCCAATCGCTTCCTGATTTTCGAGGGATGGAAGGATCAGGCGGCCTATGATGCCAATGAAAAGGCGGCCCATACGGCGCAGCTGCGAGACAAGCTCAAGCCCCTATCCTTCGCGCCCTACGACCGGCGCGATTATCACATCATCTCCGTGAGCCCGGCTCGACCTGCGGCCGGGGTCGATACGATCTATATGCAGGCGCATGTCGACGTTTTCCCGCCCGGCATCAATGCCACATTGGCGGCGCTGAAGCAGGTCGCGGAGGCGGCGCGCAAAGCCGAAGGGAATCTGCGCTACGACGTCGTGCAATCGGTCAAGCCGCCGCAAAGTCACAGCACGATCTTTGCAGCTTGGCGCAATCGCAATGCCTTCGACGAGTACGAAATGTCGCCCTACGCCCGGCAATTCCGCAATACGGTTGGACCGCTGCTCGGTTCGCCGTTCGACGACCGTCTCTATACGCCGCTCGATTGAGATTCGCCCTCCCGCCAGAGGATAGCCCATGCGTTTCGTTATGAATTTGCCGCCGGCCGTCTCACTGCTCGGCGGCTTGCCGCGGGCTGGCGCTGTCGTGCTTGCACTCGCCGTAGCAGTTACAATCGCCACGCCTGCGGCGCGAGCCCAGGACGGCAGCATCTACGCCGTAACCTATCTCGACGTGGCGGCAAGCTCCGTCGCACAAGGGATCGATCTCATCGAGAAATACAGCCAAGCAAGCCGGCAGGAGACCGGGAACGTCGAATTCACGGCGCTGCAGGAAATCGCGCGCCCGAACCGCTTCGTGATCATGGAAGGTTGGCGGGACAGAGCTTCCTTCGAAGCTCACGATAAAGCTGCTTCCAAGGCAGGCTTCCAGGACGCGCTGATGGCGATCCGCAACAGCCCTCCCGATCGTCACGTGCTGCAAGCTTTCGCGGCCGGTCCGGCTGTGGCCAAGCCCGCGGCCGGCGCGCTCTACCTGGTGGAGCATATCGACTTCATGCCGGCGTTCGGCACACCTGCACCGGCGCTGGTCAAGGGCCTCGCTGAATCTGCCCAAAAAGAACCCGGGCTCGTTCGCTATGACGTTTATCAGCAGCCGGCGCCGCGAACGAATCATTACGAGGTGGTGGCGGCGTGGCCGAACAGAACTGCGTTCGATGCCCACGAGGCGGCTGCCTATACCCGGCAATTCCGCTCCGCCACCGTCATGCCCGGCCGTGCGAATCTCTACGACCAGCGCCTGTACAGAGCACTATGAAGGGAGGCCCGTTGGCGACCAGGATATCCTCGGGGAGCCCGCGCGAGAGAGACAGAAGCCAATATCGAGCGTCAGGGAGATGCATCATGACCGCAAGGATTTCTTATGTCGCGCTCGCGAGTTTGCTGCTGATGGCGAGCGCACTCACGCCGGCGGGCGCGGCCGACATGACTTTCGAGCGCGCGCTCGCGGCCGATAAGGAGCCTCAGAACTGGCTTCTTCACCACGGTAATTATCAAGGTCACCGTTTCTCGCAGCTCAATGAGATCAACACCGATACGGTCAAGAATCTCAAGCTCGCGTTCACGGTCGCGCTCGGCGGCATCGAGGGCGCCGGCCGCTACAAGTTCGGCAACCTCGAAGCCACCCCGATCGTGGAAGACGGCGTCATCTATGTTCCCGATGGCTGGGGCTCGGTCTACGCGATCGACGTATCGAGCGGGAAGAAGGGCACATTTCGTTGGAAATTCGACCCCGGCATCGACAAAGCCTGGGCCGGCGACGTGGCCTGCTGCGGAGTGAATAATCGCGGCGTCGCGCTCTGGAAGGACAAGGTGATTTCGGTCTCGCTCGACGGCCGCCTGTTCGCGCTGAACAAGGCGACCGGCGAGAAGGTGTGGGAGCGCAAGATCGCCGATCCTGCATTAGGAGAAACGCTGACCATGGCGCCGCTGATTGTCCGCGACCTTGCGATCCTTGGTCCTGCGGGCGGCGAATTCGGGATCCGCGGTTTTGTGGACGCGACCGATCTCAATACCGGCAAGCAGGTTTGGCGGACCTACACCATTCCGGCGGCCGGCGAGCCCGGCAGCGAGACCTGGAAGGACGGCAAGAACCGCTGGCAGCACGGCGGCGGCTCGACCTGGGAGACTGCGACCTACGATCCGCAGACCGACACGATCTATCAAGGGATCGGGAATGCCGGTCCTGACTTCGATCCGGAATACCGGCCCGGCGACAACAAATGGGCGGCGAGCGTGCTTGCTCTCGACCCCGCCGACGGCAGGATCAAATGGGGATTTCAGTACACGCCGAACGATCCTTACGACTTTGACGAAATCTCTGAGCACCCGATCATCGACGCCAAGGTCAATGGCGAGGATCGCAAACTCGTCGTCCATGCGGCGCGCAATGGTTTCTTCTATGCGCTCGACCGCACCAACGGCTCGTTCGTGGCCGGCAAGCAGTATGTCGACACGTTGAACTGGACGACGGGCCTCGATCCCAAGACCGGCAAGCCGCTCAACTACGATGCCAATGCGGACGTGCAGACCTATACCCGCGGAACCCACGGTTCGCGGGCGCGCCCGCTCAGCGAGAGGCTTTGTCCGTCGGTCACCGGCGGGAAGAATTGGCAGCCCACTGCCTATAATCCTCGGCTGCGGCTTCTCTATATTCCATCGATCGAAGGCTGCGGCTCAACCGAGACGGTTGAGCAGAAGGACCGCGAAGATCAGGGCGGCCCGGTAAAACCCCGCGAGCGGTTTACCGGCGGTCCGTTCAAGACTCCCTCCGTTCTTTACGGCGCTCTCAAGGCTGTCGATCCGACCACGGGCGAAACGAAGGCGAGCCTACGGCTCGATTACGCGAGCTATGCGGGTGTGCTGGCGACCGCCGGGAATCTTGTCTTACTCGGCCAGGTGGACGGCACGTTCGGCGCCTATGATGCGAAAACTCTCAAGGAGCTGTGGAGCTTCAATGCCGGTAGCGGCATCAATGCGCCTCCTGTGAGTTTCATGGTCAACGGCAAGCAATTCGTCGCGGTGCTGGTCGGCTCGCGCCAGCCGAACAATGTCATGGCGCTTGCTCCCGAACTCAAGAACACGTCGCCGGCCTCGATGCTCTACGTCTTTGCCCTGTGATCGCCACTCTGGCGTTTCCAGGCAGCCCGGAATGCTCGGCCCGCTCCGGCATATTGCGGCCGGCCCTTTGGGGCCGGCGCAATGAAGGATTTTTCCAGCAAGGCAACTTCAGTCGCCGAGGTTTTCCTTGAAGCCGATGTCCTGGATTTTGGCGTTGCCAGGCACGTTCACCGAACGGGTGGAGCGCACCGCGCCGAAGCTCAGGTAGGCATTCGCAGGAATTTGCTGGATGGTCGTCTGATGGCGAACCGCATGCTTGGGGCCGGCCATCGCGGCCGAACCGGCGGTCATAAGAATGGAGGCGACGATTGCGGACATGGTGAACTTGTTGAACATGGTCTCTCTCCCCGGTTTCAACTCGGCACTCCACATCGGGTGCACTTGTGTAGTCGCAACACCTGAGCGGCAGGTTCAACAGCGGGTAAATAAAGGCTCCGTTCCTGGGGATACCCGGAGCGGGCAGCTCCATATCTCGACGCCAAGGGTTCAGGGCCAAGCACCCCGTTGACTCGCGAGAGGTATTCAGCATTCTTATGCTGTGCTTCGGATTTGGTCATGACAACAAGCCAGGGAGTAGGGTCTTATGAAAGTGCTCACGATGACGCTTACGGCAACTGCAGTCCTGTTTGGACCGGTAGCGATGACGGCCAGCGCGCAAACCCAATCACTGGGCGCATCGAGCTTTCAGGCGCAGATAAAGAACGCTACGCCAATCGTAAAACAGATAGCTTGTAACGGAAGAACCGGGGGCCATGGCTGTGGCCCGGGATGGATCTGGAGCGGCCGGTTCCACAGGTGCGTCCCCTGCTGATGGGCGCAGTTCAATAATTGCTATGAATAAATCGAGGCCGCCTTCAGGGCGGCCTCTTTGATAAATCGAAGTACTCGGCCGCCATCGGCCGCTCGGCGCTTGGTCGAGACGTGATCTCAGGCGGGCTTTGCGTACTTCGCCACTCCGGTAAAGTCGATCAACACACAACGCTTATCGCCCACGATCCAGGCATCGTGGCCGGGTGGCATAAAGAATACATCGCCGGGGCCGTACTCGACCTGGGCACCGTCGTCCATCTTGACCACCATCCGGCCTTCGAGGACAAAGCCGGTGTGCGCCGCTTGGCATGACGGTGTTCCCGCGATTGGTTTTACGTGTTCCGACCACCGCCATCCGGGTTCGAATGACCCCCTGCCGAAGGTTTGATTGCCGACTGTGACAACTTCAAGCTTTCCCTTCCCGTCTTTGAACGGACGCGTCTCGTCAGGATTATCAAACTGTTTGCGTTCCATTTTGCCAGCCATCGCTTCCTCCCTGGATGCCGATCTGAAGGTGAATAATGCAGGCCGCCTCGCATACTGCTCGGAAGCCCTGGCGGCGCATCCGAATATACCGGGTCTTCCGCGAAGCGCAAAAGCTCTCGCGGTAGTCGCAGCGCAGCTGTAGGCTCGTTGTCGATGTCAGCTGAAATGAAAAAATCAGTCCACCAATGGGAGGATAAGATGCGTGTGGGCCGCGTTGTCGCGTTGATCGGAGCCGCCGCCGTCGCCGCACTGGGAACGGCAGAGGCCCAGCAGAGCCGATATACGAAGCCGCCGCAGCTTCCCAACCCTTATCGGTTGATCGAAGGCTGGCCGTCGCTGCCGGCGAACATGAATGGCGGCCGCTGGGGCGAAGTCATCAGAGTGCATGTCCACAGCGATGGCAATATCTGGGTGTTTCAGCGCTGTTTCAATGTCGTGCCACCCGGCAGCGCGACCTGCCTCGGGCGGGGAGAAGCCAATCCGCCCATCCTCCAGTTCGATCCGTCAGGCAAGCTGTTGAAGAGTTTCGGCGCCGGCCTGTTCGTATATCCGCACGGCTTCACCGTTGACCGTGAAGGAAACCTGTGGGTCAGCGACGTCAACGACGCCCCGACGGTCCTCGGAATGTCGGCAAAGAATGCCAACGGCGTCATTATGGGCCAGGAGGTCCTCAAACTCAGCCCGGACGGCAAGGTGCTGATGACGCTCGGCAAGGAGGGCGTCGGCGGAAGCGGCACCGACACATTCGACCGGCCGACCGGCGTTGCGGTCGCGCCAAACGGCGATATCTTTGTCTCCGACGGCCATCGGCCGAACAAGTCCCGCAATGCCCGGGTGATGAAATTCGACCGCAACGGCCAGTTCATCAAGGCCTGGGGCCATCTGGGATCGGCGCCCGGCGACTTCGACGAGCCGCATGACATTTTCCTCGGCGGTTCGCAGAACCGCATCTATGTCGCCGATCGCCGCAATCAGCGCATTCAGGTATTCGACCAGGACGGCAATTTCATCGCTGCCTGGCCGCAGTTCGGTGAGCCAAGCTCGGTATTCGTCGGCAAAGACGACACCATCTATGTCGGCTCGACGTTCCGCGATCCGGCGGCCAAGAAGGGCGAAGTGCGCGGCATCGTGATCGGAAGCGTTAAGGATGGCTCGCTTAGTGCGTTCATCCCCGATCCCGCCGACCTCGACCAGGTGATCAGAGGCACCTCAGCCTCGGGCATTGCCGCCGATGACATGGGCAACGTCTATGCGGCCGATGTCGGCGCCCATAACCTGCGGAAATACGTCAAGGTCCGGTGACGAGGCTTTACCTGGCTATTGTAACTAATTCGGTATTTGATCCGACCTCATGGTGAGGAGGCGTACGCCGCATAGTGCGTCACGGCGCGCGTGAAGGCGCTTCAGGCGGCGTGCGCCGTCTCGAGCCATGAGGGCGGCCAAGGCGTGGGCCGCCTCATCCTTCGAGGCGCATCGAACAGTCGGCAAGCACCAACTGTTCGATGCTCCTCAGGGTGAGGCAGTGCGCAGCACCTTGAAGGAATCTAGGAAACGTCGCGCCGTTGGACTGTTCTGGATATTGCGGGCGCCCAATGCATGGATGCCGATCGCGAGGTTTCTCACCGCCAATATCCGGCGGATAAAATTGATGTCCCCCGTTTCAATGATGAACTCGCGCGCCGGGACGTCGTTCAGGGTCAGCGGAATATCCTGCTCGATCTGGAAGCCTGCCCCGATCATCATGCCACGAAACCGCGTGTACTCGTCTTCGGCGGAGGCGACATCCTTGAACTCGGTCCAACTGAGGTCGAAGATCTCATTTTGATAGCGCACCTGGGCGTCGGTTGATGTTGTCCAATTGTCCTCGGGCCTGCCCTTCTGCACCCTGATCATCGGCGCGGTAGGCATCTCGATGCGAAACCCCAGATCGTCGCGGCGATACTCCTGCCAGATACCTGCTTGCGCCCGCGCCGGCTTCGGCCCGAGGATTGAGGATGCGCACGCCCCAGCCAGCAGCAAGCTGCGGCGGGATATAGGACCGCCGAGCAGCGTTATGAACTCGCGGCGCCTGATGTCGAGCATGGGCTTCATCCGATGGCAGACCTGATCGCTCTTTGTTGAGGCGGGACGCGGTCAGCCTTGCTGCAATCGGCCAAAGGATAGCACATCGTGCCAGCTTCCCCACCCATTTCGTGCCAGTGACTAAGATTTCAAAGGGGTCACACCTGCGAGGCTCGCGAGCCAGAGCAAAGGAGCAACAATGCAACGGCGGGATTTTATCGCGGGGCTCGGCGCGCTCTATGTCGATCGGATTCTCCACGGCGCGAAGCCTGCGGATCTTCCAGTTCAGGCGCCGGTCAAATTCGACATGGCCCTCAATGCCAGGTCCGCTAACGCGCTCGGGCTGGCTGTCCCGCCGTCGATCCAGCTGCTGACCGAGGAAGTAATTCAATAGCTGGGGCAGTTATTTGCACGGATTGATCCATCGCAATTCCGGGAACCGCGCGAAATCGGCGTCGGTCGTGTGGAGGACGTAGCCGCGTTCAATGGCCAGCACGGCGAGATGTGCATCCGTGGTCAGGTTTCCGGCCGTTCCAAGCCGCTCCAGTTCGACTCGCAAGGCGAGGGAAGTGGCGCGTACCGGTGCGGCGTGGCGCGTTTGGACAGGAGTCCATCCGGCGCTTTTTTGCTGCCTGGCTAATTTTCCTATTGACATTATTCCTATGGCGCCTAGGATATCAGTCATAGGACTCCTCATCGTTGTCTGGCGGGCCTCGGAGCCCGACAGGCAAGCCTCTGGGGCAGAGGAACTCCAGCGCGAATGCGCCAAACGTGCAGGAGGTTCGATGGCGGCTGGGAACCACAACTCGGCACGAAGAAAACCAAATCCAAACTTAACGAAACACACGAACGGCAAGAGGAGAAAGCGGAAGCGACGCGTCAGCCACAAGCGGCTGCGAGAGCTGCTGCGGTACGTCCCGAATATGGGGCGGTTTTACTGGCGAGTGCGGTGCGGTACCGCCGCCCCGGGCCGGCAGGCGGGAACCTGGCACGGAGGGGGATATCGGTCTATCCGGATCGACGGGGTCCTTTATTTGGAGCACCGGCTCGCCTGGTTCTACGTTCACGGCAAGCATCCGCGCCGGCAAATCGATCACCGCAACAGAATACGCACCGACAATCGCATCGCAAATTTGCGCGAGTGCTCCTGCGCCCAGAACAGGTGCAATGTCGTTACCCGCAACGCCACCGGGTTCAAAGGGGTCTATCGCCACTATGAGAAATGGCAAACGCACATTCAGCTACGCGGCAAAAGAATATATCTTGGAGTGCATGATACCCCGGAAGCGGCCGCGGCGGCCTATGACAATGGCGCACACCGGTATCACGGCGAATTTGCGCGGACGAATGCAAGCCGCGGCGCAGAACGGCGCGTGCGGGGCAAAGTGAGCGCGACTTCATTGATGCCCCGCCGCGTCCGATCGTCTTGGCGCAGCCCGGCATTTCGGCCCAGGCGTTGGTATCGGATCGCATCGGGAGCGCGCAAAATGACGATGCCGAGGCAAAGGGTGGCCCCTCGCCGGCGTGGAAAGATCAGGTGATTCTTTCCCTTGCTTTTGCGGCGTATACGCTCCGCTGGTCCTATTGGAGCCGCAGCGTATTTCGCGCAGAATGCGCGCAAGGCGGAGGGCAGGCCCGAAGGACCCCGGAGGACCAAGGAATGGCTTCGGTCGCGATCTGCGGCGTCCACAAGTCCTTCGGCGCGCTTGCGGTGATCCACGGCGTTGATGTCGCGATCCGCGACAGCGAATTCGTGGTTCTCGTCGGCCCTTCCGGCTGCGGCAAATCCACTCTGCTGCGGATGATTGCCGGGCTCGAAAACATCACCGCTGGCGAAATCCGGATCGGCGATCGCGTGGTCAACAAGCTGCCTCCGAAGGAGCGCGACGTGGCCATGGTGTTCAGAATTATGCGCTCTATCCGCACATGACGGTCGCGGCCAATATGGGATTCTCGCTGAAACTGCGTGGCGCGCCGAAGCACGAAATCGATGCGCGCGTGAGGCGTGCAGCAGACATCCTCGGCCTTGGCGCCTACCTCGACCGCTATCCCCGGCAGCTTTCCGGTGGCCAGCGCCAGCGCGTAGCAATGGGCCGCGCCATCGTTCGCGACCCGCAGGTTTTTCTATTTGACGAGCCGTTATCGAACCTCGACGCCAAGCTGCGCGTGCAGATGCGCACCGAAATCAAGGAGCTGCACCAGCGCCTCAAAACCACGACCATCTATGTGACGCACGATCAGATCGAGGCGATGACCATGGCCGACAAGATCGTGGTGATGCACGACGGGCGTGTGGAGCAGATCGGCGCTCCGCTCGAACTCTACGACCGGCCGCGCAACCTTTTTGTCGCCGGTTTCATCGGCTCGCCGGCGATGAACCTTCTCAAGGGCACGGTGCGAGCGAATGGACGCCTCGAATTTGAAGGACCAGGCGACGTTCGCCTGCCGCTTGCGGCGGCGCCTGGCGCCGCGGACGGCCGCTGCGCGGTCTATGGCGTGCGGCCGGAGCATTTTGCACTTACCGACGATGGCGCCGAAGCCATCGTCCAGGTGGTCGAGCCGACGGGTTCGGAGCTTCAGGTGGCCGCGCGGCTCGGCGGCGAGGACATCATCGCGGTGTTTCGCGAACGCCATGCGTTCAAGCCGGGCGATCGGATCAGGCTGCGGCCCAATCCGCGGCTCGTACATCTGTTCGACCAAACAACAGGTGACCGCTTGGCAGATTAGGCCGATTCCGATGAATTTGCATCTGCTGCCCGGCAGCGGAGTATTTCGGAGATACGATATGGTGACCGCGCCGCAAGCTCCGTTACCTCTCCCCGCTTGCGGGGAGAGGTCGGATCGCGTCAGCGATCCGGGTGAAGGGCGCTATTCGCGAGCACGGGTTTCACCGGAAGCCCCTCACCCGCCGCCTTCGGCGGCGACCTCTCCCCGCAAGCGGGGAGAGGTAACCAAACGGAGGAAACCCATGACCATCTTTACCCGCCGCGCCCTCGTGCAGGCCGGCACGGCTGTCGCTGCCTCGGGAGTCCTTACCGGCCCGGCGCTGCTCAACTGGGCCAAAGCCTGG
>DATBHB010000041.1:0-3832 GCA_036557705.1 Xanthobacteraceae bacterium
CGAGGCGCCGCTGTTCATCCGGCCGTATCTCGCCAAGCTGACGCGCAGTGAAATGTTCGTGGTGATGACCGGCGGCATGGCGGGCATCGCCGGCACGGTGTTCGTGCTCTACGCCACCATCCTGGCGCCGGTCATTCCCGATGCCGCCGGCCATATCGCGGTCGCGTCCGTGCTCGGCGCGCCGGCCGCCATCCTGGTGAGTCTCATCATGGTGCCGGACGCCAAGCAGCACCACACCGGCGGCGAGCTCGGCGACATCGGGCAGAGCGCCGATTCGACCATGGACGCCATCGTCAAAGGCACCACCTCGGGCCTCGAGCTCCTGCTCAACGTCGTCGCCATGCTGATCGTGTTCGTGGCACTGGTGTATCTGGCGAACGCGATCCTCGGCTTGTTGCCCGACGTGCTCGGCGCGCCGCTCACTCTCCAACGCGTGCTCGGCTGGATCATGGCGCCGGTGTGCTGGCTCCTCGGCGTGCCGTGGGCGCAGGCGGTGACGGCCGGCGGGCTGATGGGCATCAAGACCGTGCTCAACGAGCTGATCGCCTATCTCGACCTCGCCGCGCTGCCGGCCGGCGCGCTCGACCCGCGCTCGCGGCTGATCATGCTCTACGCCATGTGCGGCTTTGCCAATTTCGGCTCGCTCGGCATCATGATCGCCGGGCTGACGACCATGTGCCCGGAAAAACGCGACGAGGTGATTTCGCTGGGACTAAAGTCGATCGTGTCGGGCACGCTGACGACGTGTCTCCTTGGCGCCATCGTCGGCGTGCTGAGCTGATGAGATGATGAGCGGCCGCCTGACCAACATGCTGCCGGGCCTGCTGCTGTGTGCGGCGATCACGGCCGCCGCCTATGCGCTGCAGGCCGTCGAGGTGCGGCTGGCGGGCGAGGCCTATATCGAGGCGCTGGTGGTGGCGATCTTGCTCGGCGTCGCGGTGCGCACCGCCTGGATGCCGGGGCCGCGCTTTACGCCCGGCATCGCGGTGAGCGCCAAGTTCGTGCTCGAATGCGCCATCGTCATGCTGGGCGCAACGGTGAGCGCGACCACGATTTTGGCGCTCGGCCCGCTGTTGATCTTCGGCACCGCGGCCATCGTCGCGCTCGGCATCGGCGTCAGCTACACGATCTGCCGCAGCCTCGGCTTGCCGCTCCGCCTCGCCATCCTGGTCGCCTGCGGCAACTCGATCTGCGGCAATTCCGCCATCGCGGCCATTGCGCCGGTGATCGGCGCCGACAGCGACGAGATCGCGTCGTCGATTTCGTTCACCGCAGTGCTCGGCGTCATCGTCGTGCTTGGCCTGCCGTTCCTGGTGCCGCTCCTTGATCTGTCGCTGACGCAATATGGCGTGCTGGCCGGGCTCACCGTCTATGCCGTGCCGCAGGTGCTGGCGGCGACATTGCCGATCGGCGCGCTGAGCAATCAGGTCGGCACGGTGGTCAAGCTCGTTCGGGTGCTCATGCTCGGGCCGGTGGTGCTCGGCATGTCGCTGTTCGCGCAAAAGCTCCGGCCCGGCACCGTGCGCAATCCGTCGAACCGCCGCCACCCGCCGTTCACCGAACTGGTGCCGTGGTTCATCGTCGGATTTTTGCTGGCGCTGGTGGTGCGTTCGCTCGGTCTCATTCCGCAGAGTGTCGTAGGGCCGCTCAAGGACACCGCCGCGCTGTTGACGACGCTCGCCATGGCGGCGCTCGGCCTGGGCGTCGACGTGCGTGCCGTCGCCCGCACCGGCGCGCGCGTGACGCTTGCCGTCACGCTCTCGCTCGTCGTGCTCGGCCTTATGAGTTACGCGCTAATACGCGGCGCGGGGATCGGATGACGTCTACCGCGATTGCCGCGCGCACTGCTCCCGGGTTTCGCTGCGCTCAACCCGGGCTACGGATCAGTGCAGGCGGAATTCGCCGTCGATGGCGCGGATCTCGGCGGGCTTGATCAGCCGGGCGTGCGCCACGGTGATCGAGTGCAGCGGGCCTTCGAGCTTCTCCAGCCAGAAATTGAGAAACTTGTTGAGCGCCGGAAAATTCGGGCACAGGTCGTAATCCTGCCAGACGTAGGTCTGCAACAGCCATTGATGATCGGGGCGCCGGTACAGGATGTTGGCGGTCGTCAAACCGTAACCTTCCAGCTGCCGGCGAAAATCTTCCGAAACTGCAGTCTCTTTAAGGGAAGTCTCTTGCGACACCATCGTGCCCTCCATCCCATCGCGGGGAATGTTTCGAGAGTCGCTCCTCCGTTGCAAGCCTCGAAATTGAATAAGTTGTTTATTCTCAAAGCATTAGCAGCATCCGCTTAGCCTTGCTAACAGACGGGGGTAGAGAGCCCGTGCGGTTACCGGGACCAACGGAACTTGGGTAGGAAAGGTTTCCGAGCGCGGGGGCGCGAAATTTTTGCCGGCACCGGGAACCGCAGGCGCATCTTTCGCCGCGGCGTTGGGGATCAAGGCAGGTTCTGGAGTAGGATCGCGGCGTCACGGGAGGGCGACTCCGATGACCCGACATCTGACTTACCCGGTGATCATGAAGGTGAAGTCGATCGCGACGCTGGCGGCCGACGACATCCCACCCAGTTGTATCGAGATCGAAGTTCAGACGCCGCTCGGCCGCGGAGTTCTGCACATGTCGCAGGACGCGGCGTCGGAATTAGGCGCAAAGCTCGCGACGCATTTGCAAGCTCAGGCGAGCCGGTAGCCTGCCGGGTGAACAGGATTCACCTCGCCGGCCCTGTCCTCATGCCCTTATCGGCAGCGTCCAGGATCTTGATACAGCTCCAGCAAGCCTTTCTCCGCCTTTCCCTGCGGGAAAGCAGGACCCGATCGCAGATCTGACATTCGGGCGGAGTGAGGCGCGCCCAATCTTCACGTTGTGGGAGCTTGTCTCGTCCCGATTGGTTTCGTCCCAATTGGTCTACCACTTGGGCCACTTCTCACTTCGCCTGTCGGATTGAAATCTCTTCAGGCTTATAGACCTTATCTTCGCCACAGGCATCGCAATGGATCGAAATTGGGCCGTGGTCGACCTCGATGCCGTCAACCACCCCGGCGGGCAGAGCGTCGCCAAAGGCGACCGCGGCTTTGCAGTTCTTGCAGAAGACGACGAAATACCAGTTTCCCGGCTTGATTTCTGGCATGGCGACCCTTTCCAATGGCCCGAAATTACCCCTAGCACGATTTTGTTGGCAATCGCCGGAAGTGAGTGCTAAAAAATTTCCAGGCGCCTCTTGCGGGGCAAAAACCAGGTCCTTATGTCGCCGCCGAGCGGTCAGACAGGGACCCGCACGGGGCCGCTTTCACCACGTTCGCATCCACCTTTCGATCCACGTTTCCAACGCCTGTTCAGTAGCTTAGGAGGACACCATGAAGTTTCGTCCGCTTCACGACCGCGTCGTCGTCAAGCGCATCGATGCCGAGGAGAAATCGGCAGGCGGCATCATCATTCCGGACACCGCCAAGGAGAAGCCCTCGCAGGGCGAAATCATCGCCGTCGGCCCGGGTGGCCGCGACGAGGCCGGCAAGCTGATCCCGATCGATCTGAAGGTCGGCGATCGCGTTCTGTTCGGCAAATGGTCGGGCACCGAGGTCAAGATCGACGGCCACGAGCTCCTGATCATGAAGGAGTCCGACATCATGGGCGTGCTTGACGAGCCAGTCGCCCGCAAGAAGGCCGCGTGACGCTTCCCTATCGGAATACTAAGCCAAAGGAGTGATTTGAAATGGCTGCGAAGGAAGTCAAATTCTCGGTCGAGGCGCGCGACAAGATGTTGCGCGGCGTCGACATTCTCAACAATGCGGTGAGAGTGACGCTCGGCCCCAAAGGCCGCAACGTCGTGCTGGAC
>DATBHB010000042.1:0-3942 GCA_036557705.1 Xanthobacteraceae bacterium
GTTCTTCGGTCGACCGGCGCCGCAGCAGTGCGAGCGCCTTGTAGCGGGCAATCGCCAGAAGCCACGTCGAAACTTGGGATCGGGCCTGGAATTTTCCGGCCTGGCGCCAAACATCTAAGAACACCTCGCTGACGAGATCCTTCGCGGCGCGCGCACCCCAGGGGTGGGCGCAATCGCACAATCAACACAAAACAGGATTACCAGACCGCGGTCCGTCGATTTCCGATTCGGTCGAAAAGTGGCGCCGGCGCCGGGTCCTCAGGTCTCCTCCTCGTCGTCCACGTCCCCGATGATGTCGGCGACGTCCTCGTCGCCGTCCTCCTGCTCCTCGATAAAGGGGGCATCGCCCAAGGCCGAGCGCTCGAGTTCTACCTCTTCCTCGGCTTCGTCGTCGGCGCCCTCGATCACTTCGCCATCGGCGGTGTTCTTGCCCTGAGCTTCCGCGTCCGCTTCCTCGAGCGACACGAATTCGGCATCGGCGACTTCCGGCGCCACGACTTCCTCTTCAGCTGCGGGCTTGATTGCACGCGCCGGGGGGGCGGTATCGGGACGTGCCCGTGCGCTCACCGCGGCAAGCTCCAGGACGGTGTGGCATTTCGGGCAAACGATCGGGTCCTTGTTGAGATCGTAAAATCTCGCGCCACAACTGTTGCAGAGGCGTTTGCCACCGAGCTCGGGTTTTGCCACGGTCCGGGTTCCTAGGAGCGTCGAAAACGAGGGTTTTTCACTTGGCGAGTTAGCACCCCAGTGTCAAGAGCGCCCGCCGGCACGCATCGCAGGAACCGCTTCGCCGTCACCGGCCTGGCCGCCAAAGCAAGGTCGATAGACGACCGCCGGTGGCCCCTGGCCTCCGTAGGGCCGTTCATCCCGCAGGTAGACCCACAGCCGGCCGGTTTTGGTCTTGCCGGTGCCCGGCGCCAGAACCGGCACCGGCGTGTCGTCCGCGTGCAGCCTCTGATGCGCCGGCCGTTTCCGGTGATGGCATAAGACGTTTGCCCAACGCGGCGAGTGCCCGCTTGGCGGCAAGATGATCCTCGAACGCCATAATGGCATCATCCGCGTATCGCACCAGGAATGCACCGCCCTTTGAGGCGCGGACGCGACGGGCTTTGCTGGTCGCGGGCGCATCGCACTTATCGCAACCGTCATCCACCCTTACGCCGGAACGCCCGCCCAGGCCGCCATGAGCAGAAAAACCACAACTGAATAAAGCGCGACCCATACAATCCCCAAGAAGGGGCCTCCTCGGCTCTTTCGGCCATGCGGTTCCCCCTTTGTCATCACCGTCCCCCCCGATTTGGACGTGAAGGCGGTCGCGAATACGCCGGTTGCAAATGGCATAAGCGCAGTTCCAGTCGTTGCCATCGATGGTAGCATCGTGGGGATCATCTCGGAGGGCGATCTGATGCGCCGCATGGTAGCCAGCGCCGATCGCAAGCGATCTCGGTGGCTCGAGATTTTTTCGTCTCTCCGAACAACTGATGGCCGAATTCGCGAAGTCACATGGGCGCAAGGCGGCGGATGTGATGACGCGTCAGGTGATCAGTGTCGATCCCGACAAGTCGTTGCAGAGATCGCCAATCTGCTCGAAACACGCCGGATGTGCGCCGGCTTGCCCCTCGGCGGGACGTCGCCGCCATGACCCTCAGGCGTCGGCGAACGTCACCGCCGTCACCAGGATGAACAAGCTCGAGCTATTTCAGCGTTGCAATATATGCCGCAAGATCCGCTGCTTCTGTCCGGGACAGTCCCATGTTCGGCATCTTCGGATGCGGGTCGAGCAAGAAGAACGCCACCTTAGCGGCATCAAAATCCGGCCGCTTTGCGATCGTTGCGAACGGCGGTGCCTCGCTTGTGGGGCCGCCCTGGTTGGGTGCAACCACATGGCAAGCCGAGCACCATCGGCGTGCGAGGCGCTACTGCCTTCCGGATACCCGAACCTGAGGCTGCCCCGGAAGCCGGTCGCAGGCCCTTGGGGCTGGCCTGAATTGTTCTGAATCAGCCAATGTGGCTGCCATGTCCGCCGTTGTGCAGGTTTTCGGACGCCGGCAACGACGATGTCACCACGCGCTGTGGTGGCCGGCGTCCGAAAAGCGCCAAGGCACGAAATCGCGTCGGGAGGTAGTGCGGCGGCAGAGCCGCAAGCTCGCGGCGGTGGCGCAGGCACTATGGGGATTATATGAGCGGGGCACTGTCAAGCCCGATTTCTGTGGGCGCTTTCTTCCTTGCTTTTGCGCTTTCTTTTGTTCGACCGCGCCGCAGCTTTCTTTCGCCCCGACCGTAGATTTCGGACGCCGGCGCGCGCAGAAGCTGTCAAGGTCGGCCGTCGCTCCGGCATAGAGGCACACTTCGACGTTTCCAGGCCGCGCCTTGACAGCTTCGAGCACGGAGGCAGACTGGATGGTTACGGGCCGGAAGAACGCTCGGTTGTCGAGTTTTTCTTACCTCTTCTCTGTTTGCTTCGGGATGCTTGTCGTTTGCGGGTTCAGCGTCAATGTCCATGTCGCGTGCGATGATCGCATCAGCTTATATCCGGCAGCTCCGTTCCGGCTTGCCACTCTGCTGCATGCATGGACCATCGCGCAGGTAGGACGGGGCTCATCTTTGGCACGGCAGACTGGCTGAGCCAGTTCTGCGAATCCCCATAACAGCCACACCTCCGACCCGCCCGACGCACCCGAAGGAGCGTCGGAACTGTAGCCGACTCGCCACCAGTGTCGTTACCGGTTGGCGAGCATGGCACCTTGCGGCACGAGGCCCTGTTCAAGGAAGCGCCACAGCGCGATCGCCAATTTACGCGCAACCGCAATGATCATGATCCGTCGGATACGGCCGCTCTGCCCTGCGGTTCTCTGCACAAACCACCGGGTGATTGCACTCTTTGGCTGGTGCTTGAGCCAGAGCCAAGCCGCCTGGATCATGGTCCCGCGCACTTGGCCTCGCCCCGCTCGCGAGATCCCCTGGGATCGCTCCACGTCGCCGCTGTCGTGAGGACTCGTTGCAAGACCGAGAAAGCCGGCTACCTGCCGCCGGTTGTCGAATTGGCGATAGTAGACCTCGCGTGTCATGACGGCGGCAATGGCTGGTCCAATCCCGTTCAAAGACATCAACTGAAGTCTCTTTTTCTCGGTGGCCTTGCAGGGCGTCGGAGCTTGGTCGCGCTCGCGTTCGAGCGTTGCAATCTGCTCCTGGATAAGCGCCAGCCTCGCGATCTCCCGAGTGATCTCGCTTACAAGCCGTGGCGGCAATGGACGTCCATCTCCAGTGACGAGCTTGTCGAACTGCAAGGTCTTGTACTTACTCTTCACGTTGATGCCGCGAATGCCTTGACCGAACAGCAGGCCCTTGATGCGATTGATGTGAGCTGTCCTTTCGCGGACCAAGCGGTCGCGCTCGCGATGCGAGCGCCGGAGATCCTCCTCGTCGACGTTGGGAACGCGGACCACCGACCAGACGTAGCGATCACCCTGGCCCCATGCCATCAGCGCCCGCAGCAACATGCCAACATCGATCCGATCCGTCTTCGCCCTGCGTGCGCGCCGGTTGACCTGCATACTGGCCGCATCGACCACCAGGCATTCAATGCCGCGTGCCTGGAGAAACCGTGCCAGCCAGAAGGCATCATATCCGGCCTCGTAGCAAATCACGATCGACGGCGCCTTGCCGCTCATCTTGGCCCAGCGATCGCGGGCTGCTGTGAGTTTCGCCATCAGCCCTACCGTATCCCCGCCTCTGATCGGATACAGACTCGGCTGCGCTCGATCGGGAAATTGGAGTGCCAAGAGCCAGCTGTTCTTGCTCAGCTCCAATGCACCGTGCAGGATAGTCTCGGCAGGCGTATCAGTGATTGCGTGATCCATTTGCAGGTCTCCTTACGTCACGATGGGACGAAGGAGAGTGCAGAAGACTGAGGCGGCCCTTCGTCCGCCTCATAGCATCTTT
>DATBHB010000043.1:0-3610 GCA_036557705.1 Xanthobacteraceae bacterium
GCGAGCGCCGCGGCGGGCGCACTGGCGCGCCGCAATGGCGCCGACAAGATCGTGCTCGACCCGTCGCTTCCGACATGCCGCGCGAAATTCTCGACGCTGTTGCTCCACGGCAGACTACTGCCGAACAGGGCCACCGCCACCGCGTCGATCACGCACGCCTTGGTCATGGCGATCACCGGCGCGGGGATATCGTCGTAGCGCAGCGTCGCCGCAAACGCCGCTAATGCCTTTGTCTCGCCAGCCACCGGGACTCACCTGCATCGTCATCGGAAGGATTTTGCGCGCGGGCGCCTTGCATGCTCCTGCGCCGCACGCCCTCTGTAGCCTAACCGCGTTGAACGGGTAAGGTGTAGATGGTACCTCTGAAACGGGTTGAGGCACTCGGGCACATCGCTCGCACTGTCAGAGCAACCATTGGCGCGGGCGGGCCAAGAAAAAACGATAAGCGAGATGGGATCGCCGATGGACAATGACCTGAGGCCCTCTTCCAGGAAGATGGCGATTCCGCAGCCGGCACACCCGGACAAACGACAGCAGCCGTTGCCTTCCCAGCAACCGAAGTCACCCGACGAGGACCCCGATGCGCCTGCGAGAATAAAGGCAATTCTTGCAAGCCCGAGCTATGTCCTGGCCGAGCAGGATCAGGCTTTCCTTGCGCGCGACGAGGCGCGCGGCGTACGCCTCCAGATGGAGTACCTCAAGCCGGAGACTCTGCTCAACGACCATGCCATTCGCGACACCATCGTGGTGTATGGCAGCACGCGCATCCCGGAACCCGCCGCGGCGCAACGCAGCCTGGAGACGCTGCGCCAAGCCCTTGAAGCCGATCCCCGCAATAACGTGCTGGCCCGTAGGCTTGCTGTGGCCGAGCGGATGCTGGCAAAGAGCCGCTACTATGAGATCGCGCGCGAATTCGGACGGCTGGTCGGCAGCAGTTGCGAGAGCGACGGGTCTCGATCCAAGCTGGCGATCATGACCGGTGGCGGCCCGGGGATCATGGAAGCCACGAATCGCGGAGCTTTCGAGGTCGGCGCAAAATCCATCGGCCTGAATATCAATCTGCCGCACGAGCAATATCCCAATCCGTACATCACACCCGAGCTGTGCTTCCGGTTTCACTATTTTGCTCTGCGCAAGATGCATCTGTTGCTGCGCGCCAAGGCACTGGTCGCCTTCCCGGGCGGGTTTGGGACGATGGACGAACTGTTCGAAGTCTTGACCCTGGTGCAAACGCGCAAGATCAAGCCGGTGCCGGTCGTCCTGGTCGGCGAAGAATACTGGCGCCGCGTCGTCGATATCGGGTTGCTGGCCGATGAGGGTGTTATCGATGACGAGGATCGTGAGCTATTCTGGTTCGCCGAAACGGCAGACGAGATTTGGGACAGCATCCTGCTTTGGTACGAGGCATGCGGTACCCCGTTGGCCGTGAGGCCTTGATCGTCTCCATCACAACGCCGTATCGGCATTCGTAGGAGAAATGGTTTGAAGCTGTCGTTTCATGGAGCTGATCGCGACGTCACCGGGTCATGCCACCTCGTCGAATGCGCCGGCCGGCGCTTTCTGATCGACTGCGGGCTCTACCAGGGAAGCCGCGAGCTCGCCGACGAAAATGCCGGCGACTTCGGTTTCGATCCCGCCAGCGTCGATGTTGTGCTGCTGACGCACGCCCATCTCGATCATTGCGGGCGGCTGCCGCTGCTGACCAAGCGCGGCTTTCGCGGCGAAATCGTCACCACCATGCCTACCCAGGAACTGGCCCGGCTGGTCATGCTCGATGCCGCTCACCTGCAGGAGGAGGACGCGCGTCCAAGTTCGCATCGGCCGCAGCACGGCGCGGAACATAAGGCGGCGGAGCCTTTGTTTACAATGGCCGATGCGCTCAAGAGCCTGGAATTGTTCAAGCGCGGTGCCCGGTACGGCGAACCGATCGACCTCGCCCAAGGCGCGCGCGTGACGTTCGTGAACGCCGGACACATTCTCGGCTCGGCCAGCATCCTTCTTGAACTGACGGAATCCGGGCGCACGTCGCGGCTGTTGTTTTCAGGTGACCTCGGCAACGGCCGAGACCCTTTGCTTGTGCCGCCGGCGGCGCCGCCGCGCGCGGATGCGGTCGTGATCGAGACCACGTACGGGGATCGGCTCCACAAACCGTTAGACGCGTCGATCAACGACCTGTACAGCGCGATCTCCGGCACGGTCGGGCGCGGCGGCAACGTGATCATCCCCACCTTCGCCCTGGAGCGGGCGCAGGAGCTTCTCTTCGTGCTCAACCAGGGGATCGAAAAAAACCGACTGTCGCCGTCGATGCAGGTCTTCCTCGATTCGCCGATGGCGATATCGGCGACGGAGATCTTCGCCCGTTATCCCGAATACCTGCAGCCTGCGGTCGCCCGGCTGTTTCGGGACGGCCGCGACCCGCTATCGCTGCCCGGCCTGCACTTCACCCGCGAAAGGGCGGAATCGGTGGCGCTGAACAACGTCCGCGGTGCGACCATCATGGCCGGGTCCGGCATGGCCACGGGAGGCCGGGTGCGCCACCACCTCAAACACAATATTTCGCGCGCCGAGTGCTGCGTTGTGTTCGTCGGCTATGCCGCCAAGGGCACGCTGGCGCGACAGATCATCGACGGCCGAAATCCGGTGCACATTCTCGGCGACGATGTGCCGGTAAGAGCCGCGATCCATACGATCAACGGCTTCTCGGCCCACGCCGATCAGGCCGACCTGTTGAGATGGCACGGGCATACGGGTGCGGCGCGCACGTTCCTCACCCATGGCGAGGAGGATGCAATGCAGGCGTTCGCGTCGCGCCTTGGCGGAACGCAGGTGCAAATGCCCATGCTTAATCAAAGCTTCGACTTATAGCCGCGCCCGCACAAACACCTCCTGAAGGTGCTGTCATGCCACGATCGATCCACTTCGGTGTCTTTCTGCTCGGGACTGGCAATCACACCGCCGGTTGGCGTTATCCCGGCGCCGACCAGACCTTTCTCGACATCAAGGTGCTGCAGCGCGTGGCCGCCATCGCCGAACGGGGGCTGTTCGACTTCTTGTTTCTGGGCGACGGCCTGGTCGCCAATCTGGGCAGCCATCCATCGTATACCTGCCGCCTGGAGCCGATGACGCTCCTTTCGGCGCTGGCGATGACGACGACGCATGTCGGCCTCGCCGCGACGATGTCGACCACCTACAGCGATCCCTACACGGTTGCGCGCGTTTTCGCATCGCTCGATCACATCAGCGGCGGCCGGGCGGCCTGGAACGCCGTCACCACCTCGGCGTCCGGCGCCGGCGGCAACTTCGGCCGCACCCATCCGAACCACGAGCTGCGTTACGAGATCGCCGAAGAATTCATCAACGTGGTGCGCGGTTTGTGGGATTGCTGGAGCGACAAGGCCATCGTTGCCGATCTTGCGACTGGCAAATTCTTTGACGAGCGCGAGGTCAAGCCGCTCAACCACGAGGGCCTGCGCTTTTCGGTGAAGGGGCCTCTCAATATGGGCCGCTGTCCGCAGGGCCGCCCTCTGGTGTTGCAGGCCGGCGGCTCGGAGCGCGGCCAGAACCTTGCCGCCCGGACGGCGGATGTCGTGTTCTCGGTGGTGCAGGACTT
>DATBHB010000044.1:0-19952 GCA_036557705.1 Xanthobacteraceae bacterium
GATAACTCCCAATTGTCTCCACCATTCAATTCCGCGCGCGTCATCCCGCCACCTTCGTCCCGTCGCACGCCGGTCAGCAGCAGCAATTGGTATAACGTCCCGTAGGGCGGCCCGATCTTGTCCGCCGCCTTCCAAAAACAGACAATTTCTTCGTCCGTCAAAGTCCGGTCGCGCACCTTCGGCGGCGGCGGGTCCCAGGCTCCGCTCGCGGGATTAACCGCGATGCGGCGGTGTTTCTTCGCCCATTTGAAGAAGACTGATAGCGCGGCGTATACCTTGCGGCCGCGGGCTTCGCTGGTGCCCTTAGTCTTTGCCTTCGTTCCGGGAATGCCGCGGCGGCGGCTTTCGTCTACCGCGACAAATATGTCTTCCTCGCTAATGGATGAGATTGGCCGGTCGCGCCACCGCTCCGCGAGCGAGCCCGCGATCACCTCCGGTTCGTCCTTCGCCGGGTCCGCGTCCCGCGCGTAGGAGAGCCCGAGGTTGCGGGCGTCCTCCCACCACCGGCGCGGGCGTTCCTCCCATTTCCGTGTGCGGTGATCGATGTAAAACTCGCGCAAGAGCTTGGGAAACGTGTTTTCAGCCGCCGTTACCGCCGCGGTCCGGGAACGGTGTTTCTCAGCGGCGCGTTCCGCGACAATATCAATCCCGCGCGCCCGGTCGCGGTCTATCTTGTTTGCTAGCTCGCGGGCGGCGCGGAGCGAGAGCGCGCCTCCGAGAACCGGCGCATCGGCCATTTCCGCTTCGCTTAGATCGACCGGCCCCAGCGTCAATTTAGCGGGGCGGCCGTCCGGCCTCCGGAACCGTACCGCCCAAGATTTAGAGCCGCGCGGCTTCGGTTGAATTATCAGATAGAGCCCCGGCGCTAGCGCGTCGGGTATCTCGCGGCGGTCCGCGCCCGCGGCGTATTTACGGACGGCGGCAGCAGTCAACTTTGGCATCGGGGTAACCCTCGGGTAACGCGCGCGGGCCGTTATGGCCCGTAGGCGAACTTTAATAACGTAAGCTAAAAAATCCCGCAAAACGAGGGGGTTTCGGGGCTTATCGGTGTGAAAAAGTTAAGGAGAGAAAGGCTCCGTAAGCCCCTCAACCCGGAATCATAATCCGGAGGTCGCCGGTTCGAGTCCGGCCCCCGCTACCACGAATTTGCTCCGTATTGGAGCGCCGGGTCACGCAAAAGACCTCCTGCGTCCGGCCATGCCGTTGCGACGTGTTTTTGGTGCGTCGCAGGCGGCTAGCGCTTACGCGGGAGGACTCCGTGCAAATCCGCAGCGGGCCGCGTCGTCCGGCGGGAACTCAGGACGACGGGCAAGCCGCTGCGGCGAGTTTCGCACTGAGGAATTGAAGAAAGGGCTCGAATTCGTTCCCCGCCGATTCACCTCCGGTAATTGTTGTGCTTGCCGGCAGCCGGTCCTTTCGTCATCCCAAGATAGATATGCTTGCCGTGACCCGATCCTTTGGCCATCCGAAGATAGACACCGGATCCCCAGTAAGCAGCCGGTCCGTAAGCATAGGCAGCCGGAAAGTAGGGGTAAGCCGGGTAGGGTGCGTAAGCCGGGGAATAGCCATAGGCCGGGTAGTAGGGATAGTACGGGTAAGAATAGGCGTAGGATGGAGTGGCGAGTGCACTGCCGATCAAGCCCGCCGCAAGGCCTAGCCCGAACCCACCCCATCCCCATCCCCAGCCGCCCCATCCGCCATGCCACCCCCATGGCGCCGCCTGAGCGGAAAGGGGAAGCGCCGGAAGGCTTGCGGTTGCCAGGACCGCAGCCAAAGCCGTACTGCGCAGAGCGTTCGATAGCATGACTGGTTCTCCTCGATGTGCACGTCCAAAGGTGACCGCCCGCCCGACCGCATGACAACAGTTGTCGAGATTGTTTGTTGCATTCCCTTCCGGACTTAAGGGTATTACGCGACGTGGCCGGATTGGCGGCAGCGCGACTGAGGCCAATTCCGCGCGATACCGCCGCAATAGGCTCCATTGCGCGCTCCGGTCGTTCCACGGAGCGATCAGGTCCGCCGGTCGTTCTGCGCGGGTATAGCGCACGCGCATTTGGCGCAGGCGCTTTGCCCACCTTACAAGCTGCTCTATGTTGCGGCGAGGTCGCTCTCCAGCGGCCCGCCACGATACAGGGAGGACAATATGGCACTACCACGCTTGACCGCCGCGGCCGGCGGGGCGCTCCTCATCGCATGGGTTGGATCGCCTTCCATTGCCGACGTCATTTCCGATTGGAATACGGCGGTCGTGCCGCCGCCGCCGGAACTCAAAGAGGTTACCGTCGATCCATCGACCACGGCGCTGCTGTTTCTCGACATGATGAAAGGCAACTGCAGCGCCCGCCCGCGCTGCGTCGCCGCCGTGCCGAATATGAAACGGCTGCACGATCAGGCGCGCGCGCACAACATGGTCGTCTGGTACAGCCTGGTCGGCTCAAACGGCAAGGCGACGCCGAACGATATCGTGGATCCTGCGATGAAGCCGCGGGACGGCGAATGGTATCGTCAGAGCGGAACCGACAAATTCCTGGGCTCCACACTCCAGCCGGTCCTGAAGGAAGCCGGCATCAAGACCGTCATCATCTGCGGCAACTCGTTTCAGGGAGCCACTGTCGGCACCGCTCAGGAGGCGGCGCAGCGAGGCTACAAGATCATCGTTCCGGTCGACTGCTCGGCGGGCGAGGACGAGTATCACGAGCAATACGCGGCGTTCCATCTGGCCAAGGGCAGCTGGACGGGGGTGACGAGCAACGTCACGCTGACGCGCAGCACGATGATCAAGTTCTAAAGCGACGTGTCTTACTCAGCCGAACGGGAACTATGATTCCTCATGAGGGCGGCCGGTGTCGGCCGCCTCACCCTTCGAGACGCATCGCACCAGCGGGCAACGGCCGACCCATTACGGCTCCAGCGGCTCGACGCGGATGAGCGCCGCGCCGTGATTGTTGCCGATCCACAGCTGCGAGGGGTTGACCGATTTATCGACGTCGACGCGACGGATGTTGGTCTTTGACGGAAGCAGATAATCGACGACCTCTCCGGTCTCGACGTTGACCCGTGAGACATGATCGTTGCCCATGCCGCCGGTCCAGGCATAGGTACTGTCATCGAAGATCGCGTCATACGGCATTGAATACGGCGTCGGCAGCTTCCATTCCCGGAATTGCTCGGTCTTGCTGTCGAACATGCCGATGCGCAGCCCGCGATTCTCCGCAAACCATAGCCGATCCTGATTGTCGAAATGGCCGCGCCGCGGCCCGGAATTCGGAGTCGGCGTCCGATAGTAGGTCGGAACCAGGGTCTTCGAATCGACCCTGATGATGTAGTCGGCATTGAGCTCGAGACCGTAGAAATTGTTTTTCGAATCCGCGGCCACGCCGTAGGAGCCGTGATCTCGGGCGCCCGGCGGCTGGAGCTTCTTGTAATCGATTTCCGTCCACTCGCCGGTCGCTATATCGACCTGATACTCGTTATCGGCGCCGATCCAGACCTTGCCGTCCAGATAGGTCCGCTCGGGCATCACCATGGCGATGCGCGCGTCGTTACGCTTGAGGAAGTCCGGCGCCCCCCAGGAGACGAATTTCTCCGTCTTCGGATCGAACTTGACCAGCGAGCCTTGCATCATGCTGCCGATCCAGACCATTCCGTCGCGGTCGAAACGCACGTCGAGGCTGCCGGAAGGCGCCCCGGGCTTCATGATCGGAATGGGATATTCGGTCGCTTTGCCGGTTTTGGGATCGAGCCATCCCACATATTGGGAGCCGAAATCCGAGTACCAGATCCTTCCATGCGCATCCATCTGCGCGTCGTGCGGCATCGCGACGGGGCGGGGGAGGTCATACTCGGTGATGATCACGCGCGTGGCTTTGCCCGTGGGTCGCGGATCGGTCTTGAGCGGATAGGACCACGTTGCTGCGGAACTGAGATTGATCGTGCTGATATATTGGCCGAGCGCCGCTTCTGCCGGCCTGGGCGGACCGATCTTCCTGCCGAGCTGCGGCTGCGGGTGGGTGGGCATGCTGCCCTGAGCCCAGGTGCTCATGCGCTGGACAACCTGCGCCATCTCGGTTGCGTCATGCTCGGAGCGGGCAACGCGCTCGAGCGTGTGACAGCCGACGCAGCGGTAGAGCGATTCCTTGCGCGCCTGGCTGCCCGGAAAACTTTGCAGCCATTCGCCGTTCGACAGCTGATGGGCGAGATCTTTTGTCTTGACGAGGTTCAAGTCCAGCGCCGCGTTCTGCTGGGCGCTCACTTCTACCTGCGTGGTTCCGGGCCCAGGCAGTTCGTAACCTACGGCGCGGATGTGCACGGAGTAATTGCCCGGCTCCAGCCGGTCGCGCGGAAAGCTGTAGTGGCCCTGCGCATCGCTGACCACGGTGATGGTCATCGTCGAGCCTGCGCGTTTCGCGCTCACGAGCACGCCTTCCATGCCGCCTTCCTCTTGCGAGGTTACCTTGCCCGAGAGCGCTGCGGCCGCTGGCGTCTGCGACGCCAGCGGCCCGGCCCAGAGCATGAGGCCTGCAAACACAGCTGCCGTTAGAACCGATGTACGCACTGCACAGGCTTGATTGGTCATTTTTTCACCTCCCTGCTGGGCACGTTCAACGAGCCGGCGCATGCTCAAATCTAACTAACTCTTGTTCCGCTCACCTGGCGAGCGGATCCGGACGCAACTGGAATTTCACAACCTTCGGCAGCGTGCCTTTGCCGCCTTCGAGATGGTAGGGCGTTCGGTTGCCGAAGGTCGACCACAAGCCACGGCCCTTCCAGCCGGCATTCGCATCGTCGATGCGCCCGTCGAGACCTTTGGCGAAGAAACCGATCGGATAGGGCAGACGGAGCTCGATGAACTTGCCGTCGACGAAGGCATGCAGCGCGTCGGAATCGTTACCGGTCGCGATCGGAACGTCCTTGCCGAGCCCGAGCACGTTTGCCCGATCGATCCACACGTCGTAGCTCGACTCGGCGCTGCCGGAATCGGTCACGTCGCGAAACTGCGGCCCCGGGAACGGATGGAGCGTCCAGCCTTCCGGACAGTGCTTGCCGGTGGCAGTCGGTCCGTTGAGCGGGCCTTTGCACTTGCGGCGATCGAAAGTGCCCAGATGTCCGCTCGCCAGCGGCACCCAGACCACGCCGTTGCTGTCGACGTCGAGCACGTGCGGCGAATAGCCGGGGAACGGCGGCTCATAGATTTCCGCAAGCGCTGTTGCCGGCGGATTGTCGCCCGGGTTGAGCCGGACCACGGAGCCGGGCATTCCCAGCACCGAGCCCCAGATCATGCCGTCGGCGAGGCTCGGCGCAACGCCGTAGAAGCCCGCGACGATGCGCTTGTCCTTGGTCGGATCGACCGGCTGATTGGGCTCCACGTAATTTTCATCGCGCTTGCCGTTGCCGTTGGTATCGAGAATGAGCGCCGTCCATCCTTGCGACTTCTGCTCGTCGCCGGTTGCATCGAACTTCCTGGTGTCGAGCCAGCCGACGATATCGGCGACGCCATTGCCGCCGGCCCCGCTCGACGCCCAGAGCCGGTCCTGCGCATCGAACTGAAGGTGATGCGTGCTGAAGCAGGTATCGACCGTGGTGAATTTCTTAGTCTTCGGATCGTACATGGCCAATTGGCGTCCGGCGCGCTGCACTGGGAACAGCTTGGCCGAGGGGTGATCCGAGCCCTTCTGGCAGAACGCGGAATTCACCGGTCCATGAATGCGCGACGTGAACCACACTCGTCCCTTGCTGTCGAACATCGGGTTGTGCGTGTTGGTCTGGCTGTCCCAGATGCGCTCCTCGCCCCAATAGGGCGAGGCCGCAAACATCGGATCGTCGAGCGCCGACGGCGTCTTCGGATCGCGCACCGGCACCTTGATCTGGCTCGCGGCGTTCTTCACCGGATCGAGGACCGGGACGAAATCGGTGCTCGCTTCAGGCGACCCGAAGATTGGGCCATTGGCGTTGACCGTCGGGTCGCGCCGGTCGCTCGAGATTTCGTCGTGGAGGTACCAATGCGGGCCCGACCAGTCCCACACCGTGACCACGAGGTTGCGCTCGACGCCCTGCGGTCGCGACGGTTTGGCGAACGGCAATTCGCCGGCGGCGATGCGGTCGGTCCAGTTGCCGAACAGCCGCAGCCCGCGCTGCGGGCCAAGCCGGGTGATGTCGCGCACCATGAGCGGGCTTGCCTGTCCGGATTGAATCCGCCGCGTCCAGGCCGACGCCGCAGTATCGAAAGAGCCCAGTTCCTGCTCGATCGTGCGCGTCGCTTTGTTGCCGATTTGGTGACAGCCCATGCAGCCGTCGGTCTTGAGGACTGCTACCCAATAGGCTTGCGTTCGGAGCGCGACGGGAATGCCGTTGCCCTGCTCGCCGGTGCCCGGAAACTCGCGCGCCTGCGGAATCTCAAGCATCGAGTACCAGTAGATCGCCGGATAATATTGCGCGGCGGCGGCCTCATTGGGCGCGATCTGGGCGGTTAGATCGACAATCCTGCCGGGAGCGGACTCGATCTTAGGCGAATCGATGAGCCCGTATCCGCGCACCCAGATGCTGTAATTGGCCCGCGGGAGATCGGGGATGAGGTAACGCCCCTGCTCGTCGGTCACCACCACCCTGGCGAATTTGGTGGGAAGGTCCTTCGTTTCCGCTACTACCCAGACGCCGGCCTCGGGTCCGTTCGCGCTTTTGACTACGCCCGCGACATCGTTGCTTCCGATGGCGATTGCGGCACCCGCGCTTTGCTGCGAATGCGACGGCACCGGCATGGCGAACAGCACCATGGCCAGAACGACTGCCGCGCTCGTGTAATCAATCCGATTCGCTTTCATCCCATCTCCTCGCACATCGTCCCGCGCTGCCGTTGTTGATTGATACTGCATCAGAGAGTTTTCGTAAGGTGGGCAAAGGCGCGGTCGACACGTACGGGCCGGGCTGCACGTTGAAAAAAGCGCCGTGCCCGCGCATGGGTCTGCGTGGGCACGGCGCACGCGCTAAAGCGCGTTGCGCCTTTGCCCACCCTACGGCTCGGCCGGCTATCGCAGCCGGTCCTTGATCTTGTCGACGCCGGCCTGGGCACAGGCTTCGTCCTTGTCGCCGCCTGGAGCGCCGGCAGCCGCGATGCCGCCGACAGTCTCCTCGCCGGCCTTGATCGGCACCCCGCCTGGCCCGGTCGCGAGTTCGCGATCGAACTGTGTGGGATTGAACGCGCCCGGCCGGGAAATCCGATTCGTGAACTCGGCCGTCGAGACCCTCTGCCTCGCGGAGGTGTAGGCTTTGCGGCGCGTGGATTCCTGGCCCACGCCGGGCGGACCGTCGCGGACGATCACGACCTTCGGGTTGCCCATGCGGTCGGCAACGGTAACCGTGACGTTGTAGCCTTGGGCCTTGCAGTGGGCGATCGCCGCTTGGGCTGCCTCCAACGCTGCGTCTACCGTGAGGACCTTGTGGCTCTCCGTCGGCAGGGGATCGGCAGCCCAGGCATTGAGGCTGGCAAGCGCGGCAAGACTTGCGCCCGCCGCGAGCGCGCAAGCTCGGATCATGATTTCCTCCCTTGGAATCTTGACGACATCATTGGACCACCACGGCAATTGCAAAGCAATATGGGGCGCAGGCGCCGCGGCGCCGGTTCGGCATGGTTCCGCCTCGAACTCGGTTGAGCGGTTTGATAAACTGCTGCAAACCAAACCTTCCGAGGACACCATGACACTTCCCCGACGCCGATTCCTGCATCTCGCCGCGAGCGCGGCCGCGCTTGCAATGATTCCGCGGAACGCAAGCGCGCAAGCCTATCCGTCGCGCCCGGTGCACCTTGTTGTGCCGGTGGCGCCCGGCGGCGCCCTCGACATTCTGGCGCGGCTCATTGGCCAATGGGTGTCGGAGAAGCTCGGGCAACCGTTTGTGATCGAGAACAGGCCGGGCGCGGGCACCAATCTCGGCGTCGAGGCCGTCGTGCGCTCGCCTCCCGATGGATACACGCTTCTCCTTATTCCCGGCTCGGTGACTGTTAATGCGACGCTCTACGACAATCTCACCTTCAACTTCATTCGCGATATCGCTCCCATCGCGATGATCAGCAGGCTGCCGCTGGTCATGGAGGTCAGCCTGTCGGTTCCGGCGAAGTCGGTTCCTGAATTCATCGCCTACGCGAAGGCCAATCCCGGCAAGATCAGCATGGGCTCGGGCGGCACCGGCAGCCCGTCGCACATCGCCGGCGAACTGTTCAAGCTCAAGACCGGGATCGAGATGGTGCACGTGCCCTACCGCGGCGGCGCGCCGGCGCTCGTCGATCTCATCGGCGGACAGATTCAGGTGATGTTCAGCCCGTTGCCCGAATCGATCGCGGCGATCAAATCCGGCCAGGTGAGAGCATTGGCGGTAACGACGACGACGCGGTCGGAAGCCTTGCCGGACGTGCCGGTCGTGGCCGATTTCGTGCCCGGCTTCGAGGCCAGCACCTGGCAGGGCATCGGCGCGCCCAAACAAACGCCGCAGACCATCATCGAGACACTCAACAAGCAGGTAAACGCCGCTCTGGCCGATCCTAAAATAAAGGCGCGTCTCTCCGACCTCGGCAGCATACCGGCGCCGATGACGCCCGGCGATTTCGAGAATTACATCGTCACCGAAACCGAGAAATGGGCAGGCGTGATCCGGGCCGCCCATATCACTCTGCAGTGATCAAGGCGGGTGGCGCGGCGGCGCTGTTCAGCCGCGCTCTTATTGGTCCGGCTTGGCCTCGTCGAGGCCGAGTTCGGACCATCGTTGTCTCACCGCTTCCTCATCTTCTTCTTTCGGCCAGACCGTCGGGGGAAACCGTGCGCCCGCAAATTCCGGGTCGGGGTCATAGTCGAGATTCATGGTAGCGTCGATCAGCACCCGATTCCATTTGCCGGTGCCGAACAGCGCGGGATTGCGGTCGCGCTTGCGGGTCGAAGGATCGAGCCCCAGGCCGAAGGTTTCCGGCATGATCACAATATCATTCTCGCCGGCATTGACCCGATAGGCGACGGCCCAATCGACCGCCGCATAATCATGAATATCAATGTCGTCATCGACAACGGTGATGTGCTTGTAGCGCACATGGGCGGCCGAGCTTCCCCAGATCGCGTTGGCGGCCTGTTTGGCCTGGCCGCGGTAGGACTGCTTCATGCGGATGAACAGGTTCATGGCGGCCTGAACCGGCGGCCCCCAGACGTCGGTGATGCCGGGAACGCCGGCGCGGTCGAGCACATTCCAGGCGGTCGAGGAGCGGAAAATAGAGCTGATCATTGCGTTCTCGGAGAAACTGCCCGGCAGGCAGCCCTCGATCGTGCCACGCAGGATCGGATCGTTGCGGTGCGTGATGCAGGTCACCCGTATCGTCGGCTTCAGCGATCTGTCGCCGGCCACATAGCCGGTGAACTCGGCATAGGGGCCCTCGAGCATGTAACTGTCGGGATCGAGTCCGAGCATGCCCTCGATCACGATTTCGGCGGATGCCGGGACGTAGAGGTCATTGGTTTCGCATTTGACGAGATCGACGGGTTCTCCGCGAATGGCGCCCATGACGTCATATTCGCAAATGCCCTTGGGCACCGGCGAGCCGGCGCAGAAGCCGAGCGAGGGCTCCCATCCGATCGCCACCGCGATCGGCATTTCCTTCATGCCGGCCTGCTGCGACGCAGTTACATGATGCCCGATATGCTGTGCTCGCCACATCAGTATGGGAATGCGGTCGCGCGCTCCAATCATGCCGCGGTAGACGCCGACATTCATCACGCCGGTATCGGGATCCTTGGTCACCACGCCGGCATAGGTGACGATATAGCGGCCGCCGTCGAGACGGTTCCAATACGGCGTTGGAAACTCGTAGAGATCGGCGTCGTTGCTGGCGATGACGTTCTCCTTCACCGGGCCGTCGTTGACGATTCTGGGCGCGACAGTTTCCGAAAGCATGTGGCGGCCGAGCTTCACCAGTTCGCGCGGATGCGCGTCGGGCGGAAGGCCGAGCATCATCGCGATGCGGCGATTGTTATTGAGCGCAGAGCCGAACAGCCGCCGGCAGCGACTCTCCGGTTTGTTGTAATCCTTGATGTTGTTGAACAGAAGCGCGCGTCCGGTTCCCGGCCCTTGCGCGAGCCGCATGATCGTGCCGAGCTCGATGTTCCAGTCAACCTCGGCATTGATCTCGTGCAGCTCTCCTTGCGCCGCGAGCGCGCTGATCCAGCCGCGCAGATCTCCGTAGGCGACCGGCTTGCGTTGCATGGCGATGAATTCTCCGAAATCGGAAACCGCTCAGGACGGCAACGGCCGGCCGCGGGTCTCGGGCAGGAACAGGGCAGCCACGAATCCGAGGACATAGATCGTCGCGATCGTGGTCGCGCCCCGGCCGTAGCCGCCGAACGAGACGATCAGCCAGCCGGCAAGCAGCGGGCCGAGAAAGGCGATGAATCGCGGAGCGTTGAACGCGAAGGCTATGCCGGTTGCGCGGATTCGCGTCGGGAACAGCTCCGGCATCCAGACCGGCATCCACGAATATTGGCCCAGACTGAAGAAGCCGTTGATCCCGGCGATGACCAACAGAAGACTCAAATCTCGCGTCCACAGGAACAGAACGGGAGTGAGCACAAGCGCGAGTGCGAAGAAAGTCATGGTGACCGGCTTGCGTCCGAACCGGTCGGCGAGGAAGCCGAAGCTCGCATAGCCGATGATGGCGCCGAAATTATACGTCAGGCCGGCGTAGCTTTGCCATGGCAGTGCCGGCAGCGCAGCCGCCGCCGCGACAGACCCGATATAGGGCGGCACCCAGGTGGAGATACCCCACCACGCCAGCGTCGTCGTGAGCGAGCACAGGAAGACGAGGATTGCGCGCCGGCGAGTCTCGGGTTCGACGAAGAGATCGACGACGGTAAATCGAGTGAGTGCCTTCTCGTGGGCCGCCAAAACCGCGCCGCTTGCCTGCCGCTTGACCGCATCGCGGCGCAGCGCATTGGCGCGTTCCCAGGGCGCCGATTCGGGAATGCCGGTGCGCAGCCACAGCGCGAACAGCGCCGGAAGAGTGCCGATCAGAAACATCACGCGCCAGGCACCCGGACCGAACGCGCTGACAAAAAGCCAGACGAACGATGCCAGAAAGAACCCGATGCCGAGGCCGCATTGCATCAGGCCGGCGCCCTTGCCGCGGGCATGGTCGGGCCAGACCTCGGCTGTGATCGAGGTGCCGGTCGCCCATTCCGAGCCGATGGCGATGCCGACCAGGAATCGCAATAGCGCAAACGAGACCCAGTCCCAGGCGAGCGCGCTCAATCCGGTCATCAATGAGTAGGCGAGGACCGCGTAGATCATCGTCCGGCGACGGCCGATGTAATCGGCGAGAATGCCGCCGATAAGTCCGCCGATTCCCCAGCCCAGCAATGTGATCGAAATCACGGTCCCGGCATAGCCCGGGATTTGCGAAAATTGCGACGGATCGAGGAGTTCGCGTAATGCCGCGCCGACGACGAGGATCAGCGCGAACGTCTCATAGCCGTCAAACATCCAACCGAGATTGGTGGCGAGAAGTGTCTTCCATTGGGCGCGGGTCAATGCCCCGTACCACGGAGCGGTGCTGACGCTAGTCATGGCCTGCATGAGCGGGATATCCGGAGAGCCGCAATCGGGGGCGTAGCTACAGGTGCGAACATCGGCAGACCGATCGTAGGAGCCGTCATTGGAGCCGGCCGGGGCTGAAAAGAGTGTCCCGACCGGAGGCTTTATCAGAGAACGGGGCGGCGGGAGAACAGGCCCCAGAGGGCCGACAGGCTCGTTTCGGCCGTCTCACGACAAAGGCGAAACCGTTATTTTATGCCGAGCTGGTCGCAAACCTTTGCGAGCAGGTCTTTCAGCTCGTGCAATTCAGCTTCGAGACGCGCGACGTTGGCCTTCACCGCCGCGAGTTCAGAGATGCCGGGGGACGGAGACTCGGCCGCCAGAGCGGCCGCTGAGGATGACTGAACCGCTGGCGCTCCCGAGAGAAGATGCATCCAGCGGTTCTCGCGCGAGCCGGGCTGGCGCGGAAGCTGCGTGACTAGCGCGCCGTCGGAACGCTTGGCGAGTTCGTTGAGGAGAGCTTCCACTGCCGCAATATCGGCGAAGCAATGCAGGCGCTCACAATTTATGCGAAGTTCGCCTGCCGTCTGCGGTCCGCGCAACATCAGCACTGCGAGGAGTGCCGCCGCCTGCTGCGGCACGTTCATCATGCGCTCGACATTGTGCGCGTATCGCGCAACGCGTCCGCCGCTCCTCTCGACGGCCAGAAGCATGCTTTTCAGGCCGTCGACCGCCGCCCGGACGTCCGTCTCGGCTGCGTTGAGGACCGGATCGCGGCTCGATTTTTGATTGCAGCCCGCGACGAGCGCGTTCAACGTAAGCGGATAGCTGTCGGGAACGGTGCGCTCTTTCTCGACGAGGACACCGAGCACGCGCGCTTCCAGAAGGGATAGGACCCGGAGCATGGAAACTGGATGATCGTCGATTGCGGGGAACGGATGCTCCTATGTTACAGATCGCTCAGCGAAGGCTGCAAGTCCCAGGGCCCGAGCCAACGACCGGATCGTCCTCACGACAACACGAGCACCGGTGCCGTGAACTTCTCGACGCGACGTCCGAACGCCTCGGCGGTCGAGGCACCCGTCTAACCACACACCCTTCCAACGACCCTTCCGGCGGAGAAAGTTAGCTGATAGACTTCATAGCAACTGCAGGGAGGAGAACGTGAAGGAACCCATTGCCTTTTTAGCCACCCTTGCGGCCGCCGTGCTGCTTTTCTGCTCCACGCCCGCTTTGACGCAAGAGGCTGCAACCACCGCGCCGGCGCTTGGCGCTTCCGTGCCTGCCAACATTGCGGGAGCCATTGCGGACACCAATCGTCCGCAAACGGACAGGGACCTCGACGCGCGGCGCAAGCCTGCGGACATGCTGAGCTTCGCCGGTGTAAAGGCCGGCGACAAGGTCCTGGAATTTGTTCCGGGCCGAGGCTATGTGACCCGGCTTTTGGCCAAGGCCGTTGGCGCCGGCGGACATGTGTACGCCGCCAATCTGCCAACCTTTAACGAAAACTTGAAAACCGGCGTCGATCCGATCATTGCCAGTCCGGCGTACGGCAATGTTTCGAAAATCGAACAGCCGTTTGCGCAGATCCGGGCTCCCGAGCCGTTGGATCTGGCCTGGATTTCGGAGAATTACCACGACTTCAAGAACATGGGTATGTTCAACACCGACACCAATGCCATGGATCGAGCGGTTTTTGCCGCCCTCAAACCCGGAGGGACTTTTATCATCACCGATTATGTTGCGGCGGCTGGATCGGGCACGCGCGATACTCAATCTCTGCACCGCATCGATCCCGAAGTCATCAAGCGCGAAGTGACAGCAGCGGGGTTCATGCTCGAATCCGAAAGCAACGCGCTGATGAATCCGACCGACGATCTTGCGGTGCGTTCGCGACAGGGTGCCTCGCAAGTGATGCTCCGATTCCGCAAACCGCGGTGACCTCGGTTCAGTTGGCGAGAACCGACGTTCCAGTCATTGCTGTGGAGGCGCTGCTTGCCTTGTTTCCCGGCCAGAATGCTTCCTTGATGCTCAAAGTACGCGGCGTATAGCCCTGGGCGGCGGCGTACTGCATGAATTTCTCCAGCGTATGTGCGTTCGGCACCAGACCATGCTGCCATGGATTTTTGCCGAAGCGCTGCTCTTCCTCCTCCAGAATCAATGCCGCCGTCGGGTAGGAGAGTCGCTTCGGATACTCGTACTCACGCCGGCACGCGGCGCCGGCGGCGTCGAAGGCATTAACCAGCCTCTCGACGATCCATGGCTCGCGCTCCAGCAATTCCTCGCGGACGACCACGGTGTGAGTGATCGGGAAGATACCGGTCTCTGCGAAATATTGTTCGATTACCGGCCGGCATGGCTGAAAGAGGCGGCGGATTCGCGGGTCGCCGGCTCGGAAGCATTTCGGGACATTGGGCGAAATCAGCGCGTCCACATCTCCTCTCAGAAGCATTTCCTCGGCATCTTTATTTGCCATGGTAATCGAGATACGGGCTGGTGCCGCAAATCCCGCGCCCTCCGGTTCGGAGGTGAACCAATGAATTTGATCAGGCATGACGCCGTAACGTTCCTGCAGGATACCGCGCGCCCACAGCCCGACCGTCAAGCGATAGAGATCCATGCCGACGCGCTTGCCGATCAGATCGCGTGGCTCTTTGATCCCGGAATTTACACCGCAATAGATGTAGGCTTGAATGAACATTCGAAGCGGAAATATCGGCAGCGCATACACGGGCTCGTTGCGGGACCGGGCCATGACGTACCAGGACAGCGACATCTCCGCGACGTCGAATTCTTCGTACACCGGACGCAAACAGGCTTCTCCCGGTGCTGCGGTGTGAAAGGTGGGCTTAATTCCTTCGACTTTTACACTGCCGTTCAGCAGCGGCCGGGTCCTGTGATAATCAGCGACACTGAATTTCAGCTCCAGATCAACGTTCATGAGGTCCAATCCTTCGATGAGACCCAGAATCAGGGTCTCCCGGGAGGCGAGTATACATGCTCAGTGCGAGCATTTCTTTCGCCTTCGACGCGCTAGAGTAGACTGAGAAATTCGTCCTGCGTCAAACCGGCTTGGCGGATAATAGCACCAACCGTGCCACGCGGCAGATCGCGATTGTGGTGTGGAACTGTTGTATGTCGCCGTCTGCGCTCATTGAAAAGTTGATAATGACTGCCTGCAATTCGGACGATCCTAAAACCGCAACTTTCAAGCGGCCACCACGACTTCTCGGGGTTTTACTGTAAACTCGGCAGGCGACTCATACGGTCTCGCCGACTGCCGCACTGAGCTGTTCGAAAATGGGCTCTGTTGCCCCCTCTTCCTGCAGTGTGTGAGCCAAACGGTTGAACCGCGGAAGGATTGCCGGAGTTTCCCCTTCGGGTATCGGTTCGCCGTTTTCAATCATCACATCTATCAATCCCTCCATTGCATCACGTGCCATTCGTCGAGCTTCCTCCAATGTTTCCCCGTAGGCCACTAGTCCTGGAAGAGCCGGACATGTGACGGTATAGCCCCCTCCGGCTCGGGATTGAAGACGAACGTGTATGTCCGCATCATTGGCGTCCCTCATAGCTCTGTAACCAGCATTTTTGCACCTTACTAACTAACGTACGACAACGAGGATCCGCTCATTTTCGCTTCTGAAAATATCGCAAATCGGGCGGCGGCTGATCCTTGCGCGTCGGCATCAGGTCGCGCTCGGCGCTGAGATAATAAAGCTCGTCGCGAATGAGCATATTGGCGCTTATCGCCGGACAGTTCTGCTCCGTCCATTTCGGAAATTTGGCTGGGCTGCGGCGATACGTCTTCAAGACGGTCCACGGGCGCGTGAATGCGTGATCGATCAAGGTGATCTCGTCGTGCAGGAGCTTCGGATCGGCTTTATCGAAGAAGAAACGCTCCTTCACGATCGATTGATTATCGGCGTGGACCGGCAGACCGGCCGGATCGAGCGCACGGGGGCCTTTGAAGTCGCGTGTCTCGACTTCGAGCACGTCAAAGCGGCCGTCGCCGTCTGCATCGATCCATTTCCCGATCGAATAGCCCTGAAATGTGGGCTCGATATTATGGGGCCAATCGCGTCCGTCGGTATAGATCCGACGATGGATTTCCGTATTGTGATTGAGCAGCACATGGGTAATCTCGGGCAGCACCACGATTTCCATTTCGCCGTAGACCGTCATCGCCGCCGGCATTCCGGCCGGCAGGCAGCGTGTGCCGGAAGGCCAATTGCCCTGGCCGCCGCTTGCCTGTTCGGCAAGACTCGCTTCCAGAACGATTTGATACTCGGGCGTCAACGGCGCCCGCTGGCCGCGACCCCACGGTTTGGTTGGATCGAACGCGGCCTGGCCGGTCACGCCAGGCGGACGGACGGATCGCCACTGACCCGAAAGGTCGGGATATTTTGCATCATCGAAGGCATGCGCCGCCACGATCGACGCCAGCAGCGCCAGCACGAGCACCCCGACGATACTCGTCGCCTTGTGCATGCCTAGCCTCCGCGCATTTTTTCGGCCGCCAGCTTCACGGCGTTGATGATTTCCGGATAGGCGGCGCAACGGCACAGGTTTCCCGAGAGATAGTGGCGGATCTCGTCTTCATCCGGGTCGGGATTCTCGTTCAGCAACTCGCCTGCCATCAACACAAAACCGGGTGTGCAGAACCCGCACTGAAATGCGCCGCATTCGACAAAAGCCTCCTGCACCGGAGAAAGTTTTCCGTTCGCCGCCAAGTGCTCGATCGTGATGACCTCGGCTCCGTCGGCGAAGGCCGCCAGAAACAGGCAGCCGGAAACCGCGCGGCCATCCACGAGCACGGTGCAGCAGCCGCACAGACCCTGAGCACAGCTCTCGCGCGCGCCGAATAGAGCGAACCGGTCCCGCAGCACTTCGACGATCGTGTGGTGCGGCGCGATTTCGGCACTCACCGCCTCGCCATTGAGCGTGAAATGGATCGTGCGCACCTCAATCCTCCAGCGGCTCGTTGTGGGAGGCGCGCAGCGCTCGAAAGACCGCCTCCGCCGTGAGCGGCAGGGAAGAAAGCCGCACCCCGACTGCGTCCTCGATGGCGTTTGCGATCGCCGGCGAGACCGCAAAGGTGCCGCTCTCGCCCACACCCTTGGCGCCGAACGGCCCGGTATGCTGCTCGGCGTCGACCGTTTCGTTGATGATGCTCGCGGGAATATCGAGGATGCTCGGGATCTTGTAATCCGCGAACGAGGCGTTGGTCACCTGGCCGGCATCGAACTCCATCTTCTCCTGCATGGTAAAGCCGAACTGCATTAATGCAGCGCCCGAGAGCTGCGACTCGACGATGCGTGGATTGATCGGCCGGCCGACGTCGGCGACGTTGATCAGCCGGGTCACCTGCACATGTCCGGTCTCGGTGTCGACCTCGACCTCGACGCCGGCGCCGCCCACCATCCAGAACGGCGTCGCGTCGGCCGTAAGACCATCCTGGTCCGGGGGCGCGTAGTTAGGTATGTAGCTGCCGGTCCCGATGACGTTCCCGGCCTGCATCTTGTATTTCTTCTGGAATATTTCCGCGATCGGCACATTGCTGCCTTCCGGGAGCCCGACTTCGCGAGCGAGTGCCTCGAGCTTCCCCCGCGCGTCCTCGGCCGCGAGCCGGATCGCGTTCCCCATATGAAACAGCGAGCGCGAGCCGAGCGTCGCCATGTCGTACGGCGTCACGTCCGTATCAGGATGCACGACCTTGACCGACTCCGCCGGAATGTTGAGCACCTCGGCAACGAGTTGCGCGTTCGCCGTATCGGAGCCCTGCCCCATATCCACCGTGCTGCAATAAAGCGTGCAGCTTCCATCCGCCGCCACATTGACGATTGCAATCGAGGTCGTCGGAGAGATCGAAGCCTTGAAGCCGATGGCAATACCGCGGCCGCGCTTGACCGGGCCGCTGCCGCGATCGAAGGGCCCCTTCCAGTTCATCCGCAGCGCAAGCCGATCGAGCACCGCTTCCACGGCGGCATCCCGAATCACTGTGCCGGTCGCCTGCGGACGGCCCTCGCGCAACAGGTTCCTGCGGCGAAACTCGATTGGGTCGAGCCGCAGCGCCCGCGCCACCATGTCGGTATGGCTCTCGTAAGCCCAGACCAGCTGCGGGATGCCGAAACCGCGCAGCGCCCCCGCCGGCGGCAGGTTGGTGTAGAGCGCATAGGAATCGATCGCGACATTGTCGATGTCGTAGGGACCTGCCGCGGTGAAGCCCGACTTCTGCGTCACCCGCGGCCCGATATCCGCATAGGCGCCGCCGTTCCACCAGACCTCACATTCCCGCGCCGTGATGCGGCCGTCCTTCACACCGCTTTTGATCCGGAACGTGCTCGCATGTTTGGTGATCGTGTAGAACTGCTCCTCCATGCTGAGCGAAATCTTCACTGGCCGGCGCGCGATGAGCGCCAGCGCGGCAACCAGCGCTTCGAGCTTGACGTAGACTTTGGCGCCGAAGCCGCCGCCAAGATAAGGCACTTTCACGCGCACCTTGTTCTCCGGCCAGCCCAGGAGCCGGGCAATTTCGATGCGGACGAAAGACGGCGACTGCGAAGAAGTATGAATGGTGAGACCAGTGTCGGTCGGCTCGCCGATCGACACGAACGACTCAAGCGGCACGTGCAGCACCTGCTGGGTGCGAAACGTATGCTCGAATAGATGGTCGGCCGCGGCGAAGCCGGCCAAGACATCGCCGCGCCGCAGGTGGAAATCGAGCGCCACATTGGTGTTGCGGCGGCCCTGGAGGTGCTTGAGATCCGGGAAAGTGCCGGCTGGCTTGAGCACCTCGTGGACGATCGCCTGCGAGGTCACGGCCTCGACCTCATCGAACACCGCCGGCAATTCCTCGTATTCGGCATCGATCAGTTGAGCGGCGGCTTCAGCAACGTGCGGATCGGCGGCGAGCACGGCCGCGATCGGCTCGCCGACGTAATGCACCTTCTCGGCCGCGAGGATCGGCTGATCGTGGAATGCAGGGCCGTAATATGGGTTCGGCACCACCTTGCGGATGTCGTCGATGGTGACCACCCGGTGCACGCCGGGAAAGTCTTGCGCCGCGCGCGTGTCGATCCGCGTAATTCGCCCGTGCGCCACCGTGCTGCGGAAGATTTTTCCGTTAAGCATTCCGGGGAGGCGCAAGTTGTGGACGTATTCGGCGCGGCCGGTGACCTTGGCGTGGCCTTCGAGCCGCGGCACCGAGCGGCCCACCTGGCCGCTTTTAATTATTGAACTCATTAGCTTTTCCGTTGAATATTCTGTTCAACCCCCGGTATAAACCCGGCCAGCGACTGAGATCCTAGGGACGGCCGTAGAGAGTTTTCCACGCCGGAGGCGACTAGGCTAGGGGCCGGACCGACGAGCGCGCCTACGACCTTCGTAGGGCCGCCGCGGAGTCGTCTAGAGCTTGGAGAGAGGGGGGCTCAGCGGCTTCGCTGCTCGACAACAAGATTAGGCGCCTGCTGAACCCCTCTGTAGGCTTTGACGGCCGGGTCGTCGGGCAGAAGGCAGCGGAAGGTCACGTTATAGCCCGTCGGACCGTAGGGGTTTCTCACGTTGCCGCCCTCGCCCATCAGATTGGGCACGAATACGCGGCCCTTTTGCTCGCAGAAATCATTCGCCTGCGTCAGCGCATCGCGCTGTGCCTCGGTTCCGCCCCCGCGGATGGGAGCCACCTTTTCCGATAGCGTGTAGGTGTCTGGCCCCGCCGGCAATATGCCCGTGCTGGAAGCGCATCCACTCAATAACGCGCTACCCGCTATCGCAGCAGAAATCGGTCGGAACATGGTCGCCCCCCATTTTCCGCAGCCATCCTCCAATAACTGAGGGGTGATGGCAAGGGGATACTCCACAAGTGGGTTTGGCGCGGTCATAATAGTGGTAATGCGGTGTGGTATCATTGTGCCAAAGCAACTGATTCGCCCATTGGCGAACGAAAGGAATTGCAAAACAATTATGTCTGAGCCGCCGCCCGGAGACGATTTTCGTCGCGACTTTAAAAAGATTTGGGAGCAGCTAAACGGCATAGAGTGGTTGGCCGCGAGCATTCTCTTCGCGCTTTCGCTCTTCCTTCTATCGTACTGGCTTCGGCGTCTTCTCAGCAAATGGTTCGGCTGGAATCGCGGCAGGATAATCGACTGTTACGTAATCGCTTGCGTAACAATCACAGTCGTAAACTGGTGGTTTGGACCTTGGATCTGGCTTTCTTGGTTTTGTTCGTATATTTCGACCAGTACGATTATTGCGCTATTATCAGTACTGTTTTTGAGAAAGACCATTGGTGACGTCCAATCGGCAGAGCGCACGTTGTTACTGTTTATTCTTAATGTAGTACAAGTCGTGTTTATGTTCGCAAGTTGGTATCAAATATGCAGAAACGAGGATGCTCT
>DATBHB010000045.1:0-2525 GCA_036557705.1 Xanthobacteraceae bacterium
CTCAAGGCCGATGGACGGCGGGATACTAGGCAATGGGCCATAAATAGAATACAGAATCTGGCACTATCCCTATAACCAAAACCTCATGGTTGAGCTGACCGACTGGGAAGCCCGGATCGGACGCCGCCTCCGACTGCGGGATTTGCATGTATTTTTTGCCGTCGTCCGCTCCGGCAGTATGGCGAAGGCGGCGTCGCGTCTGCGAGTCACTCAGCCAGCCGTATCAAAGGCCATCGCCGACCTGGAAGCGACGCTGGGCGTTCGCCTGTTCGACCGCAGCCCACAGGGCGTCCAGCCGACTCGCTACGGCGACGCCCTGGTGAAGTGCGGCACGGCTGTTTTTGACGAACTGCGGCAGGGGATCAAGGGTATCGAATTCCTGTCCGATCCGACGGTGGGCGAGCTCTTGATCGGATGTCCTGAATCCATTGCGTCGTCCATACTTCCGCCGATCGTCGAACGTTTCGCGCACCAGAATCCCCGTGTGTTTTTGGACGTCGATGCCACGGGCGCGGATGCGCTGATCCCAAAGCTGATCGATCGGAGTCTCGATCTGGTCTTGGCGCCTACAGGAAACCGCATTTCGGCCCATCAAGCCAATAATGATCTGAATATCGAAAAGCTGTTCGACGATGAATTGATCGTGGCCGCCAGCACCAAGAGCCGATGGGCCCACCGTCGCAAGGTGGATCTTGCGGATCTCGTCAACGAGCGCTGGATCCTGACGTCCCGGGACGACTGGAGCGAAGCCGTTCTGAGTGCGGCTTTTCGCGGTCGCGGGCTCTCGTTGCCGAAGATCAGCATGCGCACGCTGTCGGTCCACCTGCGTGCCAATCTGGTTGCCGGCAGCCATTTCGTGGCAGCCATGCCGCGCTCGGTGCTGGACCTTTATGGCGAGCGTTTCGGACTGAAAGTATTGCCGGTCGAGCTGCCGCGT
Source organism: Xanthobacteraceae bacterium (assembly GCA_036557705.1). GTDB lineage: Bacteria > Pseudomonadota > Alphaproteobacteria > Rhizobiales > Xanthobacteraceae > VAZQ01. The sequence goes on from DATBHB010000045.1 coordinate 938, forward strand.
TGGCCGTGGCCGGTCGTCATCGTGACGCTTAGACACAGGACATTGAGCCCAGTCGCCGAGCGCTTCATCGCCTGCTGCCGCGAGGTGGTCAAATCGATGTCCAGCCGGCGCGATGGACGGGCTCACGCCACGCCGCATCTCGCATAATGGTCGATTCGCATTAAGCGCAGCGAACGTGCTGGCGCCTCTGCGCGCCTCTACGCCTGCTCGCTATCCATAGCGCTCCCGAGCGGCTCCATGCCGCTGTTCCGGATGGCGTCGCTCGCGCGCGGCGAGGCGAGAAACTCGATCAGCCGTCTGGCGTCTTCGTTACCACCGGCCACCATGGCGGCCGCAAACACCTGCACGAACTGAATCTCCGGCGCGATGGGACCGGCGAAATCGACGCCTGACGCGTGCAGGATTTCGCTGACCGGCATGACCGCGAGATCGACTTCTCCGGCGGCGACCATGCGGGTGGCGTCGCTGCCGCGGGGCGCGAGCTTCATGCCGACCTTGTCGGCGAGGCCGAGCCGCGGAAACAGCTCGGTCTCGAGCCAGATGCCGCTGGTGCTGGCCGGCATCGCGATCACCTTGGCTTTGAGCATGAGTTGTTTGAACGCCTCGACGCTGCTCACGTCCGGCTTGGGCGTGCCCGCGCGCACCGCAACGCCAAGCGGCACTTGCGCAAGATCGATATCCGTTCCGGGAGCAATCCGCTGTGCGGCCATGAGCTCGGTCAGGCCCTCCCGGGAGAGGATCACTACGTCGGCCGCCACGCCGCGGGCGAGCTGCGCGGCAATGGTTTGCGGTCCGTTTCCCTGCGACGCTCCCGATCCGGTGGTGACGTCTATTCCGCTTGTGCGCTTGAACTCCGGCAACAGCTGCTCGTAGGCGAACGAGAAGCCGCCGGAGATCAGAACGTGCAAGTGCGTTGGTTCGGACGTCATTTGATCGCCAGCGGGTTGGTCGGCGACCCCACCGCGCCGGTGATCGGAATGGCAGGCGCGACGAACATGAACTCATAAGTGCCGTCGGCGGCGCAATCCTCGGCGAGGTCTTTGAGATAAAAGATTTCGCCCATGGTCATGCCCATGATCGGGATGGTGATCCAGTGCCAGGGCTGGTTGATGCCGCCCTCGGTGTTGTTGGGCCGCACCTCGCAGCCCCAGGTGTCGGAGGCGAGCGCGGCAAGCTCGGTGCGGGCGACGAATTCCAAGGTCTCGAAGGCAAAGCCCGGCGCATCGCCGCCCGGGTAGCCATCCCAGCTGCCGGCCTTGAGGCAGCGCTCCATCTGGCCGGTGCGTACGATGATGTAGTCGCCGCGCTTGAGCGCGACCTTCTGCTTCTTGGCGGTGAGATCGAGATCGTCGCAGGTGATGCCGTAGCCGTCGTCGAGGCACTCTTTGCCGAGCGCGCGCGCCACGTCCAGAAACACGCCGCGGCCGACCATCTTGCTCTTGGTCTTCTCGATGCCGCATTTCTGCGCGCCGAACGACGACACTTCGCGGCAATCGTAGCCGTTCCACATGTTGTCTTCGTAGAACACGTGGCCGAGCCCGTCCCACTGCGTGCCGCATTGCAGCGGGATCACCACCATGTCGTCGGC
>DATBHB010000046.1:0-43606 GCA_036557705.1 Xanthobacteraceae bacterium
CGAGCCGCTGGGGCGATTCGATGCTGCGACCGGTCCGACCTCGGCGCGCAGTTATTTCGCGTTCAGGCTCGACGGCCGGCGCGGGCCGCTCCAGCCCTTGGGGGGATGTTGAAGCTCTGTTACCTCTCCCCGCTTGCGGGGAGAGGTAAAGGAAGCAGGGTTCGCCTACCCGTGTCGCCCTGGAATCGCCGAACTTCGGACTGCGGATGAACCAGTCTTATTGCTAGGGCAAAGCAAGTCGGAATCGGCGGGAAGGTTGTTGTGACAAGGCGGCTCGCCGGCAGAGCGCGGGAGAAACGGCGCCAATCTCGCCGCGGAGCGACCGCGCACGGCGCGGCGAAGGGGCGCGTGAACGCGCTTGCGCTCATGGCGGTGACGTTGCTGCTGCGAAAACCTGGATTGTGGCTCATTGCTCCCGTTCTTGCTGCCGCCCTGATCGGCGGGCTGATTTGGGGTGCTCATCGGGCCGGCTTTTTCGTCATGGCAAAGCAGGGCGAGGGAACTCCTGTTGCCGCAACAGCGTCAACGCCGCCGGCAGCGGCCGAGACTCTGTCCTATTGGCAGAAAGCGTCGGCTTTCCTGGCGGCTCCGTTTGCTTCCCTGTCTTTGATCGCAGCGCCTCTGGAGTCCGTCTTCGGCGACGGCTTCCGCGAGCTGATCAAACCGCCGCCTGGCGGCCGGCAGGATGCTCCCCCGCTCGATCCGCGCAAGCTGCGGGCGCTGATGGACCGCGGCGTCGTCATCTATGCGAAGGCCAGCGACGACAAGACCCGGCAAAAAGGTGCGGAACTGGTAGAGACCGCGGCACTCCTGGGCTTTTCCCCGGCACGCCGGCTCGTCGTCCGCAACTACGCAATTTCGCAACCCGTTCGCCGCGCCGTTTCCGCCGGCGACGTGATCAGTTACGCAATCGATTTCTTCGCCGGATCGGAAATTGAATCCGAGGACACCAAGGGCATTTTCGTTGCGCTTGCCGAACGCTTTGCCGAGGACGGGCAGATGGAATTCTTCGCCACCCATCTGCTCGAGGGGCTGCGCGGCGACAGCCGGCCGCAGCTGAGCCATCGAATCGATCTCATGATGGACCTCTTCGCGCGCGTGCGCGGCGCCTGTTTTGCAGTGGCGCGCATCGTGTCGCAAGGCGCTCAACCCGCCCCCGACGCGTGCTCGGTAGATCTCGCCGAAGATTTGCGCCGCTATATCGGATCCGGACGTCCGATCGACCGCGAAGCGGATCTACGCCGGCGCGGCCTGGTCAGGCTCGATGAGGCGGAGGTGCACTGAGGGAGCGGGCGCAAGCAAAAGCCTTAAGCCGGGTTCAGGGCGATCGTGCCTTAGGGCGGGCTTGAAATCCGCCCTCTACAAGGCAAGACCATAGGCTCGTCGGCGCGGTGCTACTTGGCCGGCCCTGGATCGAGGCGATGAAGGATAACGAGGGCTTTGGCAATTTCGCCCTTCATGTCCACAATATCGCCTCTCATGCCGAGAATGTCGGTTTGGGCTGTTATGATCTTGTTTTCAAGCAAGGCCATATCAGACTTGACCCCGGCGACATCGCGCTTCGGCTCGGAAATATCGCGTTCAACCCGCCCCAGACGTTCGGTGTGCCGCTGCATGGTTTCCATGACGAAGTCGACCTTGCGGTCGATCGACCGAAGGTACGCGAGCGTGTGGCTCGCGACCGTGTCGTCGCCGGTATCCGATGTCGTCGCCATGCGTGCGCCCGGTCGATGAGGCGTCTGTTGAGATACCTCTAGCACAAGGCCGCGCAAGACGCACGCTCGTGGGCCTCCAAAGCCGAGAGATGATGAACTGTGAGCGGGCTGCCGGCCCGACGACCAGGAACCAGAAGGCAAAAGCGCGAGTTGCAACAGTGGAACCGCAGATGGCAGCCACGCCATTACGCACTTCGCATTGTGAATTAGACCAAGAGTTTCCGATGTCCCGCGTGCATCCCCTCCGTTTGCTGCCCACGCAGATCGTGACGCACCTTGGGCACTCGGTGGTGATTGCAAACCACAAGTGCCTGATCGAAGAGAGTACCCAAGGTCTCTATTACCGGCTTACGCGATTTCTTTCTCGGCTGCGAATTACCATCGATGGCGCCGCTCCGCGCTTTGTCGCAGCGGAGGCAGTCAACAGCTATGCGGCTATCGCCTATTTCGTCGCGCCCACGCCGGCGGGCAAACAGGCCGGCCCGGAACCGGAGGGTAAGGAGAGCGGAGACGAAATCGTCGAGAAAGGGATCGAGCTGCAGCTCAACCGATTTGCGGGCGGCGGCTTTTGTGATGAGATCTACGTGACGAACCATGCCCTTGCTCCGGCGACCGTCCTCCTTCGCTGGGAGATCGACGCCGATTTCGCAGACTACAGCGAGGCCGCCAGCGGCAAACGACAGCAGACCGCCGCAGTCGAGCGCGAGTGGCGAGCGCGCGAGGACGGCGGGACACTCATACTTCGGTACGGCCACCCGAAGCTGCAGCACGCGAGCGAAGTCACGTTCAGCGGCTCCGGCGGCTTTTCCTATGACGGCGCCGTCTGCTGTACGCTGCCGCTTTCGCAACAGACGCCTACAAGGCTTACGTTGTCAGTGGCGCCCGTATTCTGCGGACGATTGATTGCGCCAAGATATCGCCCCGAACTCCACGATATCGCAGCTACCGCTGCAACGCGGCGCCCTGAAGTCGCACTGAGCACTCCGAACACGCTGGTTACGGCGGCGTGGGACCAGGCAGTGACCGACCTTGCCGGTCTCGCTTTGCTCGATGGGGACGAGGCCGAGCAGCGCATGCCCGCTGCCGGCATTCCAAAATACGACGCGCTGTTCGGGCGCGACGTGCTGGTGACGGCATTTCAGGCCGGCTGCATCGATCCAATCATGTTGCGGGGCTCGTTGCGGCAAATCGGCAAGTGGAATGCCGAGAGCTATGACGAGCGCTTCGATGCCGAGCCGGGCAGAGTGATCCATCAGCATCAGGAAAGCCCGCTGGCGCTGCTGGAGAAAAATCCTTTTCTCCATTACTACGGCGACTATGCCGCGCCGGGATGGTTCATCATCGATACGGCATGGGACTTCCTGCTTACAGGCGACACGGAATTCTTCCGTTCGATGCGGGACCGCGTGCTGGCGACTCTGGAATGGATGGATCGCGACGGCGACCGTGACCGGGATGGGTTTTACGAGTATGTCACAAAGGCCGGAGACTGGGGCGAAAAGAACCAGGGTTGGAAAGACTCGCGCGATGCGATCCTCTATGAGAACGGACGACTGGTTCACAATCCCATCGCACTCGTCGAGATTCAAGGTTGCTATTACGCCGCCAAACAGCTCATCGCCATTGCCTTCGAAAAGACCGGCGCGGCCGAGCAGGCGGCCTCGCTGCGCGCCGAGGCGGAGAAGTTGAAAAGCCGATTCAACGCGGCATTCTGGGTTCCGGAAGAAGAGTACTTCGCGCTGGCGCTCGATCCAAAGAAAAAGCCGGTGCGCACCGTCGCGCCGGATGCCGCACAATGCCTTGCCTATGGAATAGTCGCCGACGAGTTTTCACGCCCCCTCGCCAAACGCCTCATGATGCCGGACTTGTTCACCGGCTGGGGTTTGCGCAGCCTGTCGTGCCGGCATCCGGCGTTCAATCCATTCTCATATCATCTCGGTTCGGTGTGGCCGGTTTCAAACGCCATGATCGCTCTCGGGCTCAAGCGGTACGGCTTCAATGCCGAACTCCATCGGCTCGCAAAAGCGTTGTTCGAGACGACCGAGATCTTTGAGCTCAATCGACTCCCTGAAGTGTTCGGCGGCCACGCCCGCGACCACACTCATCGGCATCCGGGCATCTACCCGGAAGCCAACGCGCCCCAATCCTGGTCGGCAAGCGCTGTCATCAGCCTCGTTCAATCGATGCTTGGCCTGTTTCCGGCGGCGCCTTGGGGCGCGCTGCTCATCGACCCGGACCTGCCCGAATGGTTGCCGGAGGTACTGCTCAGGAACATCCGCATCGGCAAAGGGTGTGCGACTATTCGTTTCTGGCGCGACAGCGCCGGCGTTACGAATCACGAGGTAATGGACAGCAGCGGTGGGTTGCGCGTGCATAGATGCGGTTGCCGCGAAACCGGTGTCGAGGGCTGGACGTCGCGGCTGCACGCCCTCGATGCCATTGACGCGTTAGCGGGTTGAGGCGCGGACGTTCGCGTTCGCGTCGATCCTCCCCGTGGGGCCGGGTTTGAAACCCGCCTCTACAGCGGCGCAAACCCCACAACGGCGCAAGCGCGAGACGCCAATAAGTAAGCCAGGTTTTTTGTCGCCATCTGCAGGCGAGAGATAAATGTCGTACAGGACAATAAAATGTTGTAGGTTCCGGCGCATGAGGAGGTGACCTTGAAGACCCAACCGATCAATGAGGCACGCGGAAATTTCTCGAAGCTCGTCGAACGCGCCCTGGCCGGCGAACCGCAGCGGGTGACGCGCTACGGGAAAGAGGCCGTTATTATCGTGTCGGAGCGGGAGTGGTCGGCGCGCGGATGCGGGCGTGTTGAAGCTGCGCCGCGAAAGTAAGCATGAGCGAGCCACCGAGATCTCTGCCCTCGTAACAGCAATTCTCGGCGATTCGAGGAACGGGTGTTGGCAATGGATCTGGAAACGGCGCGTCATGTGGCGAGGCTCGGCAATGCAACATACCGGCACCCGGTGCCGCTTGCGGATTTGATCATTGCCGCAACCGCAGTGCGGCACGGGCTCACCGTGCTGACGCGCAACATGGCGCAGTTCAAACGACTAAACGTGGCGGCACCCGATCCCTTTGTTCGGCTGCCCGAGGACCCGTGAAGGATATCGGGCTCTTTCCGAGGCGTGCATGGCGTGGAAAATGACTTCCGAAGACTTGGCGGCCGGCCCTCCCTCCCCGGCACGTAGGACAGCATGAAAAACGACGAGCACCCGGAGATCGACAAACATCGAATCGATCAGGCCGTGCTGGCGTTGCTCTGGCTCGGCCTGCATGACAATGGCCGCGCCTGGAAAGGCTTCGATTGGCAGGCGATGAATCGGCTGCACGGGAAGGGCTACATCTCCAATCCGGTCGGCAAGGCGAAGTCGGTCGTGTTTACCGAAGAAGGCGAGCGCGAAGCCGAGCGGCTGTTCTATGAGCTGTTCGGCAAACGGCGTTGAAACAATTGAACACTTACAGGTGCTCGACGCTCGGCGGCGCGTCGATGCGGCAGCGCACGGTATGTGCTGCTTCAATGAGGCCCCGTCTTAGTAAGCCGGGGAAGTTCGAGCTCGGTGATCGCGGTCAACGCTCCGGCCGCGCTTCAATGAGGCCCCGGCTTAGTAAGCCGGGGAAGTCTGCGCAGGGGGCAGGTATAGATGCGCCCACATCCTGCTTCAATGAGGCCCCGGCTTAGTAAGCCGGGGAAGTCAGGCTGACGTAGAAGCGATCTACCGCGCTAAATACTGGCTTCAATGAGGCCCCGGCTTAGTAAGCCGGGGAAGTGCTAAGCCAAACTGAGGACGCTGAAGAGCCACCCGAAGCTTCAATGAGGCCCCGGCTTAGTAAGCCGGGGAAGTGAGGAAATCGAGCGCGAGACCTATCTCGATCTCACCGCTTCAATGAGGCCCCGGCTTAGTAAGCCGGGGAAGTTGGCTCCGTCCAAGTGGTTGAACGGCGGGCCAAACCGGCGATGGTTGCGAGCGCTGCCAAGCCGAAACGGCATCGGCAGCTTGGCTGCCGCGATTTCAGGTGCCACGATGTCAAACAGCGCCTTGAAAGGCAAGCGATTCTTCGGCCGCGAGCGCTTGCCGTCTCGCGCTCACCATCGGAGCGCTCGCCCGGCGGCGGCGGAGGGCCCTGCTGCCGTGTTTGGCGCCGACCCCACTCGGCGCTCTGCGCTTACCTCCTCCATTCAGAGCCCATTCAGAGGGAGGTAAGCGGCGAATCATATCACAACCGCGGCCCGCGTCATCGGCTCGAAGGTCTTGCCGAGGCTCTCGACGCGCGGATCGACTTTGTCGGCAGGGCCGAGATCGAGGATGAGGACGTGATCGTCGCGGCCGTGGATCGTCGCTTCCAGGCGCCGCGCGAGCTCTACCCGGCGTTGGGCGCTGAGCCGGCACTGGAAGACCGAGAGTTGGAGCCAGCGGCCATAGCCCTGCATCAGCCTGAACACGCGGCGCCAGCGGCGGTCATCGGAAATATCGTAGGTGACGATGTAGAGGCGTTCATCCACCATGGCTGGCCTCGCCGATCAGATGTCAGAGATCAGATGTCAGAGATCAGATGTCGAAAATCAGGGGAACCTGCATACCAAAGAGCCCCTCACCCCAACCCTCTCCCCGCAAGCGCGGGGAGAGGGAGTCACCTGATCAAATAATGCGGGTACTCCTCGATCTCGCCGCAGAGATAGCGGGCGAGAAGCCGTGCCTGCACTTCGAGCAGGCGGCGCATCGAGACGCGATAGCCGAAGACCGGGTGCGTCACTTCCTGATCGAGCCGGCGTTCGTAGGCGGACATGAAGGCCTTGCGGGCATGCGGCTTGAGATTGACCGCCGAGCCGGCGGCAATAAATCCGTTGGGCTGCACCTCGCCGTTGTTGATCGCCTGGATCACCGTCGAGTCGGCAAGTATCGGGCGGAACGGTTCCATCATGTCGAGCGCGAGCGCCGGGCGGCCGAAGCGGGGCCGGTGATAAAAGCCGAGATACGGATCAAAGCCGACAGCCGAGAGCACGGTGAGCCAGGTGCGCGCGAGCAGCGAATAGGCATACGACAGCATGGCGTTGACCGGATCGGCGGGCGGACGCCGGGTGCGCTTGTCGAAGGCGAATTGCGGAAAGCCCTGCGCGGCGGCGCCAAACATGCAGGCAAACAGGCGAAAGTAGCGCGCCGCCGCCTCGCCTTCGAAGCCGAGCAGCTCGGCCTCCGTGGCGGCGTGGATCGCGCGGTCGGCAAGCCGCGACAGCGCCTGGATGGTTTCATCGCGCTCGGCCTCGTTGCCTTCCTTGAAATTTCTCCGCAGGAACACGCGGGAGTTGCGAATCTTCGCGGCAACGAGACTGCGCGCAAAGGCAAGCGAGCGCCGCTCGTCGAAGGCGGCGCGCGACTGCGCGATGCGGATTGCCACATTGCGGTGACCGGTCGATACCGTGTGGCCGAGCACCCAGCCGCTGGTCGATGCATAGGTCACCGGAATTTGCTCTGCGAGCAGCGCGCCAAGCGCAGGCGTGGTCAGCCCCACCGGGCCGTGCAGCACCACTTCGGATATTTCCCCGATCGGCACTTCGGTTGTTATCGGATTGTTGCTCTCGTCCCTGGTCTCGATGACGAGCACTTCGCCCGATTTGCGCACCCGGGCGCCGGGTTCCTGTACGTAGAGCGGCAGCGCCGCATCGGCCGCCGGGTTGAGCGGGCGCGGCGCGAGCCCCCGGCGGAAGAACGTCACTTCGTCAGGGAGGCAGATGCCGGCGAGCGAGCATTTGGTGCATTTGGGCGAGTCGACGAGCGGCGGCGGCAGCCGTCCGGCCGCGGCGGTGAGGCGCAGATTTGAGATCGCGGCGCGGGTCTTGGCGCGCAGGTCCTCATCAAGCGCAATGCGCACGCGCTCGCGCGAGCCCGCATACCAGATTGCGCCTTCCGTCACCTTGTAACCGGCGTCTTCGAGGATCATCGCCTGCGCGCAAACCTGCACCCGTTCGGGCTCGTAGGCGCCCTCGGCGACATGCGGCCGCTTGCCCTTCTTGGTATCGACCGGAGTGACGGAGCCGTCCTCGCCTTCGATGAGATCCATCTTGGCGACGATGCCGAGCGCCTGCGAGGTCATCGTCACCGAGCGGGCGGTGAAATCCGGCCGCTCCTCGACGTCGTCAGGGGCCGGCAGCGCGCCGCCGCCGGCATCGAGCCGCACATGCGCGCGGCGGCCTTCCTCGGTATCGCCGGAATCGGCCCACTCGGAATCGACCCATTCCAGGAACGCGAGCCGCGGGCAGTAAACAAATTCATTCACCATCCGCACCGGCACGAGCGGAGTGGAGCCGCTCGCCGGCGGCGCCGGCAGTTCGAGCGAAAGCTGCCGCGCCGGCGCGGAAAGGCTTTCTGACTCAGGGAACGCCATACGCCACAACCCCGAGAGGACCGCAACCGCGGCCATTATCGATGCGCCGCACGATTGGAGTCGAGCAAAAATTCGCGGCCCTGGTCTTGGTCCCACCACGGGACCATGTTAGAAGGAAAGGGTGAGAGTCATGGCGGTGAGCACGATCACGGCTTTCATCAGGCAAAGCCCAAGCTATGCTGATGCACATGACCATCTAATGGCTTGGGTGCGCCAGGTAAAAGCGGCAGATTGGAAAGCACCACCCGATGTGAAGCGCGACATCCGGACGGCAAGCATTCTGCGAGACGGCCGGGCTGTCTTAAATATCGCAGGAAACAAGTACCGAATCGTGGTCTGGATCAACTATCCGTATCGCGTGGTCTATATTCGGTTCATAGGAACGCACAGGCAATACGACTCAATTGACGCGCAGACGGTCTAACCCGCAGCTGGAACCAATGGACATTACGCCGATCAAAACGAATCGCGACTATCGGCGCGTGCTCAAGGAAATCGAAAGCCTGATGCATGCAAAACGCAACACGCCGGAGGGCGATCGTCTCGACGTGCTCGTCACACTGGTGGAAGCCTGGGAAGCGAAACATTATCCGCTCGAGCTTCCCGACCCGGTCGAAGCGATCAAATACCACATGGAGCAGCAAGGGCTCGCGGCACGTGACCTAATCCCCTACATCGGCAGCCGAAACAGAGTCTATGAGGTGCTGTCACGCAAGCGCCCGCTGACCTTGACGATGATCCGGCGCCTGCATGAGGGGCTCGGCATCCCCGCAGAGTCGCTAATCAAGGAGAGCCATAGCGCGGCAGCCTGAGGCTCTACGCCGCGCGCGTTCGCTTCCTTGGCGCCAGCCTCGCATTGACTGCATCGGCATCGAAGCGCTCGGGATCGAAATGCTCACCTACCCATTCGATCCTGTCCTCGTGCTCAGGATGCCGGGGATCGCGGATCGCCTCAAGAAGCTCGCCATATCCCCAGCTGCCGCCGCAATCCTCCGGCGGGCAAGCTCGCGCGCCGCCGACGCAGCTCGGAACCGTCAGCCCGTCGGCAGGCGAAAGTATCTTTTCGACAACAACGTTGTGGGTCCAGCTGTCGCCGAAGTCGTATAGGTAGACCATAGCGCTCTTCTCGCGAGCGAGGACCTGATCGAGGCGCACGCGCTCCTCGTCATCCCAATCGCAGCCCGGCTCCAGCCGGCTGCGAGCCCGTCTATTTGCCGACTCGAACGCATGAAGATGGTCGTCCTGCCAACCCATGGCGACCTGGAGTATGCGGTGCAACTCCGCGAGCGAAATCGAGCCCGGCACGAGCAGCCGTCGCCAGATCGGCGGCTCGGTTCCGGCCAGAGTGATTTTGATCTGGTAGACGCGCGATTGTGTCGGCCGCGATTGCGTCGGTTTTGCCATGACCTGCCTGCGCTGTGCGGTTGCCGCCCGTTGTCGGGCGCACTCTGTCAGCCGTAGAACGGGCAGGCGATTCGAACAATCCAATTGCGACGCCCATCAACGGAAAACGCCGGCATTCCGGTGGCCGGGTTGATTAGACCGCGCTCCGGTCGATTTCGATTGCTGTGGTGTGATTGAGGCACAGCGGTGCCGCAAACTCGGTGGGCTCCCTCTCCCCGCGCGCATCGACTCCTGTGCCGCAAACTCTGCGCGCGTGGGAGAGGGTTGGGGTGAGGGGCCTCTTGTTGTTGGTCGACTGCCTCTCCTCCCACTCCGCTATCGAGCCGTTCCCTCCCCCGGCAGCTCGTGAACCGAAGATGAAAGACCCGTCGCGCCGTTTTCGCGCAGAGCGGCGCCATACGGCCGCAACACTTCGATCAGCCGGCCTCGTCCATGTTCACACCGCTACCTTGAGCTTGAGGCCGAGCGCGCGCAGGACTTTCAGCACCGTCGCGAATTCCGGATTGCCTTGCGCGGAGAGCGCCTTGTAAAGGCTCTCGCGCCCGAGGCCCGTGGCCTGGGCGATCTGCGCCATGCCCTTGGCGCGCGCTACGTCGCCCAATGCCGCTGCTATCACAGCAGGATCGCCATCCTCGAAGACCGCTTCCAAATAGTACGCAATGTCTTCGTCCGTTTTGAGATATTCGGCGGAATCCCACGGAATGGTCTTGGTCTTCGCCATGGGAACCTCCAATTCGTTGATCCGACGAACCGCGCGTCGATACCTCTTCGATGACCTTCAAGCGACGCGCTCTGATCGATAAGGGCGAACCAGAAGCTCGGCCGGAATTTTCCACGTTTCGCTGATCTTATGGATCATTTCGACAGTAAGCGCGCGGCGGCGCGAAAGAATCTCAGATGCGCGGGAGCGCGAACCGAGAAGCTCCCCGAGCTCGGCTTGAGTATGGCCGAGTTCCTCCACGGCAAAATGGAGGACGTCGATCGGATCGAAACTATCATCAATATCGATCGGCCACCGCTTCGCCTCATACATTTCGACCAGAGCTACGAGCACGTCAAACTTTTCGCCCGCCTCGGCGCCCTCCGGCGCGCCCCAAAGGGCATCGATCTCGGCAAGTGCTGCGCGGTGATCTTCGTCGCTACGAATTGGCCGGATTTCCATTCCGTCATTCCTTCAAAACTGCGAGACGGTCAGCGCATCGATACGGTCGTACTCCGCATGAGTACCGATGTACTTCACGAACGCGATCTGGCGGCGAAAATCAAAATCAGCTATCAGAGGCGTGAGGCTCTCGATGTCCTCCGCGTCGAGAGGCTGCTGGATCGCGAACGAGACCAAGATCGTGCCATCGTCCTCGGTGAGCATGAATGAGACGGGTGCATGGGACAGGTCATAGACGCCGAATGCGGCTTATTCAGCAGCGACGGGGCAAAATAAACCTAGTCCAAAGGTGCTGGAATGGCCGAGTCTCAAAGGACCAGGAACCGGTGTTTCAAAGGCAATGCGGAGCATGTAACCGCGGCGATCCCCGATGAATGGCCGTTTGCCGGTCTCGCGTCGTGGAACGTGAACTGCGACCCACTTCGGTGGCGCGATTTCATGGACAGAGACTAGTTTCGAGGCAAGCGCAGACCCGCGCGCGTCAAGTTCGCGACGAATCTGGTTCTCAATTGCTTCGGAGGCCCGGAACTTTCCTCCGCGCAGATGGTGGCGGATTGGCACATAAGGTGTGAGCGATTGCCACATGGTGGCGGACGCCCCGTCGAATCCCGGCGGTGGCGGAACGGCTGCATCGAGTGGAACGAGCTTGACTTTCCACGCCGCGGCATCCGGTCCGGCTGCTTCCCAAGAAAGCTCCTGGGCACCCGCTCGCAAAATGGCATCCTGCTCGTCATCGTTGAAAGGCCGAACATCCCTCCAAACGAGTATGCGTGTCGGAACGCCGCCATCCCACCAGACTAGAAATTCTGCATGCCGCCTTGGCCCCTGCAACGGCTGGCCACGCAAATCCTTGCCGATCATTTCTGTGACTGCATGGCGAATCTCATCGGATGAATTGCTCCACGCGCTAGTCGCGCCGCCCGTCTTCGCCCTGATAAGGTTCCGCAACACGGCTGATCGAAACCGCGCAGTCAGGCGGACTGTTGCGCGCAACTCCGGCGCGACTGCCCATCCAAGCGCGAATTGAATCAGGTGCCCTTTTGGCCGATATGGCTGACGATGAGGAACCTCCCTGAACGGACGCGCGTAAGGACGGAGAGCGTAAAGCAAGCGAGCCCCTTGAGGTATATTGCGCGCCGCCTGAGCATCCTGCGTCACGCGCTCGATGTCAGCCAGCTCAGCGTCCAGAGCTGGTACCAGCACAGGGACAGCGTCGGCCGCAGACTTGCCTTCGGCGAGCTTCACGTTCGCTGTATCCGGCCCCTTACTTACTCGGCATATTCGGGTCAGGGCCTCAACTCGCCCAAAATACGATATACGTTCGAGACAGCGATCGAGAACTTCGACTAGATCCGAGGCCCAGGCATCACCCTCGATGTACCAGAACAGATTCTCATCCGGTGAAATGCACCATGCATTGTCCTGCGCAAGACTGGTATTATAGCCCCTAACACCGGGCACCTTGTCAGATTTGGGATTCCAGCCGAACTCCGCCGGCTGATACTGCCGGAGCATAATGCAGTGATGTCCTCGCTCGGGCAGATGGAAGCTGTACTCGCTAGTGCAGAGTGCATGGGTTAGAGAGGCGATCTCTCCAGCCGGCCAAACCTCGCCTATCTCACGGCGCCATTGGTACCATCGGGCAACAACAGCGCGCACAAGGCGCCAGGGGCTGGGTGGCCATTCGCCAAACCAGTCGTCAAAGGGGCTGAGCCGCCACGGAGTTGCGTGAAAGCGGCCGAGCGGAAACGACTGCTGGAGAATGAGCCGCATATCTCACGAATCCTCCTCACCGTTGTCGTTCTCATCCGATTCGGAGGACGTCGTCCGAGTGTCCTCATCCTTACCTTCCCGGTAGAGCTCATCATGTGGCCAATACACGTCGGTTATGATGGAGTTTACATCTTCTTTAGCTCTGAACTCGGCGCTTTCGATCGCGACCTTAATATTCGCATCGATTTCTATCTCGCTATCGCCTTGTTTGAGCTTCTCAAGCTCCAGATAACAACCGGAGCGGTATCGAAACGGATGGCGCAACAATCGATCGATTTTCCAAAGTGCGAGGGCTGCAAGGAAAGATTTCTGCTTTTCCGACAGACCACGCACTTTCTCCGGGTGTTGTCCATTCCCCGTCCGGCCGAATGATCGCAAGAGAGCGACGTCAAAGATAAAGGTTGCGCGGATTTCGCCAGCGACAGCATCGTCGACAGCGAAAATCGGCTGGCCCGATGTCGTCTTACCCAGGCGGTCGAATTTGACGCCGGAGCGATCAACTCGCAGGGCACCGAACGCCTCCAGGTGCGCAGTCAAAAACCGCGCAATCTTAATTTGGTATTGTGGGAATAAAACGCCATGCACAAGTGCGTTCGGATCGTATCTGAAAATTGTCTTATATACGTCCCACCATTTTTCAGCTGGCGGATGCGCCCTTTTGCTGTCCGGCAGTTTGATGCCGAAATCTCTTTCCAGCGCCTTGGCGAACGCTTCTCCGGCAATCACATTTGATTGGATTATCTTGCCGTCGAGGAAGTACGTTGACGCTGTGCGATGGCCTTCCGTCAAGCTCGTCACAACAAGCGCGCGCTTTTCCGGTGGAAGCTTGCCGTCCGACTCGTCGCCTGTCACGCATCGGACATATGGCATGCCAGTCAAATCCTCATGAAGTTCAAGATCATGAGGGCCACTCATGCAGACTGATTCGAGATGGTTAGCCATGCTCGCTGCACTGTCCACTATGCACACGTGATCGACGGAGCCATTCTTCCGCGGCGCCTTGTAGATGACATGGCCGATCTCGGGAAAGCCCGCCGGCTGAAAGCGATCAAGGCCAGCAACAGGCCTAAGCGTGGCTGTAAGTATCAGGGGCGACGGCCCTCTGAGCACGTCTTCAGGAGTCAACACGATAGATTTGGTCCCTTCAGACATGGATCACCTCGGGTGCTTGGCGTTGCGGGCGCAGCCATCGTCGGACGAGGACTGAGCGGTTGAACGTTGAAACGTGAAACATCAGGCCTGCCAGCAGTCGGCCGGGATCAGCCAGCGCCCAAGGCGTATCGCCGCGAATAAGCGGCGCGCCCGTCATCGAATAACGGGAGCGCGCGACCTCGACTGCACGTTCGACATCAGCGATGCGCAGGAGCGACGCCATTCGACGCGCCGCGGCAGGCGTGCGCGCCTTAGTTTCCGGCGGAAGCAGATCGTGCCCGTTATTCCGACGATTGTCCGTGACAGGCCTAAGGTCAAATAACGGATGAAATAGCCCGTACAGGATGAGTGTTGGGCCCACCTTAGTCCGGCTGCTCTCAAAGGGCGCGAGAGCCTTGACGGCCGAAGGGAGATAAGTCCAATCGAACAGCGCCAAACGCGAAAGCCAACGCTCCAAGAGAAGTTCGTCCACTTGGCTATCAAGCCACGATTCGACGTCAGATAAACGCGCGGCAAGAGGCGCTCGCACAGGGCCAGCAGCGGCCTTCGGGATAGTTTCATTCCCCCAG
This sequence comes from Xanthobacteraceae bacterium, assembly GCA_036557705.1. Lineage (GTDB taxonomy): Bacteria > Pseudomonadota > Alphaproteobacteria > Rhizobiales > Xanthobacteraceae > VAZQ01. Next base: position 14,163 of record DATBHB010000046.1, read on the forward strand.
TCCAACACGCGTCGCTGAACAACGTCGCAAAGGTTGCGCGTTAGCAAGCCTCCACGCCAAACCCACCGCGCAGGGGCAGCTTTCGGATGCAAGTAGGGTGAATGCTTCTTTCGCCGCCCATCACCTGCCTTGTATCGCCAGTCGATTCCGAAACGGTAAAGCGCGAATGGATAATCGACGGGAAAGGCAGAGAGGAACGACAGGGCGAGACGCGCCTCCAGATCGGGCGCAGCGACCGCGAACAACGCCGGCAGCCACTCCAGCGGTAAAGGGCGCCAACCGACACCACTCTCCCTAAACGATCGATTGACGTCAACACGATCCAAAGCCTGTACCGCCGAGTCCAGCACGGCAGTTATAGCTCCGGGATCGCCTGGGTTCCCAGCAAGGTGGATCAGCGCGTTCTCCACCGGGCCGCGCAACCCGACGAATCGCCAGCGCTGCCCCTCCTTTCGATCTCGGGGAAGCCTTTGAATGAGCCCGAGTAGACATTCGAAAGCCTCTGAACGGGCGCCAACGCAGTCGGCCGGAACCGGCGTGGCGCCGGCATAACGTGGTTCGAAGGTGTTTGCGCTGGTTGTTTTGCCGAGCGCGAAGCGGCGGAATTCGCCGATGCCCGCGTCGACGCCACGCCGGATTATCGCTGCGGCGAAAGCGGCGGGCGTAATAGAACCACGACCGTCGATCTCCGCGCGCCCGCGCGCGAACACTGCTGCGATTTCGGGCACCGTCATGGGGCGGGTCCAAAGCGGTGCCCATACTTCGCCTCGGTCGCGCCCCGCTTCGCCCGCCGTTTCGGGTGCAGCGGCCGCTACCACAAACGGAAAGGCGCCGACGGATCGAGAGCGCGCGCCTAGTCGCCGAGATGCACTACCGGCGAAAAACGTAAGGCCTTCGCAGGCGAGGGCCATAGCCCAAGGCGAGATCACGCCCTCGCTGAATGCGTTCTGACCACTATTATAGAGCTTATTGGCATCACTGAACCAGGATGCTGCATTCAGCTTCTTCTCCTGCCATGCTGCCGCATGGCCGTCGAGAAGCGCGCCCAATGCCTCACGCCGCTCATCTACGTAAGTTTTCTTCTTTTTGGATTTTATAGATTTTAGTGCGTCAGTCGCCTTTTTCCAACCATCAGCGAATGCACGTTTTCCCGCATTGCCGCCACTACCCAGCAATGGATTAAAAAAAACTCGCGATGCCGGTGCAACATGAGCGGCGAATAATTCTAATTCGCCTTCATCTGCTTCGGCCTGCCACTGAGCCAGCTTCGCGCCCGATTTCGACTTTGTGCTCGCTTTCTGCGCCGAATTCCAACCTCGCGTATATCGCGTCCATGACGCCTCATCAGCGACTTTCATGAGCACGTCAGCGAGCCGGTCTCGATCTGGAGGCCCACCAACCACGTGGAGCACTCCGTCTCGCCAAGCGCCGCGCAACGTCGGCCAGCGGCGCGATAAGGTTCGCAGCAAGCCTAATCCGGCTAGATAAGCCCCGAGGTTGGTCGGGCGCAATCCCGGAATCGGAATAGCTGATAAAGGATCGCTTTTATTCATAAGGCGCAATCGGAGGGTCGGATTAAGTGGGAAGGGTTATCGCTGGCCCGCCAGTCCGCGACGCGCACAAGCGCTTCGAGCCAGCTCAGCGCAAAAGGGCCGAGCGCGCGAGGCTCGTCATTTGGTACGGCACCTGTCCAGGTCGCATCTGCATCGCCGCGCCATGGGCCGAGCAGATCGGCTATGAGGCCAGTCCATCCCGGTCCTACGAGTATGAAGCCCTCGTCAGTCCACCGGCCGTCGGCCCCGTCCACTGCTATGGAGCGGTCCATCGGCCAGTCCCGGCCATCGAATTGAAACGCCTCGGGAGACGGGCCGATGCCAAATACGTCTCTGCCTTCGGATGAGATCGTACGCAGCACCGTCCGCACCTTTCCGTGATGGGCAGCGCAGAGATAGATGGCGAGTACGGAATACGGAGCCTCGTTAGCGACCCTGCGCTGCTGCCACATCGCAAGGGCAGATGCCGCCTCATGGCGCAGCCCAGGGCGAAAGGCTTTATGTGCAGCCCACCGCACGCCCGACATCCTACGGATGTTTTCAAGCGCTTTTCCGTTAACTGCTTGGTCAAGAGCCCACTGCAGGCGGACGGATTTTTTGTCCTCTAGCACTTCGTCTGATAATGGATAGGCGTTTGGAAGCTTTGAACTCAATGCAGATCGCACCCTTTCAGCATCGCTGCTTGACGTTTCGACTCGCAGTACTTTCGGGAACTTCGCTATCGGCTCGTGCTCGAGAGGTCCACGGCTCGGCACGGCGCGCTGCCAATCCGGATGCGCCTTACCGAGATCGTGAAAACTAGCGGCTGCGACTACGGCTTGTCCGAATTTCCCGAGCTTCGGGTCCGTATCGTCAAGTCCAAGCGCATTGCAAAGGCGTTCAGCCTCAGTGCGGGCGTCAGAAAGATGCGACCCCAGCATGGACCAATAACCTGAGTCCGCCCGACGATCGTCGTCCAAAGCGCGACCCGACCCCGGCGGCTGCAGGTCACTCAGCCGATCGCTCGCCTTGCCGCTCCAACCAATATTGCTTTCATATCCGCCGGCGTTTCCATTAAGCATCACCACCATGCCGGGGCGGAGCTCTTCGAGCGGTATCGAATTCCAACGCCCTGCGCGATCGTTCCAGAGCCACGGTCGCGCACGGGCCGCCTTCAAAAATTCCCGAAGCTTGTGTGCCGGAACTGGGCAAGCCTCTCTTTGGGAATCGAAATGGGGCCCCTCTAGCGCATCCCCTCGTGGCGGTTGCTCTCCGCTCCAGGCGCGCCAGAAAACAATGACATCCGCATCAGGATCCGGGTTTCGCACGAACCGGCTGACGTCGGTAAAGCCGCCATAGAGGTCCGCCTCCGTGGAGAAGAGGCCGTGGACATCGATTGCTCGGGGACACGGCTCAGGGGAGATCGCGAGCGCATCACGGACCTGCTGGGGCACGCACAGCTGAAGCTCGCCAAGCGCATCCGCTGCTGCCTTCTCTTCTGAGATCGGCACGAAGCGCTTGAGCAGCGATGATGCGCAATCCAGTTCCGCCTTCCGATATGGGCCGACCCAATCCTCGCCGTCGTGCTTTCGCGCAATTTCGGGCAGTATCCTCCAGACAATCGCGCGGGCATCGTTATCCTTACCGTCACGATTAAGCCGCCCAAGGCGCTGAATCAGCGATGGCCACGGGCAGTGTTCGGTCCACAACCTGTGCGCCGAGATGTCGAGTCCAGCTTCGATCACTTGCGTGCTCACGCAAATGAGACCAGGATCGCCACCCTCGATTCGGCCAGTTTGGGTCGCACACCGGCGTGATTCGAAGGTCTGAAGTTTTTCTTCGGCTTCGCGGCGGTCTCCAGCACGAAAGCGAGACGTGAGCAGAATTCTTGGCGTTCCGTTCGTGCCGATGATTTCAAAAATCTTTTGAGCCGTCTCCACGGTGTTGCAGACGATAAGTGTCAAAGTGCCAAGCGTGTGACTCAAAGTTGCCGCTAATGCGATTTGCTCAATAACTTTTCCCTTCTCGGGTTGAAACTCTTGTACTGGCCGCCAAGCGGACCGTCGACGCCTGAGTTCTTCATTTGAATCGTTTTCGACCTCGGGCTCAAAAGGCTCGACCTTGTCGTAACCATCTCTCTTTCGATCTGCGGTTTGAAGGAACTGTAGACCCATGGTCGCGCTCATCCACGTGGTGCGACAGGGTTTCAGGCCTGGAAATCGTTTATGCCGCATCCAATCGAGTTGGGCCGTGGTCCATAGCCCCGGGCCCATCAGCTGCACCTCATCGACGATCCAGTGGCAGTCCTGGTTCAGCACTCCAAAATGTAAGGGCCAATCAAAACGGCTCATTCCGTACCCGCGGTTCAGTGCGCGCGACAACAGCATGTCCTGGGTCCCTACCAGAACCCACGGACGATCCGGAGCGGAGGCCCACCCCTCCTCAGCATCGCCCCCGATCAGTTGATAGACAGGGATATCAATCGAGTCGTCCCACGACCTCAATCTCGCGAAACATGTGTTCAGTCGCTCTTTTGTCTGCCGGACGAGGCTGCGCATCGGCAAGCAATAGATGAGGTGAAGTGGCTCGTTGTTTTTTTGGGCGAAGCGGCGCCAAGCCCATGCCAACACACTTCCTTCGGTTTTGCCGAGTCCTGTCGGAACGGGCAGCAGCTGAGGAAGTCCGTTTAGTCCGGCTTTGATCTGCCAAAGATACGGGTCGACGCCGGCGGCTGCACGGAAAAAACACCGGAACTGCTCAACCTCCTCGACCATCCCACACCCCAGCACCGCACGACATCGCAGCGGAAGCCCAATGGAAAGACTTCGTGGTGGTATTATGGTCGTTCGGGTTCCAGCGGCGAGTCCGGCCGAAACCGTCCCGGCGTATGATCGAGCCGCACGCACTCGCCATAACGGCTTCCGCTGGCATGCACGAAGCTTCGACCGGGAGAGCAGCGAATTCCGCGATTTCGTCCTCGGGCGTCTTGCGCGGCGACGCTTGCCGAGCCGGCGCGATCCAAGCCGTAGGACGATACGGACTGGATGAGCTTCGTGCCGCTCGTGATCGCGCCACGTCCGGGGCTCGCGCCGGCGCAGGCGCGCGCGATCGAGATCGACTACGGCCTTCGCGGCAGCCGTGGTTCGAGACGCACCACGACAATCCGCATCCGCCGCGCGCTCCTGTTCTATGCGCTCAAGCGGCTCGGGCTCGATGTGGCGCCGGATGCAAGGCCGCCCAACGAGCAGCACATCGTGCTGGTGAACCGGGAGGAAGTGAGCGCCGCGATGGGGCGCGGCGAGGAGGTGTGAGGAGCCGTTGTCGCCGTCCTTCGAGACGGCCACGCGCAGGGTGCGCGTGACCTCCCCAGGACGAGGGCGCGCTCGCGCCTCAGGACGACGGGCCCCTCACCCGCCTCGCTCGCAAGCGCTCGCTCGGCACCCTCTCCCGCGAGGGGAGAGGGTGACGGAGTGTGTCTCACGTCCGTTGCTAACGCCCAGGCTTTTCCGCGATGACGCTGCTGTTCCAGACCATTATCAATTTCAGGCCGCCGCTCGCTTCGTCGAGCGGCGGCGCGCCTTCGGCGCTGGAAGAAGTAACTCCGCGGGTACCCGGAAGCGGGCGCGCAGACGCTGCACCATGGTCATGCTCAGTTCCTTCTTGCCGCGCAGAACCTCGCTTACGCGGCTTGGTGTTCCCAGAATAGGGACCAGATCGGCGCGCGTGAGGCCATGCTGATCCATCAGATAGCGGATGATTTCGGCTGTACTCGGACGACGGCGCGGCCACTTGGCCTCCTCGTAGGCAGCGATCAGGCATGCCTGCGCCGCCAGCAGCGCGAGGTCTGTTGGATCGCTGGAATTCATCAGTCGCTCGACCAGCGCATGCGCGCGAGCCAGTTCGGCATCCGAATCAATCACAATCAGAGTCGCATCCATCAAATCGTCTCCGCATGGATTTTGTCGTATTCGGCGTGAGTGCCGAAAAAACGGATCGCCAGAACACCAACCTGATATTGCAGGGCCGCTACCAATCGGTAGTCGTTGGCCTTGATGTTGAACACCACGCGACCGCCTTTGAGAATGCTCGCCTTCGGATGCGAGGCCTTCACATCGCCTGGATTTCGCCATTGGGCTTGGGCCGCTATCGCGAGCCAAGCATCATATTGCGATTGTGCTGCTTTTACCCCCTTACGACCAGTGTGCTTCGCGAAAAACGTTTCAACCATCTCCGTACCGATGACGATCATCCGCGAGGAATGGCACAAAATTCCAAAAATTGGAATGGACGCAGCGAGGAGCGTGAGGATCGCCCCGTCCTTCGAGGCCCGCGCGCGTGTCCTTCGAGACGGTCACGCGCAGGGTGCGCGTGACCTCCTCAGGACGAGGGCGCGCGCTCGCCTCAGGGCGATGCCGGATTTCGCGAGCGCGCGGGTCCCGCGCGCCGACGCAAATCCGGCATCGGCCCCCTCACCCGCCTCGCTCGCAAAATCTCGCTCGGCACCCTCTCCCGCGAGGGGAGAGGGTGACGGAGCGTGCCTCGCGCGCGGCGGCACAGCTTCGGCGGCTGGCCCGCCTCGCTCGCAAGCTCGCTCGGCGCCGACTCCCATCGCAAGCCGGGCCTGTCCGACTTGCGCATTGATAATGCCAGCGCGGGCCGATCCCGCGTTGGAGGCGAGAGGGTAACGGAGTGCGCCGGACGCGCGGCGTTGCATCGGAGCTCATTTCAGGTGCTCGCGTCGATCAACCCGCAGACACCGACCGCGTGGGCAAAATCGCGGCCACGGGGGTAGCCTGTAGTAACGCTCCGGGCGCGATTTTGCCCACCCTACCGCGCCACGCAGGCGGGAGAGGGTAGCGGAGTGTGTCGCGCGCGCGGCGTCTCGTCTCGCTGACGAGCTAATCGGCCGCCGCTGGTCGGCCGAGCAGGCCGCATTATCAAAAAAGCGGTACTCGGCTGCATGGTTGGCCGATCAATCGATCAATCATGTGGAAATTTAATACAAATGGCCTCGTCCGGCCAAAATCTAAATTGACTGTCATGGCCGAAACTACGGTTGCAAACGAACCATTGTGTTGCCGCCGATCCATGAAATCCGGAATGCTTCGTTGAGCCTTTCATCAAACACCGGATCGCGCCGGCCCGGATCGCAAACCCGCAATTCTGCCCGCATTCGATTGTGCGATTCGAAGGCCATCGGGGACCCCCACAGCCTGCGGAGCCGCGCACCGATCCGCTTCGGAGACGAGGGATGAATTCAAGCGTTCGCAAGCACTCAATCATCGTCGGCGATCACCGGACCAGCGTCAGTCTCGAAGATGCATTTTGGAACGCCCTCAAGCAAATCGCGGCGCATCGCAGCATGACACTGTCCGAACTCGCTACAGTAATCGACGCGGAGCGCGGACCGGGTAATCTGTCATCGCGCCTTCGCCTCTACGTGCTTAATTTCTATCAGGACCTCCTCTTTGAAGGTCAGCGCTCCGGCGTTGTTCCGGGTTGGACAGCGAGAACGCGTCGCGCCAGTTCCGACTGACGGTGCCGTCATTTGCTGCACAGCGCGTCGAAGACGCGCGTGAACGCGCTTATTCGGCGTTCTTCGCGAGGGAGCGGCTGATCTCCTTGAGGAAGGCTGCTGCAACGCGGCCGAGCGGGCCGCGTCGTTTCCCGCTGCCCCGCCCGACCACACCGTGGATCATATCCTGGACGACCAGAGCGATCAGCGCCTCGTTGCGATCCGCTTTCATCGCTGCGATCGCCTTGCGGGCATAGGAGCGGCCAAGCTCGACGTCCATTCCCCGGTTACCGGTCGACTTGACGTGCCAATAGCTCTCGGGCCGCCACAGCGGCTGATCGTTAACCCTGAGCTTCACGAACGGCAGCGCCTTGGTGGCGGGCAGCGTCAGCCGGCGCAGCTCCTCGACTGTGGCCGTATCAATTTCCGGCGCCGAATAGGCCAGCCGCAAGGGCGCGGTCTGCCTTGAACCCTTTGAGCGCAGTCCTCGAACCACGTTGCCCATCCGATCCTGATCTTGACGCGAATGTCCGGCGAGCCCGCCCCCGCCGCGGACGCCCAACGATTTGGTCGCGCGCGGGGCAGCCTTGGTTCAAACGCTTCCCCTTTCGGCATGTCGGATGCTAATCTTACTGCGTCATAACCGTTTCGTAGGGTGTGCAACGGCGCGGCACGAGCCGACCGCGTGCGCAAAATCGCCGTCGCGCCGTTGCGCACGCGGTCGGACCTCGACACGCGATTTTGCACACCCTACGAAGTTTGTGACGCAGTAAAAGTAACAGGGTATCGATGGGAAAACGCGTGGCATTGGTGACCGGCGCCACCGGCCAGGACGGCGCCTATCTTGCCGAATTCCTGCTCAAGAAGGGCTACGTCGTCCACGGCATCAAGCGCCGCTCGTCCTCCTTCAATACCGGGCGCGTCGATCACCTCTATCAGGACCCGCACGACACGGGGCTGCGCTTTGTTCTGCATTACGGCGACATGACCGACGCCACGAACCTCATCCGCATCGTTCAGGACACGCAGCCCGACGAAATCTACAACCTCGCGGCGCAAAGCCACGTGCAGGTCTCGTTCGAGACCCCTGAATACACCGCCAATGCCGATGGGCTGGGCGCGCTGCGGCTCCTTGAGGCCATTCGCATCCTGCGAATGGAAAAGAAGGTCAGGTTTTATCAGGCCTCGACCTCGGAACTTTACGGCGCGGCGCGCGAAGTGCCGCAGCGCGAGACGACGCCGTTCTATCCGCGCTCGCCCTATGCGGCGGCCAAGCTCTACGCCTACTGGATCACCGTCAACTATCGCGAAGCCTATGGGCTGCATGCCTCGAACGGCATTCTCTTCAACCACGAAGGGCCGACCCGCGGCGAGACCTTCGTCACCCGCAAGATCAGCCGCGCGGCGGCGGCGATCAAGCTCGGATCGCAGCAGGCGCTCTTTCTCGGCAATCTCGACGCCAGGCGCGACTGGGGCCATGCCCGCGATTACGTCGAAGGGATGTGGCGCATCCTCCAGCAGCCGGAACCGGACGATTACGTGCTCGCAACCGGGGACACCCATTCGGTGCGCGAATTCGTGGAGGTCGCTTTTGCGCAGATCGGAATTCGGATTGCCTGGAAGGGAAAGGGAATCGAGGAGGAGGGAGTCGACGCCGCATCGGGCCGCGTTCTGGTGAAAGTCGACGCGCGTTATTTCCGTCCGACCGAAGTCGATCTCCTGCTCGGAGATCCGTCGAAAGCGAGAGAAAAGCTCGGCTGGCAGCACAAGGTATCGTTCGAAGAACTGGTCGCCGAAATGGTCGCCGCAGATCTGGCCGCGGTCGCCCGCGAGAGGTCACGTGTGCTCAGTGCCGCGGATTAGACCCTTGCCTGATGAAGCTAGGTCGGCTCTCGCATGCGAAGCCGTCATCCTGAGGTGCGAGCATGCAGCCCTTTGGCTGCATGCGAGCCTCGAAGGATGGCGGCTGCGCATTGCTTGTCCCTCCGATGTGGCGCCCCCTCGGCCGTCGCCCTTCGAGGCTCGCCCCGCCGATCCTTCGAGGCTTGCTTCGCTCGCTCCTCAGGAGGCGGGGCGAGCACCTCAGGGTGACGGCGAACGTAAGTCGTCGGGGGCGATACGCCCTTGACCGACTCTATTGAAAAGCGCTCTAGCGATCCCTCCGCCGCCCCCTTCAATCTCGCCGGCAAGCGGGTGTTCGTGGCCGGCCATCGGGGAATGGCGGGTTCGGCGATCGTGCGCCGGCTGCGCCGGGAACAATGCGAGGTGTTGAGCGCGGCGCGCAGCGAACTCGACCTGACATCGCAGGAGGAGACGCGCGATTATCTATCCGCCGCGCGCCCAGATGCGGTGATCATGGCGGCAGGCCGCGTCGGCGGCATTCTCGCCAACGACAGCTTCCCGGCAAATTTCATTGCCGAGAATCTGGCAATCGCGCTCAATTGCATCGAGGGCGCTCATCTCGCGGGCGTGCGCAAGCTCGTCTATCTCGGCTCGACCTGCATCTATCCGAAATTCGCGAAGCAGCCGATGAGCGAGGATCAGCTGCTTACCGGCGAACTCGAACCGACCAACCAGTGGTACGCCGTGGCGAAAATCGCGGGAGTAAAGCTCTGCCAGGCCTACCGCCGGCAATACAGCGACGATTTCGTCTCGGTGCTGCCCACCAATCTCTACGGACCGGGCGACAATTATCACCCCGAGCACAGCCATGTGGTCGCCGCCCTGATCCGGCGGTTTCACGAAGCCAAACTCGCTCATGCATCGAGCGTGGCGGTGTGGGGCACCGGCACCCCGCGGCGCGAGTTTCTCCATGTCGAGGATTTTGCCGATGCCTGCGTGTTCGTCCTGGAGAATTACTCCGCTGCGGAGCCGATCAATATCGGCTGCGGCGAGGATATCGCCATCGCCGAATTCGCCGAACGGGTAGCAGAGATCACCGGATTTGCCGGCACGATCGTCTATGATCGCAGCAAGCCCGACGGGACGCCGCGAAAGCTCGTCGATGTTTCGCGGCTTTCGGCGCTGGGGTGGAAGCCGAAGATTTCGCTGCGGCAAGGGCTCGCTTCGGCCTATGAGGATTACGTAAGCCATGCGGCACGGGAGCGATGACGATAGGTCACGAGATGCGTAGGGTGGGCAAAGGCGCAACGCGCTTGAGCGCGTGCGCCGTGCCCACGCAGCCGCCCGCACGTGGGCACGGCGCTCTGTTTTACGTGTGGCGTGGCTCGTGCACGTGGACCGCGCCTTTGCCCACCCTACGAAACTCTTCTGAGGCGCCAATGCCAGGAGGCCGGAGATGCTGAGTGAGCGGCGCGCGCTTGTCACCGGCGGAGCGGGATTCATCGGCTCGCATCTTTGCGCGCGGCTCCTCGAACGGGGCGATGAAGTCCTGTGCGTGGACAATTTCTACACCGGAACGCGGCGCAATGTGCATCGTCTGCTGTCGAATCCGCGCTTCGAGCTCACTCGCCACGACATCTGCTTTCCGCTCTATGTGGAGGTCGATGAAATCTTCAACCTCGCCTGCCCGGCGTCGCCGATCCATTATCAATTCGATCCGGTGCAGACCACGAAGGTGAGCGTGCATGGGGCGATCCACATGCTCGGCCTCGCCAAGCGGGTAAAGGCGAAAATCCTCCAGGCCTCGACTTCGGAGATTTACGGCGATCCGGCAATGCACCCGCAGAAGGAGGACTATTGGGGCAACGTCAACCCGATCGGGCTGCGCTCATGCTACGACGAAGGCAAGCGCTGCGCCGAGACGCTGTTCTTCGATTACCGCCGCCAGCACCGGCTCCCGATCAAGGTCGCGCGTATCTTCAATACCTACGGACCGAACATGCATCCGAGCGACGGCCGGGTGGTCTCGAATTTCGTCATTCAGGCGCTGCGCAACGAGGATATCACCGTCTATGGCGACGGCCGCCAGACCCGCTCGTTCTGCTACGTCGATGATCTTGTCGATGGCCTGATGCGGTTGATGGAAACGCCTGACGAGATCACCGGGCCGGTGAACCTGGGGAACCCCGTCGAATTCACTGTCGGCCAGCTTGCCGAGATGGTGGTTGAGCTTGTCGGATCGCAATCGAACATCGTTTACCGGCCATTGCCGGAGGACGATCCGCGGCAACGCTGCCCGGACATCAGCCTCGCCGAGACGCTGCTTAATTGGAAGCCGCGCGTGCAGCTTCGCGAGGGCTTGGCGAAGACCATCGATTATTTCGAAAAGCTTTTGGCGGATGGAAAGGGAGCGGGGGCTCCGTAGGGTGGGCAAAGGCCATCGCACGCCCTCGATGCCGCGCGCAGCTGCCCTGCGCCTTTGCCCACGCGGACCCATTTCGCAGCGCCGGACCGCGTGGGCAAAATCGCGCGCAAGCACCTTCTTCGCTGGAAGGACCTCGGGCGCGATTTTGCCCACCCTACGAAGACCGCTACCCGGCTTCCTCCGGCTGGAAGTTCATGGCGATGCCGTTGATGCAGTAGCGCAGATTGGTCGGTGGCGGACCGTCGGGGAAGACATGTCCGAGATGGCAGCCGCAGCGGCTGCAATGCACCTCGTTGCGGACCATGCCGTAGCTGCGGTCGGCCGATGTTTCGATCGCGCCGACGAGCGGCTCGTTGAAACTCGGCCAGCCGGTGCCGCTCTCGAACTTCTTCTTCGCTACAAACAGCGGCTGGCCGCAGCCCGCGCAGACGAAAGTGCCTGCACGCTTTTCGTAATTGAGCGCGCAGCTCCCCGGCGCTTCGGTGCCGTGGCCGCGCATGACTTCGTATTGCTCGGGAGTGAGCAATTCCCGCCATTCCTCGTCGGTGCGGGTCACGGTGTATTGTTTGCTGTCCATGGCCATTCCTCCTATTCGGCGGGCACCGCATCGGGACTGCCCGGCCGAGACTCATCGTCCTGCGAACCTCGCGCACGCGTTGTGGGGGCGGGTTTGAAACCCGCCCCCACGGAGGCCATATCGGGCGCTGCCGCCGCGGTAGCAGGCCCATGCAGGGTCCGCTCTTCGAGGAGAACGACAGCGATGAGCGACAGTACCGAGGTGACGAGCGCGGCGAGAAAGACGAAGCGGTAAATCTCCGCCACCGCGAGACCCTCCGCGCCCGCATGCGCAAGAGTTACTTCGAGGCCGACGCCGCCGCGCTCGGGTGCGATGCCGATGCCGGCGAGCAGGATCGCGCCCATGATCGCGACAACGAGCGCGCTTACGAGCGCGCGAAAGAAATTCATCGCGCCGGTTGCGGTGCCGATGTCGTGGCGCTCGACCGCATTCTGAATCGAGACGGTGGCGACCGGAAACACGCTGCCGACCCCGAAGCCGATCACGCCGGTCGCGAAAATCGCCCAGCCCACCGGCATGTCCGGCCATGCCGCGAGCGAGGCGACCGCCGCGGTGGCGAGCGTCATGCCGATATAGGGCGAGATCTTGTAGTGGCGCAGATACATCATCGCGCGTCCGGACAGCATCGACCCCGGCGTGGTGAGCACGATGACGGGAATGAGCGCCAGACCCGACTGCGTCGGCGAGAGCTTGTGCACCGCCTGATAATAGAGCGGCATGTAGATCATGAATCCGGTCATGACGCCGAGCGCGCAGGAGGTAGCCGTGGTCCCCACGCGCATCACCGGGCTGGCGAGCACGTCAAGCGGCAGGAACGGCTCCTTCACCCGTCGCAGCCACCAGGCGAAGACGAGGGTGAACACGATTGCGGCAGAGACCAAGGCGAATATTTCCGCCGAAATCCAGGGCACGCGCGTGCCGCCGGAGGTGAGCGCAAGCAGAAGCGCAACCGCCGCCGCGGTCATCAACGCGGCGCCGACGAGGTCGAGCTGGTGGCTCCGGTCGTGGCGCGGCAGCCGCTTCATCGAGCTGTTGACGAGAGCCGCCGTAATGAGGCCGAGCGGCACGTTGAGCCAGAAGATCGCCGACCAGTGCCACTGCTCGGCGATTATACCGCCAAGCGCGGGGCCGATCACGCCGGCGACGATCCAGGCGGTGCCCATATAGGCCTGATAGTTGCCGCGCTCGCGCGGGGTGACCATGTCGGCGACCGTGGTCTGCACCATCGGCACGATCCCGCCGCCGCCAAGCCCCTGAAGCGTGCGCGCCGCGATCAGCATGCCCATGTTGGGCGCGGCCGCGGCGGCGGCCGAACCGCCGACGAAAAGGCCGAGCGCCGCGAGCATCATGGCCCGACGGCCATGAATGTCGGAGAGCTTGCCGTAAAGCGGCGCCGCGACCGTCGACGACAACAGATAGGCGATGATAACCCAGGAGAGGTTCTGGAAATCGGCAAGGTCGCGGCCGATGGTCGGCAGCGCGCTCGCCACGATGGTCTGATTTACTGCGGAGAGGAACCCGCCCAGCATCAATCCGTAGAAGACGTGCCGGATGTCCCTGCGGGTGAGCGGCGCCGGGGCGCCCACCTCGGCGCGCGGCGGATTGGAGCGACTCATGGCGGCAACATCGCGCCGGGCGGGCGCGATTTCAACAGCGCCGGATGCGATGCTGATATGAAGGGGGGCGGGGGGGCGGGGGGCGGATGCGCCGCAGGCGCTTCACCTCTCCCCGCTTGCGGGGAGAGGTCGCGAGCCATAAGCGCGTTAACGCGCGTCTGCAACGCGCTATGGCGAGCGGGTGAGGGGCAGCCTCCGCCATCTCGGCGTTTGAAAAGAGCCCCTCACCCGCCGCCTTCGGCGGCGACCTCTCCCCGCAAGCGGGGAGAGGTAGTGGCCGGGCCGCGGAGCGGGCGCTCCTCGATGGCGGCGACGGCAACCATCGCGGCGAGGAGAAATATCGCGGCGGCGATGAACACGAACCGGAACGCCCCGGCAAAAGCAGCCCCCGACGAGGCACTGTGCACGAGCTTGTCGAGAGTGAGCCCGCCTCCCGGATTGTCGAAGCCGCCGAGCACGATCGCGGCGAAGACCGCGACAATGATCGCGCCGCCCAGCGTTCGGAAAAAATTCAAGGACCCGGTCGCAATCCCCAACTGGTGAGGCAGGACGGCATTCTGAATGATCACCGTCGTGGTGGGATACATCGGGCCGATGCCGGCACCGACGAGGACGAGCAATCCCGCGACTTCCCAGAGCGAGAGACCGGCTGGAAAAGCCGCCAGCGTGAGCAAGCCAGCAACCGCAATGGGGATGGCCACGATCGGGACGCGCTTGTAGCGGTCGATGCGCACCATCAGGCGGCCGGCAGTCATCGAGCCAAGGCTTGCTCCCGACATGAAGGCGATCAAGGCAAGGCCGGCAGCGCTCGCCGAATACCCGAGCACGAGCTGGATGTGAAGCGGAACGAAAATCGAAAGCCCGATGATGGTGCCGATGCTGAAGAAACCTGCGACCACGATGCCGAACACCACCGGCTGCTTGATCATGGCGAGGGGGATGAACGGTTCCGGCGCGCGCAGAAGGCGCAGCGCAAAGGCGATCCACAGCGCGAACGAGCCGCCGATCAGCGCGAGCAGCTGCGGCGACGTCCAGGCGTAGCGGGTGCCGCCCCAGTTGAGCGCCAGGAGGAGCGCGACGGCAGCGCCTACCATCAAGGCGGCGCCGATGAAGTCGAGCCGATGCGGCCGGTCGTTGCGCGGCAGCCGGCGCAGCGCGCGATCGGTCATGATCAGGGCCGCGGCGCCCAGCGGCACATTGATCCAGAAGATCAGCGACCAGTGCAGGCGATCGGTCAGTATTCCTCCCAGCACCGGCCCGAGAATGCAGGCGACGAGAAACATCACCGAAGTATAGGCCTGGGCCAGCGGGCGCTCGCGCGGCGACAAGAGATCGGCGATCACGGTCTGCGAGAGCGGAAGGATGCCGCCGCCGCCGAACCCCTGCAGCGCTCGGGCAAGAATCAGCGCGGAAAGACTCGGCGCCAGCGCGCAAGCAATCGAGCCGGCGACGAAAATGCCGATGCTGATCATCATCATCACGCGGCGACCGTAGATGTCCGACAGTTTTCCAAACAACGGGGTCGCCGCGGTGGCGCTGAGCAGATAGGCGGTCACCACCCAGGAGAGATCCTCCACGTTCGCAAAGGCACGGCCGATGGTCGGCAGCGCCGGCGCGACAATTGTCTGTTCGAGCGCCGAGAGGAACATCGCCAGCATGATGCCGATGACGATCGAAAGCGCTGCAGCCTGGCGCAGCGGCGTGGCGCGCGGACTCCCTCTCCCCTTCGGGGAGAGGGTCGGGGCGAGGGGGTTCGGGCTCATCGATACGTCGTAACCCCCTCATCCGCCCGCGCCCAAGCGCGGGGGACATCTGCCCCATAGCGCGTCGAAGACGCCCGTAAACGCGCTGATGGCGGAGAGGTTAGGGGGCTTGCTGCACGCAGTAATCATTCTCCGGCGGCTTGATATCGGGCTCAGCACTGCTGCGAAACCATCGCGATTGCGGTAGCTGCCATGCAGCTAGCGTTTTCTCCCTGCGCCCTTCGGAAGGCGCTGCGGCCAGCGCACGATTCGGTCCTCAAGCTCGCTGTCGGGAACATCGTCCTCGCAGGCTCCTACCTTGCCGCGAACCGAGATACCGGCCGCATGCACAGTCTCCGGATCGCCGGAGACGAGAGGGTGCCACCAGTAGAGGTCCCGCCCTTCCGCCAACAGCCGATAGGCGCAAGTCGGCGGCAGCCAGACAAGTCGTTTGACGTTGCGGGGGGTGAGCCGGACGCAATCGGATACCTTTTTGGTCCGATTCGGATAATCGCGGCAGCGGCAGGAGTGCCCGTCAAGAAGCCGGCAGCCGACATCGGTGAAATAGGTACGCGAACTGTCGTCGGCATCTTCGAGCTTGACCAGGCAGCAGCGGCCGCACCCGTCGCAGACGCTTTCCCACTCGGAATCCGTCATCTGCGCCAGAGATTTACGCTTCCAGAATGGAGGCTCGTCGGAGGCCATCATCAAGTCCCAATCGCCGCGTCTGCTTGCGGGAAGGAGCCCCGGATTGAACCTTGCGCCCACGCGCAACCAATTGAGCTTGCGGCAAGCACACGGTTCAATCCGGGCTCCAGCTACCTTTTCCCGCACTTTGTGCCAACGCCACCATAGTGCGCACGTTGCGGATCGGCTAATAATGAGCCGGAGCGAGCCGTGCCCCTCGACCCACGAAGGTGAGGCCCCTATTGCGCGACCTGTTTCACGATGACGCGAACGCGCCGCGATGGAAAGCGCAGCTGCGCAGGATTCTGCTCGACCTCGATTCGCGCATCGACTTCGGCGTCTATCTCGCGCGCAACTGGGGACGCGAGTTTTACGAACGCTTTACCGTGGTCATGGACCGGTTTCATGTATCGGGCTGGCGGCGCTGGTTTATGGTCGAACCGATCTCGGAAGGCCTCACGCTCGGCACCGGCGGGCTCCTTCTCCTGCTGGCGCTGGCAGGTTCCGCCTTCCGCGAGACGTCCGACGACGATTGGCTGAAAAAGTCCGAATTGGCGGTCACCTTTCTTGATCGCTACGGCAACGAGATAGGATCGCGCGGCATCCGGCACAACGATGCCATCCCGCTCGACGAATATCCCGATTACCTGATCAAGGCGACGCTCGCCACCGAGGACCGCCGCTTCTACGAGCATTTCGGCATCGACGTGAGCGGCACGTTTCGCGCGCTGATGACGAATGCGCGCGCCGGGGGCGTGGTGCAGGGCGGTTCCTCGATCACGCAGCAGCTTGCCAAGAACCTGTTCCTGTCCAACGAGCGCACCATCGAGCGCAAGATCAACGAAGCATTCCTGGCAATCTGGCTGGAGTTCCGGCTGCCGAAGAACGAGATTCTCAAGCTTTATCTCGATCGCGCCTATCTTGGCGGCGGCACTTTCGGGGTGGACGCAGCAGCGCAGTATTATTTCAACAAGTCCGCGCGCGACGTGACGCTGCCCGAAGCCGCGATGCTGGCCGGCCTGTTCAAGGCGCCGTCGAAATTCGCCCCGCACGTGAACCTGCCTGCGGCGCGCGCGCGCGCCAATGTGGTGCTCGATAATCTCGTCGACGCGGGCTTCATGACCGAGGGCCAGGTGTTCGGCGCCAGGCGCAATCCCGCCACTCCGGTCGATCGGCGCGACGAGACTGCGCCCAACTACTACCTCGACTGGGCATTCGACGAGATGAAGAAGATCTCCGACAAGCTGCCCAAGACGATTCATGACCGGGTGTTTGTGGCGCGGCTCGCGATCGATCTCAATCTGCAGAAGAACGCGGAACGGGCGGTCGAGAATTCGCTCAAGCAGTATGGGCGCGAATATCACGCCAAGCAGGCGGCCACGGTCCTGATGGATACGGACGGCGCGGTACGTGCCATGGTGGGCGGCCGCGACTACGGCGAGAGCCAGTTCAACCGCGCGACCGATGCGCTGCGGCAGCCCGGCTCCTCGTTCAAGCCCTATGTCTATGCAACCGCCTTGGCCAACGGGTTCAAGCCGACATCCGTCGTCGTCGACTCGCCGGTCTGCATCGGCAACTGGTGCCCCCACAATTATTCCGGAGGCTTCTCCGGCGCGATGACGCTCACTCAGGCAATCGTGCGGTCGATCAACGTGATTCCGGTCAAGCTCTCGATCGCGCTCGGCAACGGCAATGCCAAGATCGGCCGCGCCAAGATCAGAGAGACCGCGCGCAAGGCGGGGCTGCGCACGCCGCTGCCCGATACGCCGTCGATGCCGATCGGCGCCGACGAGGTCACCGTGCTCGATCATACCGGGGGGTATGGGATCTTCATCAACGAAGGCAAATCGATCACGCCGCATGCCGTCCTTGAGATTCGCGACGGATCGGGCGACGTGATCTGGCGCTACGATCGCGACGGCCCGCGCAGCATCCAGGTAATCTCCCCGCAGGTCGCCCACGACATGGTTGGAATGATGAACAAGGTCGTCGAGGACGGCACCGGAAAGAGGGCGATGCTGGACGGCATCAAGGCGGGCGGCAAGACCGGCACCACCAACGCCTATCGCGACGCCTGGTTCGTCGGGTACACGGGCAATTTCATTTGCGGCGTGTGGTTCGGGAATGACGATTACACGTCCACGAACCGGATGACCGGCGGCTCGCTGCCGGCACAGACATGGCACGATATCATGGCCTATGCGCACCAGGGCGTCGAGATCAAGCCGCTCCCCGGCCTTGCCGCACCCTCGCCTGGGCGTGCGTCACCTGGGCGTGCGAATGTCGCCAGCAAAGCCGGCAACAGCAAAACCGACAGCAAGAGCGATATGCCGCAACGGCCCTCGCTGCTCACCAAGCGCGCTGCCGATATCCTGGTGCATGTCGAGCAGCTGATGAACGATGCCGCGCACGCGCTGGCCTCGCGCAGTGCCGACGACCGGCGTGTCGAGAATGGCGGCATGGCAGCGCCTCCAGGCCGGCCCGATTCGCTCGCGGCCGCATCTGATCGGCTCGCGGGCAGTCGCGCGGAGGGTAACTGACGCTGGCCCGACATGCAGTTGGTTCTAGGCCTTTTCCTCACTCTTGCGCTCGCCGCCACGATTGGGCTCGGCACCACCTGGATGGCGGTGACGCAGGGCGCCGCCTACGGCGGCATCACGATCGGCGCCTGGACCGCATGGCCGAAAGTCGGCACTCCCGATATCGACCCCTATGCCCGCGCCATGATCGCGCGCAGCGGCGAGCTTCCAATCGGGTCGGGGGACGGCTTGGCCTTCTATGCCCGCGCCGACGATGGCGGAAAGCTGCTGGACGGCCGCTGTGAGGTCGCGATCTCCGGAATTACGCCCCAAGCCCGGTACTGGACCATCGCGTTATATGATTCCGCTGGGCGCCTCGTTGCCAATTCAATGCAGCGTTACGGATTTACCAGCCAGGAAATCGTTCGTCAGGCAGACGGTGCTTTCGAGATCATCGCGAGCCCGCGGGCACGGCCGGGCAATTGGCTGCCGACCGGCGCGGTCGAGCGCTATATCCTCGTTCTGCGCCTCTATGATACGCCAGTCGGAGTGGGTACGCGGACGGGGCGCGATGCTCCGATGCCTTCGGTGTTGCAGCGGAAGTGCGCATGACTCGGATATTGCTGTGGTTGCTCGGCGGCGCGCTGCTCGGCGCCGTCGTGCATCTCGCCAGCATTCTCATTCTGCCGTCGCTCGCGAGCGAGGACGCCTACACGCGGCTCTCCCCGCTGGCGCCGGTCAATACCGTCGTTCCGCTTCCGGCACCGGCGCCCGGATCCGTCTTGATGCCGTTCATGGATCCGGCTTTCCTCATGGCTGTCTGCCGTTATGACCTCTCCGGCGGGCCGCTGAAATTCTCGATGCCGACCGGCCCCGCCTATACGGCAGTCTCATTCTACACGCGGACGAATGTCGCCTTTTACGCCATCAACGATCGCGCCGCGGGCGGGCGAGCGATCGAGCTTGACCTGATGACAACCGAGCAACGCAACGATTTGCCCGGTGACGAAGAGGTTACTGCCGCGGACCGGCTGATCGTCGAATCGCCGAGCGCAACCGGCCTCATCCTGATCAAAGCCCTGGTGGCGGAAGGTGGAATGCTGCCGGTAGCGCGTGGCACGCTCGCTGCCGCTCGCTGCCGGCCTTCGTAGGGTCGAGACGCCTTCGTAGCCCGCATGAGCGGCGCGTCCCTTGGGCTCGTATCTCCGGACGGCTTCTGGCGCGCCGCGATATGCGGGTCCCCGCATGTCGCTCCGGGCCGCGCTGAAGGCGCGACCCCTCGCTCATGCGGGCTACAATTACTTACCCCGCCCTGCGCGGCAACGTCGATTTCGAGGAAGGCTTGATGCGCCGGCGGCGAGATTGGCCGCGAGCTGGTTGCAGCTGCGAAGGCTCGGAAAATCGCTCGATGCGAACCACCGGCAGGATGATTACCGTTGCCGGCTGCGCCTTGCCTTCGATCCCCTTGCCTTCGATCCCCTTGCCTTTGCGCGAACGACGTTCGCGCTCGAGGAACTTGATGACCGACCCCATTATCCCTTATCCCCCACCCGGCCCCGACGCCGGATCCCGACAGGCGAACGATCTGCCGATTAGCGGCCCTCTAGGTTAACGGTCTGCTAACAGACCAGCGTTAGAATTAATCGGATTGACAATATTTTGTGGCTGGAGGACGGCACCTCCATGTTCAAGCTTGCGAATTCGGCCGGTCTCGACGGCCTCCTCAACCTCGACCGGCAGGGCGTCGACATCAGACCGACGCTGCTGCGCGTCATCACCGACCAATATCTGCAGACCGCAGTTCACACGCAGGATGAGGAGCGGCAATTTACCGAACTCACTCTGCGCCTTATCGACGAAACGGATGTCACAACGCGAGCCGCGGTGGCGCAGCGGCTGGCGCCTCATCCGTGGGCGCCGCACGCAATCATTCTGCGGTTGGCGCGCGATGCGGCAATCGAAGTGGCCGAGCCGATCCTGCTGCATTCGCCCAGCCTCGCGCAAACCGAGCTTGACGCGATTGCTGCGCAATTTGGCCGCGCTTACGCCGAAATCATCTCCAGGCGACGACGCGCGATCGAGCCGGGCAAAAATGCCCCCGCCGAAACGGGCATCGAAGCCGCGCCGGCGAATGAGCAGCGCAATGATGCGATCGATTTATCGACGAGCGAGGGAACCGGGATCGAGGCACCAGGCGATCCCGAAGCTCGCGAACTTTGCGATATGTTTTTTGCTGCCGACAGCGACGAGCGCAAGCTCATCCTGACGATGCTCGACTCTAACGCCGCGGTTCCCGCCGAGCTTCCCTGCGAAATATCGCGCAATGATATTTGGCGGTTGGAATCGGCCGCGCTTCAGCACAATACCGATACGGTGATTCAGGAGTTGCAACGCGCGCTCGGGGTTTCGCGGCAGCTCGCTCGCCGGATCGTGCATGATGATCTGGGCGAAGGCGTCGTCGCGGCCGCCAAGGCGCTGGCGGTCCCGACCGATGTGCTGCAACGGATTTTGCTGTTCATGAATCCGCGGGTCGGCCAATCGGTAGAGCGGGTCCACAACCTTGCCGGATTATGCGGCGAGATCACGCCTGATGCGGCGCGCCGCCTGCTGCGCATCTGGCAGGATGCCGAGCCGGCGCAATCCCAGTCGCCAGCCCGTAAGGCGCACTGGCAGGAGACCGTGCTTCGGGCCAGGCAAGCTTTGTCGGAAATCTCGATCCGCCGGTCGGGGCGCAGCGAGCCGCCGCCGAGCGCTGCTCCTTCCCGCGCCAGTGGCGGCAGCGCGGCGTAAGTAAATTTCCGGCCAAGCTGCACCGTGCTCGACGCAACCCGGCTCGCGTGCAACGCGCTCCCCCATCACATCCTCTCGCGAACGTCCTGCGTTGATAGAGCACCAACGCAAGTTCACGGGGACTGTGCGTAACCAAGCGAAATTTTGCTCACGCCACTACGCTGTCGAGGAAATGGCGACCGGCCCGGTCTTCGACTTCTATGATCCAGGCGTCCTGATCAAATCGAATCTCGCGGTTGAGCCGATTTTCTATGGCCTCGTCGGGCACAGGCGCAGTTCCGTGGCAGCGCGTGAAAGCGCGGTCGCTGGGATGGGCTTCCTCGAACACCGCCTGAGGCGCCGGACCGAATAATTCCGCCGTCCCGTCGAGCCGGTTGAGCTTGATGAAAATGGCGCCTGCCTCCTCGGAGCCGCGCCGCCGCACCGCCGCGAAGGCGCCGGCAGCGTTACAGCGCCGCACGTAGGCTGCTACCCAGATCGCAGACTTGAGTCGCATCGGTCGGCTCGTTGATGCACGGTGGCTAGCTACTTTCCGGCGCTAAGCTAGTGACGGCCCAGCATCGTTGCGATCGGATCGTTGCGTATTGGCTGCGGGGGACGGGGCGCTGACGCACTATTGGCGGCGCCGACCGCCGTTCGCGCGGGTCCTCTCACGCTTGAGCGCCGTATCGCCGCCAGCAAGTCTTCGGTAGGCTCCGGGTTGGGCATCATGCCCGCCGCCAGCTCGAAATTGCGGATCGCGGCCTCGATTCGCGGGCCTCGGCGCCCGTCGACAACGCCGTCGAAGAAACCGCGCCGGGCGAGTTCACGCTGAATGTCCGCGACGATTTCCGTGGGAGCGCGCAGCGAAGCTCGCGCCGAATCTGCCTTCGCTGAACTGGGCTCGGCGGGGCGTGCGCGCCCTGCAACTGCGGCAGTCGTTCCGATGCCCGAATTGGTGGCGGGCATCGGGGCGGCCATGTTGAACATTGGGGAAGGGTGCGGCCCCACTTGCATATACAACGCGTTGATCACGACCGCGGATACCGTTGCAACCGCCACAACCACGGCGACCGCATCACGATGGCTCCAGCCCAGTGCGGCCAAAACGGCGCCCCAACGGCTTTCGCCGTCGCTTGCGCGGACGGCACTCCGTTTCTCTCGCGAGCTGCGCACGACCTTCACCTCTCGTGTAACCATTTGCGCGGCGCGCCTGATGGGTGCGCGCGCTTACCTCCCGCGATCGCGCGATCCTGGCAAGAGCCGCTTAAGCGAACGCTAAGGCAGGCCACCAGTCGAGCAACCGCGGACGTAGCGCATCCGGCTCCTGCGTGGGCTTGGGGCTGAACGGTGAATTTAACGTTAACAGCGGGCCGGCTCTCGATCCCTCGAATTTTCCGAAAAATAGCGAGGACTTTGATTGGAATACGCCTAAATTTAGCTTTCGGCCGCCAACCACGACTTCAAAGCCATCGATTAAAATCCGCGGTGTTGAGACCGCTCACGGGCGAGAAGGGATAGCCGCATGTGGTTTCTGGTTCGCATGGCGTTCTGGTTGAGCGTCGTCCTGGTGCTGCTGCCGAGTGGAGGATCGCAACCGGCCCCGAACGCGCCGGTAAGCGCCAGCGATGCATTTTCCGCAGCCAGGGCGGCCGTGGACGACATGCGGCAATTCTGCAATCGTCAACCCGAGGCCTGCGTGGTCGGCTCTTCTGCTGCGGTCGCAATCGGCCACCGAGCCCAGGCCGGCGCCAAGCTGATATACGAACTCCTGAGCGAACAGCTGGGCCCAAATGACACCGGCTCCGATGCCGTCGACGTTTCAGGAGCATCGATGGCGTCGCGGGATACCTTGAAAGCGTCCGATCTCGCCCCTGCTTGGCGTGGCCGCAGCCCCGGAACCGGCGCCAGCCGCCCGCCTGACAAACCTTGTCAGACCGACTGTGAGCGCGGACGATGAGTGGTTATATTGATGTCAGGATGGATGAACGAACGCGCTCTCATGCCCCATGACCATCTGCGAGATCCTGGCTAATTTTTCGTTGCTTGATGAGTGGGACGACCGCTACCGCTACATCATTGAGCTTGGACGCTCTCTTCCCCCTCTGGCAGAGCGACACCGCAGCCCTGCGAACAAGGTTCAAGGCTGCGCCAGTCAGGTCTGGCTTGCGACGGAGGTGAAGCCCGACGGCGCCGAGGGTCCGGTGCTGTGCTTTTCAGGCGACAGCGATGCCCACATTGTGCGGGGGTTGATCGCTATTCTGTTTGCGATTTATTCCGGCAAGCATGCCGGCGAAATTCTCGGCACCGATGCGGTTGCCTTGTTCGAGCGCATGGGGCTGCGGGAACATCTGACCCCGCAGCGTTCGAATGGGTTTCGCTCGATGGTCCAGCGCATCAAATCGGATGCGACGGCGGCGATGGCTGCAGCCTGAGTTATTTCCGGCGTGGGTGCTGCTGACCCAGTCCCATCTGCTTGGCGAGCTGAGATCGCGCCGCCGCATAATTCGGCGCCACCATTGGGTAATCCGGCCCGAGATTCCACTTTTCCCGATATTGCTCGGGGGTCATGTTGTACTGTGTCCGCAGATGGCGCTTGAGCGACTTGAACTTCTTTCCGTCCTCGAGACAGACGATGTAATCGGGCGTGATCGACTTCTTCAACGACACGGCTGGCTTGAGAGACTCGGATCCGGCTTCGCCCTGTCCGCCGGACACCCGGGTGAGAGCGCTATGGACCTGATCGATAAGCGCAGAGAGCTCCTGGGCCGGTACCGAGTTGTTACTGACGTAAGCCGAGACGATCGACGCCGTCAGCTCGATGAAAGTTCCGCCTGATGAATTGGCGCCCATGCTTCAATCCTCCTGCCCTCCTGCTCGAGAGGCGGCCGTGACGCAAGCAGCGCGTTCCACGGTCTTGAGCGTTCCAGCGCGCTTTAAGAGCCGGAATTCAAAGGATGAATGATGTTTTTATGCCTTGAGCGAGGCGAAAGCAAGAAGACTTCGGCATTCCCTACAGGATAATCCCGCCAACCGGCCATGAATACCTGATTCTACATGTCAATTACGGCCCGAGAACCGATCGACGCGCAAAGCTCATTGCGAATATTTCAATATTTGGGAAAATTGCCGGACGGAAGCGGCCGGTCAGGAGCTGTTTTCGATGTGGGCGCGAAGCTCTGCAATGGAACCAAATCTGACCGTGCCCTGCGGGAGCTGCGCTTCGATCGATCCATCGGCGTAGAGCGTATAAGCCATTCCGTCGACCACCCCCGACTTGAGGATCGCGACTGAGCGCTGCTCCTCCTTTGCCGGCTGGGGCGCCATTCCGCGAGCCGGGACGGCCTGATTCTCACCCGGCGGGCTTCGGGCTTGAGCAGTCGATAGCGCAGGCTCGCTCTTGGGCTGATCGCCGCCGCGCGAACTGCCTTTGGGCCACATAGCATCGAAAGTTTCGCTTGCGGGCCGCGCCGCTCGCGAACGGAACAGGAAATCGAGTCGGGCCTCCCTGGTCGGTTCAACAGCAGCGACCGGCCTGGCGGCCGGCTCCAAAACCGGCGGTTCAGGCATTGCCTCTGGCGGTCTTTCCTCCTCTCCCGGAGCCGCAGGCTCCTCGCCATTGGAAGCAGCCGAAGCTGCTTCGCCTGCGGAGTGCCCCATGCTGGAGCGCAGGCGCTCGATTGGCGATTCGCCAGCCTCATCTGCAGCCTCAGGGCCGGGAGCAGGCTCGAACGGGCGCGGTTCGGGCCGGCGCTCAATCGGACGAGGGTCCACTCGACGCGGCTCGACGGCGATCTCGGTCTGTCCGACGTCGGAAAAGACTTCATCGGGCCGGACCGCCGCAGCAGGCGGACGGACCGACCGCAGAGGGACCCGGCCCTTGAGAGCTTCTGCAATCTGCGCCAATTGGCTCACGGCGGCAGCAAGCCCGATCAGCAGGAGGCCCCCTACAAGGGCTGTGGCACCCGCGATGATCAGGGTCTGGCCAAGCGCCAAGTCATTGATAGGGGTTCCGAACCCGACAACGACGACGCCGACAGCCGTGACCAATATGCCCAAGACGAGCAGAATTATGGACATCGCCTACCCACCCCATTGAGGGGATGAAGCGCGCGGCATTGCGCCTCGCGGACCGACAATTCTGGCCCTTTTCTTCTGCAATCGCAATGATTAATCAACGTTCATTACCTTGGAATCTCCTATTGCCCACAAGCACCTCGGTCGCGGTAATACCGTCGGTAATCTGGACACATCCCGGCGTCACCTCACAGGGGCTGGAAGCAGCCTAATTGCGCAGTTCCTGGCCAGCCTGGCGGCAGACTCCACCATGCACTGGCGGAATGCTGCTGCGGACCCCATAGTCTAGGGCGGCGCCAATCCATACGAGGAACGTGTCATGTCCTTTTCGCTGCCCGACCTCCCTTATGCCTATGATGCGCTTGCCCCTTACATGTCGCGCGAAACCCTCGAATATCATCACGACAAACACCACTTGGCTTACGTGAATACCGCCAACCAGTTGATGAAAGGGGGCGAATGGGAGGGAAAATCGCTTGAAGAGGTAGTGAAGGGCTCATTCGGCAAGAACGCCGCGCTCTTCAACAATGCCGGGCAGCATTACAACCACACCCATTTTTGGCCGTGGATGAAGCCCAATGGCGGCGGCGATAAAATTCCCGGCAATCTGGAAAAGAAAATCAACGAGGCTCTGGGCTCCGTGGCCAAAATGAAGGAGGACTTCATCCAGGCCGGCGTCACCCAGTTCGGGTCAGGCTGGTGCTGGCTTGCCGTAAAGGACGGCAAAATCGCCGTGATGAAAACGCCAAACGGCGAAAATCCCCTGGTCCACGGCGCGCAACCGATTCTCGGCTGCGACGTTTGGGAGCACTCCTACTACATCGATTACCGCAACCGGCGGGCGGACTACCTCAAGGCCTTCATGGACCATCTGGTCAATTGGGAATACGTGGCCAAGATGTACGAAGCGGCCATGAGCCGCGTGCCGCACGCGGCTTAGCTCTGCCGCCGCATCCGAACCGACACCCGCCGCTGTCGAGGGACCGCGGGCAGCCTCGACGCCGCCCGCGCAAGCCTTCACTCTGGAGCTTAACGCGCTATAATTGATGGGTCACAAAACCAAACCAGGGGAGGACGATGCGTACGTTCATTTATTTCATCCTGGCGATCCTGACGTTGCCGTTTGCCACGGCGCCGGGGGCCATGGCGCAGGATGCGGCAAACACCGCGGCTCGCTATGTCGTGAGCTACGTCGAGGTCGCTCCGGCCAAGAAAGACGCCACCGCGGCCTTGCTGCGACAGTTGGCTGACGACAGCCGCAAGGACCCCGGAGCCATGCGCTTCGAGGTGCTCCAGCGCACGGCTCCGTCCAATCAGTTCATGATCCTCGGAATCTGGAAGGACCAGCAGGCGCTCGATGCTCATGCTGCGGCGGCGCATACGAAGCAGTTCCGCGACA
Source organism: Xanthobacteraceae bacterium (assembly GCA_036557705.1). Lineage (GTDB taxonomy): Bacteria > Pseudomonadota > Alphaproteobacteria > Rhizobiales > Xanthobacteraceae > VAZQ01. The sequence goes on from DATBHB010000046.1 coordinate 40,863, forward strand.
AGATCGCGCCGATGTTGATCGCTCCCATCGATGATCGCTTCCTCCTCCCCGTCACAGTGGGTCCTGCCCAGTCGGCGCCGGGCGCGATCTACGTGGTGACGCATGTAGACGTGGCGCCCCCCAACCGCGACAAGATCGTCGCCGCCTTCAATGCGCTCGCCGGCCCGACCCGGAAAGAAGCCGGCAATCTGCGTTTCGATGTGGCGCAACAGACGAACCGCAGTAACCATTTCAGCATGATCGAGGTCTGGAAGGACGAGGCATCCGACGAGGCCCACCAGCTCGCGGAGCCTGCGAGAGAATTCCGCAATAGCTTTAACCCGCTCGCCGGAGCACTCTTCGACCAGCGTTCGTACAAGGCGCTCTAGATCGGCGCCAGGGCCGCTCGGCGGCCCTGCCTCGCCTTCGATTCCGAAGTTCGCAAACGAGGGTGCCGCGCAAAGAAGCGAACTTCTGAATCGGGACACCCGGTCCATTGATATTTGTTGTTCGCTGTGCCAGCCTCGACTGCGGCGGGGGCGCGTCGGAGCCGGAGAGACCGATGGGACCGCTTGCCTCGTTGAATGCCTATCGCAATCGGAAGGCGCGAGAGAACAGCCACGAACAGATCGACCTGTTCGATCTGATGCTGCAAATCCAGACGCTCTCATTACAGCTCGATGACGTGCGCAGCCGGCTCGCGCAAGTGGAGCGGCAGCTCAATATTCATCATCTATCTCAGGAAGAGCGCGCCTCATTGAGCAAATTGAGCCGAATCGGATGAATTGGCGCGGTCATTGTGAGCTTGGCCGGCTGCCGAGTCTGATCGGGATTCACCCCTGCTGGGCGAACACTGTTTCTACCGCTGTTCGAAATAGCGCAGGTCCGGCGGCGGCTGATCCTTGTCCGTGGGCATGATGGTGCCGTCGGCGCTCCGGTAGTAGGTCTCGTTGCCGATTTTCACCATCCCCTCGTTATCGCAGCTGTCCTCCGCCCACTCCGGATGCTTTTCCGCTACCCGGCGATAAGTCTTCAACACAGTCCAGGGACGGGTGAATGCATGGTCGAGCAGGGTAATCTCATCGTGCAAAAGCGTTGGCTCTGAAATGTCGAAATATATTCGTTCCTTGACGATCGACATGTTGTCCGCATGGGTCGGCATGCCGGCGGGATCCAGGGCCCGAGGACCTTGCAGAAACCGGGTTTCGACTTCGAGCACGTCGTACTTGCCGTCGCCGTCCGTGTCGACCCATTTGCCGATCGAATAGCCGCGGAAGCTGGGCATCGTCTCGTTCGGCCAATCGCGGCCGTCGGTGAAAATCCGGCGATGCGATTGGTGCGTGTGATCGATCCGGACATAGGTTGTGTCCGGCAGCACGATGATTTCCATCGGGCGGTAGAGCGTCATCATCGCCGGCATGCCGGTCGGGAGGCACGACACGCCGGACAGCCAGTTCCCCTGATTGCCCTTGGCCTGTTCTGCGAGGCTCGCCTCCAGTACCTTCTGATATTCGCTCGTCAACGGCGCCTGCTGGCCGCGGCCCCAGGGCTTGGTGGGATCAAACGCAGGTTGGCCGCCAACGCGGAACCGGACTGCGACCCATTGGCCCGAGAGATCAGGATATTTCGCATCGTCGAATGCCTGCGCGGTCGCCGCCCACAAGGATAGCGACGCAGCGACAGCAACTCCAATCATGGATGTCCGGGAAGTCATTCTCTCCTCCTCGGTCGGGTCGGGCCCAGGCCAACATCATAAACCGTCTCTCGCAAACGGGGGACCATGAAGTCCGCATTTTGGACTCGCCGCAAGAATGATGCGGACTTCTGAACCGCCACACTTGCGCGGGGGCGAGCGGTGGGAAGACGCTCCGATCTAATCCTCGCCTTCGAGCCGCTTCATCCAGATCGAGATGACGGCGGGCTTGCCGGCGCGGGTCTGCGCCAGGCCGCGCTTGAGCGCAGCCGGCAGCGCGGCGGGATCGCGCACGTTCTCGCCGTAGGCGCCGGCGGCTTCCGCCTCCTTGGCGAAGTCGATCGGCGGATCGAAATAGCCGCCCTCGAAGCCGCCTTTGGCGGCGTAGCTGTCGCGGCCGAAGGTGCGGTAGATGGCGCTGGTGCCGGTGGTGTAGCTGCGGTTGGTGCAGACCACGATCATGAACGGCGCGCCGTGATGCGCGGCCGCCCACAGCGCCGGCCCCGGCGTGCCGAACATGTAGAAGCCGTCGCCGGTCACCGCGATGATGTCGCGGTCGGGGGCCGCGAGCTTGGCACCGAAGGCGGCGCCCGGCGCCCAGCCGCCGCTCGAGCCGGCGCCGCGGAAGTAGGAGGCCGGGCGCGCGCAGCGCACGTAGTGCTGCATCGGATTTCCGCCCAGCGTGTCGTCGAGCAGGATGGTGTTGTCGTCGACCAGCTGGCCGACATTGTACGCCGCCCACAGCGGGTCGATCGGTGTGGTCGCGGCGTGCGCCTTGGCGGTCGCCACTGCATCCGCCCAGCGCTTGCTGCTGGCGGCCGCGAGTTTTGCACTGCGCGCGGCGATGCGTTCCTTGTCCTTGGCGTCAAGCATCGCTGCCGCGGCCGCATCGAGCGCGCGGATCGCCAGCAGCGGATCGGCAGAGAGCCGCAGCTGCGCGGTGAATTCATAGATGGGCAGCCGCTGGCGGATGGGATCGTGCGCGATGACGGCGACGTAGGCGCTCTCCGGCGGTGAGTTGCGTCCGGGCACCCACGGCACATCGGCGTCGAGCACGAGGACTGCGTCGGCC
>DATBHB010000047.1:0-6555 GCA_036557705.1 Xanthobacteraceae bacterium
TAGGGCGGTCTTCTCTTCCTCGGCCTTTACGATTTTCTCTTTAGCATCACCTAATCTTTCGTCGGCGAGTTCAGCGCGATCTTTCAACGTTGCAATCTGCTGTTTGTATTTAAGTTGGCAAATGAACCATATTATCCCGGCTATCGGCACGGCGAGTACCGCCACGGCCGTCACAAACGGAAGGGGCCAATTCCACACCAGGTCCCACAAGCCAGGGTCACCGGCCATGACTATCGCCCCATTTCCTCCTCGGTCACGCGAAGCGCCGGCTGCCCCCGCGCCGCGAGCGGCCACGCGGCTGCCGCGGTGCCGAGCAGCGTGATGAATGCGCGGCGCGTCGTCATTCGATCACCTCGTCGGCGAGCGCGAGCAGTGTCGGTGGGATTTCGAGGCCGAGCGCCCTGGCGGTCTTGAGGTTGATGGTCAATTCGAGTTTCGTGGATTGCTGCACCGGCAGGTCGGCGGGCTTCTGGCCCGCGAGAATGCGGCCGGTGTAGACGCCGGCTAGGCGGTGTGCGTCGTTAAGATTGGCACCGTAGCTCATAAGGCCGCCGGCCGCTGCGAACTCGCGGAACTGGTAGATCGCAGGCATCGCGTGGCGCAGGGCGAGGGCGGCAAGCTGTTTGCTCGCGCCCGTGAAAAGGGCTTCGCCACCGATAACGAGCCCGCCCACGCCCAGTTGTCGCAGGGTCATGAAGACCGTATCGAAGTCGCTAGCACCGCGCGCGTGTAGGATATGGAGTTGAAGGCCGAGCGTGCGGGCCGTCGCCTGAAGGTCTCTTGATTGGGTATCGGCAAGTACGCGGCTGGCCGGGTTCACGAGCAGCGCGACAACTGTCGCGGTCGGGACTGCCTCGCGCAGCAGTTCTAGCTGCTTCGGGCCCAACTCCAAGGCCAAGGCGGCTACTCCCGTGAGGTTGCCACCCGGTCGGTTCAAGCTGGCTACGAGTCCCGCCACGACCGGATCGGTTGCCGTCACGAACACGACCGGAATGGTCGTCGTCGCCGCCCTGGCGGCGAGGGCAGCCGGAGTGCTGGCGGGCGCAGCAATCACGGTCACCTGACGGCGAACCAGATCCTCGATCAATGCCGGTATCCGATCGTAGTGACCCTCAGCCCAGCGGTATTCGATCGCGACGTTCTGGCCCTCGACGAAGCCGGTTTCTTTCAAGCCCTGATGGAACGCGCGCAAGCGGCTCGCAAACAGGTCGGGCGATGCGATGCCGAAGTACCCAATCACCGGCATCGCCGGCTGCTGCGCCCTCGCCGGGAGCGGCCAAACGGCCGCCGCGCCACCGAGCAGCGTGATGAAGTCGCGGCGCTTCATACTTGCGCTCATTCAATCACCTCGTCGGCGCGCAGCAGGAAGGAATCCGGGATCATCAGGCCGATCGCCCTGGCCGTCGTCAGATTGATGACAAGCTCGAACCTGGACGGCTGCTCGACAGGAATATCGCCGGGCTTCGTGCCGCGCAGAATCTTGTCGACCAACTCAGCCGTGCGTCGGAACTGATCCGAGAAGTTTGGGCCGTAGGACATGAGACCGCCCGCTTGAACAAAAGAGCGGGTATTGAAAATCGTCGGCAGTCGCTCGCTCAGCGAAAAAGTGATGATGCGAGTACGGTTGGCGTTAACGAGCGCATCGCCCACAACGTAAAGTGCGTCCGCTTGTGCCTTGAGCGCCTCAAACGCGGGTGCAACATCTTCAGCTCGCCGGATTTCGAGTAGCGCGATCTCGATGCCGAGCCGGCGAGCCACGGCCTGAACCTCCGCCCTCTCCAGCATACCTTGGGGAAAGTCAGCATTTCCTATGATTGCCAGCCGGCGGAGCCGGGGGAGAACCTCACGTAAGAGTTCGAGACGCTTGCTGGCAATGTCGGTCGACTGGGTCGACATTCCAGTGACGTTGCCGCCTGGTCGCGCCAAGCTTGCGACTACGCCTGCGCCGACCGGGTCTACCCCCAATGCAAAGACGATGGGGATGACTGCCGTCGCCTGCATCAATGTGGGGACGGCGATCGCATTTGAGACAATAACGTCGACTTTGAGGCGGACGAACTCGGCTGCGATCTCGGCGTGGCGCTCGGGACGTCCCTCCGACCAGCGATACTCGATCGCAATGGTACGACCCTCGATCCACCCGAGTTCACCCAGTCGCTGTACAAAAGCGGCAGTCCAGGGACTCCAGCCAGAAGCATCCGTGCCCAGGAATCCGATGGTCGGCAACCTGCCCCGCTGCTCGGCGCGCGCCGCGAGCGACAACGACGCCGCTCCACAGCCAATGAGCGCCATGAACTCCCGCCGCCTCAAGCCGGACACGGCTTCCCCTCCACAGTCGGTCCGCCGCACGCTCAGCCTGCCACAAACCAGGGTCGCAAGTCCCATCAACGGTGCTGAATCGTTCTGAAATGAGCGTTTTGTTGATTTCGCTAGGCTTTTTGCCGAGAAGTGTCCCCATTAGGCATTCCCACGGCACATTGAGAAACAAAAGCTTTTTCGGAGCGAGTGTCCTCATCGTCGAGGTTATTGTCGGATCGGCACCGCGAGATTTTGCCGCGCATGTTTGCTGCCTCGGGGCGGCCCGCCCGCGCCATCGCAGCGCTCCGGATGGCAACATCAAAAGGAGCGTCCATTGAGTCTCGGTCTGAAGCCGACTGATTATCTCGAAATGCTCAAGGAAGAGTACGCGGAATACAAGGCCGACCCGGTGTCGATGCGGAAGGCGAGATTAATTGCTGCGGACTATCGAACGCGCGAGCGGGACGGGTTGTAAGGTTCAAGGTCGGCAACTGGCCTCACCGCTCCCACCTGCTGTCCCTACCGCAAACCCAAAACAGCTGACGGCGACCGCGAATCGGTCGATAGTTCTCTGGATCGGCGATTTCTGCAGGTTGATCTGGTGCGCCTTGATCGGGCTGTTCCGCTCGCGGGCTGCGTTGGAAGCCGAAATCCTTATGCTTCGGCATCAGCTCAACATCCTACGGCGCAAATCCCCGACGCGAGTGGCCTCGGCAGCGTTGACCGCTTATTGCTCGTTGGGCTCCATCGCCTGGCTCCCGAAGTCCTGGACGCACTGAAGATTATCAGGCCGGAGACGCTGCGGCGCTGGCATCGCGCTGGGTTCCGGTCCTATTGGCGCTGGAGGTCACGTGGTCGGCCGACTACGTCGGCGGACATTCGCTGCCTCATCCGCGAGATGAGCGTCGCAAACCCACTTTGGGAAGCACCGCGGATCCATGGTCTTGCCGGCGGGACTGCGATATTTCGGGGCGACGTTCCGGCCTTGCCGCGATCGGGCCGGCGGCTGCGGCCTCCGTGTCCGACTTGTAGGAATGGCGGATTAGCGCCAATATTCATTCTACCTTGGGATGCTGGTGAGGACATGCCATGAATATGCTTTTTGGCATCGCCGTGCTCGCGATGGGGGTGCTGATCCCGGCTGCGATGGCTAAGGCCGACTATGAGGTGATAGCGCGCAACGACATCGTCTTTGTCGAGCACGACGGCGTGAGACTATTCGGCGATTTTTATGCGCCGAAGGGCGTCGACAAGGCGCCGGTACTGGTCGCAGTCCACGGTGGGGGATGGCAAGTAGGAAATCGCAAATTCTATTCGAACTGGGGGCCCTACCTCGCGAAAAATGGCTACGCTGTTTTCGCAATCGAGTACCGGCTGATGAAGCCGGCTGTTAAGACCTATCCGGGCGCGGTCTACGACGCGAAGGCGGCGGTGCAATACGTGCGGGCCCAGGCAGGCGAACTTGGGATCGACCCCGAGCGTATCGGAATGATCGGCGACAGTGCCGGAGCCCATCTTTCGGCGCTGGTCGCACTCGCGGGCGAGGAGCCCGCTTTCTCCAAGGAATATTCTTCCGATCCCCATGCCTCGGTATCGGCGAAGGTCAAGGCGGTTGTCGGATTCTACGGTGTTTACGACATGCTGGCTCAATGGGAGCACGACTTGCTGGCGCGGCCCCGCGACAACATTTCCGAGAAATTCCTTGGTGCGGCACCTCACACAAATCGCAGAGTTTTCTTCGAGGCATCGCCCATCAGTTACGCTACCGCCGATAAGAATCTGACGAGGTTCCTGCTGATTCATGGCGATCACGACGACATCGTCGATCCGGCGACGCAGTCCACCGCATTTCTATCCGCCCTAAAACAGGCTGGCTTTTTCGTCCGCACGATAGTGATTCCGGGCGCAGGCCATTTCTTCGTCACCGATCCGGTGGACGATACTAGCTTCGGCGGTTTCGCAGGTCCGAAGGTGGTGCGGTTCCTGAAGGATGCGCTGTAATTGGATTGGAAAACCGCGCCTACCGAGGTCGCGCGATGGCTCTCATAGTGGAAGATACCAGGGGCTTACGCAAGAAGAGCAGCCCGTCGATATCAAAGATCGATGGGGGGTGGAATGGATCAGCGTCTATCAACTCTCGCCGAAGTGCTTACATTTGCGCCCCAGCAAGAACCGCAAGGTGAAAGCAACCCCGCCGATCACGCAGGGCACGCTCTTATAGCCAGGCTGCGAAAAGCCGCGAACATTTCGAACCGGAATGTCGAGCGGGCTATGACTCTGGCACAAGCTCTCAGTCCAACTGCGGGCAACGGAGGATCGAATAGCTGAACTTCAGGATGAAATAAGATGTCTCAAGACTCGTGCCACGGCTGCGGAGCAGTGGCTTGCGACTATCAAGCACGAAATTGAGGACAAGCTGATCAGTCAGCTACAAGCCATCGGGCTCACTGACCCGCGCTGATTTGGCGGCCTTGCGAAGAGTGGACGTATAGCACGTTTCCGTTGCCACCGGTCGTTCTTGATCTGGATTGGCTCCTGGCGCAATCTTTCGTCAAATTTGGAGGAAATGCCATGAGCCTAGCCGAACTGAGGTCTGCCGCCGCGCCGGACAATATTCCGACTGCCGACGAACTCATCATCCGCGCTCGTGCACTGGCGCCCAGGCTGCGCGAGCGCGTCGTGAAAGCCGAGCGCGATCGCAACATCCCACAGCAGTCGGTCGACGAATACCTTGCCTCCGGCCTGATTCACACACTCCAACCAAAACGCTGGGGCGGTTACGAGCACGACCACGAGGCAGCGTTCGATATCGCGATCGAGCTCGGCAAATCGACCTGCGGGTCTTCGGCCTGGTGTCTGAACTATCTTGCCGACCATGCCTGTATCTTGGCGCATTTCCCGGAAGAGGCGCAACACGATGTCTGGAGCCGAGACACGGCTGCTTGCATCGCGACCTCGGCGGCGCCGACCGGCAAAGTGGTTGAGGCACCCGGCGGCTACCGGCTCGACGGCCGCTGGTCGTGGTGCAGCGGGCTGCGTCATTCGCAGTGGATCATGATTGGCGGGCTCGTCTTTCGCGAGGGCGAAGATCATCCCGACATGCGGCTGTTCGTGGTGCCGGTGGCGCAAGTGAAGCAGGAGGATACTTGGTATTGTGCCGGACTGACCGGGAGCGGCTCCAACACCTCGGTGCTCGACAACGTCTTCGTTCCGGAGCATCGAAGCGTTTCGTTTGCAACCTTGCGCGATGCCCGCTCGCCAGGATCCAAGCTCAATACGAACCCAATCTACCGCACCCCGTTCATCGCCGTGCATACCTACGCGCTGCTCGGGCCGGCGCTTGGGCTCGCACGTGGCGGCTATGCCGACTTTGTGCAATGGACGCGACAGCGCTATCTGACCTACACCCAGCTCGCCATCGCCCAGCACGTCCCGGTCCAGATCCGGATCGCCGAGATCGCGGCGCAGATCGACGCTGCGGAACTCTTGGCGCGGCGGGCGCTTGCCACCGCCCGCAAGGACTACACCGGCATGTCACTGGAGACTCGGACACTGCTGCGGCGCGATTTCAGCTACGCCATGCATTCGCTGCGCGCAGCGATGGACGCGCTGGTCAAGATCAGCGGGTCAAGCGGGCTGATGGACAGCAATTCAATACAGCGCTGCTGGCGCGACGTGCATGCCATCTCGTCCCACGTCGTCATGAATTGGGACGTGCCGGCAGAAAATTTCGGGCGCACCGAATTCGGGCTCGGCCTCAACCCGGCCTATCCGATGTTCTAGGCACCTTCAATTCCAGCGCCAGACCCCGTAGGCGTGTCCGTTTTGCATCTGCGGGGCGACATAGTCCGGCTTGCGATCACCAATCGCGCCCAGCATAGCGATCCAGTTCAGGAGTTCGCCGCCGACGTTGCCGGCCTTCAGCAACTGGTGCTGAGTGGCTTCGGCGATGAGCCGATCGATTTTCTGCTCCTCTAGATATCTGACGACACGCATCGCCCAGTCCGGGTCGGGCACCCCATCCGAGCGGCCGGGTGCCATGCGCGGGCCGCCGACTTCGAGCGAGAAGCTGCCGCTCCCCATGATCACGACTCGCAGTGCGGCCGGCCAGGATACGATGGCATGGGCGACTGCCCGGCCAAGGGCATGGCAGCGCTGCGCCGAAGGGAGCGGTGGCACGTGCCCGCTGATGAAGAACGGAATGACCGGCACTGTCATGTCCGGCGTGAGGAAGTGCAGGGGCACTGTGACGGAATG
>DATBHB010000048.1:0-19074 GCA_036557705.1 Xanthobacteraceae bacterium
TTTCCCGGTTGTCGATGTCAAAGTCACGCTGATCGACGGCGCCTACCACGAGGTGGATTCCTCCGCGATGGCGTTCGAGATCGCGGGGCGCATGGCGCTACGCGAGGCGCTGCAGAAGGGCGCGCCGGCGCTGCTCGAGCCGATCATGAAGGTCGAGGTGGTGACGCCAGAGGACTATACCGGGTCCGTCATCGGCGATCTGAACTCCCGGCGCGGTCATATTCACGGTCAGGACATGCGCGGCAACGCCAACGTCATCAACGCGATGGTGCCGCTCGCCAACATGTTCGGCTACGTGAGCAACCTGCGCTCCATGTCGCAGGGACGCGCCACCTTCACCATGCAATTCGATCACTACTCAGAAGTGCCGAGGGCGATCGCGGACGAAATCCAGGCGAAGTTCGCCTGACGCAAACCCTCGAACCGCGCGAACGGAGAGTCTTATGGCCAAAGAGAAATTCGAGAGGACGAAGCCGCACTGCAATGTGGGCACGATTGGGCATGTTGACCACGGCAAGACGACGCTGACGGCGGCGATGACGAAGGTGTCGGCGGACAAGGGCTGGTCGAAGAGTTTCGTGAGCTATGACCAGGTGGCGAAGGCCTCGGAGAGCCAGGGCCGGCGCGACCCGACCAAGATTTTGACCATTGCGACGAGCCACGTCGAGTATTCGACCGACAAGCGCCACTACGCGCACGTCGACTGTCCGGGGCATGCCGACTACGTCAAGAACATGATCACCGGTGCGGCGCAGATGGACGGCGCCATCCTGGTGGTGGGCGCCAACGACGGCCCGATGCCGCAGACGCGCGAGCATATCCTGCTCGCCCGCCAGGTTGGGGTGCCGTACATCGTGGTCTTCCTCAACAAGGTGGACGTAGTGGACGACCCCGAGCTTCTCGACCTCGTCGAACTCGAAGTCCGCGAGCTCCTGTCGAAGTACCAGTTCCCGGGCGACTCGGTCCCGGTGATCCGCGGTTCCGCCATCAAGGCGCTCAACGGCGAGAAGGGTGAATTCGCAGACGAGGCGGTTCTGCGGCTCTTCGAGGCGCTCGACAGCAACGTCCCGCTCCCCGAGCGGCCGATCGATCAGCCCTTCCTGATGCCGATCGAGGACGTGTTCTCGATCTCCGGCCGCGGCACCGTCGTCACCGGACGCATCGAGCGCGGCAAGATCAAGGTCGGAGAAGACGTTGAGATCGTCGGGCTGCGCGAAACCCAGAAGTCGGTGGTGACCGGAGTGGAAATGTTCCGCAAGCTGCTCGACGAGGGCAGGGCGGGCGACAACGTCGGCTGTCTGTTGCGCGGCATCGACAAGGACGCGGTCGAGCGCGGACAGGTTTTGTGCAAGCCGGGCTCGGTCAAGCCGCACAAGAAGTTCAAGGCTGAGGCCTATATCCTGACCAAGGACGAAGGCGGCCGGCACACGCCGTTCTTCAATAATTACCGGCCGCAGTTCTATTTCCGGACGACGGACGTCACCGGCCAGGTAACGCTGCCGGCCGGCACCGAGATGATCATGCCGGGCGACAACGCGGCGATGGACGTCGAGCTGATTACCCCGATCGCCATGGAGGCGAAGCAGCGCTTCGCGATCCGTGAGGGCGGGAAGACCGTCGGCGCCGGCGTTGTGGTGTCGATTACAGAGTGACAATCGACGGACGACAGATGAGGGGAGAGAGGCAACACGACGATAGCCGGCCGAGGATGTCTGTCCTCTGTCCTCTGTCGTCCGTCCTCTGAATCGCATGAACGGGCAAAACATCAGGATCCGGCTCAAGGCGTTCGATCATCGCATTCTCGATGCGTCGACGCGCGAGATCGTGGCGACGGCCAAGCGCACCGGCGCGCAGGTGCGCGGCCCGATCCCGCTGCCGACCAGGATCGAGAAGTTTACGGTCAACCGCTCGCCGCACATCGACAAGAAGAGCCGCGAGCAGTTCGAGATGCGCACGCACAAGCGCCTCCTCGACATCGTCGATCCAACGCCGCAAACGGTGGACGCGCTGATGAAGCTCGATCTCGCCGCCGGCGTCGATGTCGAGATCAAGCTTTAAGGCGCCTGGGGAGGACATTGGCCATGCGTTCCGGGGTGATCGCACAGAAGATGGGTATGACGCGCATCTTCACGGATGCCGGCGAGCACGTGCCGGTCACCGTGCTGCGGCTCGCCAATTGCCAGGTCGTGGCGCACCGCACCAAGGACAAGAACGGTTACATCGCCGTTCAGCTTGGCGCCGGGCAGCGCAAGATAAATAATGTGGGCAAGGCCGAGCGCGGCCGCTTCGCCGCGGCCAAAGTCGAGCCCAAGCGCAAGCTCGCCGAATTTCGTGTCGACGAGCCGGGCTTGATCCCGATCGGCGCCGAGATCACGGCCGATCATTTTGTCGTCGGCCAGTTTATCGACGTGACCGGGACCTCGATCGGCAAGGGCTTCGCCGGGCCGATGAAGCGGTGGAATTTTGCCGGCCTTCGCGCCTCTCACGGCGTCTCGATCTCGCACCGCTCGCACGGTTCGACCGGCGGCCGCCAAGACCCTGGCAAGACCTTCAAGAACAAGAAAATGGCGGGCCACCTGGGCGTCGAGCGCGTTACCACGCTCAATCTCAAGGTGGTGCGCACCGACGTTGAGCGCGGGCTCATTCTGGTCGAAGGCGCGGTCCCCGGCGCCAAGGGCGGCTGGCTGACGCTGCGCGATGCAGTGAAGAAAAAACTTCCAAAGGAATTGCCAATGCCTGGCAAGTTCCGCCTGCCGGAAGAAGCTTCCGCTCCATCCGCTCCCGCAGAAGCGGCGCCGGCTCCGGCCGAAACCCCGGCGCCGCCGGCCGAACAGGGAGGCGCGTGAGATGGAGCTCAAAGTCACCACGCTCGACGGCGAGGCCTCCGGCTCGGTCACAGTGGCGGACGGCGTTTTCGGATTGAAGCCGCGCGCCGACATTCTCCAGCGCTGCGTCACATGGCAGCTGGCCAAGCGCCAGCGCGGGACCCACGATGTCAAGAACCGGGGCGAGATTGCGCGTACCGGCAAGAAAATATACCGGCAGAAGGGCACTGGCGGCGCCCGTCACGGCTCGGCGCGCGTCAATATTTTCCGCGGCGGAGGTCGCGCGTTCGGTCCCACCCCGCGCAGTCACGCCATCGACCTGCCGAAGAAAGTTCGCGCGCTCGCCCTCAAGCATGCGCTGTCCGCGAAAGCTCAGGACGGCGGGATTGTCGTGCTCGACAAGGCGACGGTCCAGGAGGGCAAGACCAAGGCGCTGCAGCAGCGCTTCGACAAGCTCGGCCTGACCAACGCGCTGATCATCGATGGCGCCGAGATCGAGCCTGGCTTCCGGCTCGCCGCCCGCAACATTCCCAACATCGATGTCCTGCCGGTGGCGGGAATCAACGTCTACGACATTCTGCGGCGGCACACGCTGGTCCTGACCCGGGCCGCGATCGAAGCACTGGAGGCGCGATTCAAATGACGACAACCGATCCGCGCCATTACGATGTAATCCTCTCCCCGGCGATTACCGAAAAGGCGACGCTCGCTTCCGAGCACGCCCAGGTGATCTTCAAGGTCGCCATGAATGCCACCAAGCCGCAGATCAAGGAGGCGGTGGAGAAGCTGTTCGACGTCAAGGTCAAGCGCGTGAATACCCACATCCGCCCCGGCAAAGTGAAGGCATTCAAAGGCACTGTCGGCAGGCAGTCCCCGGTCAAGCGCGCGATCATCACTCTCGAAGAAGGTCACACCATCGATGTGACGACAGGGCTCTAGGAGCGCGGCACGATGGCACTCAAGAACTATAATCCGGTCACGCCGAGTCAGCGCCAGCTCGTGATCGTCGATCGCTCCGGCCTCTATCGCGGCAAGCCCGTCAAGGCCTTGACCGAGGGCAAACACTCGACCGGCGGCCGCAACAATCAGGGCCGCACTACGATGCGTTTCCGCGGCGGCGGTCACAAGCAGGCGTATCGCAGGATCGACTTTAAACGGCGCAAGTTCAACAATCCGGCGAAAGTCGAGCGGATCGAATACGATCCCAACCGCACCGGCTTCATTGCGCTCATCAAGTATGACGACGGCGAGCTCTCTTACATCCTGGCGCCGCAGCGCCTCGGAGCGGGCGACACCGTCGTCTCCGGCGAGCGTGTCGACGTCAAGCCGGGCAATGCCATGCCGCTTGCGAATATTCCGATTGGGACCATCGTGCACAACATCGAGATCAAGATCGGAAAGGGCGGCCAGATCGCGCGCTCGGCCGGCACTTACGCGCAGATTGTCGGCCGTGATGGCGATTATGTCATCCTGCGGCTCAATTCGACCGAGCAGCGCCTGGTGCATGGCCGCTGCATGGCGACGATCGGGGCGGTATCCAATCCCGACAATATGAACATTTCGATCGGCAAGGCCGGGCGCACGCGCTGGCTCGGTTGGCGCGGGCACGTTCGCGGCGAGGCGATGAATCCGGTCGACCATCCGCTGGGCGGGCGCACCCGCGGCGGCCGTCACCCGGTGACGCCGTGGGGTTTCCCGACCAAGGGCAAGAGAACCCGCAAGAACAAGTCAACCACGAAATTCATCATTTCCAGCCGCCACGCGCGGAAGAAATAACGGGCAAGCATCATGACGCGTTCAGTCTGGAAGGGGCCGTTCGTCGACGGGTATCTGCTCAAGAAGGCGGAGACCTCGCGTGCTTCGGGCCGCCACGAAATGATCAGGATCTGGAGCCGCCGCTCGACGATCCTGCCGCAATTCGTCGGCCTCACCTTCGGCGTCTACAACGGCCAGAAGCATATTCCGGTGCTGGTCACGGAGGAGATGGTCGGCCACAAGTTCGGCGAGTTCTCGCCGACGCGCGTATTCTACGGCCATTCGTCGGATCGCAAGGCGAAGCGTACCGCCGGTCCGGGCGCGCCGGCAGCAGGCGCAGCGCCGGGTGCGGCACCCGCTGCGGCGCCGGCGACGCCCGCCGCAACTTCGTGAGGCAGCCATGAGCAAGAAAGCCCACGAGCGGATGCTTGCCGATAACGAGGCGAAGGCGGTCACCCGCATGCTGCGGGTAAGTCCGCAGAAGCTCAATCTCGTCGCCGGTCTCATCCGCGGCAAGAAAGTCTCTGCGGCCCTTGCCGACCTCGAATTTTCGCGCAAGCGCATCGCCCGCGACGTGAGGAAGTGCCTGCAGTCGGCGATAGCCAATGCTGAAAACAACCATGATCTCGACATCGACGATCTCGTCGTCGTGCAGGCCCATGTCGGCAAGGCAATCGTGATTAAACGTCACACCCCGCGCGGCCGCGGCCGCGTCGGTCGAATCTTCAAGCCGTTTGCGAACCTGACGATCGTCGTGCGCCAGGTCGAAGCTGCGGCATCGTAAAGGAGCGAAGCGATGGGTCAGAAGGTCAATCCGGTCGGCCTGCGGCTCGGCATCAACCGGACCTGGGACTCGCGCTGGTTCGCCGGCAAGACCGAGTACGGCCAGCTGCTGCACGAGGATATGGAAATCCGCGACGAGTTGATGAAGGATCTCAAGCAGGCCGCGGTTTCCAAGATCGTGATCGAGCGCCCGCACAAGAAGTGCCGGGTAACTGTCCAGTCGGCCCGCCCTGGCGTCGTGATCGGCAAAAAAGGTGCCGATATCGAGAAGCTGCGCCGCAAGGTCGCGCGGCTGACCAAGTCCGACGTGGTGATCAACATCGTCGAAATCCGCAAGCCCGAGCTCGACGCCCAACTGGTTGCCGAATCGATTGCGCAGCAGCTCGAAAGACGCGTCGCGTTCCGCCGCGCCATGAAGCGCGCCGTGCAGTCGGCCATGCGGCTTGGCGCCAGCGGCATCCGGATCAACTGCTCGGGACGGCTGGGCGGCGCGGAAATCGCGCGCATGGAGTGGTATCGCGAGGGGCGCGTGCCGCTGCACACGCTGCGCGCCGATGTCGACTACGGCGTCGCGACCGCATTCACCACCTACGGCACCTGCGGCGTGAAAGTCTGGATCTTCAAGGGGGAGATCATGGAGCACGACCCGATGGCGCAGGACAAGCGAATGGCGGAAGGCGACGCCGGCCGCCCCCGCCGCGACGCCAGCTGAGCACTTCGACTGTCAGGGACGAGAAAGGCAGTTCGCCATGCTTCAGCCGATGCGCATGAAATTCCGCAAGGCCCACAAGGGCCGAATCAAGGGCGTTGCAACCTCGGGCGTCGATCTTGCCTTCGGTCAATTCGGGTTGAAGGCGCTCGAGCCCGAACGCATCACTGCGCGACAGATCGAAGCGGCGCGGCGCGCGCTTACGCGTCACATGAAGCGTGCCGGCCGGGTGTGGATTCGGATCTATCCCGATGTGCCGGTCTCCAAGAAGCCGCTCGAAGTGCGCATGGGTTCGGGAAAAGGAAACCCCGAATTCTGGGTCGCGCGCGTCAAGCCGGGCCGCGTTCTCTTCGAGGTCGACGGCGTATCGGTTGTGCTCGCGCGCGAAGCGCTGGCATTGGCGGCCGCCAAACTGCCGATCAAGACTCGCTTCATCGAGCGCATCGCTGAGTAGTCTCGGAGCCGAATATGAAAGCAGACGACGTGCGGCACATGACTCTCGATCAGCTCGACGATGAGGTGCTCAAACTCAAGAAGGAGCGCTTCAACCTGCGATTCCAGAAGGCGACTGGCCAACTTGAGAATACCGCCCGTGTGCGCCAGGTGCGCCGGGATGTCGCGCGGGTCAAGACGATTGCGGCGCAGAAGCGCGCCGCCCAGGCAAAGGCTTAAAGCAGAGGATCCAGAATGCCGAAGCGTACGCTGCAAGGCGTGGTCGTGGGCGACAAGCAGGAGAAGACCGTGGTGGTGCGCGTTGAGCGGCGGTTCACGCATCCTGCCATGAAGAAGACGGTGCGCCGCTCGAAGAAGTATTACGCCCACGACGAGAAGAATGAGTTCTCGGTGGGTGATCTCGTCTGGATCGAGGAGCGCCGGCCGCTGTCGCGGCTCAAACGCTGGGAAGTGATTCGCGGCGAGAAGAAAACCGTCGTGGCGTGAGTGCCGCAATCGCAATGGGGAGCCGATCATGATCCAGATGCAAACGAACCTCGACGTGGCGGACAATTCCGGCGCGCGCCGCGTCATGTGCATCAAGGTGCTCGGCGGCTCCAAGCGCAAATACGCTACCATCGGCGACGTCATCGTGGTCTCGGTCAAGGAGGCGATCCCGCGCGGCCGGGTCAAGAAGGGCGATGTGATGAAGGCGGTCGTGGTGCGCATTTCAAAAGATATCAAGCGCCCCGACGGCTCGATCATTCGTTTCGACCGCAATGCCGCGGTGCTGATCAATCCGCAGATGGAGCCGGTTGGAACCCGTATTTTCGGGCCGGTCCCCAGGGAGCTGCGCGCCAAGAATCACATGAAGATCATTTCGCTCGCGCCGGAGGTGCTGTGATGGCGGCCAAGATCAGAAAGGGCGACAGGGTTGTCGTGCTTACCGGCCGCGACAAGGGGCGCGCCGGCGAGGTGGTCGAAGTGAGGCCGGCCGAGGCGCGCGCCATCGTGCGCGGCGTGAATATGGTCAAGCGCCACCAGAGACAGGCTGCCGGACGCGAGGGCGGCATCATTTCGAAAGAGGCGGCAATCCACATTTCCAATCTGGCGTTCGCGGATCCCAAGGACGGCAAACCGACGCGCGTCGGCTTCAAGTTCGTTGGCGAAGGTGAGATGCGGCGCAAAGTTCGCTTCTCCAAGCGCACCGGAGTCGAGATCGATGGCTGATACTGAGAAGAAGCCTCCGAAGGGCGAGAAGGCCGGCAAGGCCGCCAAGCCCGAGAAGGGCGACAAGGCTGCCAAACCCGAAAAGGGCGACAAAGCTGCCAAGCCCGCCAAGGGTGACAAGGCCAAGGCGGCACAGCAGGCGCAGCCGAAAGGCGAGAAGGGCGAGGCGGGCCAGAAGGCGCCGCCCGGCGAGAAGAAGGCACGCAAAAGCGAAGAAAGAGTCGTTCCGCGCCTGCGAACTCATTTCGACGCCGTGGTGCGCAAGCAGCTTTCCGAACAGTTCGGCTACAAGAATCCCATGCAGGTGCCGGCGATCGAGAAGATTGTCATCAATATGGGGATCGGCGAAGGCGTCGCCGATCGGCGCAAGGTCGATACGGCAGCAGCCGACCTTGGCTTGATAGCTGGCCAGAAGGCGGTGATCACCAACGCCAGGAAATCGATCGCGACATTCAAGGTGCGCACCGGACAGCCGATCGGCTGCAAGGTCACGCTGCGCAAGTCGCGAATGTACGAGTTCCTCGACCGCCTCATCACGATAGCGCTGCCGCGCGTGCGCGACTTCCGCGGTCTCTCGCCCAAGAGCTTCGATGGGCGCGGCAACTACACGCTCGGCATCAAGGAGCACATCATCTTCCCGGAGATCGACTACGACAAGGCAGCCGATATCTGGGGCATGGACGTGACGGTCTGCACCAGCGCGAAGACCGATGCGGAAGCACGCGCGCTGTTGACCGCATTCAATTTCCCGTTCCGGCAGTGAGGATCGTTCCTCAAACGCGGAAAGCCAGGAGACCTTAATGGCGAAGAAGAGTTCGATTGAGAAGAACGATCGGCGACGAGGCCTGACCAAACAATTTGCGCAACGGCGCGCCAAGTTCCGGGCGATCGCGCGCGACAAAACGAAGCCGATGGAGGAACGTTTCGCCGCCAGCCTCAAGCTCGCCGAATTGCCGCGCAATTCCTCGGCTACGCGTATCCGCAACCGCTGCGAAGTGACCGGACGGCCCCGCGGCTACTACCGCAAGCTCAAGATGAGCCGCATCGCGCTTCGCGATCTCGGGTCTCGCGGTCTTATCCCGGGCCTTGTCAAGTCGAGCTGGTAAGGAGATCGCACGCATGGCTCTGAACGATCCGCTCGGCGATATGATCGCGCGCATCTATAATGCCCAGATGCGCAACAAATCCAAGGTTTCGGTACCGGGGTCGCGGCTGCGACAGAGCGTCCTCGACGTGCTCAAGAGCGAAGGTTTCATCCGCGGCTACGCTTCGGTAGAACACGCCAGTGGCCGCCAGGAGATTGAGATCGAGCTGAAATATTTCGATGGCGAGCCGGTCATTCGCGAAATCTCGCGCGTCTCCAAGCCCGGCCGGCGCGTCTATGCCTCGGTGAAGGCGCTGCCCCGCGTGAACAACGGGCTCGGCGTGGCGATTCTGTCGACGCCCAAAGGCGTCATGGCCGATCACGATGCGCGCGATGCCAATGTCGGCGGCGAAATCCTCTGTACGGTGTTCTAGCCATGTCTCGTGTCGGAAAGAAAGCTGTCCCGATCCCGGCCGGTGTCACCGCGTCAATCGACGGACAGGTCATCAAGATGAAGGGCCCCAAAGGCGCCCTCGAACTGGTGCTGCACGACGACGTAGCGGCCAAAATGGAGGAGGGCGGGATCAAGGTCGATCCGCGGAGCGACACCAAGCGGGCGCGCGCCATGTGGGGAACCCACCGGGCGCTGGTCGCCAACCTTGTCGAGGGCGTCACCAAGGGATTCGAGCGCAAACTTGAGATTACGGGCGTAGGCTATCGCGCGCAGCTCCAAGGCAGGAATTTGCAGGTCCAGCTCGGTTACAGCCACGATATCAACTTCACGGTGCCGGAGGGGATCACGATCACCGTGCCGCGGCCGACCGAGATCGTCATCTCCGGCATCGATCAGCAGAAGGTCGGACAGGCCGCGGCCGAGATCCGCGCCTTCAAGCCCCCTGAGCCCTACAAGGGCAAGGGAGTCAAATATTCCGGTGAGTTCGTCTTCCGCAAGGAAGGCAAGAAGAAGTAGCGAGGATTTGCCATGGCGACAGTCGCTGACCGCACCGCGCGGCGGACGGAAAAGGTGCGACGGCGGATCAAGCGCAGCGCCGGTACCCGCCTGCGCCTCTCCGTCTTCCGATCCTCCAAGCACATCTACGCGCAGGTGATTGACGATCTCAAAGGTGAGACGCTCGCTGCCGCGTCCTCTATCGAAAAGGACATGCGCACGAGCCTGAAGACCGGAGCCGATACCGCGGCGGCAAAAGCGATCGGCAAACGCGTTGCCGAGCGGGCTGTCGCGAAAGGTATCAAAGACGTGGTCTTCGATCGCGGCGGATACCTCTATCACGGCCGCGTCAAGGCGCTGGCCGACGCCGCGCGCGAGGGTGGACTGAAGTTCTGAGAATTAAGAGGATACACATGGCCCGTGAACCACGCGACCGAGACCGGGAAGAGCGCGAGAGTGAATTCACCGACAAGCTTGTCCACATCAACCGCGTCGCCAAGGTGGTGAAGGGTGGACGGCGCTTCGGCTTTGCGGCGCTTGTCGTCGTCGGCGATGAAAAGGGGCGCGTCGGCTTCGGCCACGGCAAGGCGCGCGAGGTTCCCGAAGCGATCCGCAAGGCGACCGAGGCGGCCAAGCGCAGCCTGATCCGGGTGCCGCTGCGCGAAGGCCGCACCCTCCATCACGATGTCCTTGGTCGTCATGGAGCAGGCCGGGTATTCCTGCGCGCCGCTCCCCCCGGCACCGGCATCATCGCCGGTGGACCGATGCGTGCGGTGTTCGAGACGCTCGGGATGCAGGATGTGGTGGCGAAATCGCTCGGCTCGTCCAATCCCTACAACATGGTGCGCGCGACCTTCGATGCGCTCAAACATCAGGACTCCCCGCGCTCGGTCGCATCTCGGCGCAACATAAAAGTATCTGTCTTGCAGGCGCGCCGCCGAGAGGCCGGCGAAGCCGAGGCGGTGAGTGAGTAGGGCGCCATGAGCAAAACTGATAAGACGATCACGATCGAGCAGATCGGCAGCCCGATTCGCCGCCATCACAGCCAGCGGGAGACGCTGATCGGGCTCGGCCTCAATCGCATCGGACGCATCGTCGAACGTCCCGATACGGCACATACGCGCGGAATGATTGCCAAGGTTGCGCATCTCGTTCGTGTGCACGAACCCAAAGAGGGGGAGCGCCGATGAAACTGCACGAACTCGCCGACCGTCCAGGCGCCCGCAAGAAGAAGAGCCGCATCGGCCGCGGTATCGGCTCGGGTATTGGCAAGACTGGCGGTCGCGGCGGCAAAGGGCAGACTGCGCGGACGGGGGTGCGCATCAAGGGCTTTGAGGGCGGCCAGATGCCGCTGCATCGCCGGTTGCCCAAGCGCGGTTTTCGCAATATTGCCTTCGCCAAGAAGCTCAATGAGATCAATCTCGGCCGCGTGCAAGCCGCGATTGATGCCGGCAAGCTCGATCCGGCCGCGAAGGTCGATGCCGAGGCGCTTGCCAAGGCCGGAGTGCTCCGCCGCGTCAAGGACGGGGTGCGGCTCCTGGGATCGGGCGAGATCAAGGTCAAGGTGGCTTTTGCCGTCTACGGCGCATCGAAGTCCGCCGTCGCAGCGGTGGAAAGGGCCGGCGGCTCGGTCGAAATCCTTGCGCCGAAGCCGCAGGAATCCGAAAAGGCCGCCTGACCCCTATCCGAAGGGGTCGTAAGCACCCCATATAGGAGCGGGCGAACGGGCAACCGATCGGGCGGAACGGGAGCTGTCAGCGAATGGTATCAGCAGCGGAACAACTTGCGGCCAATCTTAATTTCTCGGCGCTTGCCAAGGCAGAGGAGCTCAAGAAGCGAATCTGGTTCACGATGGGGGCGTTGCTCGTCTATCGCTTCGGTACGTACATTCCGCTGCCCGGCATCGATCCCTCCGCGTGGGATCAGATTTTCCAGTCCCAGGCGGGCGGCATTCTCGGCATGTTCAACATGTTCTCCGGCGGCGGCATCCACCGGATGGCGATCTTTGCGCTTAATATCATGCCGTACATTTCGGCGTCGATCATCATCCAGCTGCTCACCACCGTCTCGCCGACCCTCGAACAGCTCAAGAAGGAAGGCGAGCAGGGCCGCAAGATAATGAACCAGTACACGCGGTACTTGACCGTGTTGCTGGCCGTGTTTCAGTCCTACGGGATTGCGATCGGCCTCGAAGGCGCCGGCAATGCAGTCACCGACCCAGGCTGGATGTTCCGCATCTCGACCGTGATCACGCTGACCGGCGGCACGATATTCCTGATGTGGCTTGGCGAGCAGATAACCCAACGCGGCATAGGTAACGGCATTTCGCTGATCATCATGTCCGGTATTGTGGCGCAGCTGCCGGCAGCGCTGGCGCAGGCACTGGAACTGGGCCGGCAGGGCGCGATCTCGACCGGTCTCCTGCTGGGCATCATGGTGATGGCGGTCGTGGTGATTGCGTTCATCGTCTTCATGGAACGGGCGCAGCGCCGGCTGCTCATTCAGTATCCCAAGCGCCAGGTCGGCAACCGCATGTTCGAGGGCCAAACCTCGCACCTGCCGCTCAAGCTCAATACGTCGGGCGTGATCCCGCCGATCTTCGCGTCGTCCTTGCTGCTGCTGCCGACGACGGTCGCCAATTTCAATGCCGGGCAAGGTCCGGAATGGCTCCAGATGCTGGTCACGGAGCTCGGCCGCGGGCGCCCGGTCTTCATGTTGTTCTATGTGGGATTGATCGTCTTCTTCGCCTTTTTCTACACGGCGGTGGTGTTCAATCCGACTGAGACCGCCGATAACCTCAAGAAGCACGGCGGTTTCATCCCCGGTATTCGGCCCGGCGAGCGCACGGCCGAGTACATCGATTACGTGCTCTCGCGCATCACCTGCATCGGCGCGGTGTATCTGGCGATGGTATGCCTGCTCCCAGAGATTATTCTGTCCTATTCGCCGGGCTTGTTCTATTTCGGCGGCACTTCGCTCCTGATCGTCGTCAGCGTGACCATGGATACCGTGGCGCAGATCCAAGGCTACCTGCTCGCCCATCAATATGAAGGCCTGATCAAGCGTTCGAAGTTGCGGGGGCGCAGGCGATGAGATTGATCCTGCTCGGCCCACCGGGAGCCGGGAAGGGCACGCAGGCACAACGTCTCGTTGAAAAGCACGGCATCGTCCAACTCTCTACCGGCGATATGTTGCGCGCCGCCGTCAAGGCGGGAACCCCCGTCGGCCGCCGCATCAAGGGGATCATGGACAGCGGGGAACTGTGCCCGGACGATTTGGTCGTGGCGATTGTCGCCGACCGCATCGACCAGCCGGATGCAAGCAAAGGCTTTATCCTCGATGGCTTTCCGCGGACCACCGCCCAGGCCAAGGCGCTCGATCGCATGCTTGCCGAGAAGCGGCTCAAGCTCGATGCGGTCATCGAGCTCAAGGTCGATCCCGCTGTGCTGTGCGACCGGATCGCGACCCGCAGCGCCCAGGCGAAGGCGCGAGGCGAGGCTTTGCGCAGTGACGACGACCCGGGGATTCTCAAGCGGCGCCTTGACGCTTACCGAGAACAGACGGCGCCCTTGATCGACTATTACCGAGCACAAAGCGTACTCAAGACGGTTGACGGCATGACCTCAATCGAGGCTGTGGCCACGGCCATCGAAGGCGCTCTGAACGGTGCTCGGTAGGGCCGGTTAGCTCGTAGGGTGGGCAAAATCGCGGGCACGGCCTGACATCACGGGCCAAGGGACGGTGCGCCGGTGCGATTTTGCCCACGCGGTCGACCCCTTCGGAATCGTGACCGCGTGGGCAAAGGCGCCCAACCAATGTGCTCCGCTCCACTTCTCTGCCACGCGCCTTTGCCCACCCTACGGTGAAATCTACCCACCGGCGAGGTTGACGAAGGGGAGCAGAATACTTTAATAAGCCGCTAATCCAGTCGGAGAAGACCAGACGATACCGGCCCCGGGGCAGCGGGGAGGGTGTCGTGTTATCGTTTGCGGGATGCCCCGCACCCTGCCTCCCGCTCGTCCGGGAGAAAGGGAAGGGGAGGCGTGCAGCATCGGCCCTCCTTCCCTTACCGTCCCGGCTTGCGGGACGGTAAGGGAAGAGGTGGCAACAGGAGTTGGACCGTGGCTCGAATTGCCGGCGTGAACATACCAACCAACAAGCGGGTCATTATCGCACTTCAGTACATCCATGGCATCGGTCCCAAGAAGGCCGATGAGATCATGCAGAAGGTCGGCATGCCGCAGGAGCGCCGCGTCTCGCAGCTGACGGACCAGGAGGTGCTGCAGATCCGCGAAGTCATTGACCGCGACTACATGGTCGAAGGCGATCTGCGGCGCGAAGTCGCCATGAACATCAAGCGGCTGATGGATCTCGGCTGCTATCGCGGCTTACGCCATCGGCGCGGCCTGCCGGTACGCGGCCAGCGCACGCATACCAATGCCAGGACCCGCAAAGGTCCGGCCAAGGCGATCGCCGGCAAGAAGAAGTAGCGGGACCCGTCAACCACCTCCCCCCTGTCCTTCCCAGCAAAAGGGAGGGTAGGGACAAGGCAACGGCCCGGTACCGCCGAGCCGCGAAAGGAACCTGAATGGGGAAAGAAACCACCCGCGTCCGTCGACGCGAACGCAAGAACATCGCTTCGGGCATTGCGCATGTGAATGCAAGCTTCAACAATACGATGATCACCATCACCGATGCCCAAGGCAACACCATCGCCTGGTCGTCGGCCGGTACAATGGGTTTCAAGGGTTCGCGCAAGTCGACGCCCTATGCGGCGCAAGTCGCCGCCGAGGACGCCGCCAAGAAGGCCCAGGAGCACGGCATGCGCACCCTCGAAGTGGAGGTCGCAGGGCCCGGCTCAGGCCGCGAGTCGGCTCTGCGCTCGCTGCAATCGGCCGGGTTCACCATTACGTCGATCCGTGACGTGACGCCGATCCCGCACAACGGATGCCGTCCACGCAAGAGGCGTCGCGTATGACCGAAGACATTCTCATCCGACGCAGGCCTCAGTCGTCCGTCGCTACTGATCATTCT
This sequence comes from Xanthobacteraceae bacterium, assembly GCA_036557705.1. GTDB lineage: Bacteria > Pseudomonadota > Alphaproteobacteria > Rhizobiales > Xanthobacteraceae > VAZQ01. The sequence continues at coordinate 14,802 of DATBHB010000048.1, forward strand.
CACGCCGCCGAGTGGGATGCGCGCGCTCGCGCGCCACTCGATCCGATGGGTGCCAAGGTGACGATCCAGAAGAACTGGCAGGAACTGATTCGACCCAACAAGCTGCAGGTCTCGCCCGGTGGCGATCCCAGGCGCGAAGCCACGGTGGTTGCCGAGCCGCTCGAGCGCGGCTTCGGCGTGACGCTGGGCAATGCGCTGCGGCGCATTCTGCTGTCTTCGCTGCAAGGCGCGGCCGTGCAGTCGGTCCATATCGACGGGGTGCTCCACGAATTCTCGTCGATACCGGGGGTGCGCGAGGACGTGACCGACATCGTCCTCAACATCAAGGACATCGCGATCAAGATGCAGGGCGATGGGCCCAAGCGGATGGTCGTGAAGAAGCAGGGTCCGGGCACGGTGACAGCCGGCGATATTCAGACCGTCGGCGACATCGTCGTGCTCAATCCCGACCTCGCCCTGTGCACGCTCGATGAAGGCGCCGAAATCCGCATGGAGTTCACCGTCAATACCGGCAAGGGTTACGTGCCGACCGAGCGCAACCGCACCGAGGATGCGCCGATCGGGCTCATTCCCGTCGACAGCCTCTATTCGCCGGTGCGCAAGGTCTCTTATAAGGTCGAGAATACGCGCGAAGGCCAGATCCTCGACTACGATAAGCTCACCATGAGCATCGAGACCAATGGCGCAGTCGCGCCCGACGACGCGGTCGCCTATGCGGCGCGCATCCTCCAGGATCAGCTCAACGTGTTCGTGAATTTCGAGGAACTGCCGAAGGAGGTCGGCCCGGCCGAAGCCATACCCGATCTCGCATTCAATCCGGCCTTCCTCAAGAAGGTCGACGAGCTCGAGCTCAGCGTGCGTTCCGCCAACTGTCTCAAGAACGACAACATCGTCTATATCGGCGACCTCGTTCAGAAGACCGAAGCCGAAATGCTGCGCACGCCCAATTTCGGGCGAAAGTCGCTCAACGAGATCAAGGAAGTGCTCGCCCAGATGGGCCTGCATCTCGGAATGGAAGTGCCGGGCTGGCCGCCGGACAACATCGACGAGCTGGCCAAGCGCTTCGAGGATCATAATTACTAACCGGACGACAGACGACAGAGGACAGACGACAGATTGATTGTCGTCTTTCTTCTCTGTCCTCTGTCCTCTGTCCTCTGGAGTCTGAAATGCGCCACGCCAATGTCCACCGCAAGCTCAACCGCAGGTCCGATCATCGCCGTGCGATGTTCGCCAACATGGCGGCGGCGCTCATGCGCCACGAACAGATCGTCACCACGCTGCCGAAGGCGAAGGATCTGCGGCCGATCGTGGAAAAACTGGTGACGCTCGGCAAGCGCGGGGATCTCCATGCGCGCCGCCAGGCGATTGCCGAGATGCGCGATCTCGCCATGGTCAAGAAGCTCTTCGAGGTAATTGGTCCGCGCTACAAGGCACGCAACGGCGGCTATACCCGCGTGCTCAAGGCCGGCTTCCGCTATGGCGACTCCGCCCCGGTTGCGGTGATCGAATTCGTGGACCGCGACATGGATGCGAAGGGCCGCGAGGACCGCTCCCGCGCCGAGGCCGCCGCCGCCGCTCCTGCGCCCGCTGCCGCTCCGCCCGCCTGACCGGGGCTACGGGGCCTGTACCCCGCATCTCTCGCCGTTGCCATGCGCGATATCGGACGGCTTGTGGAGCGCGAAGTCCAGGGAGCCGCATAATCGGACGGTACCCGCTGCTTCAGACGCTCGCCGCCGCTGCGGCGCACAAGAATTCCTCCACTCTCGGAAGATCTTCTGACATAACGCCGGCTCACTGGCCGCCTTGACTCGAGGCTCATGGCCCTAAGCTGAAGTCACGGATCGATCTGCCTTGATTTCCGTCTCGCGAATAATGCGGCCGTACTCGTCATACTGCTTGCGTATAAGCGCGCCGAAATCCGCGCCGCAGGTCACGAGCGGAGACAAGCCTTGGGCGATCAGCTTCTGTCTGGTTTCGTTACGATGAGCCAGAAATCCTCCCTTCCTCAACCCGCTAAATCTGTCTTACAGGCGCTGATGTCGGACACCACGACTGGCTTGTCGGGAGGTTCGAAAAGCGCAAAAATTCACGTCAGTTCGGAGACCATCTGGGGAATCCCGGTCGATATGTCCAAGAATGGAGGATCAATGTGTCCAAGAATAAAGTAGGCGATTCAGTATCGATACTCGACAAAAAGAAGCTCAATCGTCGCAATTTTATCAAGCGGAGTGCCGCAATCGGCGTTGGCACAGCAGCGTTTGGCACCGCCTCGACCGGCCCCACGCAAGCCCAAGCCATTGCTTGGGACTACGAAGCGGATGTCGTCGTCCTCGGGGCAGGAGCCACGGGGCTTCCCGCCGCCATCCGCGCCCGCGACCTCGGCGCGTCGGTGATCGTCGTTGAACAGAACTTCGACATCGGCGGCACAATGATCCACAGCAATGGGAACGTCTCCCTGGGCGCCGGTGACGCAATTCAGTTGCGCGATCTCGCAGGAAAAAAGGACCCGGAAGGATTAATCACAATCGCCCCGCTGGAACCGCCGGAGGCAATGCGGGACGATCCCGATCTTCTATTTCGCGACCAGACCGACTGGACTGTAGTGAACACCGGTGCCAGAGCCGCATACCGGTACAACAACCGGGAAGTCCTGCGTGCCTGGGCCGACAACGTTGCCCCGGTTAGACAGTTCCTCCTGGACAACTACGTCAAATTCACACGAATTTCCGGCACACACGATGAAGGAGGCCTGTCCCGCGCGAGAAGGGCGACCGCGATGTTCAAACTGGGGGCTGTCACCGACGTGAGAGCAGGAACAGTAACCCAGGAAGATGCGGGACGGGACGCCGACGGAAAGGTTCTCGGGCACGCAAGTCGCCTCTCACCGATTGTAATGGACGACCAGACAGCCCGTGGCGGGCGAGGCGTCCTGGGGAGGGGCACGGCGATCGCCAGACCATTGGAGTTAAGCGCCAAGGAGAAGGGCGTCCAGTTCATGCTCAACCGCCACATGGACGAGATCATCCGTGAGAGCCAGCTCTCGGGCAGGGTCCTCGGTATCCGGGCGAGCTACACGCCGAGGCGCGACCCGCAAACTGGTGAGCAATTCGTCAGCTATGGCGAATTCACCGGCGGCGTATGGGCCGAGGGCCTGATCAAGGACGAACGGCCGACCGTCACGATCAGGGCGCGCAAGGCGGTCATCGTCGGTACCGGCGGAAACAATGGCAACCCGCAGTTCCGCGCCATGTTCCACCCGGGGGGCCTGGAGCCGTCTCTGACAGCGAAGGCTTGGGCTTGGCTGGGCGGGCCGGGCCGCGCCGCCGACGCCAGCGGCATCATTGCCGGGATGAATGTCGGGGCGGCGCTCGACGGAATGGAGCAGGGCTACCACAACCGCTCCTCCCGTCGCGTAACAACGGTGCTTGGCGCCATGGATGCAGCCGATCTCGAGCTTCCAGGAGCCGCTCACTTCCCCTACCGTCGAGCGGGTGGAGTCAACGTCGGCTTCGCCGGCTTCCAGCACCTCATCGCCGTCAACCAGGTAGGAAAGCGATTCTTCAATGAGATGAGGGTTACGCAACGGCTTGGGTCGAGCGAGTATCCACAAAACGGCGCCATCAAGAAATGGAATGAGTACGTTCAGGGAGATTGGCGCAACTGCAGGCCCGACGCGGTCAAGGCGGTCTATGACGACAACTTTGCCATTGACGCTGCCTTGGCCATTAACGAAGGCTCGCAGCCACCGCATTTTCTCCCCGGTCCGATCTGGGCAATCTTCGATCAGGCGGCGGTTGACCGCGCGAAATGGAATGTCAAACCGCCCTACACAGGAGACAACGGTCTGTTCTTCAAGGCCGACACGATCGAGGAACTGGCCGCGGCCATCCGGGCGGGCAACGAACACCAAAAAGTCGCCCTGACCTACCTGAAGGAGACGGTGGCCAGGTGGAACTCCTTCGTCGCGAAGGGTGCCGACCCCGACTTCGAGCGTGGGCCGGACGCCCCCATGCACGCCATCGCAACACCCCCTTATTATGCCGCTCGGATCGTTATCGAATGGCACGATTCATGCGGGGGATTGAGGATCAACGGCAAGGCCCAGGTCCTCGACATGAAAGGCCAGGTCATCCCGGGTCTCTACGCCGGTGGCGAAGCCAGTGGAGCTCACTTGATGCATGGCCTCGGCAAAGCCTGCACTCATGGCTACATTGCCGCCTCCAACGCCGTGAACGAGCGCGCCTGATAGTCGCCTGTTTTGATGAGCTGG
>DATBHB010000049.1:0-10577 GCA_036557705.1 Xanthobacteraceae bacterium
AGGGCACTTCGAAAAATAAGCGCTACTCATTCGGCGCCACAGAATTGCCGGCAAATGATTCCGCTTCGTTCCCGTTCCGATTCATTTACGTTCACGCCGGAGCTGCACGCGATCGGTATCGAGAGCAATTTTTCGAGGTGCCCATAAATGATTCTACCTGGCTTTCGGAGTTGTTGGCGCATGGACTAGAATCAGAACTCATTAATTTTTTTACTCTGAGAATACGATCCTGATTCGTTTGTGGAAGAGGATCTGGGATCGTGCGCAGAAACCTGTTTTGGCTAAGCGATGAGCAATGGGAGCGGTCGCCTGGAAGCTTGCTGTGTTCGATGTCGGCATGATCAAATAGACGCAAGTGCCATCCTTGGGCGAGACGGCACCGTACAAGTAGATGTATTCGCGGATGAGTTGGGCGGCGACCTCGGGCCGCGCCGATCGGCGCCCAGCACCGGCGAATGCGATTCATGCGCCCGAAGCGCGCTTCGTCCGTGAACATGATGCGCAAGCGTCGCCCGCGCCGGGCGGCCGCCCGCCGCGCTTTCCTCACCGCATCAGGAAAGCCGTTTTTTAAAGCATTCTGCGCCGCCAGGTCGCGCTTGCGTTCATTGTCCTCACCATTGCCGAAGGCGAGAGATATCGTGCGGGCAGCTGGCACAGCGGGTTTCGGGGATGGGATTGCCGGAGGCTGCTCAATGTGCTGCTGGCGACTCAGGCCGGTTGGCCTCCATCGGGGCAATCAACTTGTCCTGAATCTCTGTCTTGATTGTTTCGAGCCACTGCTCGGCGCGGGCTGCTCGGCTCCGAAGTAGTTCGACCTCGCCTTGAAGCTGAGATATCCGATCCTCTGTGGCTCGCAGTTGCATTGAGAGCCTATGGGCGAGAGTCATAGCCCGGTCGACGTTCTCTTTTGAGATGTTCGCCGCCTCTCGGAGCGTAGCAACGACAGCTTGACCCACCTGGTCGACCGGGTCACTTCCTTCAGGTGGCTTTTGCTTGGGGGCAAAAGCAAACACTTCGGGCGTACCGGTGCGCTGGTCCATTTTTTGTTCCTCTACTGAGCCTCACAGCCAAAACGATGCATAATTAATTACTATAGTCTATGGCGGATTATCATCGCGGTCTTTCTGTCGCTGCCGTTTAATCCGGTTATCGATTTTTCGCCGCGCTGCACCATCCGGCTCTTCTCGCGGTCCGCTCAATTTGACCACAGTGGCATTTCCAGCGGCCTGGTCGGGAAAGTAGATGAGCGGAGTCCACTGCTCCCGGCCCAGCCTTGCGCCAATGACGTACTCAATGCCCTCGTAGTGCATGCCGCCAAGATATTATTACTACAGGCGCGGGGCTGCCAGGAGAGGCCGGTGGCGGGGCGGTCAATCCTTGGATGCCTTGGCGATGAGCACACGAAAATTGAAACCGTGGATGCGAGTTGAGCAGGCGATCATCTGGAGCGTCGGCGTGATCGCTTCTCTGATGGTAGCAGTGGGTATCGCGTACCGAGCTTTTTTATGACGAAGCTCACACCGGTTAGGTTGCCGCCCGGTCGGTTAAAGCTGGCGACAAGGCCGAGCTTGTCCGGGTCACCGTTAGCAGCGAACACGATGGGAACAGTAGTGATCGCGTGCTAGGCCGCCAGCGCTGCAGCGATGTTGAAACGGTGAGCACTGCAACTGGATGATGGATCAAATCTGCGATGCACGTCGGGTTCCCGTCATAGTGTCCTTCCGCCCAACGTATTCAACCTTGACGTTTCGTCCTTCCACGTAGCCGGTTCTGCGAGGCCCTGGCGGAATACAGCGACATTGGCGACAGAGTCGTTCGGTGATCGTCCGCTGAGAAAGCCAATCTCCGGCATCGCCGACTGCTGCGCGCGCCGCCAGCGGCCACGCGGCCGCCGCCCCGCCGAGCAGCGTGATGAACTGGCGCCGTCGCATGTGGAGCATAACCCTCCAACCGTAATCGTCGCCGGCTTCAAGCCCGAACGTATAGGCACAGGAAGGTTACAAGAAAAAACAGGACCGAATAGAGCCCGACACCGCTGACGACCCCGATGATGTCCGAAGCCCAGCTCTGCCCCTCGTCTACAACGCGCTCGCTCATGTGGCGACCTCCCACGAAAGTAGCCGGTGCGGCAACCCTCAGACTGCCGCGGCATAGCCGGGAAGTCCTTGGGGCGACCTGAACCGTTCTGAATCGAGACGGGGGCGTTGGGGGGCCCTTGCCGTGCTTTTATGCAAGGATAGCACCCAAAACGGCAGCAGGCCCCTCACTGCGGAACTTCGATTCGTGCCGCATCGGGTCATCAGCGCCGATATGGTCGCCCCGAGCAACATTTGCATGTTGGGTTCGCCCCAATCGCTACCGCGACATTGAAACGGGGCGAACCGTCGAAAGGTGCTAGAAGCCGACTCGCGCACCGCAGCAAACGAGGCCCGCGGATAGTCGTGATTTACTCGAACAAATGGCGCGCCGTGGAACACGGGGGCTGAGAAACCCGCGCCGTGAAACCCGGCGCCGGCCCGAACGTTAGTGATTGGCGGCTGGCGCAGGAGATGGTGCTATGTTCCACTCGAATATTCGCATCGCGGCAATGTTTATCGTCTGCGCTGCAATCGCAACGAGCGCCGCGGCGCAACCGCATAAAGGAGGTGGGGGACCGCCGGCCGTGCGCGCTGCTCCTGCAGCTCCGGCGCCGCATGCGGCGCCCGCGCCGCACCCAGCTCCTGCACCGCACATCGCCGCGCCTGCCTCGCATGCCGCTCCCGCTCCCCACATCGCGGCCCCGCGCGCCGCGCCTGCCCCACATCCCGCGCCCACTCCGTACATCGCTGCGCCGCGGCACGCGCCACCAGCCGCCGCGCCGCGGCACGCGCAAGCGCCCGGGGCTGTTCCACAACGATCTGCCCGGTCCCCCGGCGGCCCGGAAACTTCGGCCATGGGGCGGCGCGCGCCGCCGAAGCCTGCGGCTCCGGCGCAGCCGCAAGTCAGCGGCCGCAATGCCCACGGCCGCGGCAACGCGAGAGTTGCGCAACCGAACCAGCGGGAAAATTTGGCCCGCCCGGGCGGACCGGTCGGCACTTCGGCCGCAGCACCGTCCGCGCGCGGCGGCCGCAACGCCGCGCGACAAGAAAAGGCGGGTCCGCAACAAGGGGCGACTCAGCAGAGCAGGGCGAGCCGCGCGGCTGCGCCGTCGGCACAACGGAACCTCGCTCCGCGACAAGCAGTGATTCCGCCGAATCAGGTGAACCGACTCGTTCCGCGGTCTGCCTCCCGCGCGCGAGCGGCCAGCAATCCCCGCGCCTTCTCAGGCGGGGTGCTGCGCAACCAGACTTTTGCCGACCTGTCTTCCGCCCGCGATCCCGGTGCGCGCACGCTCGCGCGCTCGACCTTCCAAGGCGGGTTCTTCAACCCACAATGGCGGCGCCATTCCGCCTACCCGATCGTGATCGGTTGGATCGGCCCGCTGTTCTGGCCATACGCCTACGATGATTTCGTCGAATACACCTTCTACCCATACGCGTATGACACGTTCTGGCCTTACGCCTACGACGACTTTTACAACGGCATGTTCGGCGCTTACGCCCTCGGCTATGGCGGGGCCTATGCCTCGGTCGGTCCTTCATCAGGTGGCTATGGCGGCGACTACACTCGGGGCGGCTCCGCTCGCGGTCCCTACGCTCGCGCCTCCGCTGGCCGGAACATCGAGGCCGACCTCTGCAGTGGGCAAACCGCGGGGCTGACGGACTGGCCGATCGAGCGGATCGCGCAAACCGTCGAGCCGAATGATGCCCAGCGCGGCCTTCTGAACGACCTCAAGGACGCCACCGCGAAGGCGCTCGACACCCTCAAGGCAGCATGCCCGACGGCGCTGCCGAGCACACCGACGGGGCGGATCGAGGCAATGCGCCAGCGGCTCGAGGCTATGTCGGCGGCGGTGCGCACCGTGCGCCCTGCCCTCGAGAAGTTCTACGACTCGCTCAATGACGAACAGAAAGCGCGCTTCGATGCGCTGGACACCGACAACGACGATCAACAACAGGCGCAGCGCGATTTGACGCAAATCTGCAGCGCACGGGCAGCGGGTATCGGAAAGTTGCCTCTGGAGCGGATCGAGCGCGCGGTGCAACCCGATTCAGCGCAGCGCAGCGCGCTTCAGGGATTACAAGAGGCGATGTCGCAGGCGGCCGATGCGTTGAACTCGGAGTGCCCCACCGAACGGATGCTCACGCCGGTCGGCCGGCTGCAAGCGATGGAGCAGCGGCTCGATGCGATGCTGCACGCCATGCAGACCGTGCAGCCTGCGCTGGAGAAATTTTACGCATCTCTGAGCGACGAGCAAAAGGAACGCTTCAATCGGCTCAGCCCGTCGCAGGGCTGAGACGGTCATGGCGGTACTAGATCACAGAAGACACAACCCATCGCTATTGCACCATCCGCTGCTCGAAGCGAGTTCAAATTGGATACCTTCCCGCGTAAACTTTATTTTCTGACAGCGAGAGCATAGAGGTACGTAAGGATCGCGTATACATCTTCGTCGGAAAAGGCGATCTGCGGCATCTCCTTATGTTTGGAAACCTTGCCCTCTGAGAGTTCTGCCTGCAACTCACGGGGATTAAACCGGGCATAGATATCTCGCATCGGTGGCGCTTTCTGAAGCGGGCTCTCGCCGACGGCCTCGATAGCGTGGCAACGCCCGCATTTTTCTTGAAGGATGGCTCTACCTCGTGTCGCTACCGCGCTGGACTCGGCGGCGCACTGGATTACTGGGAACCACAGGAGCAGTCCGGCGGCGACGCCAAAGGCCAAAGAGGCGAAACGAACTGACATGTGTTTAGTCTCCCAACACTGCTTGCGCACACATTGACCGCATTAATCCAGCGGATGAGATTGAACTTGATCGGGCAGGCGAATTTATGGTGTTTCCGCGCCCCAAATGACGTCTCCGGAGCACCCGAGACCGACGCGAGATAGCATGACCACGACCGCGAGGCGCTCTGCGAGCGCCCTGCCGCAGTGTGACTGCGTCACACGGCCAGCGTTTGCATGCGGCCTCATATGCTGCTCGGGCAACAACTAGATCGTCGATTCCGGCGACAGACGCTGTCGCCAACGTCCCCACCGGTCGATGCGATAGGCGTCCTGTACGTGCTCACGGCGCCAATCTTCTTCGGCTTCGCGCTTCACGGCCGGCGCAACCGCGCTTTTGATCTTGAGCGAGTCGGGGTCGATGGTATGTGCCAACCCGCAAAGTTTGACCTTAATTAACTTTGATGGTGCGGCTGGGGGGTGTTTCATGCATTACATCGCAAGGCTTTTTGTTTTCGGCTTCCTTTCGGCAGTCCTGCTCGGATTTGTTCAACCAAAACCACCGCTTTCTGGCACCACCTTGCGCGCTGCTCGTTGCGCCAGAGCGGCGGCTTCGGCAGCTAGTCTAATCTAACTCCACCGCGCCTCAAGGAGGGCCCGGCGCCGTTGACTATCAGCAGGTCGGGTCTTTTCAGCATCAGCGAGACCCCGCCAGAGAGAAACAGCGGCACGACCCTATTTGGCGTAAGCTGGCAAGGGCGTTGGCGAGCAAATCTTTGTATTGGAGCATGAGCCTGTTTGGATTTGTTCAAGCTCATCCTCGATAGTGCTCACATGGCTCAAGATCATAGTGGCATCATCCCTCTGGGCGAGCGCTACGACTGGCCGGAATAGGAAAACCGCGAGGTTGGCCCAAAGACCAAGCGCAATTGTTGCAAGAAGAAGCTTGGTCGTTCGATCTGACATTTGTAAATCTCCTACTGCTTTTTCACGAGACGGATCGCCCCTACTCGTTATGTGACACAGCTTTCTCGCGGCGCGAAGTCGCCAAATTGTGCTGCGACGAGTCGTCACGGTTTGGATTCGCGCGGCGCGACCACCGCGCCCTTTGTCGGCGAGCGGGGTGGCCCTCGCGGAGCTCAAGGCTAAGCCGAGGGAGGAAACGCCTTGAGCACTCACATCCGCCGACCAACTGCTTCGGGCAGGCAGCACGCGCGGTCATCCACAAGGGCAACCTGCCTTACGTCGATAGGGGAGTATTAAGCGGAGCACATTATAATGTGACATCGGCGAAAACGCCCCTTCCTTATCCGGTCGTAGCCCGGCGTGGCCGCTCGCAGCCCGAGGGCGATCGATCGGTCCAAAATGCGGGCACGGCCGAGGCAGAGCATCGAGGCCAAGCACTAGACAGAGCGCGCCCTACGATTTCGGCGCCGTACGAGTCGCTACGTTCGCCTTGCTCACCTTTACGGCGCTATGACCCGCCCGGACGCAGCGCACTCGGCAGGAAGTTGCGGCCAATCCCGGCCGGTCGTTTCGACATCCGGCGGGTCGGGGCATTCATGCGGGCGAACGTTATGACCATCTTTCAAGAGATCGTGCTCTCCATCGCGATTGCGATGTGCACGTTCGCAATCAGCAAAGTCGATCTGGTCTGGGCTCGCGGCGCTGTGGTAGCGCACCTGCGTGTATCGGTTCGCCCTACCCGTTCCGGCCGGAGAAGCGACTGGCTCAAGTTCAAGAATCCAACGCGCCGGCCGTGAGGCGCGAGGCGGAGGAGGATTGGGCGTCGTGAGCACCTACAAGACCCATTTCGCCTATCACATCGTAAGCGAGCGGTGTGCCGCAGCAGATCCCAAGACCCGCTTTGAAGGCCGGTGTGTGGTTCCGGCGTGGTCGTCGCTTCATTGTCTCTCCTGATTCGCTGGCACAGCGTGCCCGCAGTCAGGCAGAAACTCCACCTATCGTCCTGTCCAGATTTCCGGCGCCAGTTCTACCTACCGGCCGCAGAGCCAGCGATAACGCGCTAATAAGGGCCGTGTTCCCCAAACTGCTGCTGACGCAATGCCGGATTAATATAATCGCGGCAAGCAAGGCGAAGGCACTGGCGTGAGTAGCAAGACAGCAGTCAACAAGAGGGGCCTACCGGCTGGTAACAGTGCCCGGATTTGGTCCATCAGCACCGCCGCGCTGAAGGCAGACCACTGCCCGGTGCGGGCGGCGCTTGCGGCTCCTCCTACTTTTTCCGTCTAAGCTTCGCGGTTTTCACTTCTACATGGGAATCTCGGAGCTGCTGCACCAATTTATCCAGTTGTTGACGGCTGCGCTCTGGGTCGCTTAGATCAAGCCCGGAGACTCCCACCGGGGCCTCAAGCTCGGTCACCAACAGACCGGTCTCCGTCGTAACAGTTGCGGGTGGCGCGTCCGCCGGACTAAGCACAACTTCGTGAATGTGGCCCTCTGGGTCGTGGGCTGTGAGGATCCTCATAGCTCCTCCTTTTCGAGCTTAGGGGTTAACTACGGTAAGCCAGAGCGAGTACTTGTGCACGGGCGTTGTACCTACGTTGCGAACGAACACATGAACAAATTGGGCGTCGACAGCAGTGCGGTGAGACTGGATCATTGATACGATCAGTCGACGCTCCACGCCTGTCGTGGTGTCGATCCCCTCCGGCTCCGGGTGAGCCGTGGCAACCAGACCAGAACGCAGGAATCCGGGATTTGGTCCCCACGACCAGCTGTGTTGCGCCCCCGGTGGCAGGCCGACGTCGAACGAAATCCATAGGTAGGGCCCAAAATGCGAGAGCTGGGCCATGTCATCCTCCCTTCCGGTTTAGGTGAGGGATGCTACTACGAAAGCGGAACGGATCACAATCAGGGGTGCCGCCCGCGCGGACGGTCCCTGGCGAGGGCGTCGACCTGCCCGCTAAGTAGGCGGGTTCCGATCTGGCGCGATTAATGAGAACACCCTAATCTAATGCGTGGTGGGGATTTCGACCACGGTACGCTGTCGAGGGAGCCATTGCGGAGGGCGCGCCGGCAAAATCCGGTCACCTGCAGCGAGCGCGGTCTTCGCCGCAGCCTGGCGCGCACCGATGCATAGCTATGAGCCGACGCGCGCGCACGCTAAGAGCTGGCGATCTAGCTTGCAGTGCGCTCGGCTCAAAAGAGTTATTTCGATAATACTTTGTCGTGCGTCCATTTGCAGAGCGAGATCGTGTCGCGCGGATAGATGCAGACGTATGGTCCACGCCTTGCGTAGATGCGGACCTGATCTCCTGCGCGGAGCGGGTCGCACTCGCCGGCGAGCAGAAAGCGCGGATTCTCCATGACGCGCTGCAATTGCGAGAGTACCTCACATGCGACGAAATTTTCGCGCACGATCGCAATTGGGTCGTCCTCAAAGCGGTGCTCCTGCGCTTGGGCCGGCAACGCCAGTAGCGCGGCCCCGACGAAGATTGATCGAAGTATGTTCATGGTGCCATTCCCGTACGTCAGCGCCCCAATCCTCCTATGCCTCCCGGAAGACCGCCTCGCAGGCCAAATTCATCGACTTGGGTCGCTCTGTCGAGCGGCCGACCGCATCAATTCAGTCTACCCCAAGGACCCTTATCGTGCTTCCGCGGCAGCTAAGCATGCGGTAAGCTTGCACAGAAGGTTTCGAAGACTTCCGAAGCTCGACGCAGTCATCACGCTGAATCAGGACGGCACCGCGGCGCGGGTCTTCGCCTCGGCTGAAAACCCTGCCTCTAGTAATAATTCGGCGTCATGCACCACGAGGGCATTGAGTACGTCATTCGCGCAAGCCTGGGCCGGAATCAGTGGACTCTGCTCATCTCCTTTCTCGACCAGGCCAATGGAAATTCCACTGTGGGCAAATTCAGCGGATCGCGAGAAGAGGCGGATGGGGCAGCGCGGCGAAAAATCGACAACTGGATTAAACGGCAGCGACAGAGAGAGCGCGGTGATAATCCGCCACAGAGTTTAGTGATTATGCCTCGCTTTTGGCTGTGAGGGTCAATAGAGGAACAAAAAATGGACCAGCGCACCGGTACGGCCGAAGTGTCTGCTTTTGCCCCCAAACAAAAGCCGCGTGAAGGAAGTGACCCGATCGACCAAGCGGGCCAAGCTGTGATGGCTGCGCTCCGAGAGGCGGCGAATGTCTCAAAAGGAAACCTCGACCGGGCTATGACTCTCGCCCACCGGCTCTCCATGCAACTGCGAGCCGCGGAGGATCGGATATCTCAGGTTCAAGCCGAGGTCGAACTCCTTCGGAGCCGAGCTACCCGTGCCGAGCAGTGGCTCGAAACAATCAAGGAAGAGATTCAGGACAATTTGATTGCCCCGATGGAGGTTAACCGGCCTGAGTCGCCGGCAGCGCATTAAGCAGCCTCGCAATCGAGGTCGCCGCAAGCCTACGTCGGTAGCCGTCGTGCTTGATCTCGTAGACCCATTCTGGCCCGACCGGTGGCTTACCGGCGAGGTGGGAAGGCACGGCTCAATGAAGCTGGCGGGAAGCGTACACTGCGGCATGCGGGCGTCATAGCACACGCGGGCCGAGATGGTCAGGCCGCTCACCTTCATCTTGTTTGCTTACCTCTCGTCCTTCGTTGGGGCACGCTTGCATTTGCAACGAGGGGCAATTCCAACAGTCCTTCGCCGAGTTTCTGGTGCTCGCCAGTCGTCGGGCCGCTTAAGCTCAGCACCGCAGCCTCGGGGGCACGCTTCATCCCAAAGCCGTGCGCCGGCTGGTGGAAGGTGCCGGCCTTCGGTTCGCGAGCTGGAGCGCGAAATGGATTTTCATCGTGCATGGGATGCGCTCTTTGCCCCCTTTGTAGGGCATCATCGCCCGGCCAGCCCGGCGCGCGGCGACAGATGTCAAAGCCACCAGCCGACGACCCAGCTGGCGCTGGATTAAAAGTTGGGTGCGTACCGGCGTTCGTGTAATTCCGACAGCTCCACGCGATCCGCAAGGCTCGGGTCTTTTGCCTCTATGGCGAGTCCAAGTTTTCGTAATTCTGATCAGGGTACGGGCTTATGACAATCTTGTCGATCACATTTCCGAGCACCCAATCGATATATATGTGGTCGGGCAATTCAGGTGCATTAGCTAGAACTTAACCTGACTATGGATCGGCCGCGCGTCGCAATCGGAATCTTTGGATGGAGACATGGTCCGCACAAATCTATCCGGCCTTGTATTTGGGGCATGGGCCCCGGGCCATCATTGTTCCGCGCGCAGCTGGCCGTGTTACAGAGGAGGCCTCAGAAGAGCCAGTCAGATTATCAGGTCTCAGTTGCGGCGTGTGACCTTGTCCATTATCAGCTTCCGTCTCGCGAACCTCGGTAGGAACTCCTTCTCGGGGTTTGCGATATAAGGTTAGGCGCAATCATGCATCACGCGGCGTCTCTTTGCACGTGGGGCGAGCTGGGGCGCGCCGCCGTTCCGTCCGGCGCGATCGGTGTGAGGCAACTCGTGATGCGACGCGTTCGGGGTTGATGTGCCGTGTCGGCGGCTGGTCGGGGCACGTAGCCCCGCGACCTATGGGCCGGACGGCATGAGGCCGAGTGCGAGGCAGCGGAACAGCGCCGCGTCGGGGCAACTGGTCGGCAGCTGGACGCGGATGCGCGCGATGTGCTCGATCACGCGCGCCCCGATCTTGATCAGGCGCTGTCGGATGGTCGCGAACTCGGCACTGGCGAGCGGGCTCGCCTTTGGGATCGCGGCGCGTATGCCATGCATCAGCCAGAACGCGGCGGTATGGAGGACGAGC
>DATBHB010000050.1:0-31168 GCA_036557705.1 Xanthobacteraceae bacterium
GCGCGCTTGCGCGCCGTGCCCACGCGTCCGAGGCGCTGATGTCCCACTATCGGCGTGCCAGCATCGAAGGCGGACTATACTTTTTCACGGTCACGCTCGCCGACCGGTCAAGCGATCTGTTGGTGCGATACATTGATCGTCCATTCACTACAATCCCGTGAAGCACGGGCTGGTGCGGCGTGTGTCCGATTGGCCGTTCAGCAGCTTCAAACATTACGTCGCGCGCGGAGATTTGCCGCCCGACTGGGGGGCGATGTCGGTGAGTTCGCCGGCAGCTTTGGAGAGTGATTGAACGCGTGGGCACGGCGCGCAAGCGCGCCTTTGCCCACCCTACAGATGTCAGCTTGTGGCACATCGGGAATTTCGCTTCGGCGCAGAAAATCCGCCGCTCCCGGAGGGTAAGCCGACTTTCGGGATCGTCGGGGCAGTCAGTGTTTCGTCGGATTCTTCGCCGCCGGGCCGATAGAAGGAACCAGTGTACGGCGTCGGAATGCAACGCCGGGAATTCATCAGACTTCTGGTCGTCGCTGTGAAGCTTTGGTCGTCGAGAATATTGAGCGCAGCGGCAAGGGGCCTGCACGCTCACTCCTGCGGCGCGCGGCTGCACCTCGCGCTCGATCGCAGGGCCGGATTCTTGCTTCGCCTTTGTCAAATCGTGCATCGCCTGTAGGTTCACCCAGAACTCGGGGCTGGTGCCGAAGAATCGCGCAAGCCGCAATGCGGTTTCCGCAGTTACCGAGCTCACCTTTGACGATGGCGCCGATCCGTGTGGCCGGAACGCGGAGCGCGATCACCGCCAGTCGCCGAGCACCGCGCCGACCAGGGCCAGGGCGGCGATTGCAGCTGTATCGGCACGCAGAATGCGCGGCCCGAGCGAGATGCGCAGCACGTTCGGCAGAGCCAGAAGCGTGCTTCGCTCGTGCTCGGCAAAACCGCCTTCAGGCCCGACGAGAACCGCAAGCGGCCGCGGATCGGGGCGCCGCTGCGGCATCAGTGCAGCAATCGGATCGCCCACCTCGGCGTCTTCGTCGCAGAATATGAGGAGCCGTTCCGCCTCGCGCGCCGCGATCATCCCCTCGAACCTCACTGGCGGCGCGGTCTCGGGCAACGACAGGATGCCGCATTGCTCCGCAGCCTCGATCGCATTTGCCTTCATGCGATCGAGATTGACACGCGCGGCCTGGGCGTGTCGGGTCAAGACCGGCTGCAGCCGAGAGGCGCCGAGTTCGACCGCCTTCTGCACCATGAAATCGAGCCGCGCATGTTTGAGCGGAGCAAAGAAGTAGTGCAGGTCGGGCGCTGGCGTTTGCGCGCGCGTGCGCTCTCCGACCACGAGCGAAACGGCGTGCTTGCCGGCATGTGCGAGGCTTGCGCGCCACTCGCCCTCGCGTCCGTTGAAGACCAGCACGAAGTCGCCGGGCTTGAGCCGCAATACGTTGCGCAGGTAATGCGCCTGGGGAAGGTCGAGCGTCAGCCCGGCACCCGAGCGCAGTGCGGCATCGACATAGATCCTGGGGGCTCGAAAATCGTAGCGCGGCATGACATTTCTCGATTTGCGGGAATGAGCGTCCGCCAAGGCCTGCGGCTGCGGCGGGTTTGGCGAGGATGCATTAACCGTTGCCGTGTTATCGCCGAATTCAACGGGCTGTTATGATGGTGTTCGGCTCTGGTTGCGAACAACGGGGGGAGAAATGCCATGAAGATTTGCCGGGCTGTTTTCCTCGCGGCTCTTGCGTCGGTCATCCCGCTTGCTCAGGCATCGGCACAGTTTGGCGGCGGCTTTCCGGGCATGCCGGGTGGTCCCGGAATGCCGGGCGGCGCGGGAATGCCGGGGATGCCAGGAATGCCGGGTGCAGGCTTCGGGGCACCCTCCGAGCCGCCGCCCGCGTGCCAGCAGTTGCTGACGATCCGGACCGAAACCCAGAAAAATGCCGACGCTATCAATGCGGCCGGCAAGCGCAAAGCCCCGCCGGCTGAAGCCTGCAAGCTGTTCAAGACGTTTCTCGCAAGTGAAAGCCGGATGATCAAGGCGATCGACAATAACGGCCCACAATGCGGACTGCCGCCCGATGTGGGTAAGCAGGTGAAGGCCGGGCACGTCAAAGCGGAGCAGTTGGCGACTCAGATCTGCGAAGTTGCTGCCCGCGGCGGACTGCCGGCGGGTCCAAGCCTCAGCGATGCGCTCGGCGTCACTTCTGCCGTTCCCGAAACCGCTGGCAAGCGCGGCACCGGCACCTTTGATACCCTTACCGGCAGCACCCTGGCGCGATGAGGGGTGGAGCGGGACGCGTCGCTGATTCCACCGGGAACTGGGTCGATCACTGGGCGCCAGCCCGCAGCCGCCCTTATCTGCGACTTGCACGGTTCGATCGCCCGATCGGAGCTTGGCTCCTCCTCTTGCCTTGCTGGTGGTCTCTGGGGCTTGCGGCCGTGCATGCCCGCGCCCCGGTCAATGCCGCGCAGGCGATGCTGTTTTTCATCGGCGCCTTCGTCATGCGGGGCGCAGGCTGCACCTGGAACGACATCGCCGATCGCGATCTGGACGCGCGCGTCGAGCGCACGCGCTCGCGCCCGATCCCGTCAGGACAGGTGAGCCTTCCTGGAGCAACGGTATTTCTGGTGTTCCAGGCGCTGGCAGGTCTGGCAGTCCTGCTGACGTTCAACCGTTTCGCCATCGAGGTCGGCGTCGCCTCGCTCGCGATCGTCGCCGTCTATCCGTTCATGAAACGGTTCACCTATTGGCCGCAGATCGGGCTCGGTTTTGCATTTTCCTGGGGCGCTCTGATGGGTTGGGCGGTTGCTTTCGGGCGCCTCGATCTTCCTGCCTATGTGCTTTATGCCGGTTCAATCGCGTGGGTGATCGGCTATGACACCATCTATGCGCACCAGGATCGCGAAGACGATGCTCTGATCGGCATCAAGTCCACGGCGCTCCTGTTCGGTCGCCGTACCAGACCTATGCTGGCCATATTCTACACGGCGGCAGTCGTGCTGATCGCGCTTGCCGGCTGGCTTGCCGGCGCGGGCACTGTGTTCACGATTGGGCTCGTGATTTTCGCTGCACATCTGGCCTGGCAGGTCGCCCGGTTGGAAATTTCGGATCCCGCGCTCTGTCTAACCTTGTTTAAATCGAACCGCGATGCCGGACTGATCCTGTTCGGCGCTCTGCTGCTGGACGAGCTTTTCCTCAGTTGGCCGCGATGACGTCGCAGCTGCTGTCGCGCAGGCTCGGCGCCCTTTGGCGGCCCGCCTTGCGCCGCAGCAGGAACGCCGGCCTTCGCTTGCTGATGGCTTGGCGGCGCCGGCGCCGCCAAGCCGGGAAACCGAGGCGCAACGCCCCGATGCGCGGGAATGCCTCCCGCAGGCTGCCATCGGGCTCGGCCAAGAGAAGCGGAAGCCCGAGCACGTTGCTCCAGGCCTGCCAGTCAGCCACGACGTCGCACCCGTCGCTGCCGCGATAAAGCGGGATGGAGAGCGCTGGATCGCTGTGGGCGAGGACGATCTCGATCGCCCCATGAGGGACCGAATGCGGTTCGATCCGCAGCACAATTCCGAGAAAGCTTGAGACCGGAAGCCCGATCGCCATCTTCATGCCGCGCAATTTCCGGCGCAGCACCACGCGGTGACGGGTGAGATTGACGGAGCGTATCTTTGTGTCGGCGCTCGCGTCGTCGATGGCAAGACGCATGGGCAGCCGGAAAGGGTCGAGCCGTTCGTCACGGCTCGACCCGGCAGGAGCAAGCCCGCCGAACCCTGGTTGACGCCTCAAGTCTTTACTCCGCTGCCGAGTTTTATCCCGGCATGCTTGTTGCCGAAGCCTGTTCTCCGGCGGTTGCAGCGAGGATGCCGGAAAGAGTTCGGAATGGGCTTAAGCTTTCTGGTTAATCCGGGGTATCACTGGCCTGATAGGAGTCATGCTTGATGCCTTCTTGCCGCGTTTCCTGAATTTGGTGCTAACCGCCGGATGGCTGGAGGGCCTCACGGTTGCCGGGCGCTGATCGCATTCGCCGCTCTGGCGAGATTCTGGCATTGCTGTCGAGCGCTGTGCGTGAGGCAGGCGCGCTTGCGCTCGCGAGCTTCGGCAAGTCTCCGCGACAATGGCGCAAGGGCGAATCGTCGGTGGTCTGCGAGACTGATCTTCTCGTCGACCGGATTTTGCGCGAGCGCCTTGGCGGCGCTGCGCCCGATTACGGCTGGCTGTCGGAGGAAACCGAGGACAGCCCGGCCCGGCGCGCTGCCGAGCATGTCTGGATCGTCGACCCGATAGATGGAACGAGATCCTATCTCGCCGGCAAATCCGATTGGGTAATTTCGGCGGCGTTGACCCGTTGCGGGCGGCCGGTTGCCGGAGCGATATTTGCCCCGGTCAGCGGCGAGCTATTCCTGGCATCGGCGGGGAAGGGCGCCACTCGCAACGGCATACCGGTCATGGTCAATTCGGCGCCTGATTTCGAAGGCGCCAGAGTAGCCGGCCCGAAGCGCCGAATCGATTGGCTTGCGGGCATTCATCCCGCCGTCGTGGCGATGCCGAGAGTAGGTTCGCTGGCGCTGCGGCTTGCCCGGGTGGCGGATGGCGAATTCGACATCGCCTTTGCCGGCCCGAACAGCCATGACTGGGATCTTGCAGCCGCCGATCTTTTGGTCCACGAAGCCGGAGGCGCAATGACGACGCTGAGCGGCCAACCGCTGACGTATAACTCCGCCGAGCCGGTGCACGGCGCGCTCGTGGCCGCGGGCTGCGCCCGCCATGCGGTTATCATCGCGCTTGCACGCGACCGACTGGCCGAGCTCGGTTAGCTGGTCGGTCAAGCGATATATCATCACGCCGCTCCCTCCGGAAACAATCCCGGCATCCAGCGCGCCGCCAATGCGGCGGGGAAGGCGAGGCGCAAAGGCGCGCGTGTACTTTTCGAGGTAACCACGCCGATCAGCAGCGGCTCCATCAGGGAAACCGTCTCGCCCCGGTCTCTAGCCGCGTTAATGTCCGCTTTGATGTCCGGTTCCGTGTTTGCCATACCCCGTCTAATATCGAGGAATCGATAGCCTGCAACTGGCACTTTGGCCGCTCGAAAGTCCGGATTTTTTCACCTAAAAGCAGGGACCCGGTTAGCGGACACGGCGTTGGCGCGAATCCAATGACGACTCAATCTCGACAATTGCTGCATCTGGTGTTTGGGGGCGAACTCAAGGATTTGGGCGGCACCGAATTCAAGGATCTCGACCGCCTCGATATCGTCGGGATCTATCCGAATTATGCCGCCGCCTATGCGGCCTGGAAGGCAAAAGCACAGCAAACAGTAGACAATGCCCATATGCGCTATTTCATCGTTCATATGCATCGGCTGATGGATCCCAAGCGCGATCCTTCGACCGGGCGCTGATGAAGAATCGTGGGGCTTCGATGTCATTGCGCAAGCGACTTGCCGGCTCGCAAGCGGTCCAAAGGACACTTGGAATAGCGGCTGCCGAATACCTTCGTCTGGTTTGGAACACCAACCGTCTCATGTTTGAGCCGCTCGACATTTACGAGCGCATCGCCGGCGACCTGCCGGTCATTATTGCGATGTGGCATGGACAGCACTTTCTGCTTCCGTTCATCAGACGCCCCGAACACCGCGCCAAGGTGCTCATTTCGCGTCATCGCGACGGTGAAATCAACGCAATCGCTGCCGAACGGCTGGGCGTGGGGGCGATCCGAGGTTCAGGCGCGCATGGCCGCGAGGTCACCCGCAAGGGCGGCATCGAGGCGTTCAACCAGATGCTCACAGCGTTAAAAGAAGGCTATTCACTCGCCCTGACCGCCGACGTCCCCAAGATTGCGCGAGTTGCCGGCCGCGGTATCGTCTTGCTGGCGCGGGCGTCAGGGCGTCCAATCCTTCCGGTTGCCATCGCCAACAGCCGGCGGATTGAACTCAACAACTGGGACCGCAGCACGATCGGCCTGCCGTTCGGCCGGGCCGCAGCTATTGCAGGCGACATGATCCGCGTTCCTGATGCGGAGGACCTCGAGAGGTATCGGAAGGCAGTGGAGCATGGGCTCAATGCGGTCACCCGACGCAGTTATGAACTCGTCGGCTCACGCGCTCCATAAGCTGCGGAGAATTGGCTGAAACTGGTCGTCAAGGCAGTGCAGCGGCGTTGACATGGCGTGCGCCGGCCGCGCAAGGTCGAACCGTGCGCGGATCGAATTCGTTGCGTGCTGTTGCATGGGCGTCGTGGAGAGAGCAATCGCGAGTAAGCCGCTGCCGGTTAGCCTGCGTCTCTATCGCGCCTCGACGCGGGTGGCGACGCCGCTTGTCGGAGCGCTTGTGGCAAGGCGCCTCAAGCGCGGCAAGGAGGATCCGGAGCGCGTAGCGGAGCGGCGCGGATATGCCAGCGTCGGCCGCCCAAGGGGCCCGCTGGTTTGGTTTCACGGCGCCAGCGTCGGCGAGATCGCGGCCGTCATCCCGCTCGTCGAGCGAATGGCTGCGAAGGATTTCAATGTGCTGGTTACATCGGGGACGGTCGGGTCCGCGAATCTGGCGGCCCAGCGGCTTCCATCGAGGGTGATCCACCAGTTCGTGCCATGGGATAGTCCAAGGTTTATCTCCCGCTTCCTTGATCACTGGAAACCCGATCTCGGGCTGTTCATCGAATCCGATCTGTGGCCCAATCTGATCGTGATGAGTTCCGACCGCCGCGTTCCCTTGATCCTTGTCAACGGCCGGCTTTCGCAACGATCGTTCCGGCTTTGGCGCTATGCTCCCGCGACCATTGCGGCGATGCTTGGCCGCTTCGATCTCTGCCTTGCACAATCGGAGGTCTACGCGTCCCGCTTTCGCGATCTGGGGGCTCCCCGCATCGCCACGACCGGCAATCTGAAGCTTGATGTGCCGGAGCCTCCCGCCGATGCGCGCATGTTGGCGGCCTTGCGTTCGGCAATTGGCGAGCGCCCGATCTTTGCCGCTGCGTCCACACATCCCGGCGAAGAGACGGCGTTGATCGAGGCGCATCGCCGGCTGCGTTACACGTTTCCACGCCTGCTGACGATCGTTGCTCCGCGCCACCCGGAGCGCGGCCAGGGAATTGCCGAAATCGCGAGCGCGAGCGGCCTGTCGGCGAGCCTGAGGTCGAAGGGCAAACTCCCCAGCGTGGATGAAGATATCTACATCGCGGACACGCTTGGCGAGCTTGGTCTCCTCTACCGCGTGGCGCCAATCGTGTTTGTCGGGGGCTCATTGGCGAGTCACGGCGGCCAGAATCCTGTCGAGCCGGTCAAGTTGGGGGCCGCCATCCTGCACGGGCCGCACGTGTGGAACTTCGCCGAAATCTATTCGGCGCTGGACGCCGCTCACGGAGCCGAACAGGTCACCGACGTGGCCCAGTTATCGGTGCGGGTGGGCGCCTGGTTGAACAATTCGGCCGAGCGCAGGGCCGTGGCGGCTGCAGCACGCGTGACCGTGGCGGGCCTCGGCGGGGCGCTTGAACGCACACTCGCTGCCCTCGATCCCTACCTGATGCAGATACGTCTGGAGCATCAGGACAGCCATGCGTGAGCCGCCGTTCTGGTGGCGGCCACCCGGCATCTCAAGCCGATTGCTTGCGCCGCTCGGCGCGGTCTATGGCGCCGCGGCAGCTCGCCGCCTTGTGGTTGCGGGCGCGCGCGTTGCTGCCCCAGTCATCTGCATCGGGAATCCGACAGTGGGCGGTGCCGGCAAGACACCGGTCGCCATCACGGTGGCCGCGATGCTCAAAGCGGCAGGAGAGCGCCCGGCATTCCTGACCCGGGGTTATGGCGGCCGGGAGGGTGGCCCCCTCCGGGTTGATGCGGAGCGCCATCGCGCTACGGAGGTCGGCGACGAGTCCCTTCTGCTGGCACGGGTCGCGCCCACAATCGTTGCGCACGATCGTGTGCGGGGCGCACAAGCGGCGCTCGCTGCAGGCGCTTCCGTGATCGTCATGGATGATGGATTTCAGAATCCGTCCTTGCGCAAGGATGTGGCCGTGCTCGTGATTGATGCGGCTCGCGGTCTTGGGAATGCCCAGGTGCTGCCGGCCGGGCCCTTGCGGGCGCCGCTTCCGGCGCAGCTTGCATGCGCACATGCAGTGGTGGTGGTAGGGAGAGGAACCGCTGCCGCGCAGATCGCGGCCGCGGCGCGCGCTCGAGACATTGCGGTCTTTGCGGCCCACTTGGTGCCGGACCCAAAGGCGGTTGCGGCGGTCAAGGGAAACCGCATCTTGGCCTTTGCCGGAATCGGCGATCCAGCAAAGTTTTTCGCGACGTTACGCGCAAGCGGCCTCGCTCTAGCAGAAACGCGATCGTTTGCAGACCACCATCGTTACTCGCTTCGAGAAGCCAAGAAGCTGCGCGAGGCCGCCGATCGGAGGGGGCTCCTTCTGATGACGACCGAAAAAGACCTTGCGCGGCTGCGCGGAGAGCCGGCAGGCTCAGAACTGGTGCGTGCGGTCCACACGCTGCCGGTGGCGCTCGTATTCGATGACGAGGTGAGTTTCCGTACCTTTCTGTTCGGGCGTCTCTCAGCAGCGCGCACCCTGTAGGGGGTGCGAATTATCGCTGCTTCACTCGGTTGGGGAAATGGCGTTGCAGGACGGCTTCGGGCGACACATAGGGCTCCTGTAAATCGACGCTCCAGTATTTGAGCTCTTCGAGCGGGATCGGCACGCCGGTCACCGCACAACGCACGAAGGCGCCCGGCCGCAGCACGCGAAAGTCCCCGTCGAGGTATTTGACCTCGGCCTCTCCAGCCATCGGGGAAGAGCGATCGAAACGATTGAGCATCAAACCACCTGAGAACGACCCGATGCGAGCTATGGTCACAGCCTCACAGTCGGTCCCCCAATCAAGGGAGAACATAATGGTTCTCCGGCGGCGCTTGAAGCCGCCCCGGGGACTTGGTCAAAGAGCAGGCTGCGGTTGCCGGTTTGGCCCCAAGGCTCGATACCTGGATTCGCAGGGCAGCCGGGCTGCCCTGCCTTCCGGGCGAGTGCGTCACACCGGTTCCGTACGCACCTTCTTGGTCATGTCTCGATCCGGACGGAAGCTCTCATAGCCGCTCGCGGAAATATCGAAATTATTGCCGTCCGGATCGATCGCACGATATTCGGCGTAGAGGCGGTCGCCGGGACGCTTGAGCGGTGGGCGATAGCCTTTCTCCTCGAATTTTTTGACGATTTCAGCGCGGTCTTCGACCTCGAAGCCGAAATGATTGAAACCGGAAGGCTTGCCATCGATCTTGTTGGTGTGGATCGAGAAGTCGAGATACCCGTCGGTCAGCGAGATGCCGCCGTTCTCGGCACGATGCTTGATCTTCATTCCCATCACCTCGACGTAGAACCTGGCAAGCCGCTCGACGTCGGTGGTGTGGAACACGATGTGGCGAATCCGGGCCATGTCTCCTCCAACGGTGTGCTGCATCCACCCTCATCCTGACGAGGCGCGCGCGCTCTTTAGCGCGCGCCGTCTCGAAGGATGAGGTGGGCGCAGATGGGCGCCCTCGTGGTTCGAGACGGCGCACGCCGGAAGCGGCGTGCGCCTCCTCACCATGAGGGCGGGATACCGAGCTAATAGCTTAGAGAGGACCAGCCTTCTAGCCTTTCTCGCAAAGCTGGACCCTCAAACTTCGTGGCGCTATCCTGCCGCATGACGAGCAAAAGCCGCAGCGGGCGAGTGATCCGGGCAGCCGCCTTGCTGGCTATTGTGCCTGTGCTCACGATGATGCGGCCTGCGCAGTCCCAGCCGGCAGCGGACTTTTACAAGGGAAAACAAATCCGCTGGGTCGTAGGAACTGCAGCGGGTCAGGATTACGACCTCTGGGCGCGGCTCATGGCCCGCCATATGGTTCGTCATATCCCGGGCAGTCCCACGATAATCGTGGAGAACATGCCCGGGGCCGGCCATATCCTCGCGACCAATTACCTGTTCAACACCGCGGCGCACGACGGCACGGTTGTCGGCATGGTGTCGCGCAACATGACCGATGCCGCCGTCATGGGGCTGCCCAACGTGCGGTTCGATCCCGGCAGATTCAACTGGATCGGCAGCCCGGAAGTCAGCAATCGGGTCTTGTTCGTGAGTCCGGCATCCGGCATCGGCAAAGTGCCGGATCTATTCGATCACGAGCTGATCGTCGGCGCTCCGGGCGGCGCGCAGGGTGTCACCGCGGCGCCGATTCTCCTGAAACATCTGCTCGGCATGAAGCTCAAGATCGTGCAGGGCTACCACTCGCCCAATGACGTCGTGCTGGCGATTGCACGCGGCGAGGTCGGCGGTGTCGTGAACAGCATCGGCGGTCCGGAAAGCGCGCGGCGCCAGCAATGGGTCGCCTCGGGCGAGCTGCGTCCGTTGTTCAACATGGAGCCCGAGCCGCTGCCGAACCTGGGCGCACCCACCATCTTCGATTTCGTGCGCGCGCCGGAGCAGCGTCAGGTGCTCACCTTCTTTTCCAACAACGTGCTTCTCGGGCGGCCGCTGATGGCGCCGCCTGGCGTCCCGGCCGAGCGCGTTGCACTCCTGCGAGCAGCATTTGATGCGACCATGCGGGATGAGGCGTTTCGCAAGGAGGCCGCCGCCATGGGATTCGAGCTGGCTCCCAAGACCGGCGCCGAGATCGCGGCTCTGGTCGCCGCTGCGCTGGCGACGCCGAGGGATATTGTTGACAAGGCCGAAGCCGCCTCGCGGGGGGACTGACCTCGCATCGGATTCGAGAACGAGTTGACGGTCGCGGCCAGGAAGCTTATGTCTAGCTAGAATTTCTAGCCAGAGGTTCGATTATGGCCCGACGCACTTGGTCCGTTCAGGACGCAAAGAATCGATTCAGCGAAGTCGTCAATGCGGCGCGTCGTGAACCGCAGACCGTGACCAAGCACGGCAAACCTGCCGTCGTCGTCCTTGACGCGGCGGAATATGAGCGCTTGCGGCTTCTCGACCGCGCCCAAGCGCCATCGTTTATAGAGCACTTGCTCAGCATGCCGCAGGATGATGGTGAGTTCCCCCGCGAGGAGGTGCGGCTGCGTGACGTCGAGTTCTGATGTACCTGCTCGATACGGTCGTTGTTTCGGAACTGCGCAAGCGGCGTCGTAATGCCGGTGTCGTGGATTGGTTTGAGCGGCAGCGTGCCGTGGATATTTTCATCAGTGTCGTTAGCATCGGCGAGATAGAACGCGGTATTGCTCGCCAGCGCGCCACGGACCCGAACTTTGCCGCAATGCTTGCGGACTGGCTCGATAGAATCCTGGTAGTCTATAGCGGCCAGATTCTTCCGTTCGACCTAAAAGCGTCTCGGCGATGGGGGACGCTGAGCGCAGCCATTGGGAACCAGAATGCTGATGTCATGATCGCAGCGACCGCACTGGAACACGGCCTCGCGGTTGTCACAGGCAACGTCTCGCATTTCGAACGGACCGGCGCCGCGATCTTCAATCCATTCAGGCCGGATCGGCGCCCGAACTAAATTTAGTCGCCAAGCCGAGCGCCGTGTCGAGGATTACGTGTTCCCCTTCCGCATAGTCGGATTCGCGCCGTTCAGCTTCCCTTCTCCAGGGCGTGCGTTTCGGCGCGCCTAGGATCAATCTTCATTTCGCACGGTTCATCCCCAACCGGTTGCCGAGCATGAACCAACGGCTTCACACGCCCGGCTCCATGGTCCCAGAGCCGATCTGGCCCTTTTTGCTCCCGGTCGCCTGCGCAAGCCGCGAGACATAGGGGCGAGAGACTCAGTGGAATATTCACGGGAGTGAGCGTCCTGCGCGCCGCTTCGTATGGAATCCATCCAATCTTGCCGGCCATTGATGCTCACGCTAACAAGCCCATATGCTGTCTTGGCGAGCTTGGTCGATGCCGACGGTCTTACAAGATTCAGGCTTTCGTTTCTTCTTCCACAGCCTGGAGGAATCCGAACCTCCGTACATTCAAGTCGAGCATGGCGACAGCGTCGTGAAGTTTTGGCTCAATCCCGTCGATCTCGCGGAATCGTCCGGTTTTCGGGCCCATGAACTCAATCGGTTACGGGCGGTCGTCATCGAGCATCGGGGGACCTTTCTGGAGGCCTGGAATGGCCATTTCGCCCGTTAGACTCGACGCAACCGCAATCGATGTCATTGTGACGGAGCATCGGCTCACCGTGGTATTTGCTGACGGGAGGGAGCTTTCGGCGCCGCTCGCGTGGTTTCCCCGCTTGTTGCAGGCTAGCGAGGAACAGCGGCGAAAATGGCGGCTCGTAGGCCGGGGCCACGGAATCCACTGGCCTGAGATAGACGAAGATGTTTCAGTCGCGAGCCTGCTTCGGGCAGCTTGACGGGGATTCGACAGGTTGAAACCAGGGATGTCACGAATAGCGCTTTGCGTCTCGGCGATCGTCGCTGCGGCGACCCTCAACGGCATCGCCCTCGCGCAGGGCGTCGCCGATTTCTATCGCGGCAAGACCATCACGCTGCTCATCGGTTATACGAGCGGCGGCGGCTACGATCTCTATGCGCGCGTCCTCTCCCGTCACATGGGTCGGCATATTCCCGGCAATCCGGCGATTGTGCCGCAGAACATGCCGGGCGCCGGGAGCCTGCGCCTCGCCAATTTTCTTTACAACGCAGCGGCGAGGGACGGCACCGTCATCGGCATGATTGGCCGCGGTCTCGCAGTCGAACCGCTGATTGGTGCCAGCGCGACGCAGTATGACGGGCGCAAATTCACTTGGCTGGGAAGCGGCAGCGATCAGGTCAGCCTTTGCGTTACCTGGCACACGTCGGCGGTAAAGACCTGGGACGATATGCGGGCGAAGCCTTTCAGCGTTGCCGGCGAAGGCTCAGGCTCCGATCCCGACATGTTCGCAATCATGCTCAAGAATCTGATGGGGGTGAAGCTCCGGCTCGTATCCGGCTATCCGGGGGGGCCAGAGATGAATCTCGCCATGGAGCGCGGCGAGGTAGACGGCCGCTGCGGATGGTCGTGGACCAGCATCAAGATCACGCATCCCGATTGGGTGGCGAACCGGCGCATCAACCTGCTGGTTCAGATGGCGTTGAAGAAGAACCCGGACATCCCGGATGTGCCGCTGGTGATGGATCTGGCAAGCAACGACCGCGAGCGCCAGATGCTCAGGCTGCTGCTGAGCCGCCAGCAGATGGGGTGGCCGTTTCTGGCGCCGCCGGAAGTCCCGTCCGAGCGCGCGCAGGCGCTGCGCCGCGCCTTCGATGAGACCATGAAGGATCCCGAATTCCTCGCCGAGGCCAAAGAACGGCAGCTCGAAGTCAATCCGATGAGCGGAGCGGCGATCGATCAACTGGTGAGCGATCTTTATCAAACGCCAGCCGACGCAATCGCCGCCACCAAACGGGTGATCGCGGAAGGGGGCCGGTAGGAGAAGCGAATAGTGAATAGTGAATAGGTACTCGCCTCTCGTATTCGCTACGCACTACTCACTATTCGCTACTCACTATTTGCTTCTATCCGCGCCTCCCGGATCGCGCGCCACACGCGTTCGGGTGTGGCCGGGATGTCGATGTGGCGCACGCCAAGCGTAGAGAGCGCGTCCACGATGGCATTGGCGACCGCCGGCAATGCGCCGACGCAGCCGGCCTCGCCGCAGCCTTTCACGCCGAGCGGATTGGTCTTCGTCGGTACCGGATGGCTCTTCATGGCGACGCTCGAAAGATCGCCCGCCCGCGGCATGGCGTAGTCCATGAACGAGCCAGTCATTATTTGTCCGGTCTGCGGATCGAAGCGTATGTCTTCCATCAGGACCTGTCCGGCGCCCTGAGCAACACCCCCGACGATCTGGCCGTGCACGAGCAGGGGATTGATCACGGTACCGACGTCGTCAACGACGCTGTAACGCACGATGTCGACGACTCCGGTCTCTTCATCGATCTCGACCTCGCAGACGTGGCAGCCGTTGGGAAAATTATCGATCTCAGCGTTGTAAACCGAGGTGGCGATCAGACCGGCCTCCATGTCCTTCGGCAGGAGATCGGGTTTTACTGCGATCCTGGCGACTTCCGGCAGCGTCAGCGTGCGATTGGTTCGCGGCGATGAGAAAATGCCGTCCTCGAACTTTATTTCTTCGGGTGGGACTTGAAGCACGTGGGCGGTGATTGCGGTCGCCTTGGTTTTGATTTTGTCCGTCGCCTGCAGGACAGCGCTGCCTCCGATTGTTGCCGAGCGCGAGCCGCCGGTGCCCTCGCCGAAGAATACCTGGTCGGTGTCGTCGTGAATGTAGGTAACCTGGCGCGGATCGAGCCCGAGCCGCTCATGCAGGATCTGTTTATAGGCAGTCTCGTGCCCCTGGCCCTGGTTGCAGGAGCCGGAGAACAGAGTCGCGGCGCCGGATCGGTCGAAGCGGATCTCGGCCCCCTCATAGCTTGGCGCCGCTGCCCGCTCGATCGTGTTCGAAAGTCCGAGGCCGCGCAACTTGCCGGTCTTGCGCGATTGCGCGCGGCGCGCCGGGAAGCCTTCGAGATCGGCCATGGCGAGCGCCGTGTCCATGTTCTTCTCGAACTCGCCGCAGTCGTAAGTGAAGGTCAGCCCGGTTTTGTACGGCATGGCGTCGGGAGGAACCGTGTTGCGTCGCCGCAGCTCGGCCGGATCGATGCCAAGCTCATCCGCCGCAAGATCGACCAGCCGCTCGATCACGTAGGCCGCCTCCGGCCGGCCATTCCCGCGATAGGGGCGCACCGGATTGGTATTCGTAAACACTGCCGTAATGTCGGTATGCAGCGCCGGTGTTTTATAGACGCCGGCAAGCGTCCCGATATTGGTCGTGAACGATTGGCTGCCGACCTGCAGATACGCGCCCAGATTGGCGATCACCTTGGCGCGCACCGCGAGGAAATTGCCGTGCGCATCGAGCGCGAGCTCGGCTTCCGTGAAATTGTCGCGTGCCTGCGAGTCGCACAGGAAGGACTCCGAGCGAGTGCTGATCCATTTGACCGGGCGGCCGGTGAGCTTGGCGGCCCACAGCACCAATGCCACTTCATTGTAGATCGCGGTCTTCATGCCGAAGGCGCCGCCGATGTCGCCGGCAATGACTCGCACCTTGTTCTCCGGCACCTTGAGCACGTTTCTGGCGAGCTCCTCGCGGAACGGGAACGTGCGCTGCAGCGTGGTGTGGATTGTGTAGCGCTGCTCCCCCGCCTGATAGACCCCGATGCTGCCGCGCGGCTCCATGCTCGCCGCCGTGACCCGGTTGATGATGAATCGCTGCTTGACGACGTGGGCGGCGCGAGCGAAGGCCGCGTCGGTCGCCGCCTTGTCGCCGTCGAGCTGCACGAAGCAGATGTTGTGGGGGCAATCGTCGTGGACCAGCGGTGCGCCTGGCTCGATCGCGTCGGCGGCGGAGACGACGGCCGAGAGCGGCTCGTAATCGATCTCGATCAATTCCGCAGCGTCGGCCGCCTGGTGATAGGTTTCGGCGACCACGAAGGCGACAGGATCGCCGACCCAGCGGGCGCGGTCCTTCACCAGCGCCGGACAGCGCGGCCGGTAAAGCGGCGAGCCGTCGCGCCGCTTGTACCCCCCCGGCACCGGAAGGTCGCCGTAGCCGGACGCCGCCCAGTCGGCGCCGGTGAGGACGGCGAGCACGCCAGGCGCCGCCTTGGCGCTGGCCGTATTGATGGAACCGATGCGCGCATGCGCGTGCGGCGAGCGCAGCACATAGCCGAACGCCATGCCTGGAATGACGACATCTCCCACATAGCGTCCCGCGCCGCGCACGAGCCTCGGATCCTCGAACCGCGGCACTCCCTGACCGATACCGAATTCACCCACTGCTCACCTCGTGATTTGCATGCGCCGCTTTGTTAACTATTGCCAGTGCCTCCTGCCAGTCCAAGGAACACAAGCACAGCCCGATTGAGGCGGACGATGTCTTGATCGGCCAGGCGCCCGATACGGGAGCCGACCTTCGTTTTGGGTACCGTGTTAATTTTATCGGCCATCAGACGGGAGCGGGCCCGCAGCCCATTCGTCTCGGTCGGCTCGATAGGAAGGCGGAATAATGGGGCGTCGGTCGGGTCAGTGGTGAACGGGCATACGGTCAGGGAATCCGTGTCGTCGAACCGATCATCTTGTAAGATCACGACGGGGCGCGGCTTGCTCGCATAGTTTGGACCGCCGGCAACGGTCCAAATCTCTCCACGCTTCATTCAGGGCCCCAATCGGAAACAGCGTCGACGAAATCCTGATCTTCCTTGGCGTGCGGGCTATTGGCGACCGCCAGGGATTGCTCGTGAGCAGCGCGTGCAAACGCCGGGGAGCGAACGTCCGGCACCCAAATTTGGATTGGTCGCAGTCCCTGCCGTCGCAGTCGATCCCGGTGCGCTCTCACCTTATCCCGCGATGGCTTGGCTCGCGCACCCTTGCTTCGCCGCGATGGCTTGGATCGCTTCGTTGCTCCCACGTTTGATACTCCGGCTCAGGTTACATGTAACCTAACATAGATAATTCGGTTGCGCCAGACTGTTGTGGAAGCGTACGGGTCTGAGCGTGACATGCTCGTGACATGCTCCAAAACGGTCCCTGCGATCTAGTTGGCCTACTCTGCCTTGATCCCCGCCGCGCGAATGACTTTGGCCCATTTCTCTGTGTCTTCTTTAATGAGCTTCGCGAACTCGGCCGGGGAGCTTGCGAGCGGCGTGTCTCCTACTTGGCTAATCCTGGCCCTGATCCGCGGATCAGCGACGGCGGCACGGATTTCCTTGCTCAGTCTCTCGACGATTTCGGAGGGCGCACCCTTGGGAGCGCTGATACCCCACCAGCTGCTGGCCTCGTAGCCGTGCACGGTCTCCCCCACCGTGGGAATGTCCGGCAGCACCTTGGCGCGGTTGGCTCCGGTGACCGCGATGGCACGCAGCCTGCCGGCTCGAACGTGCTCGATGGATGACACCATCGTGGAGAAGTACACCTGCACTTGGCCGCCGAGGAGATCCGTCAATGCGGGCCCGCCGCCGCGATAGGGCACGTGCACCATGTCGACCCCGGTCAGGCTTTTGAACAGCTCCCAGTACATGTATGGCGCACTGCCGATCCCGGCCGAGGCCACGCCGATCTTGCCCGGACCGGCCTTCGCGGCTTCGATTAGTTCCAGAACTGTTCGTACTGGCAGGCTGGGAGTGACGACCAGGAGGCCCACTCCCCGAGCGATCGTCCCGACCGGCGCGAAATCGCGCATGTAATTGAATTTGAGATTGGGATAGAGGCTCGCGTTCCAAGCCTCTCCGGACGCAGACAGGAGAAGAGTGTAGCCATCGGGGGCAGCCTTGGCGGCTGCCTCGGCGCCGAGAGTGCCCCCGGCGCCCGAACGGTTCTCGACAATGAATTGCTGGCCGAGCCGCTCAGAAAGCCACTGAGCCATCAAACGCGCGTAGATGTCGTTCGAGCCGCCCGGCGGAAACCCCGATATGATCCGCACCGGCCGGGTCGGATAGGCCTGGGCCCGCGCGGCATGCGACATTGCCGCGACCGAGGCCGCGCCGGCCGTGCGCAACAGAAAGGTTCGGCGGCAAAGCGTCATCGCATCCTCCAGAAAATGGGGTCTCGTTCAGGATACGTGAAAACCATGGCCATCCAAAAGCTCAACTTCTTCAACCTTGCTCATTGGTCGAGCTTCGCGCCACACATTTCGTCGCGGGCGGCACGTACTGCCTTGATGATATTCTGATAGCCCGTGCAGCGGCACAGATTCGAGGCCAGCAGATCGACGATCTCTTCGTCGGTTATGTCAGGGCGCTGTTCCAGCGCATTGACGGCCAGCATCAGAAGACCCGGCGTGCAGAAGCCGCATTGCAGGCCATGATGGGCAATGAATGCGCGCTGCAGCGGATGCAATTCGTCAGCTGTGCCGAGCCCTTCGACGGTCCTGATTTTTTTGCCTTGCGCCTGGACCGCAAACATCAGGCAGGAGCGCACCACATCGTTGTCGAGGATCACCGTGCAGGCGCCGCAGACTCCATGCTCGCAGCCGATGTGCGTGCCGGTCTGGCCGCAATCGTCCCGGATAGCATCGACCAGCGTTTTGCGCGGCTCGATCCGGATCTCGTAATCGCGGCCGTTGATCGTCAGCGTAATGTCGATTTTGTCACTCATTCCCCAGCAGCTCGCCGCCGTAGCGTGGGCAAACGCGCGTGCGATGCTGTCAGGCTTCGCACAGTGCTCGCTGCGCGTTTGCCCACGCGGTCGCGGGTCTCGGCGGTTGACTGCGTGGGCAAAATCGCGCTCGCCGCCATAGCGGGCGGCGACGCTTTGGCCCGCGATTTCCACCCTACGACCTTGTCGCTCACGATCAACTCAGTACCCCTTCGGCAGCACGTCCTTGAATTTCTCGATGATGCGCGCGTCGAGTTCCTTGCTGTTGCGCACCACGATGGGGAAACTGTCGCGCCGGACAAAGGGTTTACAGGCGTCGATCACGACGCGGGCATTGCGCGGGTCGCTCTCGCTGTAGGCCATGGGATCGAGCACAGTGCTCCAGCAGCCGCGCAAGACTTCGAGGCCCTCTCGCGGGTCGAACCGCGTGCACATGGCCCACATCACCTTGTTCATGTCGGCCGGGTCGATGTCGTCGTCGACCACGACAACGAACCTGTTGGCGTAAGCGCCGGCGTGGCACTGCGAGGCGATGAGGCCGGCCTGTTTGGAATGGCCCGGATACATCTGCTTGATCGAGACATTGAGCCAAAGCCGGCTGCCGCCGGTCTCGTGCGACCAGACGCCTTTCACTTCGGGCACGCCGGCGGCCTCGAGCTGATTCCACACCGCGCCGCTGCGGTAGGTGCAGCGGTAGAATGAATCATCGTCCGGCGGGATTCCGGGAATGGCGCCGAGCAGGATCGGATTGTCACGGTGCATGAAGCTTTCGACGCGGATCGCCGGCTCCTTCTTGAGGCCGCCCGCGTAGTAGCCGGTCCACTCGCCGAGCGGACCTTCGTCGATCAGGTCGTCAAGCGAGACGTAACCTTCGAACGCGATTTCGGCATTGGCTGGAATCGGCAGCCCGGTGACCGGTCCAGGGATCACCTCGACGGCTTCACCCAGGAGCCCGCCGGCGACATCGTATTCGTTCTTCCCGTAAGGAATTTCGAGGCCGGCGATCATGAACAACGCCGGGTGCATGCCGCATACCACTGCGATCGGGCATTTCTGCCCGAGCTCCTGGTACCGGCGCATGATCAGATTGCCGTGCTTGCCCTTCGAGCACATCACGCTCGCGAGACGCTTATCATGCACTTGCACCCGATAGGCGCCGTAGTTGATCCAACCCGTATCGGGATGGCGCATGATCACCATGTCGCCGGTGCCAATGTAATAGCCGCCGTCGTGCTCGTGCCATTTGGGTGCCGGAATTTTCAGAAGATCGACGTTATCGCCGCGGGTGACGTTCTCGAGGACGAGACCTGTCGGCACGGTGACCGGCGGGATAGCTTTTGCCTCCTTCATGTAGCGGCGCCAGAACGCGACCAGGTCCATGTCGCTCGCATCGGCCGGCAGCCCCAGCGTGAGCTTGATGCGCCTGGTCGATGTGAGAATATTGGCGACCGCCCGATAGCCCGGCGGGTAGCCCGGAATATCGTCGAACAGCACCGCCGAATTGCCGGTCCGGCGCTGATAAAAATCAACGATCCCGCCGATCTCCTCTTCGCGATCGGCACCGCGCACGGCCTGCAATTCGCCGGCTGCCTCCATCTGGGCGAGCCAAGTACGCAAATCCTGCTTGGGCGCGTTGCTCAGCGTTCTTGTCGGGAATTCCGCGGGTCGATTCATGGTGCTCTCTTCGTGCTCAGGCTGCGGCGCGCTCAAGCGCGCGCCTCGTCATAACGCGCATGAGGTCGCGCCGATAGCCGGCGCTGGTGTGAAAGTCTTCGATCGGGTCAATCGCGGCGGCTGCGGCATTCGCAGCGGCCGCAAAGACCGCGCTCACGGGGGCTTGGCCTGCCAGCACTGCCTCCGCTTCGGCGCACCGCCGCGGCCGCGCCTCGGCGCCGCCCATCCCAATGCGCGGCTCGACGATGGCTCCGTTCACCACTCGATAGGTTGCAAGCGCCATGCCGAGCGCGAAATCGCCGGCGCGACGGGAAAACTCGCAGAAGCCGAACCGCGTGTCGGCAGGCAGGAGAGGGATGAGCACCTCGGTCAACAACTCGTCATCCTCACGCATGGTCGTCATGATACCGGAGAAAAAATCCTTCGCCGCAACCGTGCGG
This sequence comes from Xanthobacteraceae bacterium, assembly GCA_036557705.1. Taxonomy (GTDB): domain Bacteria; phylum Pseudomonadota; class Alphaproteobacteria; order Rhizobiales; family Xanthobacteraceae; genus VAZQ01. The sequence continues at coordinate 20,188 of DATBHB010000050.1, forward strand.
GTGCCCCGGACGCTGCGCAGCACCATTTCGGCATCGAGCGTTGCCGTCAGCATGCACCATTCGGATGCCGGATCGGCGTGCGCAATGCTGCCGCAGAATGTCCCGCGGGTGCGGATCGGATGATGCGCAATATACCGCACCACCTTGGTCAGCAACGTTCCCAACGGCCCTTCGACCACGGGCGCATAGAACGCGGCATGGCGCACGCAGGCGCCGATTGCAAGCTGGCCGTCTTTCGCGGCAAGCCGCGCGAGCGCGTCGATGCCGTTGATGTCGACCAGATGCGCCGGCCGCGCCAGCCGAAACGCCATGATAGGCACGAGGCTCTGGCCGCCGGCGAGCACGCGGCCGTCCTCGGTCGCGACCTCCGCCAGGATTCGGATAGCCTGTTCGACAGTCGTTGGCGCGTGATATTGGAAAGCGGCAGGCTTCATCGGTGAAGGCGGGCGGCCGTAGGGTGGGCAAAATCGCGTTGCAAGATGCTGGGATATAGCACAACCGCAGGGCGATTTTGCCCACGCTGTCAGGTTTCTCACCTGGGGTCCGTGTGGGCAAAGGCGCGCAAGCGTTGTGCATGATGGAACGGCTAATCGCAACGCGCCTTTGCCCACCCTACAAGAGCACTGCTATACGATTTCCTCGCGATCGGCTCTTCGATGAAACCGCCTCCCTTCAGCTATCACGACCCGCGCACCGTCACCGAGGCGGTCGCACTGCTTGGCAGGCTTGATAATGCACGACTCCTGGCCGGCGGCCAGTCGCTGATGCCGATGCTCAACATGCGCTTCGTGCAGCCCGACCACATCATCGATCTCAATCGGGTCGAGGGTCTCTCCTACATTCGCGGCAGCGGCAGCGTGCTCGAGATCGGCGCCATGACGCGCCAGCGCGACATCGAATTCTCGAATGTCATCCGCCGTCGCTGCCCGCTGATGTACGACGCCATTCGCCATGTCGGTCATCGGCAGACGCGCAATCGCGGCACGCTCGGCGGCTCGCTCTGTCACCTTGATCCTTCGGCGGAACTGGTTTCCGTCGCGGCCGCGCTCGATGCGACCGTTACGGTTGCGGGGCCAAACGGATCGCGCGACATCGAGTTCGAATCCTTTCCGGCCGGCTACATGGCTCCCGCCATTGAGCCGAACGAACTGGTAATCGGAGCGCGGTTTCCGCTCTGGCCCGAGCGGCACGGTCATGCCTTCGGGGAATTTTCCCGCCGCCATGGGGATTTCGCGATTGTCTCGGCGGCGGTGCTGCTCACCGATGACGGCAGCGGCAGGATCACGCGCGCGTCCGTTACGCTCGGCGGCATGGGAATAGGCCCGGTGCGCGTCAGGCAAGTCGAACAGGCGCTGATCGGGCAGCTCCCGACGGATCAGCTTTTGCGCGAAACTTGCGAGTCCTGCCGCACGCTTGACGCGATCGACGATATTCATGCATCCGCCTCATACCGCCAGCACCTCGCAGCAGTCCTGTCGCGGCGGGCTCTCGAACAGGCGCGCGATCGTATCGCGCCGCGGCCTTCGGCTTCCAAGCCGCAGTGAAACCGAGGGAGAGAAGCGACTGACAAATGGGCGAGACCCGCAAAATAGTGGTCACGGTCAATGGCGTGCAGCACCAGGCCAATGTCGAGGTGCGGCTCACGCTTGCGGATTTTCTCCGGCACACGCTGCGGCTCACCGGGACGCATCTCGGCTGCGAGCACGGCGTATGCGGGGCCTGCACGATCCTGCTGGACGGCCTCACGGCACGTTCCTGCCTGATGCTCGCCGTGCAGGCGGACGGCCACGAGATTTCGACCGTCGAGGGGCTCGCGCCGAGCGACGATAAGCTCAATCCGTTGCAAGAGGCGTTTCGCGACAATCACGGGCTGCAATGCGGCTTCTGCACGCCGGGCATGCTGATGACGCTTACGGAATTCCTGCGCGACAATCCGAATCCGACCGAGCAGGAGGTAAGGATCGCGATTTCCGGAAATCTCTGCCGCTGTACCGGTTACCAGGGCATTGTCGCGGCGGCGCTCGACGCCGCCAACAGGCTGCAGGGGCATACGCGCACGGGCTGACCATGCCCATCCGCTTCGACGACATCGGCAATCGACTCAAGGCCTTTCGTCTGGGCTCGGGGCTTTCCGCCGACGAGATTGCGAGCCGGCTCGGCATCTCCCGCACCGCCCTCTATCGCTTCGAGAAGGGCGAACTGGCCAAGATCGAGACGCTGGAAAAGCTCGCGGAGCTTCTCGGCGTCTCGGTTCCCACCCTGCTCGGCGTCGGAGTCGAATACATCGGTTCTGCCGTGATCTATTTCGAGCGCATGCGCCAGATCGAGGAAACCTCCGAGCACATCATCGTGCTCGCCGGCCCGATCTCCTATTTGCTCGCGTCCGACGCTTTCGACCGCTGTCTTGAAGAGGTTCTGCGCGAGAGCATTCCAGACAAGCTCGAAGGTCGCGCCCGCGCGCTCGAACAGGTTGACGAACTCATGGTCGTGCTCCGCGCCCGCAAGGAGAGCTTTCGCAAGCGGGCACCGGGCATCGTCAATCTCATCGCCGCTAGTGAGATGGAGCGCTTCTTGCGTAACGGGCTTATCGGCCGCCATGACCTGCCGGAAAAAACGCGTTCGGCGCGCCGCGAACTCGCTCGCGGGGAGGCCGAACATTTCACCCGCCTCATGGCGGACGAGCCGATCGGGGTCCAGATCGGCATCGTGCCCGATACGCTCCCGCACGCCAGCTTTCAGATTTTCCGCCAGCCGGATCGGCTTGTCCTCGCGCTGAGCCCATTTCGGCTCGGCGAAGAGCCCAATATCCGGGTGGGCGTGGCGATGATCACGTCCGCGGCCGATGCGCTTATCTTGCACGAGAAGATGGTCAAGGACCTGTGGTCGCGGGCGCTTAAAGGCTCGGCTGCCGCGCGCTTCATGCGCGAGGCCATGCAGCGAGGGAATGCGCGAAAGACGTAAGGGAGTCGCAGGCCGCGTCTGTACAAAAAATGGGACAATGCTTGCTTTTTGGCACAGAGCTGTTAAATTGGTCTGAGATCAACGAAGGCGCCGTGCATGCAGGCCGAACCCTTTGCCTCAGACCCGTTCGTGGTGGGGGAAACCGCGACCCCGCCGGAGACGACCCATATTCCCGCGGAAGAATCGCTCTGCCCGATCGTGCGGCATGATTGGGTCAACAGCGAATACAAGCATCTCGTCGTCGACGCCTCGCCCAAGGCGCTCGCGGTCAAGCCCGGGCAGTTCTTCAACCTCCTCTGTCCTTCGCCCGATGTCGGCGAACTGTGGTTGCGTCGCCCGCAGAGCGTTTACCGCATCGACCGCGAGCACGAGCGGATCGAATTTCTCTACAAAACCGTGGGCCGCGGAACGCGCGGGCTGGCCACGCTCGATGTCGGCGAGAAGCTCAACATGGTCGGGCCGTTGGGCGTCGGTTTCACGCTCAAGCCTGAATGGAAGAACGTTGTGGTGCTCGGGCGCGGGGTCGGGCTCGCCACCATGGCGCCGATCTCGCAGCTTGCCGCCGAAAACGGCGCGGCCGTCACTGCGATCCTCTCGGCACGCAGCGTGGAATTTGCACTCGCGGCCGATCTGTTCGCGGAGGTCGGCGAGGTGATCCCGGTGCTCGACTCCGACGGCACCAGCGCGGTCGAGAATGTGGAAGCGATCCTGAGAAAGCTGATCGCGCAAGGGCGAGCCGACGCGTTTTACACCTGCGGCTCCAATCGCCTGATGCAGTTGATGAAGCGTCTCGGCAAGGAGCACGGCATTCCCGGCCAGGTTGCCATGGAGCAGATAATGGCCTGCGGACTCGGGCCTTGCTACGTCTGCGTGCGCACCTTCGAGGTCAATGGCCATAAGGAACTGCGTCGCGTCTGCATTGACGGGCCGGTATTCGATCTTCAGGAGGCGCTCGGATGGTAGATATGTCGGTGAAAGTCGGGAGGCTTACACTCAAGAACCCGATCATGCCTGCCTCTGGGGCATTCTCGACCGAGCTTGCGCAGGTCATGGACATCAATCGGCTTGGCGCCCTGGTGACGAAAACGGTGTCGCGCGAGTACCGCATCGGCAATCCGCCCCCGCGCGTCGCCGAGCTCGAAGGCGGCATGATCAATTCGATCGGCCTGCCCGGAAAGGGGCTGCAATATTTTCTCGAACATCAGCTGCCCGATTACAAGCGCTTCACGCCGCCCATCGTGGCCAATATCACGGCGACCACGGCCGAGGATTTCGCCGCCATGGCGCGCGACGTGAGCTTGCCCGAGGTCGACGCCGTCGAGATGAACATCTCCTGCCCTACCCGCGAGCCGGGCGGCGGCAATTTCGCGCTGCATGAGAACCACACCTACGAGATCGTCAGCAGGGTGCGGGAAGCGACCCCGAAACCGCTGTGGGCCAAGCTCTCGCCCAATGCCGGCGAGATCGATCTCGTGGCGCAGGCGGCCGAGCGCGCTGGAGCTGACGCGCTGACGATCTCCAACACGCTGCTTGGACTCAAGATCAACACTGAGACGTTCCGGCCGATGATCGGCAACGGCTATGGCGGGATGTCCGGACCGGGCATCAAGCCCATCATCGTGCGGATGGTCCATCAGTGTTCCAAAGTCGTCAAAATCCCGATCATCGGCTGCGGCGGCATCGTCAAGGTCGAGGATGTTGTCGAATACATGCTGGCCGGCGCCAGCGCCGTAATGATTGGCTATCTTACTTTTCGTAATCCCTCGGGCATGCTTGCGATCATTGACGGGCTCGAAGAATGGTGCCGCAAGCGCGGCTTTGCCCGGGTCGCCGATCTCACCGGCGCAATGGTGTTCGGCAGGCCGGCCGAGACCTTCGCGGCCGCGGCCGCGCCTATTGGATGATAAGAAGCGAATAGCAAATAGCAAATAGGCAACGAACTAACTAGTGCAGTTTCCTCCTCCTATCAAGAACTCCAAACCTCGTCCTGAGGAGGCGCGCTCTTCTAGAGCGCGCCGTCTCGAAGGACGGCCACAGGCGATATCGTGCTCGCGGCCATCCTTCGAGACGGTCACGCCATAGCGCGTCGCAGACGCGCGTAAACGCGCTTGTGGCAAGCTGCGCGTGACCTCCTCAGGATGAGGTCCGAGCATTACTATTCGCTATTCGCTACTCACCATTCGCTCTATCCGGAGACACAATGCCAGAACATGATGTCATCGTCGTCGGTGCCGGCAATGCGGCGTTCTGCGCCGCGCTCGCCGCGGAGGAAGCGGGCGCGAAAGTGCTGATGCTCGAAGCCGCGCCCGAAGACGAATCGGGGGGCAACAGCCGATTTACCGCGGGCTCGATCCGCGTCGTCTACAACGGCGTCGACGACATCAAGACGCTCATTCCCGACCTCACCCAGGCCGAGATCGATACGACAGATTTCGGGACCTACACGGCCGATCAGTTCTTCGACGACATGGCGCGGGTGACTCAACATCGCGCCGACCCCGATCTCGTCGAAATCCTCGTCACCAGAAGCTTCGATACGCTCAACTGGATGCGGCAGAAGGGCGTGCGCTTTATTCCGATCTATGGCCGGCAGGCGTTCAAGATCGAGGGCCGGTTCAAATTCTGGGGCGGGCTTACCGTCGAATCCGTCGGCGGCGGTCCCGGCCTCGTCAACATGCTCACCGACTCCGCCAAGAAGCGCGGCGTCGAGATCCGCTATCGCACCCGCGCCGTCGATCTCCTGTTCGATGGCGATCGGGTCGAGGGCGTGCGGGCGCGCCATGACGGGCACATGATCGAGCTGCGCGGAAGGTCCGTCGTGCTTGCTACCGGCGGCTTTGAGGCCAATCCGGAATGGCGCACCCGCTATCTCGGGCCGGGCTGGGATCTCGCGAAGGTACGCGGCTCTCGCTACAACACCGGCGACGGGATCCGCATGGCGCTTGCGATTGGCGCCTCGCCCTGCGGCAACTGGTCGGGCTGTCATGCTGTCGGCTGGGAGATGAACGCCCCTGAGTTCGGCGACCTTGCAGTCGGCGACCAGTTCCAGAAGCATTCTTATCCGTTTGGCATCATGGTCAACGCGACCGGCAAGCGCTTCGTCGATGAGGGTGCCGATTTCCGCAATTACACTTATGCCAAATACGGACGCGTCATCCTGGAGCAGCCGGGTCAGTTCGCCTGGCAGATTTTCGATCAGAAGGTAAAGCACCTCCAGCGCGACGAGTACCGCATCCGCCAGATCACCAAGGTGGCCGCCGACACGATCGAGGATCTGGCGAGGAAACTCGAAGGCGTCAATGCCGAAGAGTTTCTGCGGACAGTCGCCGAATGGAACAAAGCGGTGCGTCAGGAGATACCGTTCAATCCCAACGTCAAGGACGGCCGGCGGACCGAGGGCCTCGCCATCAACAAGAGCAACTGGGCAAACACAATCGATACGCCGCCGTTCGAAGGCTATGCCGTCACCTGCGGGATCACGTTCACGTTCGGGGGGCTTCGCATCAGTACCGACTGCGAGGTCCTTAACACCGATTACGAGCCGATCCGCGGCCTCTACGCGGCAGGCGAACTCGTGGGCGGCGTGTTCTACTTCAATTATCCCGGCGGGACAGGACTGTGCTCCGGCGCGGTGTTCGGCCGAATTGCCGGCAGTTCGGCGGCGCGCCCGACGAACTAGGCGTTGTCGTTCGCCGGAGCCTCATGGACGGCGGGCTGCGGCTGTGCCTTGGCGACGGCAACGAGCGCCGGCCGCAATACCCGCTCGCCGATTGTGTAGCCAGCCTGAATAACCTGCGCAACCGTGCCCGGCGGCAACGCCGGATCTGCAACTTCATACATGGCCTGGTGCCGGTTGGGATCGAACTTCTCGCCTTTCGGCTCGAACTTCCTGACGCCATGTTTTTCGAGCACCTTGTGCAGTTCGCGCTCCGTCAACTCGACGCCGTCGAGCAGCGCCTTGACGCCTGAGTCCACCTTCTCGCGAATTTCATGATCCAGCGCCTGGAGTGCGCGATCCATGTTATCGGCGACCGCCAGAATGTCGCGGGCGAAGGATGCAATCCCATAGTGGCGCACGTCCGTTACTTCGCGCTCGGTCCGCCGGCGCAGATTCTCCATTTCGGCCAGGGTGCGCAGGAGCCTGTCCTTGTATTCGGCTGCCTCCCTCCTGGCCTCGGCCAGCAGGTCCGGCTGCGCGGCTTCGGCCCTGGTCTCGCCGTCTGTTCCGCCTGGTTCCGCCGAGGCTGGCGCCCCGGCCGGATCGGTTCCAGGATTTCGCACTTCGGCTTTCGCCGCTTGGGTGGCCCTCGCGCCCGATTCCGTCATCGCGTCCATCCAACACGCCTTGATTCTATCCGCATATCAGGGCTCGCCGGAGGAAAATCAAGCTGAGGCGGATACAAGGGCAACAGCGCCCAGCTCTGAGGTATCAACCGCCTAGAATCTTGGTCACGACCCTGGCGGTGTGGTCGACCATCGGGATTACCCGGGCGTAATTGAGCCGGGTAGGCCCGATCACCCCGAGAACTCCAATGATCCGGCCGGCCTGGTCGCGATACGGCGCCACGATGGTGGAAGAGCCGGAGAGCGAGAACAACTTGTTCTCAGAGCCGATGAAAATCCGCGCGCCCTCAGCGCGTTCGGCTCGTCCCAGAAGATCGATGACACCGCGTTTGGCTTCGAGATCGTCGAACAGGAGCCGCACGCGTTCGAGGTCCTCGACGGCCTTGAGGTCCTCCAGGAGATGCGCAGCGCCGCGCACAATGAGCTTGCGCTCCTCGGACTCGCCGCCCGACCAGCTGGCAAGGCCGTCGGCGACGATTTTCTGCGTGAGTGCATCGAGCTGAGCCTTCTGGGCTTCGAGCGCCCGCTCCAGCTCGGCCTTGGCCTCGGCCAGCGTGCGGCCCCTTACATGCGCATTGAGAAAATTCGAGGCCTCAGTCAGCGCCGAGGTCGGCAGCCCAGGCGGAATGCTGATGATCCGATTTTCGACTTGGCCGTCCTCCGCCACCAGGACGACGAGGGCGCGCTCGGGCTCGAGCCGCACGAATTCGATATGCTTGAGATGAATGTTGAACTTGGCGGTCAACACCACTCCGGCCGCGCGAGTAAGATCGGAGAGCATGCTCGACGCCTCGTTGAGCACTGCCTCCATTGACTTCCCGGCGGCTGCGACCTTGGCCTCCATTGCCCGGCGCTCATCTTCGGCGAGATCGCCGATTTCCATGAGGGCATCGATGAAGAAGCGCAGCCCCAACTCGGTCGGCAAACGCCCTGCCGATGTATGTGGCGCATAAATGAGCCCGAGCTGCTCCAGGTCCGACATCACATTGCGGACCGAGGCCGGCGACAGCGGCGTTGCGATCAGGCGCGAAATATTGCGCGACCCGACCGGCTCTCCGGTCGCCAGATAACTCTCGACGATCTGGCGGAAGATGTCGCGGGAGCGGTCGCTTAGCTGGGCAAGGGTGACTTGGCCTTTCCCGATCTGGACGTCACTTGCCATTTACTCACTCTTCTGGCCGCGTGGTCCGGCGCTCGATTTCCAACAGACGAGAAAGCCCGCAGGTCTCCTGGGCGGCTTTCATCTCCTTATCGGCGCCGCCGTGCCCGAGAAACGGGTCCAATTTGTCCGCGGCGAGACAGAGATAGGACTGCCGCACAGCCTTGACCATTGCGGCAAAAGCGGTGCCGGAGGACGCGGCCAGCCGATATCCGAGCGAGGCGCAATCGCGCCGCGACAGGGCAAACGTGCCGAACCCATCGGGTGGGGCGAACATCATCAGCGGCCGCGGCAGGCGCTCGCCTACAATCCGCAGTTCGTCGGGATCGCGCGTATAGCAGAACAGCATGTCGGCGCCCGCCTTGTGGAAGGCCTCGGTGCGCCGCAGCGCCTCGTCGAGACCTCCGGCACGCCGCGCATTGGTGCGCGCAATGATGACGAGATCGGGATTGCTGCGGGCGGCGAGCGCGGCCTTGATCTTTTCCAGCATGAATTCGGTCGGCACCAGATGGTCGATCCCGACATGGTGCTCGACGCGTCGCGGCAGCAATTGATCCTCAAGTTCGATCGCCGCGAACCCTGCCGCCTCGGCGAGCGCGATGGTGCGGTGGATATGGACCGGATCGCCCCAGCCGCCGCCGGCGTCGAGCACGATCGGCAGTTTGCAGGCTGCGCGCATATCGAGCCCCGCATCTGCAAGTTCGGGCAGCGTGAGATTTGCTTCAGTGACGCATTTGACCCAGCCCAGCGTGCCGCCGCTCAGGTAGACGGCTTTGAAGCCCGCCTCTTCGGCCATTTTAGCCATGATCGGATTGAATGCGACCGGAGCCACGACGAGATCGTCGCCGCCGATGAGTTCTTTGAAGTTCTGCACCCGGCTTCCCTCCTTGCGCCATTATACCGCCCCTTGATGCGGGCGCCTGCCCTGCTTACAACAGCGCGCTCGACTGTTGCCCGCCATTCCCGAAGGACACGGCATGCGGCCAAGCCGCCGACAGCCTGACGAACTGCGCGCCGTGTCGCTCGAACGCGGCGTAGTGAAATATGCCGAAGGCTCGTGCTTCGTGAAATTCGGCGACACGCATGTGCTGGTGACGGCGACTCTCGAAGACCGCCTGCCACCATGGCTCAAAGGACAGGCGCGCGGCTGGGTGACGGCGGAATACGGCATGCTGCCGCGAGCGACCGTCGAGCGCACGCGGCGTGAGGCATCGGTCGGCAAGCAGAATGGCCGCACCGTCGAGATCCAGCGGCTGATCGGCCGCAGCCTGCGCTCCATCCTCGACCTCGCGATGCTCGCCGAACGCCAGATCACGATCGATTGCGATGTCATCCAGGCCGATGGCGGCACGCGCACGGCCTCGATTACCGGCGCCTGGGTGGCGCTGCACGATTGCCTGACCTGGATGAAAACGCGCGAGATGCTCAAGGCCGATCCGCTACGCGATCACGTGGCGGCAATCTCCTGCGGAATCTGCAACGGCACGCCCGTGCTCGATCTCGATTACGCTGAGGATTCAGAGGCCGAGACCGATGCTAATTTTGTGATGACCGGCGGGGGGCGTATCGTCGAGGTGCAGGGCACCGCCGAGAAGGTCCCGTTCACCGAAGAGCAGCTGCTCAATCTGCTGGCGCTCGCCCGCAAAGGCGTCACCAAGCTCATCGATCTGCAGAAGTTGGCGGTGATGTGACACGCAAGATCACGGACCGCCTCGTGATCGCGACGCATAATACCGGCAAAGTGCGAGAAATTCGCGAGCTGCTTGCGCGATACGGCGTAGAGACCCGTTCAGCCGGAGAACTTGGCCTCGCGGAACCGCAGGAGACCGGCTCGACCTTCCTCGAAAATGCCCGGATCAAGGCCATCGCAGCGGCGCAGGAATCGCGCTGGCCAGCTCTGGCCGATGATTCAGGCCTGATGGTCGATGCGCTCGGAGGCGCTCCGGGGATTCATTCGGCACGCTGGGCCGGGCCGGGGCGAAATTTCGCCGGTGCCATGCAAAGGATCGAGGACGAATTGCGCGCACAGGGCACCAGCGCGCCGAACGGGCGGCGCGCGCAGTTTGTCTGTGCGCTTTGTGTTGCCTGGCCGGACGGTCACGTCGAGGAATTCGAGGCACAAGTGAAAGGGACGCTGGTATGGCCGCCGCGCGGCAGCGCCGGGTTCGGTTACGATCCGATGTTTCTTCCAACCGGGTTTGAGCGCACGTTCGGCGAGATGACAAGCGAAGAGAAGCACGGTCTGCCGCCGCATGGGCTCGGGCTCTCGCATCGCGCCCGCGCCTTTCTCAAGCTGGCGGCGGCGTGTCTCGACGAGCCGCCACATTGACCCGCGGCTTAGGATGCCGGATTGCAATGGCAGGTTCGTGATGCGCGCCGCTCGGATCGCTATATGAATCCCATGAAACCTGCATCGACGGCGGCGCCGGCTTTCGGAGTTTACGTCCATTGGCCGTTCTGCCTTTCAAAATGCCCCTATTGTGATTTCAACAGCCACGTCCGCCATGGCGCAATCGA
>DATBHB010000051.1:0-5167 GCA_036557705.1 Xanthobacteraceae bacterium
ATCGCGGCACCCGTCGTCCCGATCCTGCGGGGCACGCCTTTCTCGCGATTCTCAGTTGTGCGGTCGAAAATTTTTCCGCCAAGCGATTCGCCGAGTATCTTTCCCTCGGCCAGGTGCCTGGATTGGATCCCGGCGATACAGCGCACACCAACCAGCCGAAGTGGGTTGCGTCGGGCGACGAGATTTTCGGTATTCTTTCCGAACGGGTGCTCGCATCTGATGAACTCAACGCGGACGAAAGCGACCGAGCAGATGCTAAAACGAATGCCGACGATGCGGTACTCGCCGGCACACTACGCGCGCCATGGAAATGGGAGAGCTTGCTGGTTGAGTCCGCCGTGATCGGCGGCAGCGAGCGCTGGGCGCGTCGGCTGAACGGACTCTCGGCCGAGTACGAGCTCAAGATTCGTGCGCTTACATCGGACGAGCCGGATTCGCCGCGTATCGCGCGCCTCGAGCGCGAGCGGCAGAACCTTGTTCATCTGCAGAATTTCTCGTTGCCGCTGATCCAAGATCTCTCGGCTTGGCCAAAACAAGCCGCGTGGGGCGATTGGCTTGACCGCCTTGAGCAGCTTGCGCCCCGCGTGCTTCGGCGCCCCGAGTTCGTGCTTCGGGTGCTCGCCGACCTCCGGCCGATGGCTGCCGTGGCGCCGGTCACTTTGGTCGAAGTCAGAGACGTGCTTGCCGATCGGCTCGGCGCGCTTCAAGTGGAGCCGCCTCCGTACCGATATGGCCGGGTGTTCGTTTGCAGGCCGGAGCAAGTCCGCGGTCGAGCTTTCCGCATCGTGTTCGTTCCCGGCTTGGCCGAACGGCTCTTCCCGCAAAAACTTCACGAGGATCCGCTTCTTCTGGACGATCTTAGGCGCGCGATTGGACGCGACTTGACCTTGCAAGAGGATCGCGCCGATTACGAAAGGCTTTTACTGCGCCTCTCTCTCGGCGCCGCAACCGAGCGCCTCTATACATCATTTCCGCGCGTCGAAACCGCTGAAGCCCGCGCGCGTGTACCCTCGTTTTACGCCCTCGAACTGATGCGCGCCGTCACCGGCCGTATTCCCGACCATCAGCAGATCGAACTCGAAGCTTCGGAGAGCTCCAATGCCAGCCTCGCCTGGCCGGCGCCGCCAAATCCGGAAGATGCCATTGACGATTTCGAGCACGATCTATCGGTTTTGCGCAATCTCATGCGCAGTAGCCAGGACATGAAAGGTCACGCGCACTATATGCTCGGGCTCAATGACTATCTCCGTCGCTCCGCCAGCGAACGGTGGGCCCGCGCTAGAACACCGTGGTCGCATTACGATGGATTGGTTCGGGCCACCGACTCGACACGTCCTTTTCTCCAATCGCAGCGGCTCGGTGCCCGACCATACTCGGTTTCGGCATTGCAGAATTACGCCTACTGCCCTTACCGCTTTTTACTTTCTGCGCTTTATCATCTGGCGCCCCTAGAGGAACCCGAGCCGCTCGATCGCATGGATCCTCTCACCAAAGGAAGATTGTTTCATGAGGTGCTGGCGGAGTTCTTTCGCGCCTTGCAGCACCGCGCAATCCCGATTTCCCCGACTTCGACACCGGCTGTGCTTGCCGTTGTCGATGAGACTCTGACCCGGGTGGCGGACAATTACGCAGAGCTTCTCGTGCCAGCGGTGGAGCGCGTCTGGCAGGATGAAATAGCCAGTATTCGCACCGATCTCCATATCTGGGCGCGTGAGCTTACGCAAAGCACGGCATGGGAGCCGTGGTTGTTTGAGTTCGGGTTTGGCCTTGCGGATGCGCCCGGGCGCGATCCGAAGAGCCGACGCGAGCCGGTCAAGATTGATGGCCGCTTCATTCTGCGCGGCGCCATTGATTTGATCGAGCGCAGGCGCGGCACGAATATCCTGAGGGTGACCGATCACAAGACCTCGAAGAATCGCTCGGCCCGCGGATCGGTCCTTGGCCATGGCCAACAACTCCAGCCGGTGCTGTATAGCCTCGCGGTGGAAGCCGCCACGGGCCACACGGTCGAGAGCGCGCGATTTTCATACTGCACGACTGCAGGCGGTTTCACGGAACATCACGTCCCGATCAATGAGCGGACACGCGCTATGGGCACCGAAGTCCTCGAGATTATTGATCGTGCCGTGGAGTTCGGCATGCTGCCACCCGCACCAGCCGAGAAGGCCTGCTCCTTTTGTGACTTCCTGCCGGTATGCGGACCGGAACAAGAGCGTCGCGCCCGCCGCAAGTCACGTAACGAACTCGCCGCTCTGATGGATCTGAGAGGACAACCGTAATGCCGGAGATTTCGGACCAAGCCGACCGCGAACAGATCGTCACTGCGCTCGACGATACGCTCATTGTCGAAGCGGCCGCAGGTGCCGGGAAAACCACCGAACTGGTTCGCCGCATCGTGCGCGTGATCGAGACCGGTCGTGCCGAAGTTACCGAGATTGTCGCAGTTACCTTCACAGAAAAGGCCGCTGGCGAGTTGAAGCTCCGTCTGCGCGAAGCCCTCGAAGAAGCCAGAGGAGCTTCCACGAGCGGATCCGACGAGCGTGACCGCCTCGATCGCGCCCTGGGTCGGCTCGAGGAAGCGCAGGTCAGCACGATTCACGGTTTTTGCGCCGATCTTCTCCGCGAGCGGCCGGTTGAAGCGCGCATCGATCCCTTGTTTACGGTGCTCACTGAAACGCAAGCGGCACGGATTTATGATGAAGCGTTTCATCATTGGCTGGAGACTCAGCTCGCCAATCCATCCGATGGTGTAAAACGCGCCTTGCGCCGGCCAACTTTTGGCGGTTTTGGCGCTGACAACGATGCCGGCAACGGCCCTACTGACCGGCTGCGACGAGCTGGCTGGGAGCTACTGCAATGGCGCGACTTTGAAGGTGAGTGGCAGCGTCCGCAGTTCGACCGTGGCTCACGAATCGATGAGCTGGTTCGACTCTTGAACGAATTTGTCGCGCTGCTGGAGTCTCCAGATTCAAGTACGGACCCATTGCATGCGGATTGTTGGGCGGCAAGAAAGCTTGCCGACGAGATCCGCCGAACCGAATCTGTGGCGCCACGAGATCACGATCGAATTGAAGCAGGACTGATCGAGTTGAGCCACAATCGCAACTTCAAGGACCCACGGAAAGGGAACGGTAAAAATTATCGTAAAGGCGTGCTGCGCGAGCAGGTCTGGCGCGCGCGCGAAAGCCTGCTGAATGCTCTCACGCTCTTTGAGTCCGATGCCAACGCTGATCTTGCGGCGGCGCTGCGCCAGGAGCTGCGCGGCTGTGTCAGCGCCTATGAGCTCGCGAAACGTAAAACTGGCGTGCTGGATTTTCTCGATCTACTGCTTAAGACGAGAGATCTTTTGCGCGACAATTCGATTGTGCGGGCGAGCTTTCAAAATCGCTTCAAACGCATTTTTGTCGACGAGTTCCAGGACACCGATCCACTGCAGACGGAAATCCTGTTGCTGCTTGCGGCCGCCGATCCATTGTTGACGAACTGGCGGGAAATTCGCCCGGTACCGGGGAAACTTTTTTTAGTAGGTGACCCGAAGCAGTCAATCTATCGTTTTCGACGAGCTGATGTCGGCCTCTACCGCGGCGTCTATGAAATCCTGGAGGCCTCCGGCGCCCGGCGGGTCACGCTGCGCACCAGTTTTCGTGCGCGGCCTAACATTCAACGTGCCATCAATGCGGCCTTCGCACCCATAATGAACGGCGACGCTGATAGTCTCCAGGCGGCATACGTGCCACTTGAACCATTTCGACCCGATCGAGCGGAACAGCCGAGCGTTGTGGCGCTGCCCGTGCCCGAGCCATACGGTTATCGCCGAATCTCGATTGCAGCTATTGAGAAGTCGCTTCCCGATGCGGTGGGCGCATTCATCCATTGGCTCATCAACGACAGCGACTGGCAGGTCGCCGAGCGGCCCGCGCTCACGAAAGCTGCGCTGGCGCCCAGCGCAGCGCTGGTTTTTCGGCCCGGTGAAACGGAGCACCTCGTGCCGATTCAAGCCCGGCATATTTGCCTGCTGTTTCGCCGTTTCATCAGCTACCAAGAAGATATGACCCGCCCATACGTCGAGGCACTCGAGGCGCGCGGCATTCCTCATTTGCTTGTCGGCGGTCGCTCCTTTCATAATCGCGCCGAGATCGAAGCCTTGCGCGCCGCCCTCGCCGCCATCGAATGGCCGGAAGATGAGTTGTCGGTCTTTGCGACCCTGCGCGGATCCCTCTTCGCGATCAGCGATGAGGAGCTGCTGGAGTATCGTCATAAGTTTGGCCGTTTCCATCCATTTCGGATTCCCGAAAAACCACCCGAAAATCTCGCTGCGATTGTGAGAGCATTGCAAAAGCTGCAAGCGCTCCATCGCTCGCGCAATCGGGTGCCGATCGCTACAACCATTGCCGAGTTACTCCAATCCACGCGCGCGCACGTTGGCTTTGCCCTCGAGCATGGCGGCGAGCAGGTGCTTGCCAACGTGGCGCATGTCAGCGATCTGGCCCGCCGCTATGAAGCCGAAGGGGGAATTTCTTTTCGCGGTTTCATCGACGAGCTGCGCCAGCAGGCTGAGAGCGGCGAAGTAGGCGAAGCGCCGATTCTCGAGGAAGGAAGCGACGGCGTCCGCTTGATGACCGTCCATCGAGCCAAGGGATTGGAATTTCCCATTGTCGTTCTTGCCGACATCACGGCGAAACTGCGCGCGTCTGTGGCAAGTCGTACCATCGACTCCGATCGTGGTGTATGCGCGGTCCGTCTCGCGAGCTGCTCACCGGCTGATTTACTGGAGCACGAACAGGAAGAACTGCGCCGCGACGAAGCCGAGGGTGCCCGTGTCGCCTATGTGGCCGCAACCCGCGCGCGCGACCTGCTGGTGATTCCGGCAGTGGGCGATGAAGAGAGAGACGGTTGGATCCAGCCGCTAAACAACGCGATTTATCCGCCCATCGGAAAAAGGCGCCAGCAACTGCAGGCCCCGGGCGCACCCGAGTTCAAATCGAGCGATTCAGTGCTAGTTCGCCCCGGCGGCACCGCGGCCGGACCGAGCACGGTTGCTCCGGGACTGCATGTCCTCGTACCTAAGGACCCCCACCTCTTTCCTCCCCCGCCAGAAGCGGGGGAGGATGAAGGAGGGGGAAAATTTTCCGTCGTGTGGTGGGATCCACGCATTCTCAAGCTCGGC
>DATBHB010000052.1:0-6555 GCA_036557705.1 Xanthobacteraceae bacterium
GCTGCAAAGCGTGTTCGCGGCTTATCCGGACTTGGCCAAGACCATGCCGTCGTCGGAAGCCGATCTCGCCAAGCTCTACTCGCCGAACTGGGGCGTCTATAACGCCAATCTGGCCAAGGCGACCGACTACTGGAACCGCAACGTCAAGCATTGATCGCAGGCCGCGCGGCTGCTCACGAACGGGCGGGCCAATAAAAGCGAGCGACGCTTTCAGTGATTTGCGATCACCGTACTGGCGGCGCGGGTGAGTGCCGCGGGCCGGTCACTTCTTGTGGGGCTACGTGCGCGTGGCGATATAGAACGGACACAGCGGCGCTTGGCCGCCCAGCGTGCCGGCCGCGATCCTGTCGGCCGCGCGCGCCGTTGTGCCGAACGCCGCGGGCCGGCCAGGCAAGAAAGAGACGGCGGGGAATGGTCATGCGAACCCCTGTGTGAGATCACAAGTATAATCGGTTTGACACGCGCGGCAGGGGGCGCTGCTGCTGTGTCCTCGTGTCGCTCGTCGACCTCACTATGTCAACAAATTCCAGATAATGGCTCCTGCCATGACGAAGATAATCGCCGAACCAATCGTCCAACATGCTGCGCGGAGCTCATGTGACCGCGCTGTAAGAATGACGTAGAAGTGGACTAAGCGCGAGAGCACATAAGCGGAGAATAGTCCGGCAGCCATCAACTGACCTGGAGCCGTACAAACGTAGATCAACCCCGCCGCAAGAAAGACCGGTATGTTCTCGGTGTCGTTTTGCTGCATCCGCCGCGAGCGTTCGACATATTCGTTGAACAGCAGTTGGCCCGGCCGCGGATCGGGATTGGCGGGCCCTTTTTGCGCATCCTCGGGGTAGCGAAATCCGCCATTGACCTTGAGCATACGGAAGACGGTGATCCATGCTTGCGACATCATTTTCACGATCATGATAGTCGCTGCGATCGCGTACCAGCGGAATGACGGATTGTCGAATGTCAATAGACTCATTGGCTGTTTGTCCCTTGTCCATCCGTTGCTTGATGTAGCATAGTTGGTGCGGTCGTCGTGTTATAGGGTATCGGCGGGCTGCCGGCCAAATATGAACAACACAGAAGCGATTATCCGTTGGCTGATTGACGGCGCACGTTCGGCTGCCGACACACAGGGCGTGTTGGGCGAACTATGCGACCGGCTTGTCTGTTGTGGGATTCCGATATGGCGGGTGGGCCTGTTCTTACTCACACTGCATCCGCACATCATGGGCCGGCGCTTTCTGTGGAAAGCCGGTTCGGCTGTAGACGTGAACAACGCGCCATTCGAGGCTTTTCAATCAGACGATTTCCGTAACAGTCCGGTAAGGCGTGTCATAGACACCGGGATCAGTGTCCGTCGTCGGCTCGTCGACAAGGATTGCCCGATGGATTTTTCAATGCTTCGCGAATTGCGAGAACAAGGTGTGACCGATTATCTCGCCGTGCCGCTGTCCTTCGCGGATGGCGTCGTGCACGGCGCCACTTTTGCAACGCAGCATTCGTGCGGTTTCACCGATGCGCAGATCGCCGACCTCGAATCGTTTGCTGCTCCGTTATCGCGCGCTGTCGAGAATCGGACACTTCGACGTACCGCTAGCGCGTTACTCGACACCTACGTTGGCAACAAGGGGGGATCGCGAATCCTCGCCGGAGAAATAAGGCGGGGCTATGCCAACACCATAGACGCGGCGATCTGGATGTCCGACATGCGCGGCTTTACGACTCTCGCCGACCAGCTGGCGCCTCAAACGTTACTCGATCTGCTCAACAGATATTTTGACTGCCAAGTGCCGTCCATAGTCGATCAAGGCGGCGAGATTCTCAAGTTCATGGGCGACGGCCTGCTCGCCGTTTTCTTGCTCGATCCCGGTGGCGCGAACGCGAAGAAAGCCTGTAATGCTGCGCTTTCGGCCGCACGAGAGGCGCGTGTCGCGGTTGCGCGGCTCTCTCGGCGGTTGGCATCGAGAGGCGTTTTGGCATTTGGTTTGCAAAGCCTGCGCTTTGGTGTGGCGCTTCATTTGGGCCAAGTCTTATACGGAAATATTGGTAGCAAAAATCGCCTGGACTTCACGTGCATCGGACCAGCAATAAATTTGGCGGCGCGCATCGAAAGGCTGACGAGCAAGCTCGGTCGGACGATCCTGGCTTCTGACGAGTTCGCTCGACAATGTCCCTCTGAATTTGTTGCGGTCGGCGAGTTTGATCTACCGGGTTTCGCGACCACGCGGAACGTGTTCGGGCTGAAAGACGAGATGGAGCGAACGGCGCGGTAGGGTGGGACGCGCCATGGTGCGTTACAACGAGCGGCGGGCGTGAAATGTAGGAACGGGTGGCAGCCTTCTCATTGCAGCTCTGCAATCAGTACAATAAAAGCCAGGTGCGTGAGATGATGTAATAACTGATCGGCACCGAACAGCCACCACCAGGCGGCAGAATTCTGCTTCAAATTCAAGCGTCGTGACGCCAAGGACTTCGCACGATCGATGCCGCCGTGGATGAGGAAGTCTGCCGGACCGAGCCACCAGAGGCCCGGAGCAATGAGGAGCATCAGAAGCAGCGTCAGTGCGGCATGACAGCCGGCGTGGGCCGCCAAGGGGACAGCCCAGCCCCGCGTCTGCTCCTTGCCGGCCGCCATCCAAGTAAGCTGCAACACGAAGTCAGCAAGAAACTGCTTCAGCGCGAAGGCGGCATAGAGCGCGGCAAACCACGCGATCGATGTGGTCATGAGGATTTAGCGGATCAGGGCCGCTATCTCGCGATTTGCATTCTCGATGCGCTCGGCCATGACTCTCACGATGAATTCGACGAAAGCGGTTGCTAAATCCGGACGTTCGCGGTGCATTCGATTGAAATCGGCGCGTGTCAGTGTGAAGAGGATCGCCGCGCCATCGGAGGATACCGACGCAGCTCGCACAGTTTGTCGGAAAAATCCCATCTCACCGACGACAGTATGCGTCATCATGCGCCGTATGCATAAGCGCTTACCATCATTGCTTACAACTTCGATATCAAGTCGCCCGGCAGCAACGAGGTCGAGCGTGTCAGCAGGATCGCCTTGGTGATAGATCTGCTGCGGTCCATCCACGTTTTTGCGCTCAAGAAAAGCCATCAGTTCGGCCGACCGGATGCCTTTACCGAGTTGACCCTGGAGCCATGCCTCGAAGCCGTCGACGGTAAAAGCAGCTTCAAGTTTCGTCTTCGTGAGCAATTGATCCTCGCACCAAGCGAGTGCGGAATTAAGATCGGAAAAGACTTGTTGAGGGTATTTTCGATCGAAGAAGCCGCCGCGTTTCAGCGCGGCGCGATTAGCCGCCGACAGCGAGCAGAAGACAAGAGCAGCACGTCTTTCTCGGCAAAATCTACCCAGCTTGCCGAGGCTGACAACGGCCGACATGTCGACTCCGGAGACCAAGCCGAAATCAAGGATCACATAATCAACCTGCTGCGGAGATAGTGCGTTAACGTCGGCTCTGATGCGCTCGAATATTCCTTCCGAAGAGCCGAAGAAGATGTAGCCGGAGAGCCAATAGAGTTGGATGGCATCGCCGCATTCATGTAGATACTGGGACGTTTCCGACGAGCGATCGACATGGCCCACGATCTGCGCTCGCGTTGCGTGACGACGGACGACGCCAAGGCGAGCATAGCTTATGACAAAGACCATACAGGCGCACACTAGGCCGGCCAGGACTCCGATCAAATAACCATACTGGAGACAAACGATGGTGATGCCGACAATCATCGCCAAATCAACCCAGGCGCGCTGCGAATACGGCTTCCACAGTGCGTCGGCAATAAAGCTGTATCCCAAATAGAAGACGAGACCGCCGAAAATGGGAATTGGAATCAACCCTGGTAGGTCAAAATGCGAGATGCCGACGATTCCCATTACCGCTGCGCAAGCCACGCCGCTCATGCGGGTAGCGCCACCCGCATGTTCCAACAATCGGCTGGTGCCGACTTGAACGCTGCTGGTGAGGCCGCCGAGAGGCGCGGCGATCATGCTGCCGAGACCGTGAGCTCGAAGTTCGCAATCGAGATCGCCTGAGGCCTGACGTGCGACCTCAATGCTCGACATTTTGGTGATCAGCGAGATGAGGGCGACTACCAGCACCGCAAACAATTCGGGGAGTAAGTGCCCGACGATCGACCAATTGAGATGAGACGTATAGAGCACAGTAAGCGGCGACCACATCGCGAGCGTACCAAGGGAATGGAAGTACCAGCCGTCCTGAGCGCCAGAAAACCCGAGGAATCGCAATGCGGCGACCAAACCCAGCCACATCGCCAGAAGCGCCGCAGGCATGGCCAAGGCCCATTTGACCCAAAGTCGCAAAGCCAGCAATACGGCCATCGCGAGGACGCCAACCCCGAGCTTTGCAGCCTCGCCGGACGTCCAAGGAACAGCGAGTGCGTGAACAGAGAACACCCGACCGGTAATCATTCGAATACCGCCAGCGATCAGGAAGCAGCCCGTCGCCGCAAGAAATCCTCCGACCACGCTGAAAGGCACGAATCGGAAGTACGCACCCCATCGGCAGGCGCCCATAAGATAGAGGAATGCGCCCGACAACAGGGTCGCAGCGGTGAAAAGGAGCATCACGGTCTGAACCGCTACTTCTGGACTGCTGCCGGCTGCAACGATCCGAGTTCCGGCCAAAGCGCTTAGCAACACCAGAACGGTGCCCGTTGGCGAATCGATGCCGGTTGCAATTGGAGGCAACGAAGTTGCCAGTGCAATCGTGATGCCGCAGATACAGCCTCCAATCAGCATCGACCAAACGGCAATGGGAACACCGGCGTTGAATTCGCCGGGGAACATCAAAGCGCCAAACGAAACGATATTGGCAATCAGGACAACCGCTGCCACCGTGCCGGCGACCGTATCCCTGAGGCCTTCACGTCCTATGGCAATCCAGCGGGACCACCATCCTTTCGCGCTTGCCGAAAGCGCACCAGATGCGCCTGGCGCTTTTTTTATTTCAGGCATTGCGCGACCCCGTCTCTTACCACAGTTGCCCTCTCCATTGGGCGGACGACGAGAGGCTAGCACATCCCATGATCCCCTCGGGCATTACGTATCCTGCGTTGTCCGTTACAGCAAAATCGGCTGTCACTTGGCAGCGATGGGTCATAACCCGTCATTTCTAAGAGGATTGCGTGATGCTGGGTTTACGGGTACACGCCCCGGAACATTGAGCGCAGGCAGCCGATTCAGCTGCGCGCCGCCACAGCGTCACTCGCTTGGGCGTCGAGCCGGCTGTGGCCGGCTTTCATGAGCTTGCCGAGGTAGTGCTCGGCCACCGAAACCGGCGGGTACTTCTCCTCGCCGTTGGGGCCGACGCAGCTTGCGAAGCAGCGAATGACGGTGTCGGGGTTCGGGTTCTGAAAGAACACCAGCGAGATGCGATCGGTCGGCACGGCGTCCGGCGGCGGCACCGCGACCCTGTGCAAGGTCGACACCCAGCGATCATTGGACCAGCGCGCCATCAGGTCGCCGATGTTGCAGCAAAATCCGTCGGCGGGAATGTGGACGTCGATCCAATCGCCGCGGCGGGTTTTGACCTGCAGGCCGCCCGGCGTGTCGTCGCCGCGCACGAAAGTCATGATGCCGTAGTCCGTATGCGTGCCGGCGCGCAGCTGCCCGGGCTGCGGCGGCTGCGTGATCGCCGGATAGCGGATCACACGGGCGACGCTCGCCTGGCGGTCGAACTTGTCGACGAAATAGGCCTCGTCGACGCCGAGCCCGACCGCCATGGCGCGCAATACCGTCGCCGCGACGCCCGCCATGGCCTCGTAATACCGGAGCAGAGTGTCCTTGAAATGGCGCGGGCGCTCCGGCCAGATGTTGGGCGCATACATTTGCGCCGCGGCGGGATCGATGTGCCGTGCGAGTTCGACCGTGCGATCAGGTCCAAACGCGAACGCCTCCTGAATGTCCGGCGGCGCGGCCTGGCCGAGCGAATAGGACAGCGACCGGTCGCCGACCCAGTTGTAGCCGCGGCTGATCTTTGCCGGAGGCCGCTGCACTTTCATTTTCTCTTCTTGAGGCAGCGCGAAGAAATCGATCGCGGCCTGCCGGGTTTCCACAATCAGGTGCTGCGGCACGCCGTGGCCGGCCACCAGAAAGAAACCGATCTCGGTGCAGGCATCGTCGATCGCACGGGCCACGGCGCGCTTGTCCGCTGCGCTGCCGTCGCGCAACGGCGTCAGATCAATCGTCGGAAGCGCGGTTACGGCTGCCATCGTCGGAATCCTCAATCGGCAAGTTCGGTGATGCCCGGCATGATCAACTGCTCGACCGTCAGCGTCGCGCCGATATTGCCGGCGCGCCGCTCCTCTTGGATCAGGTTCTGCAGCTTGGCGCGCGAGACTTTGCTGGTCGGCTCGAAATAGCCGGAGCGGCGCAACAGATCGTAGCTGGCGGCGGAGTCCGCCGGGTCGGCGTGGGCGGATTTGACCAGAAGATCGACGGCTTCGTCGCGATGCGCCGCGTCGGCGAGCCAGGCGATGCTGGCGTCGGTCGCCGCCAGCACGCGCTTGACCAGATCGCCG
>DATBHB010000053.1:0-41845 GCA_036557705.1 Xanthobacteraceae bacterium
TGCGGAGCCGCGATGGCCGTCGGAGTTGCGATCCCGGGTTCCCTACGAAAGTAGGTGGGCGCCATATGTCCGAGCCCACGAGCCCGGTCAGGGACAGCTCCCTTCAGGATCGATAAGGCCCCGGGGATAAGACTCCAACGCGCCCCGCAGCCCCGCGCGGATAATGTAATCCATCAGGGCTCGCTGCGCCACGCGGACCGCTGGTCGAAAAGGTGCGATCAAATTCCGCGGGAACTGATGTTTCGGGAAGCCTCGGGCCAATGTCTATACTTTTTAGGTTGTTCCAACTCCATTGATGCGCTATTTTGGAATAGAAATGGAGCATTGCTGATGGACCTTTCGATAAAAGGAGTGCCGGAGGAGCAGGTGGCGCGACTGCGCGACCGCGCAAAAGCCAACCATCGTTCGCTCCAGGGCGAATTGCGGGCGCTGATCGAAGAGGCGACCTCTGCCGTGCCGCGCAAGCTGTCGATCGATGAGGTACTAGCGAGGGTCGGCAAACTCCCCATCAAGCGGCGCAACGAAGCGGCGCGGCTGATCCGCGAAGACCGTGACCGATAAAGTTGTCGATGCGTCCGCCGTCGTCGCGTTATTGTTCAATGAGCTGACGCAGGAAAAGATCGTCCCCCGCCTGCGCGGGGCTTCGCTTCACGCGCCGGATCTCCTGGAATACGAAGTTGCGAATGCGTGTTTGAAAAAGATCCGCGCCTCTCCCGGAGAGCGGCAACTCTTGCTCGAAGTATTTTCTTTGCTCAATGCGCTTTCAATTGCGCTGGAAAGAATCAATCCTGCAGAGACAATTGCGTTGGCGGAGAGAACGAATCTGTCAGTCTACGACGCCAGTTATCTTTGGCTTGCACGGGCCCTTGACACCGAACTCGTCACGCTCGACGACAAGCTGGCTCCCGCGGACAACGCACTGCGGAGGGCGAGCGAATAACGCGTCGATAGCCGGTCTCGTTGGGGCGCAGCGTGTTGCTGCAGCAATCAGCGCAGCGCCGCGTCCGCTTCCAGAATCGTCGCTTGGCCCCGCGTCCGGCGCTTGAGGCCGCAGGGACCGATTGGCGAGGGCGCAAATCTGGTATGTTCACCGCTGGCCAGAAACAGCGAATCGAGGCTGGGGAAGATCGAATGGAACGGCGGCAATTCATCAGCCTCGTCGGCGGCGCGGCAACATGGCCGCTCGCGGCGCGGGCGCAGCAGGGGCTGCAGCGGATCCGTCGACTGGGCGTTCTCATGTACCTTACGGAACAGGATGAGGAGAGCCGGAGCTACGTCGAAGTGCTTACGAGGCGGTTAAAGGAGCTGGGCTGGACCGTCGGTACCAACTTGCAAGCCGCTTACCGGTGGACCGGAGGCGATGCAGTCCATATTCATCAATACGCGGCGGAGCTAGTCGCGCTCAACCCAGACGTGATCCTGGCCGCAGGCGGTTCACATGTGGGGCCGCTACAACAAATCACGCGCACTATACCGATCGTGTTCGTACAGGTCGCCGATGCGGTGGGCGGCGGTTTCGTCGAAAGTTTGGCGCGGCCGGGTGGCAATGCCACGGGCTTCACGAATTTCGAATTCGACATTAGTGGAAAATGGTTAGAACTGCTCAAGCAAATCTCGCCGCGCATGAGGCGAACTGCAATCTTACGCGATCCTGTCAATCCCAGCGGGGCCGGCCAATTTGGCGCTATTCAGGCCCTGGCGCGAGCGTTGGACGTGGACGTGAGTCCGGTGAACCTGCAGGACACCGCCCAAATCGAGCGGCGCATCTCCGAATTCGCCGGCAGACCCAATGGAGGATTAATAATATTGCCTAATTCATTGGCGATAGTTCATCGCGAACTCATTATAGCGCTCGCGGCTCGACACGGATTGCCTGCAATCTATCCTTTTCGCTATTTCGTAACCGGTGGCGGTTTGATGTCTTATGGGCCGGATGCCTCCGATCAGTACCGACGCGCCGCGGACTATGTGGATCGCATTCTAAAAGGCGACAAACCTGCTGATTTGCCTGTCCAACAATCCACCAAAGTCGCGCTAACCTTGAACCTCAAGACCGCAAAAGAACTGGGCCTCGAGATCCCACCGACATTGCTCGCGCTCGCGGACGAGGTGATTGAATAGCACACGCATAATGTCTCCTTGTGGCATATGCCATCCTTTTGCCTCGGCACCCTATTACCGTGGATGGGAGCGGACGTTTCGCGCACTCTGAATCGACGTCTCCGCCGTCGCGTCTGTTCTCAGCGCAGCGCGCCGTTCGCTTCCGAAAGCGTCGCATTGAGCCGCTTCGTGAGACCTTCGATTCGCTCAGCGGCGGAATTGAGCGCGGCCGAGATCGCCGCCTGGGTTGCCTTCGCGTGCTCGGCGGAAGCGATCCGCGCCTCCTGCAACGAAGCCAGCTCTTCCTCGATCCTGCGCAGCTTCGCGCTGCTCTCTGCGAGGTCGTCGGCGGTCATCAGGGCCGCCATGATCATGAGGCGCGAATCGCCGATCTCGCCGAACCGGGTGCGCAACTCTCCGATCCGGCGGTCGAGTTCGTCGGCCAACTGCGCAAGGTGCGCCCCCTGACCGTCTTCGCAGGCCAAGCGAAATTTGCGTCCGTTGATCGTGACGGTCACCTGAGACATCGCGCCTGAGGAGGCTATTGCGGGTTGCTCAACGGTCATTGGTCTCCAGCACGGATCGAATGCCCTCGATGGCCGCATCCAGACGCCGAGCAATCTCCCGATTGGTGTTTTCGAGAGAGCGCGAATGCGCAACTGCGGCATCGAGGTCGCAGGCAAGCTGCGAGCGATCGGTGCCGAGCGAATGCAACTGGGCGGCGAGAGTCTCCTGGTCACGGTCGGCGCTCTCGCGACGCTCGACCGCCGCTTCGAGCGCTTCGAGCGCAAGAGTCAGGCGTTTGGTGGCTGCTTCGACCGCGCTGGCTTCGCTCATCGCGCCATAATCCCCAATCGAACGCGCTTACGAGCCAGATGCGTCAACCATAAGGCGACGGAAATGTGCGAGGCACCAATCAGTAGAACGCGACACTAAGTGGCCCGCCGCGCTTGCGTCAATTGTTTGTCGGAATTTCGTCTTCTCTCCTGTGCATGAGCAGGCGACCTGTGCATGCCCTGGCTCAAGGCGCACAGTTCTTTTGACTCCCAGGACCTGCATGCTAGAGCCTCGCCAGCTTTCCTCGACCCCGTGAGACACCGGATGCCTCCTCCCGGCACGGCTCCATCCATGCGGGCAGCAGCCGATGCGCGTACGGCTGCGCGGCGCGACCATGACCGCATGGCCAACGCGATCCGCGCGCTCGCCATGGATGCCGTGGAGCAGGCCAAGAGCGGCCATCCGGGGCTGCCGATGGGCGCGGCCGACATTGCGACGGTCCTGTTCACGCGATTCCTGAAATACGACCCGGCCGATCCCGGCTGGCCGGACCGCGACCGATTCGTTCTGTCGGCCGGCCACGGCTCAATGCTGCTCTATGCGGTCCTCTACCTCCTCGGTTACCCGAGAATGACCATCGAGGAGATCAAGCGTTTCCGGCAGATTGGATCGCTGACCCCCGGCCATCCGGAGCATGCCCACACGCCCGGCGTCGAGACGACCACTGGACCGCTCGGGCAGGGTCTTGCCAACGCGGTCGGCATGGCCATCGCCGAGGCCCATCTCGCAGCCGAGTTCGGCAACGACATTGTCGACCACCGCACCTATGTGCTCGCCTCCGACGGCGATCTGATGGAAGGCATCAGCCAGGAAGCAATCGCGCTCGCTGGCCATCTTCGACTCAAGAAGCTGACCGTGCTGTTCGACGACAACGCAATGTCGATCGACGGGCCGCTTTCGCTGGCCGATTCGGTCGACCAGGTAAAGCGGTTCGAAGCCGCCGGCTGGGCGGCGCAACGCATCGACGGCCACGATCCCGACGCCATCGCGGCCGCACTCGAAAGGGCTCAGACGTCGGACCGCCCTTCACTCATCGCTTGCCGCACCACGATCGGCTTTGGAGCGCCGACGAAGGCCGGAAGCGAAAAAAGCCATGGCGCGCCGCTCGGCCCTGATGAGATCAAGGGTGCTCGCGAGCGGCTAGGCTGGCCGTGGCCCCCCTTCGAAGTCCCGCCTGATATTTGCGCACTCTGGCGCAAGGCTTCGGAGCGGTCGGTTCCGCTGCATCGCGCCTGGAAGGAAAGGCTCCACGCGCTCGCGCCGCCGCAACACGGTGAGTTCGAGCGGCGCATGGACGGGCGGATCGACGCGGAGAAGCTTGCCGCCGCCGTGCGCGGCGTCAAGGAAAAACTTGCGGCAGCCCCGAAGGAAATCGCAACCCGTGTTGCTTCCGAACTTGCGCTGGACGCACTGATGCCGGCGTTGCCTGAATTGGTCAGCGGTTCGGGCGATCTGACCGGCTCCAACAACACCAAGCCCAAAGGGCTGCCGGTGATCGCGCCAACCCATTTCGGCGGTCGCTTCATCCATTATGGCGTGCGCGAGCACGTCATGGCCGCAGCCATGAGCGGCATGGCGCTGCACGGCGGAGTCATTCCGCTCTCAGGCACATTTCTGGTCTTTTCCGATTACTGCCGGCCGGCAATCCGGCTTGCCGCCCTCATGGGACAGCGCGTCATTTTCGTCATGACGCACGATTCGATCGGACTTGGCGAGGATGGGCCGACGCATCAGCCGGTCGAGCATCTCTCGGCATTGCGGGCGATCCCGAACCTCGTCGTGCTGCGCCCTTGCGATGCGGTCGAAACCGCCGAGTGCTGGCAACTCGCGATCGAGCGCAGCAACGGCCCAAGCCTTCTGGCGCTCAGCCGGCAGAATCTGCCGCAGCTGCGGCAGGGTTTCGAGGAGAAGAACCGCTGTGCAACCGGCGCCTACGAAATCGCGCCGGCACCGGCCCGCGCGCAAGTATCGCTGTTTGCTTCCGGCTCGGAAGTCTCGATCGCACTGGCGGCGCAAAAGCTTCTCGCGGACCGCGGCGTCGCAGCCCGCGTCGTCTCGGTGCCGTCGCTCGATCTGTTGTTCTGCCTTCCCGAAGCAATGCGGCGGGAGATCATTGGCGAGCCCACGGTGAAGGTCGCGATCGAGGCGGCTGTCCGTCAAAGCTGGGACGCGGTGATCGGGCCGGAAGGGATTTTCATCGGCATGAGCCATTTCGGCGCGAGCGCACCCTACAAAGACCTCTACCGGCATTTCGGGATCACCCCGGAGGGAATTGTCGAGGCGGTTTTTGACAAACTGGCCAAGGACTAAGGCGCTGTCCTACAGCATTGCCTTGTGGAGTTCAGGCAATTACCAATGCCGGCGAACCTCGGCTGGGCGACGGAATTGACCCCTTTGGTGTGACGTCGGTCAACGGTCACCCGCAAGCCTCGATACGCACGAAGGAGCTAAGGATGTCGATCAAAATTGCGATCAACGGATTTGGCCGCATTGGCCGCAACGTGCTCCGTGCGATCGTAGAGGGAAAACGCAGCGAGATCAGTGTCGTCGCTATCAATGACCTCGCGCCGCCGGAAACCAATGCCCATCTGCTGCGCTTTGATTCAATTCATGGACGGTTTCCTGGCGAGGTGACGGTCGAGGGCGACACCATCGACTGCAGCACCGGTCCTATCAAGGTGTTGGCGATGCGTGATCCGGCGCAACTGCCGTGGAAGGAACTCGGCATCGACATCGTCCTCGAATGTACGGGGCTCTTTGCAACGAAGGACAAGGCGTCTGCCCACCTCAAGGCCGGCGCCAAGCGCGTGCTCGTCTCCGCGCCGGCCGACGGCGTCGACCTTACGGTCGTCTACGGGGTCAATCACGACCGGCTGACAAAGGATCACGTCGTCGTTTCCAACGCGTCCTGCACGACGAACTGCCTCGCCCCGATCGCCAAGGTGCTGCACGACGCTGTGGGCATCGAGAAGGGGTTCATGACCACGGTTCATTCCTACACGAATGACCAGCCGTCGCAGGACCAGTTCCACAAGGACCTGTATCGGGCGCGGGCCGCAGCCCTCAACATGATCCCGACCTCGACGGGCGCCGCCAAGGCGGTCGGTCTCGTACTGCCGGAACTCAAGGGCAAGCTCGACGGCATTGCGATCCGGGTTCCGACTCCAAATGTTTCGGTCGTGGACCTCAAATTCATCGCCAAGCGGTCTACCTCGAAGGACGAAATCAACAGCGCCGTCAAGCGTGCCTCGGAGCAGCAGCTCAAAGGCATCCTCGGCTACACCGAGCAGCCGAACGTGTCGACCGACTTCAACCACGATGCGCGCTCGTCGGTGTTCCACATGGACCAGACCAAGGTCATGGACGGCACCATGGTGGCAGTGCTGTCGTGGTACGACAACGAGTGGGGCTTCTCCAATCGCATGATCGACACTGCAGTGGCGATGGGGAAGCTGATGTAACACGAATCTCATCCTTCGAGACGACCGCGCGCAACAAGCTGCGCGCGGCCTCCTCAGGATGAGGAGAAAACAACGCGCCTCATCCTGAGGAGCTGAGCACAGCGAAGCGCCTCGAAGGATGAGCCCCAAAAATAACTCATCCGATGAGTAGTTTTCGTACGCTCGATCAAGCCGACGTCAATAACAAACGCGTGCTCCTGCGCGTCGACCTCAACGTGCCCATGGCAGACGGGCGCGTCACCGATAGGACCCGTCTCGAGCGCGTCGCACCGACAATCACTGAGATCGGCGACAAGCGCGGCAAGGTAATCCTCATCTCGCATCTCGGCCGCCCCAAGGGACGTGAGCCAAAGGATTCGCTTAAGCCGGTTGCTGAAGCGGTGGCCGAGATCATCGGCCGGCCCGTTGGCTTCGCCGACGACTGTGTCGGCGAAACAGCGGAAGCCGCCGTCGCTCGGATGCGAGCGGGCGACATTCTTTGTCTCGAAAATACGCGATTCCACAAGGGCGAGGAGAAGAACGATCCGGCTTTCGTTGCCGCACTCGCAAGATTGGGCGATCTCTGGGTCAACGATGCGTTCTCGGCTGCGCATCGCGCGCATGCTTCGACCGAAGGATTGGGCCATGTGCTGCCCGCCTACGCGGGCCGTGCGATGGAAAAAGAACTCCAAGCGCTCACCCGAGCGCTGGAGTCCCCGCAGCGCCCGCTCGCCGCGATTGTCGGGGGCGCAAAGATTTTCACCAAGCTCGATCTTCTCGGCAATCTCATTGCCAAAGTCGATGCGCTCATCATCGGCGGCGCGATGGCCAATACGTTCCTCCTCGCGCTGGGAAAGGACGTAGGAGAATCGCTCGCCGAACACGAACTCACCGGCACTGCGCGCGATGTTCTCGGCAAGGCCAGGGCGAGGAGTTGCGAGATCGTGCTTCCCGTCGACGCCGTGGTGGCCAAAAAATTGCAAGCGAATGCTCCGTCACGCGTGGTGTCGGTCGATGCTGTCGGGCCTGACGAGATGATCCTCGACATCGGCCCGCGCAGCCGCGAGCACGTGGTGTCCGTCTTGGCGCGCGTGAAGACGCTGGTATGGAATGGTCCGTTCGGGGCTTTCGAGCTGGAGCCATTCGATAACGGTACGATCGAAGCCGCCGAGGCTGCGGCGGAACTCACCGAAAGCGGGAAGCTCGTCTCGGTGGCGGGCGGCGGCGATACTGTGGCAGCGCTCAATGCGGCTGGCGTCGCCGACCGATTCACCTATGTATCGACAGCAGGCGGCGCGTTTCTCGAATGGATGGAGGGCAAGGCTTTGCCGGGAGTCGAAATCTTGCGGCGCGATGAAAGGTCTAGAACAACGGCAGTGGACCGGACCGTCGGGCCGATCCAAAGAGTGATGGAGGGTTCCATGGACATTTCAGAACTCAACAAAGTGGCAAAGGCGATGGTGGCGCCCGGGCGCGGCATTCTGGCAGCCGACGAGTCCACCGGCACGATCAAGCGACGCTTCGATTCGATTGGGGTCGAATCGACAGCGGAGACGCGCCGCGACTATCGCGAGCTGTTGTTTCGTTCGACAGAGGCAATGTCGAAACATATTTCCGGAGTGATCCTCTATGACGAAACCATCCGCCAGAAGGCAAAGGATGGCACGCCGCTGGTAAAATTGATCGAGAAGGCGGGCTCGATTCCCGGGATCAAGGTCGACAAGGGTACGAAGCCGCTGCCGTTCTGCCCGAACGAAGTGATCACCGAGGGTCTCGACGGACTGCGCGAGCGGCTGGTCGAAT
This sequence comes from Xanthobacteraceae bacterium, assembly GCA_036557705.1. Taxonomy (GTDB): domain Bacteria; phylum Pseudomonadota; class Alphaproteobacteria; order Rhizobiales; family Xanthobacteraceae; genus VAZQ01. The sequence goes on from DATBHB010000053.1 coordinate 8,181, forward strand.
ATCGCTCGCTCGGCGCTAAGTTCGCCAAATGGCGGGCGGTAATCGATATCGGCGCCGACATCCCGAGCTACGACGGCATCATGACCAACGCGCATGCGCTCGCGCGCTACGCCGCGCTCTGCCAGGAAGAAAGCATCGTGCCGATCGTCGAGCCCGAGGTCCTCATGGACGGCAGCCACGACATCGATCGCTGCTACGTCATCACGGAATGGATGCTCAAGACCGTGTTCGAGCAAATCTACTATCAGAAGGTTCAGCTCGAAGGCATGGTGCTCAAGCCCAACATGGTGATCGCGGGCAAAAAATGTCCCAAGCAGGCTTCCGTCGATGAGATTGCCGAGAAGACGGTCAAACTGCTCAAGGCCTGCGTGCCGGCGGCCGTCCCCGGCATCGCATTCCTGTCGGGCGGCCAATCGGACGAGGATGCGACCGCTCACCTCGACGCCATGAACCGGATTGGCAATCTGCCGTGGCCGCTGACTTTCAGTTACGGACGTGCCTTGCAGGCGGCGCCGCAGAAAGCATGGTCCGGAAAGCCCGAGAATGTCGCAGCAGCACAGCGTGCCTTCGCGCATCGCGCCGCCATGAACAGTCTCGCCACGCGTGGGCAATGGAAACAGGATTTGGAAAAGAAGGCCGCATAAACGCGCCGCGTCAGAAGAGGTCCCGTAGGGGTGGGCAAAGGCGCGGTCCTCGCGCGCGAGCTGGGCCACAAAAGTAGAAAACGCGCCGTGCCCACACATCCGTATCCGCGTGGGCACGGCGCAACGCGCTGAAAACGCGTTGCGCCTTTGCCCACCCTACCCGCTTATAGGGGCGAACAGGCGAGGAATGCCGCCAAACCGCCCGATTGCGAAGGCAAGCGGCCTCCCTCCCTTTGCTCCCCCGCGCGCGGGGGAGCGTCCGGGAAGAGGAATCGAGATGGCATCGCGAGGGAATAGCGCCGAAGCAAGCCGCCCTGCGCCGCGCATTTATCTGGTGACGCCCCAGATGGCGACAGCGTCGGAGCTTGCCGGGACATTTTTAGAAGCAGTGGCCGTTGCCGATGTGGCAGCGGTCCTGTTGCGGCTTGCCCCGGCCGATGACCGCCTCCTCGTCGAGCGCGTGAACTCACTGGCGCCGCTCGTTCAAGAGCGCGGCGTGGCCCTGGTGCTCGACGGGCATCAAGAACTAGCGGCGCAGTGCGGCGCCGATGGCGCCCATCTCACCGGGATCGATCAGTTCCGGGCTGCGCTCGCTGCTCTCAAGCCGGAACGGATCGCAGGCTGTGGCGGCCTCCAGAGCCGCCACGACGCAATGCTCGCTGGCGAGGCCGGTGCCGACTATGTGCTGTTCGGCGAGCCGGACGCCGCACAACGCCGACCATCATTTGCGGCGATCCTCGACCGCATTGCCTGGTGGGCGGAGTTGTTCGAAGTGCCGTGCATCGGCTATGCGACGAGTGCCGAGGAGGTGGCGCCGCTCGCGGCGGCGGGAGCCGATTTTGTAGCGCTCGGCGAGTGGGTATTCACTCATTCTGAGCGCCACGGCGGTACGGCCGCTGCCATCCATGAGGCCGCGCGGCGCCTCGCTACGGCGGAGCTCGCTGCATGATTGGGCTTCGCGCCATCGCGGCAGCGGGACTTGCCGCTGCACTGAGCGCCGCCGCCACAAGGCCGGCAGCCCCGCAGGCGGCTGTCTCAGGGGGCGCGCCTTTTCCCAGGGACGTGTCCGAACCGCATCCCGCCGATCACGGCGCCGCTCCGCGAAGCAGCCGAGCAAAGCCCAAGCCGCATGAACCGGCGGTGACGAAAGGAATGGCGCCGCATCGCCCGGCGCCTGAGCGCCCGGCGCCGGAGACGAACACCGCGTCGGCTCCCGCAGCAAGCCCGGAGCTCGATTATGCATACGGAGCCTACCAGCGCGGCTATTATCTCACCGCCTTCGGTCTTGCGACGCAGAAGATCGAAGCGACCAGCGACATGAAGTCGATGACGCTTCTGGGCGAACTTTACGCCAACGGTTTCGGTGTTCCTCGGGACGACAAGAAGGCCGCGGAATGGTACGGATTGGCTGCCGATCGCGGCGACCGCGAGGCCATATTTGCCCTGGCCATGTTTCGGCTCGGCGGACGTGCCGGGCCGGCGGATCGCAAGGAGGCGGCAGCGCTGCTCGATCGCGCCGCCAAGCTCGGCCATGTAGCGGCAGCCTACGATCTCGGATTGCTCTATCTCGCCGGTGAGGTAGTTCCGCAGGACCTTGCCCGCGCAGCCGAACTCCTGCGCAGCGCCGCCGATGCGGGAAGCCCAGAGGCGCAATACGCGCTGGCAACGCTCTATAAGGAAGGCCGCGGCGTAGCCAAGGACGTCAATGAAGCCGCCCGATGGCTGGCCGCTGCGGCCGCCGCCGATAATACCGATGCGCAGGTCGAGTTTGCGATCGCGTTATTCAACGGCATCGGAGTTCCGAAAGACGAAGCCGCGGCGGCTGCCCTGTTGCAGCGGGCCGCCCGCAAGGGCAGCCCGATTGCGCAGAATCGCCTCGCCTGGATGCTTGCGATTGGCCGCGGGGTGCCGCCAGATCCCGTCGCGGCTATCAAGTGGCATCTTGTCTCCAAGGCCGGGGGCGAAAGCGACCCGCGACTCGACGATTTCATGAACAAGCAGACGGCCGATGTCCGCGCGGCCGGCGAGAAGGCAGCAAAGCCCTTCCTCGACTCGATCAAGGCCTCGCACACTTGACGCGCCGCGCCTTGTATGCGCGCCGGACAGACGCGGATTGTGCATGCTCCACTCGGCCCTTCTCAATGTCATGATCAAAGCGGCCCGCAAGGCGGGCCGCACTCTCAGGCGCGACTTCGGCGAAGTCGAGCATCTGCAAGTATCGCTCAAGGGGCCGGCGAATTTCGTCACCGCTGCCGATCGCCGCGCTGAGGAAATCGTCCACGAGGAACTCTCCCGCGCCCGGCCGGGCTACGGTTTTCTCGGCGAGGAGGGCGGCCGGCGGGAGGGGCCGGACAAGACCCATTGCTTCATCGTCGACCCGCTCGACGGCACCTCCAATTTCCTCCACGGCATTCCGCATTTTGCCGTCTCGATTGCGCTCGAACGCGAGGGCACGATGGTCGCCGGCGTCATCTACAATCCGGCGAACGATGACTTGTTCGTCGCCGAGCGCGGCAAGGGCGCCTTCCTCAATGACCAGCGGTTGCGAGTGGCGGCGCGGCGGCGGCTGCTCGATGCCGTGATTGCGTGCGCGCTGCCGCACCACGGCCGCGGCGATCTCGCGCTTGGCATCCGCGAAATCGCCGCCGTGCAGGATAAGGTCGCGGGGCTGCGGCGGTTCGGCGCCGCGGCTCTCGACCTCGCCTGGGTCGCGGCCGGACGCCTCGACGGCTATTGGGAGCGCAACATCTCGCCCTGGGATGTCGCCGCCGGCATGGTGCTGGTCCGCGAGGCGGGAGGCTTCGTTACCGACCTCGACGGCGGCGAGGCTTCCTGCCGCACCAGCGATGTGGTCGCCGGCAACGAGGCGATCCACCGCGAACTGATGCGCGCCTTGAAGGGGGCATGAAGCCCCATGCTCAGATGGCATCCTCTGAGTACGCCAATGTCCGAAAGGTTAAGTTCGGCGCATGATCGTCCGATTGCCGTATTGGTCGATCGGGAAGGACTAGGCGACGTCCTGCTCAAGCTGCCGCTCTTGCGCGCAATTGCCCGCGGGTTTCCCGGGCAGCCGATCTGGTGGATCGCAAACCACACGACCGATATCGCGGGGCCGCTGCGGCGCTTCATGCCCCCGCAGCTTGCGGCGGTGCAGGAGGAGCGTGCCCGCCTTGCTGAGCCATCCTCCGAGACGGCGGCACGGTTGCGCCGGCTGCCGGCCTTCTCGCTGGTCTTCGATACCCGCACCCGGCTTGGAACCGTATGGCTCGCGCGGCGCGTACTGGCAGCCGAGCGTTTCTTCTGCTGTCTCCCTGGCTATCTCTTGAGTTCGGCTCGCCCGGCCGGTCGGCTGGCGCGACCGCGTCATATTGGGCTGCGCGCCTTGAGTCTGGCACAGGCCGCGCTCGGTCCGGATGCCGACGGCGCCGGCGAGCTTGCCGCGACGCCCGCGGCGACGGCAGCGGCCGCAATGCTGTTGCCGGCCGGGCGCCGCTATGTAGGGCTCGGGGTCGGGAGCCGGGAGGTGCGCAAGAATTGGCCGCTTGCGCGTTTTGCCGAACTCTCTCGCGCGCTTGTCGGTCAGAACCTGGCGCCGGTTCTCTTCTTAGGCCCGCAGGAGCGCGAGTTCGCAGAAGAGATCCGCGCAATGATCCCTGCGGCGACTGCGATCGATTTTACTGCCCCGGCGGGAGGCCGCGAGCCGCTCGACCTTGCGGTGGCGGTCGCGCGAAGACTCAACGTGGTGGTGGCCAACGACAGCGGCTTGGGCCATCTCGTGGGCGCGGCGGGCACGGCTGTCGTGAGCCTGTTCGGGCCCACGGACCCGCGCCGGTGGGCGCCGTTCGCGCCGCTGCAGCGCACGATCCGGGCACAAAGCTTCGGCGGTGATAAGATGTCGTTGATACCTTCCGAGGCCGTCGCTCTGGCGATCACCGAGTTGGTCGATCAACGGCCGCCGAGGTTTCAAACGAACTGAGCCGAAACATTCGTCGCTACGCCCGTAAGCAGGAGACCATGACCATGTGCGATCGAGCCAAACTGTTTGCATTCGCGACGGCCATTGCCGTCGCGCTGGCGTTCGTCGGCGCTCCAGCGGAAGCACAGGCTCCAAATCTCGCCGGCAGGACTGTGACCATGCTTATCGGCTTCGGTCCCGGCGGCGGATATGATGCCTGGGGCCGGGTGCTCGCTCGTCATCTCGGCAAACATCTTCCCGGCAATCCGACGGTGGTGCCCCAGAACATGCCCGGAGGCGGCAGCCTCAACGCCGCAAACCACATCTATACAATTGCGCCGAAGGACGGGACCATGCTCGGCATCATCGCGCGCGACGCGGCGCTTGGCCCATTGACCGGCGTGGCGGGGGCCCGATTCGATCCGCTCAAGATCAGTTGGGTCGGCACCCCAACAACCGAGACCAATATCTGCATCTCAACCGAGAAGGCGAAGGTAAAGACCTTCGAAGATCTGCTGAAGCAGGAATTGATCATCGGCGATACCGGGGTCGGCACCGGCACCTATTCCTATCCCAGGGCGCTCAACGGTTTGCTCGGAACCAAGTTCAAGCTCATCCACGGCTTTCCGTCCTCCTCCGATGTGCTTTTGGCCATGGAACGCGGCGAGGTCGACGGCATCTGCGAAAGCCTCGACAGCGTTGTCGGCAAGCGGCCCGACTGGATCGCGAGCAAGAAGGTTAACGTCCTGTTTCAGGGCGGCACCGAACCTAATCCCACGCTCAAAGGCGTGCCGTTCATCATCGATTTGGCTCGCACGTCGGATGAAAAACAGCAGATCGAGTTCCTCTATGCCGGTCAGGGCATCGGGCGCCCGTTCGTAGCACCGCCCGCCCTTCCTCCCGATCGGCTTAAAATGCTGCGCAACGCTTTCGACGCGACCATGAACGATCCCGCTTTCCGGACCGATGCTCAAAAGCAGGTGCTCGATGTCGAGCCCGAGGATGGCGCCCACCTCGAAGCGCTGATTAGAAAAATCTATGCAACGCCAAAACCGGTCGTCAACAAGATCGCCGAGCTTATCAAATAACGAGGCGGGGGAATCACGCTCCATTCACGCAGAGGACGCGCGCGCTCTTTAGCGCGCGCCGTCTCGAAGCATGAATTGGCCACGGTTGGCTGCCGTCGTGATTCGAGACGGCACATGCCGGAACGACGTGCGCTTTCTGACCACGCAGGACGGATCGGACACCTTCGAACGAACCGACCTTCCAGATGCAGCTCTCGCAGCTTCTTGCAGCGGGGATGAAGCGCACCCATATGGGAACCGGCTGGGCCCCCTTGGTGGGCTGGCCGCGGGTGCCGTGAGGACCCCACCATCAAAGTCGCTTCTGCAGGGCTTTGAACGCATGTCTCGTGTTCCATCACTATCCAGTCCATTCCTGCTGGGTTTCGACGAGATCGAGCGCGTGCTCGACCGCGTGACCAAGGGTGCGGATGGCTACCCGCCCTACAACATCGAGCGGGTGCCGGGTGAAAATGGCGTTCCGGAACGCCTGCGCATTACTCTCGCGGTAGCCGGCTTTACGCGCGATCAACTCGATGTGACAGTTGAGGAAAGCCAGCTGCAGATTCGGGGCCGCCAGCAGGACGATAAGCCCCGCCAATACCTCCATCGCGGCATTGCCGCGCGTCAGTTCCAGCGCACCTTCGTACTCGCTGAGGGGATGGAAGTTTTGGGAGCGGACTTGAAAAACGGGCTGCTGTCGATCGATCTGGTGCGGCCCCAACCGGAACGGATCGTGAAGACGATCAGCATTGCGGAACACGACTGAAACTCGCAAGCGGACTCGACAGTTGAGATAGAAAGGAGTCGAGGGCCATGACCGACAACAATATCGCCTCCCAGAGGATTTCCGTTGAAGCGCTTGCCCTGCTCGGCGGCGGCCGCATTGCCTATGTCAAGACTATTCGCTCCGAGGATGTGCAGAAGCAGTTCCCGCAGGCCCCGCAATTGGCTCCCGGCACGCTGCTCTATTCATTGCACGCGGCCGACGGCACGCCGATCATGCTTACTGACAGTCGCGAGGCGGCAATAGCGAACGCCTGGAGCCAGGAACTCGAGACCGTGAGCGTGCACTGAATGAGGTATCAGAGGTCAGGAATCAGACATCAAGGTACCAAATGTGTCGCCTATCAGACTTGCCTGATCTCTTCGGGAGGCGTTTGATCCCTGATCACTGATTTGCTGATGCCTGATTAAGCAGCGGTCGCGGATGGAAGCGCGAGCACAGCGTAGATCGCCTCAGCATCACGACAGTCGCGCAGCTTGCGTGCCATCTCCGGGTCGCGCAGCAGACGCGCTATTCTGGCCAAGGCCTTGAGATGATCCGCACCCGCGGCTTCCGGGGCGAGCAACAGAAACACGAGGTCGACCGGCTGGCCGTCGAGCGCCTCGAAATCGATCGGGCGATCGAGGCGGGCAAACAGGCCGAACAGGCGGTTGAGCTTCGGCATTTTGCCATGGGGGATGGCGATGCCGTTGCCTACCGCGGTCGAGCCGAGTTTTTCCCGCTGCAGCAGGATTTCGAATATCGCGCGCTCGTTCTGACCGGTAAGCGCGGCAGCGCGCCCGGCGAGTTCCTGCAATGCCTGCTTCTTCACGTTGACCTTCAGCGCCGGAAGAATCGCATTGGGCGCAACGAGGTCTGCGAGCGGCATATGAATCTTTCCGCGATTTCCGAGACTTGGTTGGGATCGGCCCAAGGGCGGCGGACCATAGGGACCGCCTCTCAGGCCGTCAATGGCCGTTCCCTGGCCTCGAGCGCGGGCGGATCGATCCAGCCGATATGGCCGTCGGAGCGGCGGTAAACAAGATTCACGCGCCCGTGGCCGGCATGGCGGAACACGATGACTGGGGCGCCGGTCAGGTCGAGTTCCATTACGGCTTCACTGACCGAGAGGCGTTTCAATGCGGTCGTAGTTTCGGCGATGATGACGGGGTTGATGTCGGTTGCGACTTCGTCAGCATCGGGCGCCGCAATGACGTAGCTTTGCATGTCCAGCGCGACCTCCTCGGGGACGGCGCTGCCGTCCGTGCGCGCCGCTTGGCGGTCCCGCAGCCGGCGCTTGTAGCGGCGCAGGCGTTTTTCGATCCGGAGAGCAGCCTGATCGGCGCTCGCATAGGCGTCGGCGGCGAGAGCTTCGGCCTCGAGAGTAATTCCCGAATCGAGATGTATCGTGCATTCGGTCCGAAATCCGAAACCCTCCTTGCTCACAGTGACGTGGCCGGAATAACCGCCGTCGAAATATTTGGTCGTGGCCTCAGCTATGCGCTGAGTAATTCTGATACGGAGCGCCTCTCCGATATCGATGTTCTTACCTGAGACGCGAAACGGCATTTTCGGCCTCCGATAATTGCAGGTCAGTCCCTCATTCAAGCGAAGGGACACAGCATAGGACATAGGTTTGACGGGATGCGCGCGCCAGATGCGAGTTACTCCGCCGCGCCCATGATCGGCTGCTTCTCGCGCCGACGCCGGACCGAGGAAGGAATCCGCATGGCTTCGCGATATTTTGCCACCGTCCGCCGAGCGATCGCAATTCCGGCTTCACGCAGCTTCTCCACGATGGTGTCATCGGAGAGCACGTCCTCAGCGGTTTCCGTATCGATCAGTTGTTTGATCCGATGCCTCACCGCTTCGGCGGAATGCGCATCGCCTCCCCCTGCGGCTGCGATCGCGGAAGTGAAGAAATATTTGAACTCGAATGTACCGCGGCTCGTCGCCATGTATTTATTGGCGGTGACGCGCGATACCGTTGATTCATGCATCTCGATTGCATCGGCAATCGTCCGCAGATTGAGCGGACGCAAATGCGCCACCCCATGGGCGAAGAAGGCGTCCTGCTGGCGCACGATCTCGGCCGAAACCTTGAGTATCGTCTTCGCCCGCTGGTCAAGCGCGCGAACAAGCCAGGTCGCGCTCTGGAGGCAATCGGCAACGTAGGCTCTGTCGTCCTTGCTTTTGGCGTTGCCGGCGATCCGGGCATGGTAGAATTGATTGACCAGGACTTTCGGCAGCGTGTCGGAATTGAGTTCGACCAGAAAGCTCCCATCCGGGCGTTTCCGCACGAACACATCGGGCACGATCGGCTGGATAACGGTTGTTCCGAAAGCTAGTCCGGGCTTCGGATTGAGCCGACGGATTTCGGCGATCATTTCCACGACGTCCTCCTCGCTCACGCCGCAAATCTTGCGCAGCGCCGCAAAATCGCGCCTGGCGAGAAGATCAAGATGCCCGACGAGCGTTTGCATGGCCGGGTCGAAGCGATCACGGTCCTTGAGCTGGAGCGACAGGCATTCGACCAGATTGCGGGCGCAGATGCCGGGCGGCTCAAACCCCTGCAGTGTCCCCAGCACCGCCTCTACTTCCGCGAGAGGCGCTCCGATCTTGTTGGCAACTTCCGCAAGCTCGTCGGTAATATATCCGGCCTCGTCGACAAGGTCGATCAGATATCTGCCGATCATCCGGCGAACCGGGTTCGACACCGTCAACGCGAGTTGTTGAGCGAGATGGTCGGCAAGGGTCGGCTCCTCCGTGGCGAACGCTTCGAGATTGTATTCCCCGTCGTCGCGCCGGCGAGTGCCTGCGAGCCCCCAATCCGAATATCGCTCCGACGCTTCGGTATTGGCACGACCCGCCGCCGTGTCCATGTCCGCAGCGCTGGCGCCGTCCAAGTCGGGGACTGGCCGCTCTTCGTTCGCGTTTGCGTTGATCGGGGGATTGTCGATCGATGCAGTCGCACCGTTGCCGACCGGCGGAGCCGCCTCAGGGTCCGATTGCCCGATGCTCTCACTCTCGGCTGCCCGTTCGAGCAACGGATTGCGTTCCAATTCGGTTTCGACATAGGCCGAGAGGTCGAGGTTGGAGAGCTGCAGCAGCTTGATGGCCTGCATCAGCTGCGGCGTCATGACGAGCGCGTGGCTCTGCCGGAGTTCGAGTCTTGGGCTCAGCGCCATGTTGCAATGCACAAATGGTCCGGTTCTTGCTTACCCGGTTTGAGGGCGCCTGTACAACCGGTCTCATGTAGGTCGTTAACAGCGACGGAAAGGCGGGTCTAGCGTGCGTCGCGGACCTGCGTGTGTCGCGAGCCGCGCCCGCACGCAACAGTAACGCGCTGCGTTGCGTGCGGGACATGCGCAACCTTGTCTCACATCCGGAATTCGTCGCCGAGGTAGACTCGTCGGACCTCCGGGTCATTGACGATTTCGTGGGGGCGTCCTTCCATCAAGACCGACCCCGAATAGATGATATAGGCGCGGTCCGTGAGCCCAAGCGTCTCGCGCACATTATGATCGGTGATGAGGACGCCGATTCCGCGATTGGTGAGATGGCGGACCAGCGCCTGAATATCGCCGACCGCGATCGGGTCGATCCCGGCGAACGGTTCATCGAGCAGCATGTAGTTGGGCCTGCTTGCCAGCGCGCGGGCAATTTCGACCCGGCGGCGCTCGCCGCCGGAGAGCGCGATCGACGGCGATTTGCGCAGATGGGTGATTGCGAATTCTTCCAGCAAGGCCGTCAGATCAGCTTCTCGGCGACGCCGGTTGGGCTCGACCATTTCGAGCACGGCGCGAATATTCTCTTCGACATTGAGGCCGCGGAAGATCGAGGCCTCCTGCGGCAAATAGCCGATCCCGAGCCGGGCGCGCTGGTACATGGGAAGGCGGGTAATGTCATTCCCATCGAGCCTGATCGATCCGCGGTCCGGCCGAATGAGCCCGGTAATCATGTAGAATACGGTCGTCTTGCCGGCGCCATTGGGTCCAAGCAGGCCGACGGCTTCGCCGCGTCGCAGCATGATGCTGGCGCCCTTGACGACCTTGCGGCCGCCGAAGCTTTTCTCCACTCCGAAGGTCGCCAGGGACGCGTCGCGAAACCCCGCCCGGCCCGCAGGTTGTGCGCCCGCGCCGGGCCGGATCGCATGTTCCTCGCTTGGCCGCATCCGGACCGGAACGCCATTGACTTGACCCCGCAGCGGCCGTTCAGGGCGGCGAGGTTGACCGTTTTTCTCAACAATCAGGGGTTTTTGAGTGCGCGGAGCCGTCATTCGCCCAGCATGAGGCGGAACGGCTCTCGGCCGGCTGCTCAGACCTCGGCCGCGCCAGCGTTCGAATGCGGCACGAATGAATGACAGGATATTGCCCACGCCCTGCCCCGATGCCGCCCGACCGGGCGCTTTCCTAGCAACCGGCGGCCGTTTTGCCGATTCAAATGATCGGATCGGTCTTCGTCAATTCGGCTGGAGCTGCCGCGGCGGCGCTGATTGCCTTTGAGCTTGGCCGGATTTGGCCGGATCCTGGTGCAACCCCTTGGTGTCCATGAGCAGTTCCACCCGGCCGCCGCCTGAATCGACCCTCGACACTCCATTGGTCAGGTCGACGACGAGACGCTTGCCGCGGAGCACATCCTGGGCCCTGGTTACGACCACATTGCCGCTGAGCGTCACCGTGTTGTTGAGCATGTCGAATTCACCGCTGTCACCCGTGGCGATCTGATCCTTCTGCGTAACGACAACGCCGCCCCGGGCTTCCATGCGGCGGATCCGCTGCTGTCCCCCCGGACCGGGCTGGGCTGCCGTCATCGCGTTCTTGGTCGGATCATCCTCGTAAAAGACCTGGAGCACCTTGCAGCGCATATTGGTGTCACCCTGGGTGACGTGGACGTCGCCGCTGAAGGTTGCGACCTTGTCCTTGCTGCGGACCTCGAGCGACGCCGCCTGGATGCGCACCGGCTTGTCGCGGTTGGCCGAAAATCCCTGGAGGGCATTGGGAGGCCCCTTACCCTGCTGCGCGAGCGCCTCCGGCATGACGAGAATGGACGCGGCAGCAGCGACCACGACGCAAAGGCTTCGAGCCCGTCCCCGCCACGTCATCGCGGCCCCGCATGGGCAGTGTTATCGGCGGCGGGCGTAAGGTCCATCGTGACGCCGCGGTCGAACCGGATAACCTCGCCCGAATTGAGCATTTCCAGGCGATTGGCTTTCAATGTGCCCTGCATCATTGTCACTTCAACCGGCTTCTCGGATACGATATGGCCGCTGCGCACGTTGATAACGGCTTCGCTGAGATTCGCGTGATAGGCGGAAGAATTGATGACGATACGCTGCTGCAGCGTCAGCGTGTCGACCTTGTTTTCGAAAATACCGCTATGCGCCAGAAGTTCGAAGGCACCGCTGTCTTTGAGGTCGATCGTCGCACGGATCTGGTCGAGCTCGATCCGGTCCGGATTGGTGACGTCCTGCGCGGCCTTTTCGGCCGTGACCACATAGGGCCGCGCGTCTTGGGTGAAGCCCGCGAAACGCGGCTGTTGCATCGTGATCGTGGTGCCGGAAACGACCAGTCCGCCAATATTGATCGGCAGCTTGGCGAGCGCGCGCAACGGATCGAGCATGCTTGCCATGCCGATCATCGCCGCCACACCCACGACAGCCCCGATTGGCAGCCCCACCCGCAGCAGGCGCACGAAGGCGCTGTGGCGGCGAGCCGCGCGAAGTGCGCGCCGGCTATCGCCACGGCTCGCCGGCATGTAGCCGAGCGCACCGCGATCCTGCATCTGCGACACAATGCTCAAGCGGCCCCCCTCCGCGACGCCAGCCCGAATAGCGCATCCCCTTTGCGCATCTTAGCGAATTCGCGGCCGATGGTACGCAGAAATGTGGCCCCGCCGCGGCAGCTGACCGCCTCAGGGGCAACGATAGGGGTAGGTTTGAACCCGTCCTTAAGAATGGGCGAAGATGTCCTCTGCGGCCCAGCCGGCGAGGTCGAGGCGTACCCGGTCGGGCAGGAAGCGAAAGCATGCGGCCGCCAATTCCTCGCGCCCCTCGCGCGCCAGCATGACATCGAGCTTCGCCTTGAGCGCATGCAGATGCAGCACATCGGAGGCCGCATAGGCGACCTGGGCGTCCGTGAGGTCGCCGGCGCCCCAGTCTGAGAGCTGCTGCTGCTTCGACAGATCGACCCCGAGCAGCTCCTTCACCAAATCCTTGAGGCCGTGCTTGTCGGTATAGGTGCGCGCCAGCCGCGACGCGATTTTCGTGCAATAGGCCGGCGCTGGCATTGCTCCAAGCGTCTCTTGGAGCACGCCGAGGTCGAAGCGGGCGAAGTGAAAGATCTTGAGTACGTTGTTGTCGGCAAGGAGCGCGGCGAGATTGGGCGCTTTCGGCACGGCAGGCGAAATCTGCACCACATCGGCGGAGCCGTCCCCCGGCGATAGTTGCACGACGCAAAGCCGGTCGCGCCGCGGCACCAGCCCCATGGTCTCGGTATCGACGGCCACCGATGCGCCCCGATAATGCGAAAGGTCGGGCAGGTCGCCGCGATGGAGGCGGATGGTCATTCTTCCTCCGCTCAAGGACCCACACTGATGCCTGACCGCTCCTGCGATTGCCACGTCGCTCCATATTCGCCGCGGATCACCTGGACCTGATGAATATAACCCAACAGGCCGGCGCTGACGGCGAGCTGCAACACGCACGAGAGCGGCAGGATGATCCGCCGGCCGACCGCCGAGGATCCGGTCCGATCGCCGTCCAGGATAATCCGGGCAGTCCACAAGGCCATCAGCGGCGCAACGACGATGAGGTAATGCCGATGAGATCCGGCGCCGATCATGGTCAGTGCCGTGAGCATGAGTCCGTATCCCCACAGCGCGGCTCCCATGAGCGTTTGCGAGGGATCGGGGCCGCGGAGGAAAACCATGGTCCAAAACCGCCGGCGCTCCATGGCAGCCCGTATCGCACGCGCGAGCGCAAGCACGAGCAGCACGGCGAGGCCGATGTGAAGGGCCGCTATGAGATAGGTCGGATGGCCGGCGACAGCAGGACCGGAGAGAAAATCGCGCATGTGGTTCCAGCCGAGCGTGTACTCGACACCGAGCCCGAACGGCTGGGTGACCCAGCGCGTGTAAAATGACGGAAACGGCCAGCGCCAATGCAGGGCCGCTCCCTTGGACATCGTCAGCAACTCGAAAAGCCACGGCAGCGCCGGAAGGCTGCCGACTAACCCGCCGGCCAACCAAGCGCCCCAGCGCACGGCAGCGCCATCCCGCCACCAGGTCCAGACCGCGATGGCAACGGCGAGAAACGCGACGCCGAGATGGATCTGCGCCATTAAGGCGCCGAGCAAGCCCCAAAGAAATGCGCAAGCGCGGTTGCGGCGGAACCACCAGGCGGCAACGAGAGCAATCATTGGCAGCAACAACACGGATGGCGGCCAGATTTTCCGTTCAAAGATGATGGCGAGCGGATTGACTGCCCAGAGTGCCGCGGCCCAGTACCACGGCTCGCGATGAGCTTCGTCAATCGCCCAGCGCGCAAACCCCACGAGCGCGATGAGCGCCACGCAGGCGAGGATTTGGACGGTCCGGGCCAATTCCGGCGGGGTGCTCACATCAAACAGCCGGGCAAGGGCGACAAAGACCCACAAGCTGAAACCCGGATTGGGTGGGCCGACGCTCGTTGCAAGTCCGGTCCACGGCCAGGGAGCTCCGGCTCGGTCCGCTTGCACGTGCGTAAACGTCCAAGCTTCATCGGACTTGTATTCGATATCGTTTGGGAACATGAGGCGAAGCGCCATGCCGCCCGCGACGCAGGCAAACACGAGCACTAGCCTGCTCCGTGAGACTTCCGTCTCGCGCGAGCGATCTTGTAGAGCCTCGGTCGGGGCATAAAGCATGGGGGCGCTACGCAACACCCCAACCGGGCAAAGTCAAGTTGCGACGGAACAATCGACCGGCACCGGCATCGACGCCGCGCCAAAGCCGGAGCAAGATGGATCGCTGGATTAAGCCGGAGTTTGAATCATGGCTCTCAGCCTCAAGGTCAACGGCGAGGCGTACGCCGTCGCGGCCGAGCCGGACACGGCGCTCCTTTACGTGCTGCGCAATGATCTTGGCCTCAATGCCGCCAAGTTCGGCTGTGGGCTGGGCCAATGCGGCGCCTGCACGGTCCTCGTCGACGGGGCTCCAATGCGCTCCTGCATCACGCCGATCAGCGCGGTTGGCCAAGCGGAGATCACCACGCTCGAAGGCCTCGGTACCGTCGAGCGCCCGCACCCGTTGCAGACCGCTTTCATTGCGGAGCAGGCGGCGCAGTGCGGCTACTGCATCCCCGGCATGATCATGATGGCCAAGGCGCTGCTCGACCGCAGTAAGCAGCCTAGCGAGGCCGAGGTCCGGCTGGGGCTCGCGCCCAACTTATGCCGGTGCGGGGCGCATAACCGGATTATCCGCGCGGTCCTCAGGGCGGCGCAAACGCCCGGGAGGATCTGATGAACGCAATCTCACGGCGCGATCTGGTCGCCTCCCTCGGCAGTATCACGCTCGCTTTCACGCTGGCACCGCAAGTCGCTGCTGCCCAGCAGCTCGCCAGGCTTCCCGCCAGCCTCAACAACAATCGTTTGCTCGACGGCTGGATCCGCATCGGCAGCGACGGCACTGCCACAATCTCGACCGGCAAAGTCGAATTCGGCCAGGGCATCGTCACCGCGCTGGCGCAGATCGCCGCGGAAGAACTCGACCTGCCGCTCGACCGGGTGCAGATGATTTCCGGCGATACCGAGCGGTCCCCCAACGAGGGCGTCACCGCAGGCAGTCAGTCGATTGAGAGCAGCGGCACCGCGCTTCGGCTAGCGGGCGCGCAGGTGCGCGCGATCCTTCTTGGCCTTGCAGCCAATCGGCTTGGCGTCGATGCGGCAACACTTAGCGTCGCCGACGGAGTAATCACCGCCGCCAACGGGCGAAGCTTCACCTATGCGGAGCTTGCCGCCGCAGCCGATCTGCACCGCGAAGCAACAGGGCCGGCGTCGCCGAAACCCGCCTCGGCTCGCCAGATCGTCGGGAAGTCGATCGCGCGGCTCGACATTCCGCCCAAAGTGACCGGCGGCGCCGCCTATGTGCAGGATTTGCGGCTCCCCGGCATGCTGCACGGCCGCGTGGTGCGGCCGCCAAGCTACGGAGCGAAGCTCGAAGCGGCGGACGAGGCGCGGATCAAGGCGATGCCGGGCGTCGTTGCGGTCGTGCGCGACGGAAGTTTTCTTGGCGTCGTCGCCGAGCGTGAGGAACAAGCCATCAAAGCGAGCTTGGCGCTGGCCGAGAGCGCCAAATGGCGGCCGGGGCCGCCGCTTCCCGAGGCGACCGGCATCTACGATCGCCTGCTGGCACTTCCGACCGAGGACAAGGTCGTGAGCGAAAAGCAGGCGGCGCTGCCGGCAGGCGCGAAGATCGTCGAGGCCACCTATCGCAAGCCCTACATGGCGCATGCGTCGATCGGGCCGTCCTGTGCGGTAGCCGAATTCAGTGACGACCGGATGACGGTGTGGACTCACAGCCAAGGCGTGTTCCCGCTGCGCGCCAACCTCGCCATGGCGCTGAAAATGCCCGCTGAGAAGATCCGCTGCATTCATGCGGAAGGCGCAGGCTGCTACGGGCACAATGGAGCAGACGACGTGGCGCTCGATGCCGCGCTCTTGGCCCGCGGCCCCACCGGGCGGCCGGTGAGGGTGCAGTGGATGCGCGGCGACGAATTTGCCTGGGAGCCGTTTGGGCCCGCCATGGTGATCAAAGCCAGCGCAGCGCTGTCTCCCTCCGGGCGCATCATTGATTGGAATTACGAGCTGTGGAGCAACACTCACTCGATGCGGCCGAGCGAGCCGGGCGGCACCAATCTGCTCGCCAGCTGGTATCTCGCCGAGCCGCAACGCCCATCGCCGCCGCGCATCCTGCCGCAGCCGGCAGGCGGCGGCGACCGCAACGCAGTGCCGCTATACGACTTCCCGCGCCAGCGCATCGTCAATCATTTCATCAAGGACATGCCGCTGCGCATCTCCGCCCTGCGCACACTCGGCGCTTACGCCAACGTATTCGCGACCGAGTCCTTCATGGACGAGTTGGCGCTCGCTGCTGGAGCCGATCCGGTCGCCTTCCGGCTTGCCCATCTCACCGATCCCCGCGCCCGCGCGGTGATCGAGGCGGTGGCGAGAAAAGCGGGCTGGACGGCCGGCGCGCACGGCAACGGCACGCGGGGCCGCGGCCTCGGCTTCGCCCAGTACAAGAAACTCGCCACCTATGTGGCGGCGATCGCCGAAGTCGAAGTCGACCGCGCAAGCGGCCGCATCGCGGTTCCGCGAGTCTACGCGGCTGCGGATGCCGGAGCGATAATCAATCCGGACGGCCTTGCAAATCAGATCGAAGGGGGCATCGTCCAGTCGGCGAGCTGGACGCTCAAGGAAGAGGTCAAATTCGATCCGGCCGGAATCAAATCGCGCGACTGGGCGAGCTATCCAATCCTCACCATGCCGGAATGTCCCACGGTCGAAGTGGAGTTGATCGACCGGCCGGAGGAGAGGCCGCTCGGTGCCGGCGAGGCGGCCCACGGACCGGCCGCAGCCGCGATCGCCAATGCCTTTGCGGCTGCGACCGGCAAACGCCTGCGCGAGCTGCCACTGACGCCGGCACGCGTGAAGGCGGCGCTTGCATGATAAGTGGCGATGCTCATGGCGCAGGAGTTGCGCGGCCCTCGATCTACCCTCATCCTGAGACGGTCACGCGCAGCAAGCTGCGCGTGACCGTCTCAGGATGAGGGTAGAGAAACCGGGCGCCATCTTGCGCCATGAGCCTGGCTGCGGCATGCTTTCATAACTAAAGGCGGCTCCAGCGCATTTTGCATCGCCGGTCGCGGGCACTCAAACAATGGCAGCGTAAACATGATCACCAATCACGTTGCAAAGACTTTTGGCGTTCTGGTTGCTCTGGCTGCGCTTTCCGCACCGGCGAATGCCGCTGAGGTGCCCGCGGTGGCATCGCCGGGAAATGTCGCCGAGGCACAGGCTATCCTTGGCGCCAAGTTGCTCGTTTGCAGCACGTGCCACGGCGCCAAGGGCCTGCCGAAAAATGCAACAACACCGATCATCTGGGGTCAGCAGGAAAATTATCTGCTAAAGCAGATGCATGACTTTCAGCGCGGAGACCGTGACGTCGAGGTCATGCGCTGGATGGCAACAGCGCTCACGCAGGCGGAACTCGGCTCCGCGGCCGCTTATTTCGCCAAAAAGGATTGGCCGGCGCGGCCCGCGCGCGTCGCCTCCACGTCGCCGCCCGCCGCGGTGGCCGTCTGCCAGGCGTGTCATGCGCCGAACCTCCTCGGCGGCCTCGCGGCGCCGCGGCTCGCGGGCCAAAGCTACGAATATCTGGTCGAGGCGATGCGCCGCTATGCCGAAGGCGAGCGGACCAACAATACCGACATGATGCGAATCATGGAGGCGGTTTCGCCCGCCGACCGCGAGGCAATGGCACGTTACATATCCGGCCTCTGATCGTAGGGCGGGTTAGCCGCGCCGTTCGCTGCGCGCGACGCGTGCTCCTCGCGCCACGGCGCGCCGTAACCCTCCCACGTAACTGCGCCAAGCACTGCCAGCTACGTTGACACGCTGTCGGTTTCACGGGACACTATACACAGCTGATTGGCGAAGGTTTTAGGCCACGGCAAAGCTCAATTTGGATTTCGAAAATTCGGATCACGGGAGGCAAGCATGGATTCCAATGGATCCGGCCGGAGACAGTTCCTGAAACAGGCTGCTGCGCTGGCCGGCGTGGCCGCCGGCGCAGGGGCGGGCGCGGAATGGGCCGCGAGAGGCCAGTCGGCCAATCCTGAAGTACAAAAACCCGAAGCCGAAGCCAGAGATGGCCACGATCACCGCGAGCTCTTGCGCCGAGGGGCGAGGTTCAGCGTCGATCACATCACCTACTACACTCCGCTTCAGGATTACGTGGGAATTATAACGCCCACCTCGCTGCACTTCGTGCAATACCACGCGTCCCATTTTCCCGATATCGATGCGCAGCAGCATCGGCTCACGATTCACGGCATGGTGGATCGTCCTTTGAGTTTCAGCATCGAGGATTTGAAGAGCCTGCCTTCGGTATCCCGGATCCATTTCCTGGAGTGCCATGCCAACAGCTCTCCGATGATCCATGGCGCCGGCAATGAAAACATGGGTTTGCCGGTTCAGTATGTGCACGGGATGACCAGTTGCAGCGAATGGACTGGGGTGCCGCTGTCGGTGCTGTTGAACGAGGTTGGCCTCCAGCCAGGAGCGAGTTGGCTGGTTTCCGAAGGCGCAGATCCCGGCAAGTTTTCTCACACGTTGCCCCTGGGGAAGGCCCTGGAAGACGTCCTCGTGGCGTATGGCCAAAACGGCGAGCCGTTGCGCGTCGAGCAGGGATACCCGATCCGACTGATAGTCCCCGGCTGGGAAGCGCCCTTCAGCGTGAAGTATCTCAGCCACATCAAGGTGGTGGATGAGCCCTACCATACCTGGAATGAAAGCATGAATCATTCCATCCCCAGGAAAGATATCGGCGGCAAAGCGCGCTGGTACCACTTCCAGTTCGGGCCGAAATCAATAATTACGCGCCCCTCGGCCGGACTCAGATTGGCCAGGCGCGGATATGTCCAGATTACCGGAATAGCCTGGTCCGGTGGCGGCGTGGTCAAGAAGGTCGATATATCCACCGACGGCGGCCAGACTTGGAAAGAAGCGAAGCTGCAAGCGCCGGTGCTGCCGCGGGCGCATACCCGGTTTACTTTCGATTGGGCGTGGGACGGAGAAGAGGCGGTACTCATGTCCCGCTGCACCGACGAACGCGGTGAAGTGCAGCCGTCGCGCGCGGAGCTGTACAAAAACTGGGGCATCAGCGAAGCGGAAATGAAAAAACCCGCCCGCTCCATTCATAACAATATGATGCAACCCTGGAGGGTGGCTCGCGATGGGAGCATATACGATGCGATGTTCACTTAAACTGCTCGCGTCCGTGCTGATCCTGGCAGCGCCTGCGGCGGCGCTGGCGCAATCTCCCAGGTTTAACGTGGGCACGCCGCTCTCCCAGGAAGAGATCAAGAAATTCGATTTCATGATCGGCCCGCAGGGACAGGCGCTGCCTTCCGGCAGCGGAACCGCCAAGGAAGGCGCCGTGATCTTCGCCAAGCGATGCGCCGTATGCCACGGGCAGAATGGGCAAAACGGGGTACTGCGGCGGCTGGTGCTGGGCAGTCCCGGCAACCCTTATCGCGGGCCTTTCAAGCCTGAGGAAAGGGACAGCGTAGCCTACTATCCCTATGCGACGATCGCCTGGGATTACATCAACCGCGCCATGCCGGTACCCAAACCAGGATCGCTCACCCACGACGAAGTCTACGCGGTAGTCGCCTTTCTGCTCTATCGCAACGGCATCATCGGCGAGACCGACGTCATGGACGCCAACAGTCTGCCGAAGGTGGAAATGCCGAACCGGAATGGCTTCGTGCCAGCGGTGCCGGTCTATCCGCCGGAACCGAAACCCAGCTGGTGGTGAGCGCCGCAATCTCGAGCACGGCACGGCTGATCGCGGTCTCCGGCCTCGGGCCCAAGGAACCCGCCGCATTCATCGTCGAAGCAAATGGCCGCCGACTGCTCCTCGACTGCGGCGAAGGCTCCGAGGCTGGGCGGCTGCCCGATTTCGAGGCGATTGGGCGCGTCGATGCGATCGTGCTCAGCCACGGCCATAAGGACCACGCCGGCGCGTTACGCTTGCGCGACCGGATCGGAATGCCGCCAGTCTTTGCTACCGCGCCGGTGCTGGCACGGCTCAAGGATATGCCGGGCCATGAGATTCCGATTTGCGGAACAGCCGACGTGCTCGGCACCGCAATAACAACCGGCCGCGACGGTCACGCCCCCGGCGGCGTGTGGCTGCGTCTCGAAGCCGGGGACGGGCTTCTCTACATGGCGGACTGTTCGCTCGAATCGCCGGTCTATGTCTTCGACGAGCCGCCGCCAACGGCAACCGCAATCATCGACGCATCCTACGGCGAGGCGGAAGAGGCGCTCGACCGCCAGCGCAAGAGCGTCGCCGACGTCGTCGCCGCCGGTCCCGTTCTGTTGCCAGTGCCCGCAGATGGACGTGCGCCTGAGATCGCCATGTGCCTCATCGAGGCCGGCTTCGAAGTTTCGATCGATCAGGAAGTCCGCTCGGTCGTCGCGATGCTTGCCGGATCGGCGCGTGCTTCGGCGAAGCCTGAGGTGATCGCGCGCCTCGATCGGCTCAGGATGGGCACTCGGGCGCTCGACGAGACCGCCGAGCCCCGCGGCGCCATGGTGGCGCACGGCGCCTCCGGCGACGTCGGAACAGCGGCCAAGCTCATCAGGCGCTGGCAAGGCGAGCGGGAGCCGGCGATCCTGTTCACTGGCCATGTCGGCGCCGACTCGACCGGCAAGCAGCTCCTCGACAGCGCCCGGGCGCGCTTCCAGCGTTGGAACGTGCATCCGCGCTTTTCCGACAACCTGCGCCTCGTCGAGAGCCTCGCGTCCAAACGGATCGTTCCGGCTTTCGGCGAGCCGCAACATCTTTCCGCGTGGCGAGCACGGCTCGCTCCGCGCGAGGTGGTAACCTCGACGCCGATTGCGTTGTGATTTTCACGTTCGTGTGGTCATCGTCGAGAGCCTGCACGCGAAGATCGCGCAAGCTCTCAAAGTAGCGGTCGCAGACCGATCATCTCTATCAACCGCGCAATGAATGGGGCTTGGCTGGACAGAATCTTGGCGCGCGCTTGATCGGGCGAAAACCATGCGGCGCGATCGACCTCCGGGAAAATTTCCTTGCGGCCGCTCTTCGGCGGCCATTCGATCTCGAACGTGTTCGAGTTGATCGTCGCCGGATCGAGATCGCCTTCCACGGCCCATGCGGCGACTATCTTGCCGCCCTTCTGCATCACCTCTCCAAGCGGCTGGAATTCGCCGCGCGGCCGCACGCCGGTTTCTTCCTCGAATTCCCGCATGGCGACCGCAAGCGGGTCCTCACCCGGCGCATATTCTCCTTTGGGGATGGACCACGCGCCGAGGTCGCGTGTCTTCCAGAACGGCCCGCCCGGATGGACGAGCAGGAGTTCAATCTCTCCCCCGACCCGCCGATACAGCACAATCCCGGCGCTCCGTTTCGGCATTATGTCTCATACCCAAATTGCGGCCGGCAGGCGAAAGCGTTTCGATGCCGCCGCCGTGGCGCGCCTGATCCGCCCTGCGAGACGGGAAACCGCGATTGCGGGCAGAGCGTTGTCCCTCGGATTCCCCTCGGAGGACAGCACCATGACCGAAATTTCCCAGGACAAGGGCATCGTCACCCAGATCACGACCGTCAAGCTGCCACCCGGCAAGCAGGACGAAGTGCTCGATCTGATGAAGGAGCGCGCCCGCTTCATGGCAAACCAGCCAGGCTTCGTCTCCATCAGTCTGCATCGCAGCAAGGACGGCAGTCACGTCGTCAATTACATCCAATGGCGCGATGCCGAGATGCTTACAGCCGCTCATCACTCACCCGAATTCCGCAGAAAATGGCCGCGCTTCGGTGAGATCGCGGAGGAAATCGAGCCGTGTCTTTATGACGTGGTGCTGAGCGAAGCGGCTTGAAGAGACGCGAATAGTGAGTGGGAAACGAATAGTGAGTAGCGAATAGCGAATAGTAGAGATAACCGCCTCTTCTATTTCGCTACTGGCTGCTCGCTATTCGCTCTACTACACCCACGGCCGAGCCGTCTTGGCTTTCGCCTCGTAGCCGCTGATCTTGTCCGCCTTGACCATGGTGAGCCCGATATCGTCGAGGCCGTTGAGCAGACAGTGCTTGCGGTGAGGTTCGATGTCGAATTTCACCACGCCGCCGTCAGGGCCGCGAATTTCCTGCTTTTCCAAATCCACCGTCAGGGTGGCGTTGGCGCCGCGTTGGGCGTCATCGAACAGCTTTTCGAGGTCCTCCGGCGAGACCTTGACCGGGAGGATGCCGTTCTTAAAGCAGTTGTTGTAGAAAATATCGCCAAATGAGGTCGAGATCACGCAGCGGATGCCGAAATCCATGAGCGCCCAGGGGGCATGCTCGCGCGATGAGCCGCAGCCGAAATTGTCGCCGGCAACCAGGATCTTGGCCTTGCGATAGGCCGGCTTGTTGAGCACGAAATCGGGATTCTCGCTGCCGTCGTCTCGGTAGCGCTTTTCGGCGAACAGGCCCGACCCCAATCCGGTGCGCTTGATCGTCTTGAGATACTGCTTGGGGATGATCATGTCAGTATCGACATTGATCATCCGCAGCGGCGCCGCAACGCCTTCAAGAACAGTGAATTTATGCATGACACCTTCTAATCCGCTACTGCCTCGATTGCCGCCATGTCGTCGTCCGAGAGCCCGAAATGGTGGCCGATCTCGTGCACCAGGACATGCGTGATGATGGTGCCCAGCGTCTCATCGTGCTCGGCCCAGTAGTCGAGAATTGGCCGGCGGTAAAGCCAGATCATATTAGGCATCTGCACCGGCGCGCTTTCGGACCGGAACGGTAGACCGACGCCCTGGAACAGCCCGAGCAGGTCGAACTCGGTTTCTGCATTGAGCTCATCGAGCACCTCATCAGTCGGAAAATCCTCGACCCGAACGACCAGTCCCTCGCAGAGCGCGCGAAATTTCAACGGCAGACGGCGATAGGCGGCCTCGGCGATGATCTGCAGCTCATCGAGCGAGGGCGCCTTGACGGACTGCCAGGAGAGTGGATCGGAGGACGGTGGATCAGCCATTAACCGTTGTTGTAGATCATCGATGGTTGGAGTTAAACGCCTGCCCAGTAGGGCGGGTTAGCCGCCGCGCTGGAAGGTAGTTTTGTCGTGCGTGAATCAGGGGGCGGCGCGTAGCCGGCCGGCTGCGGCAAATTACGGCGCGCTGGCAATAGCGGATAACCCCGAGCGCAGCTTGCCGAGCGCGCCTGATCCGCCCTACAGGGAGAGCCGAAAGGATTCGCGATGGCCGCCAAGTCGCTCATTTCGCTCGTTGCTTCGATCGTTTTGTGTGGCGTCTCGTCGACCGCCTTTGGCCAGAACGGCGCTCGCGCCCGAACGGTCAGCGCCGCCACTGCCTTGGCGCAGGCAGAGCCCAAGCCGCCGCGGGCACGAACCCGCATTCGCGTGACGCCGCTTTATCCCTACCGCACCCAATCGCTGCCTTATCCCCCGCCCTATGACATCGAATATCCCGGGCCCGGCTTCGTGCGGCAATGTACGTCATGGCTCGCGCCGGAGCATCGTCCGAGCGGCACCGTGATCGTGCCGCATTCGCGCTGCTGGTGGGAGCGAGGTAGGGCGGATTAAGCCTGCCGTATCGTAAGCTTCGTAGGGTGGGCAAAGACGCCACGCGCCTTTGGCGCGTGCGCCGTGCCCACGCGGTCTCGCTCCGTTGGAACAGACCGCGTGGGCAAAATCGCTCGGGCGACGTGCCATTTCCGAACGCCTCGGTAGGCGATTTTGCCCACCCTACGACTGTTTGCTTACTGCCACTCGCGCACATCTACGAAATGGCCGGCGATCGCAGCCGCCGCCGCCATCGCCGGCGATACCAGATGAGTGCGCCCCTTGTAGCCCTGGCGGCCTTCGAAATTGCGGTTCGACGTCGAGGCGCAGCGCTCGCCGGGCTTGAGCTTGTCGGGATTCATGGCAAGGCACATCGAGCAGCCAGGCTCGCGCCATTCGAAGCCGGCGGCGAGGAAGATATTGTCGAGCCCTTCGGCCTCTGCCTGCTGCTTCACCAGCCCCGAGCCCGGTACGATCATGGCGTTCACGTTGGCGTTGACGCTCTTGCCATTCACGATCCGCGCAACCTCGCGCAAGTCCTCGATGCGCGCATTGGTGCACGAGCCGATGAAGACGCGGTCGAGCCGAATCTCTGTGATCTTCTCTCCGCCCTTGAGCCCCATATAGTCGAACGAGGCTGCGGCGGCGCGCCGCTTGTTCTCGTCGGCGATGTCCTCAAGCTTCGGGACTCGGCCGGTGATCGAGGTGACCTGCTCGGGATTGGTGCCCCATGTCACCAGCGGCGGCAGCTTTGCGGCATCGAGCCTGATCTCGCGATCGAAATGCGCGCCCGCGTCAGAGTGGAGCGTCTCCCAGTAGCCCATCGCCGCATCCCAGGCCTTGCCCTTGGGCGCCTTCGGCCTATCCTTGAGATAGATGAACGCTTTCTCGTCGGGCGCGATGAAGCCCGCCTTGGCGCCGGCTTCAACCGACATGTTGCACACCGTCATGCGCCCTTCCATCGAGAGCGAGCCGATTGCTTCGCCGGCATATTCGAGCGCGTAACCGGTCCCGCCGGCGGTGCCGATTTCGCCGATAATGGCAAGGATGATGTCCTTGGCCGTGACGCCTGCCGGCAATTGGCCGTCGACGGTCGCCCGCATGTTCTTCGATTTGGTCTGGATCAGGGTCTGTGTCGCCAGCACGTGCTCGACCTCGGAGGTGCCGATGCCGTAAGCGAGCGCGCCGAAAGCACCGTGCGTTGCCGTATGACTGTCGCCGCAGACGATGGTTGTGCCAGGCAGCGTGAAGCCCTGCTCGGGACCGATGATGTGAACGATACCCTGGCGCTTGTCGAATTCGTTGAAATATTCGAGGCTGAAGAATTTGGCATTCTCAGCGAGATAAGCGATCTGCGCCGCGCTTTCCGGATCCGGATTGGGCTTCATCCGGTCGGTCGTGGGCACGTTGTGATCGACAACGCACAGCGTCTTCTCCGGCGCGCGCACCTGCCGACCCGAAAGCCGCAGCCCTTCGAAAGCCTGCGGGCTCGTGACCTCGTGCACCAGATGGCGGTCGATATAGATAAGGCAGGTGCCGTCCGGCTGCTCGTCGACCAGGTGGTCGTCCCAGATTTTGTCATAGAGAGTACGCGGCTTCGCCATCGCTGACCTGTCAACCGTATGCTGGTGTTGGATTACATGATCAATGTAATCGGCCGCCAGCCCAAGCGAAAGAGCAGAGCCGAAGCCGCTCCGGCCATTCCCCGTCGACGCTGCAGAACCAGGGTCGCGCCGCCGATCCGCTACGACTGCGGCGTCTCCGCGGTTTCGGCTTCCGCAGCGCTCACGCGAGCCTGGCGTTCGACGATACGGGCGGCCTTGCCGCGACGCCCGCGCAGGTAATAGAGCTTGGCGCGCCGAACCTTGCCCCGGCGCACAATCTTGATCGAATCGATCATCGGGGAATGAACCGGAAAGACACGCTCGACGCCCTCTCCATAGGAAATTTTGCGCACAGTGAAGTTCTCGTTGAGCCCGGCGCCGGAACGGCCGATGCACACGCCCTCATAGGCCTGGATCCGGGTGCGCTCGCCTTCCACCACCTTGACGTTGATGAGCAGCGTATCGCCCGGCTGAAAGTCGGGGATTTCCTTGCCGGCAGAAACCTTTGCGATCTCCTCGCGTTCGAGTTTTTGGATCAGCGTCATGGGCGGTACTCCGTCGGCGGGGTCGGGCGAGCTTTTAGGGCAAATGATCGGGCTTGTCACGCGGTGGGGTGCCGTCGTAGGGCCGGTTAGCGGCGCGATTGATGACGTTGCGCCATAGGGGTGATTGCGCGGCGCGTAACCGCTCGCGGCCAGCGGATTACGGCGCGCCGCATGCGTGCGCCAAGCACATTATGAGCGGCGCGCCTAATCCGCCCTATGGCCGGCGGCCGCTCTGATGCGCGGCCCACAAATCCGGGCGGCGCTCGCGGGTCAATCGCTCGGCCTCGGCGCGCCGCCAAGCCGCGATCCTGGCGTGGTCGCCGGAGATAAGCACCTCGGGGATCGCGCGGCCTTCGAAGACTTGCGGTCTCGTATAGTGCGGATATTCGAGCAGGCCTTCCCGAAAGCTTTCCTCCGCGCTTGAGGCTTCCTTGCCCATCACACCGGGCAGGAGGCGGATACAGGCATCAAGGAGCGCAAGTGCGGCGATCTCGCCGCCGGAGAGCACGTAATCGCCGATCGAAAGCTCCTCGAAATTGCGGCTCTCGATCAGGCGCTGGTCGATCCCCTCAAATCGGCCGCAGAGAATCATCGCCCCGTTCCCCGCGGCGATTCTTTCAACCCGGCCTTGCGTGAGCGGCACACCGCGTGGGCTCATGACAAGCCTCGGCCGCGGGTCATCGCAGGCAGAGACTGCATCGACAGCGCGTGCCAGCACGTCGGCTTTCATCACCATGCCCGGCCCCCCACCGGCCGGCGTGTCGTCGACGGTGCGGTGCCGGTCCATGGCGTGCGAGCGAATATCGACCGCTTCGAGGCTCCACAGCCCGGACGCAAGCGCCTTTCCCGCAAGACTCAATCCAAGCGGTCCCGGAAACATCTCCGGGAAGAGCGTCAGCACCGTCGCGCGCCACATGGCCTCGTCCGTTTAAGCCTCCAGCAGTCCTTGCGGCGGATCGACGATCATCCGGCCAGCCGCAATATCGACGACCGGCACAGTGGACGCGGTAAACGGCAGCATCAGCGTCGAGGACCCGCCGGCGGGCCGTAGCTCCAATACATCTCCGGCGCCGAAATTATGGACCGCCACCACAGTTCCAAACTCGCCGCCAGTCTTGGTGACCGCCTTCAACCCGATCAGGTCCGCGTGATAAAATTCGTCAGCACCCGGCTGCGGCAACCGCTCGCGCGAAACGTAGAGTTCGAGATTGCGCAGCTGCTCCGCCGCGGTGCGGTCGCAAACGCCCTTGAACCGCGCCACGAGGCCGTTCGGCCCGGGCCGCAGCGACTCTATTTCGAGCGACTGTTTGCCATCCTTGCTTCGCAACGCACCGTAAGCCGCGATTGCCACGGGATCGGCCGTAAAGGATTGGAGCCGAACTTCGCCGCGAATGCCTTGAGGCGCGCCAACCCGACCGACGCAGACGGGCTCATCGGCCGATCGCATCAGCCCGCCGCCGCTCCGGCTGCGGCCTTGGCTTTGGCCTTGGCCTCGGCAGCAGCCTTGGCTTCGGCAGCGGCCTTGGCCTTCGCCTCGGCCATCGCCTTGCGCTCCTCGCGAGGCAGCGCGCGGATCGGATTTTTGCGTTCCTCCCTCTTCATCAGGCCAGCCTGGTCGAGAAATCGCAGCACGCGGTCGGTGGGCAGTGCTCCTTTGCCGAGCCAAACCTTGACCTTGTCAACATCGAGCTTGACGCGCTCAGGCTTCTCCTTGGGCAGGAGGGGATTGAAATAGCCCACGCGTTCGATGAAGCGGCCGTCGCGCGGCGAGCGCGAATCGGCAATTACAACGTGAAAGAACGGCCGCTTTTTGGTTCCCGCACGGGCGAGGCGGATCTTGAGCGACATCAGAGTTCCTTTCGTTTGCTAAACTCATTTCTTCTTTCCAAATCCGGGGAAGCCGCCCAGTCCCGGCGGCTTGCCGCCGAGGCCAGGGAGCGGCGGTCCGCTCGGAAACTGCGGAGGCACACCGGGCATCCTGGGCGGCAGACCCGGAGCGCCGGCTGCTCCGATCCCGCCCGGCATCTTCTCGGCAAGCTTCTGCATCTGCTCGGGACTGGGCGTGCCGGAGCCGAGCCCAAGCATGCCGGCGAGCCCGGCCATCGGACCGCGCTTGGCGTTGCCCATGGCTTTCATCATGTCGGCCATGCCGCGATGCATTTTGAGCATGCGGTTTACGTCCTCGACTCCCGTCCCAGACCCGGCCGCGATGCGCCGCTTGCGGGAAGCCTTGAGCAGGTCAGGATGTCTGCGTTCCTTCGGCGTCATCGAATCGATGATCGCCATCTGCCGCTTGAGCACGCGTTCATCGAGGTTTGCGGCCGCGAGTTGGTTTTTCATCCGGGCTATACCCGGCAGCATTGCCATCAGCCCCGTCATTCCGCCCATCTGCTGCATCTGGACGAGTTGCTCGCGCAGGTCGGCGAGATCGAACTGGCCCTTGCGCATTTTTTCGGCCACGCGCGCCGCCTTTTCGGCGTCGATCGTGGCTGCCGCTTTCTCGACCAGGGAGACGATGTCGCCCATTCCGAGGATGCGGTCGGCGACGCGGTGCGGATGAAAATCCTCGAGCGCGTCCATGCGCTCGCCGGTGCCCATGAGCTTGATCGGCTTGCCGCTCACCGCCCGCATGGAAAGCGCGGCACCGCCGCGCCCGTCGCCATCGACGCGGGTGAGCACGATCCCGGTGAGGCCGACCCGCTGATCGAAGGCGCGCGCGAGGTTGACTGCATCCTGACCGGTCAGCGCATCGGCGACCAGGAGTACTTCATGCGGGCTTGCGGCGCGCTTGACCTCGGCCGCCTCGGTCATCATCGCCTCGTCAAGGGTCGTGCGGCCGGCGGTATCGAGCAGCACCACGTCGAAGCCGCCAAGGCGGCCCGCCTGCAAAGCGCGTTGCGCGATCTGCGGCGGCTGCTGCCCCTCGATAATCGGCAGGGTCTCCACGGCCACCTGCCGGCCGAGAATGGCGAGTTGTTCCATGGCAGCCGGCCGCCGCACGTCGAGCGAGGCCATCAGCACTTTGCGCCGGCCCTGCTCGGTGAGGCGCTTGGCGATCTTGGCGGCCGTCGTCGTCTTGCCCGAGCCTTGCAGGCCCACCAGCATGACGCCTACCGGCGACGGCGCGTTGAGGTCGATCGGCACGCCTTGCGTACCGAGCATCGCCACCAATTGGTCGTGGACGAGCTTGACGACCAGCTGCCCCGGCGTAACCGACTTGACGAGTTCGACGCCGACCGCTTCCGCCTTCACCTTGTTGGTGAAGCTATGAACGATTTCGAGGGCCACATCGGCCTCGAGCAGCGCCCGGCGCACTTCGCGCAGCGCGGCCTCGATGTCGGCTTCGGTGAGCGCGCCGCGCCGCGTCAGGCGATCGAGAACGCTGCCAAGCCGTTCGGACAGACTGTCGAACATCGCGGAAACACCTTTGGCGCCCGAGGGCGCATCGCGCTGTCGGGCGGGAACCTCCGGCCTCGCAGGACCGGTCGGCAGTTTGAGTTCACGGCCTCTTCCGAGAGCGCGCGGACCGTACGGGGCAAGTAGGGACGAGTCAACAAAGGCGCCAGCGGTGTCCCGACACAGTGTGTCCCGCATGCCGCGCTGCACTGCGCGCGGGACACACACTGCGCGCCGCTTGCGACCAATTGCGTTTTCCCATTAGGTAGCGCGCGAACGGCAAGATACCCATCGCAGCCGCAAGAGGAAGACCGCCGATGGACGCTCAGACTGCCAGGATTTCGCAGAGCGAAAAGGTCGAGCTGCACGGCGGCACTATCATCGCCGCCTTGAAGGAAGCCGGGATAGAATTTGTGCTGGCGGTGCCCGACATCGTGACCAGTGCCGGTCTGCTGCGTCCTGTTGCTAACGATCCGAGCTTTCGACTGGTGCGGGTCTGCAAGGAAGACGAATGTATCGGCATCGCATCGGGTCTTCATTACTCCGACAAGCGTGCCCTGATCCTCATCCAGTACACCGGGTTTCTCGATTCGCTCAACGCGATCCGGGCGGTTGCGGTCGATTACAAGCAGCCGATCTGCATGATGGTAGGGCTGCTTGGACACGAGCCGGAGCGGCCGCCGACGCAGTCCGGCCGCTACGGGATACGTATCATCGAGCCGATCTGCGACACAATGGGCATCCCGCATCACCTGATCAGCGAGGATGCCGACGTGGTCAAGGTCAAGCCGGCGATCGACAAAGCCTATGCGGAATCGTTCCCGGTAGCCATGCTCATCGGGCGGAGGCCGATTGCGCCATGATGAAACGCGACGAATGTTTTCGGGCGCTTGCGCGCCACATCACTGACGAAGTCGTCATCGCCACCTACAGCTCAGCTGTCGAATGGGACGACCTCAACCCGCGCGTGCTCAACTATTTCTCCATGGGCGCGATGGGGCTTGCCTCCTCGCATGGGCTCGGTCTCGCCCTCGCCAATCCAAATAAGCGCATCGTGGTTCTCGACGGCGACGGCAGTCTGCTGATGAATCTCGGCAGCCTGGTCACGATCGCAGCGATAGCGCCGAAGAACCTCATCCATTTCGTTTGCAACAACGGCTGCTATGAGGCCAATGGCGGGCATCCGATCCCCAACCCAAAGGTGGATTTTTCAGGACTCGCTCGCTCGGCAGGCTACCGACAGACCTATGACTTTTCCGACCTCGCCTCGTTCGAACAGCAGGTCGGGCATGTCATTTCGCAAGACGGGCCGGTATTTGCAACGCTCTACGTCGAGCGCTCACACCCGCTGAAATACGACTATCGGGCGCTCTATGCGGCGGAGAAGCGCCGCGCGCTCAAAGCCGAACTGCAGAAGACGGCCTGATCTCCCGACAAACACGCCAAGCCTGAACGGCTCGACGGTCGTCATCTGCTCAAAAGCAATGCAAGAGGCTTCTCAGGAGAGGATCTCCTGCAGACCGCCTTACTGCACATCGATCCCGGCTGCCTGAATCACCTTGCCCCAGCGATCGATCTCCTGCGGAAGGTATCGGGCAAGGTATTCGGGCGTGCGCTGTTCCGGCGGGAGGATCACGAGCCCAAGTTCCTCAAGCCGCTTGTGAATGGCAGGATCATCAAGTGTATCGCTCATCGCCTTGTTGAGCTTGCGAACGATCGGCTGCGGCGCTCCCTTAGGGAGAAAGAAAGCATTCCAGACCGAAGCCTCGACACCGGGCAGGCCCTGCTCTCCGGTTGTCGGGACATCGGGAATGATTGAAACGCGTTTGGGCGCCATGACGGCAATGGCCTTCACGGTGCCCTGCTTCGCCTGGACCGCCCCGGTCTGGATCGTGTCGCACATGTAATCGATGCGGCCGCCGATGAGGTCCTGCATCACGGGCCCGGCCCCGCGATAAGGCACATGCGTCACGCTGACACCCATGGCGAGGTTGAGCAGCACGCAGGGAAGATGCGTCCCCGACCCGACCCCAGCGGAGCCGAACTGCATCCTGACTTCGTTGGCTTTCACATAGGTCATGAATTCCTGCAGATTATTGACCGGCAGGTCCTTGCGGGCGAGCAGGATGCGCGGCGACTCCGTTGCCAGACCGACAGGCGTGAAATCTTCGATCGCGTTGTAGGGCGGCTTCTTCAGCACCTTCTGACTGTAGACATGCGTGCCGGTATTACCGATGAGGAACGTGTAACCGTCGGGCGCGGCTTTCTCGACGCGCATGCTTCCGGCCACACCGGCGGCAGCTCCGACATTCTCGACGACGACGGTTTGCCCCAAAAGCGCGCCCATGCGCTGCGCCTGGATACGGGCGGAGAGGTCGACCCCGCCGCCGGGCGCAAAGGGGACGACAAGCGTCATGGTTCTGGTCGGCCAGTCCTGGGCCGCGGCCGCGACAGCGCTGGCGATCAGGGCGGCTGCGACGATCAAAGTCTTGCGCATGGTCTTCTCCTCTGAGGCCGCCAACATACAGAGGACAGCTGACAGAGGACAGAGGACGGAAATCGCCCGTCCTCGCCGCTGTGCTCTGTCATCTGTCCTCTGGTGTCAGCGCCAGTCGATCGACATGGCCAGCGCCCCCGCTCGGCGGAAGACATTCCCGAATGCGGTTTGCCGCAGAACATGCCTGGCTTGACGCCAGGGCGCGAGCAGGGCGACCACGATCCGGCCGCCGATCGTGGCTGCGGCCAGATAGTCAAATAATTTCGTAGCCGCTACCGGCGCCTCATTGACATCGCCCTCGCCGCGTTGGATCGCGCCCTGGAGGTCCATGAAAGGATTGCGCTGCATCCCGACCTTTTCCGGCGTTTTCCGGAGATCGATCCAGTCGAAGCGGAACCGCCGATCTGCGCGAAGCCGGCTCACGATTTCGCGCCAGAGCCAAGCGAAGCGCCGATCACTCACGAAATCCGAAAAACCCTCGGCGAGCAGCGGGGCGTTATGCGGATACAAATTCGATCCAAGCCAGGTGAGACATCGCAGGGGCCCCTGCGGCACAATCGCCAGCGGCAGGATGAAGAGAAGCTGCCCGTAACGATCGCGGCCCAATACGATCGCAGGCCTGGCGCCATTCGCTCTGCCGAGCTCCCGGTGACATTTGGTGAGCCAATCGAATGTTTGCAGAGCCGTGCAGGAGCAATGCGACTCGAACGCCTTCCATTCTGGCTCAATCTCGGCGAGATCGCCATGGAGGCAGAGCACGATTTCCTCAGCCTTGCTGTCGGGCATGGCGCGCACTCGGCGTCGGCGACACGATGGATCAACGGTTCGTGCAAAGCAGGATTGCAATCTGATAGATCAAATCAATCAAATCTGAACAAATGGTGCTCCCGAATTAATCGTTAGATCCGTCTGACCCTATGGTTAATGCAATTGCGGAGGCGTCACCGAGCATCACCGCCTGCCAAACAGCCGTTCGATATCGCTGAGCTTCAACTCGACATAGGTCGGGCGCCCGTGGTTGCATTGACCGGAATTCGGCGTCGTTTCCATCTCGCGCAGGAGCGCGTTCATTTCCTCTCCGCGAAGCCGCCGCCCCGCGCGCACCGAGCCGTGACAGGCCATGGTGGCGGCAACGTGCAGCAAGCGCCGTTCGAGCGGCAGCGTCTCGTCCCATTCGGTCATGTGCTCGGCGAGGTCGCGCACGAGTCCGGCCGCATTGATCGCTCCCAGGAGCGACGGCGTTTCCCTGACCGCAACTGCTCCCGGGCCGAAGGCTTCAATCGCAAGGCCGTAGCGTGAAAGCTCGTCGACGCGTCCAAGCAGCCGCTCGACGGCGGCTTCGTCGAGTTCCACGATTTCGGGAATGAGCAGGATTTGCCGCGCGACCCCTGCCTTTGCCAGCGCCGTCTTGAGGCGCTCATAGACGATGCGCTCATGCGCGGCGTGCTGATCGACAATGACGAGCCCGTCGCGGGTCTGCGCCACGATATAGGTCTCATGCAGTTGCGCGCGCGCAGCGCCGAGCGGATGGTCGATCAGGTCGGCTGAAGGCGCGTCGGTGTCGGCGCGGATATCGGCGGCCGGCGCGCCGGCGTCGAAGGCCGACTGCACCGCTTCGGCGAGGCCGGCCGCGAACGCCGCCGAGGAAGCGGGGCGCACCGGCGATTGCCGCCAGTCCCAATTGCCAGCCCACCGACCCCCGCCCCCTCCGCTTGCGGGAGCGGGATAACGGGAGGCGGCCGGACGAAACGCGGCAATGGTTGCGAGGGCGCCGGTGGTCGCGGCGCGCTGCGAATGCCGCGCCAGCGCCTCTTGCAGTGCGCGCACGAGCA
>DATBHB010000054.1:0-4770 GCA_036557705.1 Xanthobacteraceae bacterium
TGGCTGCGCGACAGGTTCCTGCCCGAGTGGATCGAATGGTCGCTGAACCAGGTCGTGGTGCGCAGTGGCGGCCGGACAATTCTCATCGACTCGGGGCTAGGGAAGGAGGTTCCGGACTCTCCGCGGACCGGGCGGTGGGCCCCGCGATTGGAGGCCGCTGGCATCGATCTCGCATCCGTGACCGATGTGGTGCTCACCCACATGCACTTTGACCATGTCGGTGGGCTGCTCGTCGATGGGGTGAAGGACCGGCTGCGTTCGGACCTGCGAGTCCACGCGGCCGCCGCCGAAGCGGAGTTCTGGCAGTCGCCCGATTTCTCCCGCACCGCCATGCCGCGATCGATGCAGGACATGATTCGATCGACCGCCAGGCATTTCTTGGACGAGTATCGCGGCCGGCTGCGGACGTTCGAGGCGGATCACGAGGTGGCGCCGGGCGTGCTCGTCACTCGCACGGGCGGTCATACCCCCGGCCACAGCGTGGTCCGTCTGGCGTCCGGCGGCGACCGCCTGACGTTCGTCGGCGACGCCGTGCTGCCGGCCGGGTTCGATCAGCCCAATTGGCACAACGGCTTCGAGCACGACCCCGAGGAGGCGGCCCGCGTCCGGGTCCGACTTTTGCGAGAGCTGGCGTCGACCGGCGAGCCGATGGTCGGCACCCACCTGCCATTCCCGTCCGTCTGCCGGGCGTCGGCCGCCGGCGAGGCTTTTCGTTGGGTACCGGCCCTTTGGGAGTACTGACCGGCGCAAGCGACGCGCTGGACTGAGTAAGCCGGCGAAGAATGTCAGCCACAACCTGATGACTGTGACAGTAGCACCCCGAGAGCAAGGCTCTGCAGAATCACGCGTTGCGGACGCCATTCTTGCAGAGTTCAAAAGGCAGGAAAGGAGCCTATGTCATGACAGCGATGATCACGACCAACGACGGCGTGGAAATCTTTTACAAAGACTGGGGCCCCAAGAGCGCCCAGCCGATCGTCTTCCATCACGGGTGGCCGCTGAGCGGCGACGATTGGGATACGCAATTGCTCTATTTTCTCGAACAGGGCTACCGCGTCATCGCCCACGACCGGCGCGGCCATGGCCGCTCGGCGCAGGTGAGCGACGGTCATGACATGGATCACTACGCCGCCGACGTTGCCGCCGTAGTCGAGCATCTCGACCTGAGAAATGCCGTCCATATCGGTCACTCCACCGGCGGCGGCGAAGCAACCCATTACGTGGCGCAGCATGGGCAACGCCAGGGTCGCGTCGCGAAGCTCGTGCTTATCGGCGCTGTGCCGCCCATCATGGTGAAGACACCGGCTAATCCGGGCGGCCTGCCGATCGAAGTATTCGACGGCTTGCGAAAAGCGCTCGCCGCCAACCGGGCGCAGTTCTATCTGGATTTCGCGAGCGGTCCCTTCTACGGCTTCAACCGCCCGGGCGCGACGCCAATCCCCGGCGTCATTCAGAATTGGTGGCGTCAGGCCATGATGGGGAGCGCCAAGGCTCAGCACGACGGCATCAAAGCCTTCTCGGAGACCGATTTCACTGAGGACTTGAAGATCATCAACGTGCCGACACTGGTGATGCATGGCGACGACGATCAGGTTGTGCCGATTGCGGACTCGGCACCGCTGTCGGCAAAACTTCTGAAGAACGCAAAACTCAAGGTCCACGAGAAATTCCCGCACGGCATGTGCACAACCCACGCCGACGTAGTGAACCCCGAACTGCTCGCCTTCATAGCGGAACGGCCGGCGGTCCGGATTCGATCGAGCGCCGCGTAGCTCGGCTTAACCGGGCTGATCGAGCGTGACGGCCCGAAGGTATGGGCCGCTGCGTGACGTGAGATGTGGTCTTTTCCGATGAAGATTTCGTTTGGCGTCGTCACGGATGCGCAAGAACCGCGGTGCAAGTTGACGACCGAATTACTTCAACAGAGGTTGTGAGTACCTCTTTCTGAAGAAAAAGAAGGCGAATGTCCTGTGGCGAGAACCTACCGTGAAATTGCAATAGAACAAATGCTGGGAACGGTTGAAGCAGCGATGAGCGAAGTTGTCGACTGGTGGGGAGACTTGCCGCCGCCGATGAACGAAGCCATCGAGCAGTTTCGCACCCGGCTTGGGACCGCCATTGATTCGGTAGAATTTGTCAGAAGGGCGCTCGACAGACAAGCACACGAAACTTAGTTCAGGAAAAACCATCTCGGATGTTCGCTGTGGTGTCTGAATCCGGTTCTTCTCCGTGGTCCTGGCGCTGGCGGCCGGCCGGACATCGAGAGGGGCAAGCCCCCCGGGTGTGCGGGATCTTGTAAGAGTCCGTTAGGAAGTGCCGCGCACTCACCGATTTGATTTGTTCGTCAGTGTTTGCTCGCCTCCCAGCTCTCGAATTCGCGGAACAGTTGGTCGGCTTGGGCGGCCGACGGTTTGAATCCCGTCCCGCTGATGGACTGCTTGACACCGGCCTGCTCACCCCCGGCTTGACGCGCGCGCCAATCGGCGAGCCAGTCCTCTGCTGCCTGGAACCGCGTCCATCCCGGAATGCTCGCGGCAAAGTTCACCGACTTCCAGAGCGGGCTGCGCGGCGGCTTGTGGAATTCGTCGACCCTGGAGAAGAGCGCATCGATAAATTTGGCGGTCCGCTCATATCGGCCCGTATTCTTCGGCCAGTTGTAGGAAACGAGAACAGTGCTGGCAGAAATCGTGTCCACAGCGCGGCCCTTCGCAACCAAAGCCGGGTAATCGTCGTTTCCGATGCTGCCAGGGAGATAGGTCGCTTGCAGGGCCTTCTCGTAGGGCACGCTGACGAACTGCAGTCCCGAGTCCGGCTTGACGTTTTTAAACGCCGGCACCGTTCCGGGGCAGGAACATACGGTCGCGTCCAGCTCGCCGCGCCGGATTTTCTCAAGCGCGTCACCTTGCGGCATGTAGAATTCCTGCACGTTGACGCCGAGAGTCTTGAAAACATTTGGAGCGAACTGCGCCGTTGCGCTGCCCTTGTTGTTGAAGTTCACCCTCGTTCCGTTGAGGTCCCTGATGCTCTTTGCACCTCCGCGCGCCAGGA
The DNA here is from genome assembly GCA_036557705.1 of Xanthobacteraceae bacterium. Taxonomy (GTDB): domain Bacteria; phylum Pseudomonadota; class Alphaproteobacteria; order Rhizobiales; family Xanthobacteraceae; genus VAZQ01. Next base: position 3,049 of record DATBHB010000054.1, read on the forward strand.
TTTGCAGCGGGTTAGGAAAGAGCGGTGCGATATACGCCAACCGCTGCTCGACATTCGATCCCAGCTCGCCGGAAGTCTTGAGATAGTTCATGGCCTCCAGCGTGGTCAGCGCCATGTCGATGTTTCGCAGGTAGAGAACGTCCTTCACGTTCTGAACCGCGGCGCCGCCTTCCACCGATAGCACGCGAAGCTTGTCGTCGCTCACCACCACGGCGATGTCGTTGGCAAGCTCGTTGAAGGTCGCGCCCGGCAAACCTCCCATGAGAAACACGACGTTGTCGTTTACCTTTTGCTTGATCTGGTCGCGGGACGGCGTCTGAGCGCGAGCACCGTCCCACACGATGAGAGAGAAAACGAAAGTCAATAGACAAAGAGATTTCCGCATTTTGCCCTCCCAAGATGTCGAACATGAAACGGACGTTTGAGCGCTCTTCCACGGGCGGATGCCGGCCGTGGTGAAGTTCTTGAACGCATTGTCGTCCGAGGTTTGGCGCAAAGTTGTGTCATCACGGTCAATGCATCGACATTTTTCAGCGGCCTGTTCTCTGTGCGTTCGCCGTTGCAAACCTCCGGGTAAGCGGCTGAAGCGAGACCGAGCATCGATCCGGCTGGCCGCCTTGGCTTGCCATCTCGTCGCGCGTCCCCGCCGCGATTGCGGGCGCAACACCTTCGACAACTGCGCTTTTCGCGGTTATGGCTTCCGGGTTCGGCCCTTGGGGCCACCCCGCAATGACGTGAGCCCGCACGATGCCCTTTCAGGACTTCCGCCAGTTTCTCGATGTGCTGCGCCAGCATGGCGAGCTGATCGACATCAACCGTCCGGTGGCCTTGAACGACGTCGGCAAGGCCATGAAGCAGAGCTATGCGCGGGGCGGGCCGGCGCTCCTGTTCAACAACAACGGCACCGATTATCCGCTGGTCGCGGGCGTCTATTCGAATCGCGCGAAGGCGCTGCTGGCGTTCGAGGCCGACGAGGGCACGATCCTCGACAAGGTGCTGCACGGGCTCGACCATCCGATTGCGCCGGTCATGGCCGCGAACGGCGCGCCGTGCCATGAGGTGATCGTCGAGGGCGACGCCATCGACATCCGCGCTTTTCCGGTGCCGCAGTACAGCCCGAAGGACGGCGGGCCCTATATCACTCCCGGCATCGTCGTCTCCGAGGATCCGGAGACCGGCGTGCCGGATGTCGGCCATTATCGTTTCCTTATTCTCGGCAAGGACACGATGTCGTACTCGGCGCAGCCGTTCCATCGCTTCGGCAAGAATCTCGCCAAGTGCAAAAAACTCGGCATCGTGCCCAAGGCGGCACTGGTGATCGGCGTCGATCCGATCATCGCCTACACCTGTCAGGTCCAGGTGCCGGACACGACCGACGACTGGGCGCTCGCCGGCGGCCTGCGCGGCGCGCCGATCGAGCTGATCAAATGCAAGACGTGCGACGTCAAAGTCCCCGCCAATGCCGAGGTGGTGATCGAATTCGAGGTCGATCTCAACACCACGGTGCTGGAAGGCCCGCTCGGCGAATATACCGGCTACTATACGCGGCCGTCGCAGAAGCCGGTGGCGCGCATCACCGCCATCACCCACCGCAACAAGCCGATCTTCCAGGGCCTGCTCACCGGCAAGCCGGTGACCGAGAACCACATCCTCAAGCAGATACCGTTCGAGGCCTCGTTCCTGCGCCAGCTCAAGCGGCAGTTTCCGACCATCAAGGCGGTG
>DATBHB010000055.1:0-15787 GCA_036557705.1 Xanthobacteraceae bacterium
TTAGTTTGAGGACGTGTTATATGTAGTGGCACCACAACGCATGGATAGTTGGATCTAGTCTGTAGGTAGTAACCTATTAAGGTGGGAAGTCACTATCTCCAATAAATTTTATGTTAACCGGGATTGACATCACCGAGGCGACGCGGCGATGCGTAAGCGCATCTCGTCCCGGTAGTCCATAGTAGGGAGCCGCACGCCCGCACTGCGACCCCGTGAGTCTGCCAGGCGGCGCCGGGGAGTTCCTGCGGGCCCACCGGGGCGAGCGTCTCCTGGGCGCCACCGGATGCCGCGAGCCGCGCAAGGGGAGTGCCGCGCGATGCGCCTCAAGCTGCGCGCCAACGCCACGAGCTCCATTTTGCAAAACTTAACGCACACAACTGAACCGCAGCGAAGGTGTTAGCGACCCGGGTCGCCCCGTACTCAGGCGGCCATGGTCCAGCGAAAAATCGCCCCCCGGCTCCCGCAGATTGCGGATGGGCTACCTGCGCGCCGGTGACCGATTGGCCGCGCGTCGCGGAAGCGCCAGTGGATTGGCGTCCGCTACCGGGTCTGGTCAGGAGGCGTGCGGTTTAGAATCAATCCCGGCAAGCCTTGACCCATTGAGTGATCGTACAGGATCGCGGCGCGAGAAGGATTGAAGGGTATGCGCAGTTTCTCGCGCACCTCTCGCTCGATCTCGTCCCGAACTGCGACAAGGGCGTCGCTGCTCAGATAGTCGGTAAAGACGTAAGCATTATAGCTGCCTGGTGCGCCCTTATAGTAATCCGCGGTGGTCGCGAAATCGACTGCGCGCGCGTGCAACCGGTCACCAGATTTCGCCTTGTAGGTCCAGACCCCCGGCAGCGAATCGTGCGGGGTACTGAAGTCGTGGTATGGCGTGCCCGGATAGGTGGTGATGATCGTGCAATCGAAATCGTCAACTTCCATGTCCACCAGCCATTGCCCGACCGCGGCGGCGGTTTCCACTGACTCTCCAGGATGGCCGATCGACATGAGTGCCTTTACCCGCAGACCGTGCCGCTTGGCAATTTCGACGGCGCGTGTGTTGTCCTCTAGCGTGGCGTGCTTCTGCGTGTTTTGCAGAATACGCGGATGCGCGGCCTCAAAGCCGCACAGCATCCAGCGAAAGCCCGCACGATACATCGCGCGGGCCTGGACATCCGTAAACAGTTCCGCCTTGACGAAGCCGCGTAACCGCAACTCGATTCCCAGACGGTCCTGCAAGTCGGTGATTGCGTTCATCAGCTCGACGAGTGATTTGTTTACGTTCAACTCGTCATCGTAAAACATGAACCCGGTAAACCCGTACGTTTTATACAGATCCTCTAGCTCGCGCACAATCGTTTCGATCGATCTGGTTCGCGTCACTCGCAGGCTGTTCGAATGGCGGCCGCCACAGAAGGAGCAATTAAATGGGCAGCCGAGTTGCGCGATCAGGCTGGTCGAATCGCGCCCCTCTATTTGGTATTGGTACGATCTCAGATCCACCAGATGCCGCGCCGGCGGCGGCGTCGCATCATAGAAATCGTCGGTCATGAACAGCCCGCCCTTGCGGTCGTCGCCATCCACGATGCGCGGGCTTCCAGGCTGGATCGCCTGGAAAACCGCCAGTTCTCCATCGCCGGAGCACAACGCGTCGAATGTCTCTTCGAGGGTCGCCAAGGCAGCCCCCGCACGGCCGTTCGCGAGACGGCCCAGCTTATGCTCCAGCTTCCACGCTGCATAGGTCAGCGTGACATGCGGGCCACCGATAATCCGTCGGATGTCTGCCCGGCGGGCTCGGGCTAATCGCGCCAGTTCCAGCGCGGCAGGCAATTGCGGCGTCGTCGCCGTGAAGCCGATCGTCTCGTCCCGGCTGCTCCCCAAGTAGCTTTCGAACACCGAAAGGTAGTTCTGCACGCCGGACAGGTCGAGCACGCTCACACAATGGCCCGCCTGCTCGAGCACGGCGGCAACCTTCAGGATACCCAGACTGACAAAAACTCTTTCGTCCAGCAGGAAGGGCGACGGAGGAATGACCAGTCCGATCCGCCGGCTACCGATCCGATCGACCGCCTGAAGGCTCCGAGGGGAAGGTGTGTCATCCATCGTATTCAGCTCGCATGAGTGCTGGTCCGACAAAATCCTGTTGACGCGGCCGACGCGCCGTCGGGCTCAGCCAGAGTCGAGGTAAACGTGCTGCGGCATCGCGAAACGCCGCGGACGAGCCTCACTTCGCCACTGGAACTTATGCGCTAGCTTTCGTCAAGCTTAACATTTTGCCCGACAAAGTCTGCCGGATGCAGATGCCCTTTGCGCAGGTCATCGCCGGGAAGCTTGCGGATCTTGACTGCGAATGCGACGCTTTGCCGATTTGTGCCGTGAGTAGCGCCGCGCGCAGCGGTGGCTGTCACCGACGACCATCCCGGCGCGGGCGATATGGCCCGTCGCCTGCACCATCGGTCCATAGCATCGGGGGCATTATACAGATCGTTATGCTGGCGCGTGAAGGGTCCTCCACCGTTGCCGCGGCGGCGGGAGATGGCAGGTAAAGACCGCGTGCGAAAAATTGAGTCGCTCGTGGCGCTCGCGTTTGGCGTGAGCATGCTTTTCTGGTTTGTCTATTCGGGATTGTCGAAGACCTTGCTGCCGTTTGACGTGTATTACCCGCTCTGGGTAGGGTTTATCGGAACGTTCGTGTGGTGGAATCGGGAACGTATTCGCAGAGCATTTCGGAACTGGCGGGTGAGGGAAGCAAAAAAGTTCTTCATTATCGGCTTCGGCGCCGTACTCACGGAGGAGATCTTTGCCGCCTTGGCTAACCACCTCACAGAAGGTTTCTCGGTATTGGTTTTATTGGTGCGGATCGGGCAGTTCTGGGTGCTGAATATTTTCACATTTTCAGGGTTTATACTGGGATGGTACATTCTGCTACGTTTATTTGTTTTCAGCGACCGTGAGGTATTTTATCTCGCGGGTTGTTGGGGCTTGTATGCAGAAAAAATTGTGTTCTCCATCCCTTTCAATCCTCTGTTCTTTATTTTCGACTGTGTTCCAACAATCCTAACCTATGGATTGATCATCACGCCTGCGGTTCTCGGCCGAATGTCGGCATGTAAAAGCAAGCGGTTACACCCTGTACTCAAGTATCCGATGACTTATATGCTGATTTTCGTTCTCAGCATTCCTGGCATACTAGCTTTAAATCTATTACGTAAGCATTTCGCGTTGCTCTTTCCGCCACTATCCCTGGTACCGCCTTGAGGCCGAAGGGTTCGATATCAGGCAACAGCGCTGTCAGCTGCCGCGATAGCTTGGCGATCTGGCTGGTGAGCATGGTGAGGCCGGCCCGGAGGGTTATGCGGGTCGGCCGGACGATCTTGATGCGGCGGACCATCTCGCTCATGCCTATTGCGTCCTTGGTCAGGTAAAGACGGATCGTCTTCGAGCGCCCCGATCCTCGCCACCTGCCGCGCCGCGTCACCTGAAAGCCAGGGCATTCGCCCTGAACTCGCCGGTGTGGATCGGCGTCGAATAGGGACCCGAGGTCGGGCATCATATCGGCCGGGTGGGCAGCCGGATCGTCGAGCGAGGCCGCTCGCAGATCGATATCGCGGACCTCGAAACCGGCGACCTCGATGCCGAAATCGAGACCGTAACGCGAGGTCTTTTAGTGCCTCGCCCAGGCAGCGCCCAATCAAACTTCCCAGAGACCGTCGTGACGGGTATGCAACAGCTCTGTCAAATAACGGCCATACGAGTTTCCCTTAAATTCGGCGGCCAGGCGTTCGAGCTGATGGTCGTCGATCCAATTTTGTCGCCATGCGACTTCTTCCGGACAGGCGATCTTCAGTCCCTGGCGGGCCTCGACCGTGGCTACAAACTCGGCCGCCTGCAGCAAGCTTTCCGGGGTTCCCGTGTCGAGCCAGGCGAGGCCGCGGCCCAGGGTTTCGACTCGCAGCTGTCCCCGGCGCAGGTAATGGTTGTTGAGGTCGGTGATTTCGAGCTCGCCGCGTGGCGAAGGCCTCAGCGTCGCGGCAATATCGGCGACTTGTGCGTCGTAAAAATAGAGCCCGGTGACGGCATAGTGGGACGGGGGCACCCTGGGTTTTTCGACAATCGCGCGGGCCGTCCCGTCCGCGGCGAAATCAATCACTCCGTATCGCTCGGGCTCGCGCACCCAGTAACCGAAGATCACCGCTCCCGCCTCGCTCGCGGCCGCCCGCTGCAACGCCTCGACAAAGCCGTGTCCATAAAAGAGGTTGTCGCCAAGCACCATGGCCGACGCCTCTCCGGCGATAAAGTCCCGACCGATGATGAAGGCCTGCGCCAACCCCTCCGGCCGCGGCTGCACCGCATAGGACAGATCGAGCCCCCAGGCGGCCCCGTCGCCGAGGAGCGCGCGAAACTGGCTTGCGTCCCTTGGCGTCGTGATGATCAAAATCTGGCGGATCCCCGCCAACATCAGCGTCGTCAACGGATAGTAGATCATCGGCTTGTCGTGGACTGGCAGCAATTGCTTGCTAACCACGCAGGTCATCGGCCACAGCCGACTGCCGGTGCCGCCAGCGAGGATTATGCCGCGCATGACGCCGCAGCCTCGCCCAGCTCCACCATGACCCGTGACAGCGATACCCGCCAGTCGGGCTGGCCGAGTCCGAAGATCCGATGCACCCGGCTACAGTCGAGGACGGAATTCGCCGGCCGCGTAGCCGCCGACGGGTAGTCCCGTGCGGCGATGGGCACCAGCCGAGGGGCAGGCCCGGGCGCCCGCTCGAAGATTGCTTGGGCGAAGCCGTGCCAGCTCGTGCACGGCGCGCCGGCGAAATGGTAGGTGCCCCAGCCCGTGAAACCGGGCCGGCGACATGCAACGGCGATCGCAAGGATGGCGTCGGCGATGTCGCGCGCCTCGGTCGGGCCGCCCTCTTGGTCGGCGACGACGCGCAGCTCGCCGCGCTCGTGTCTGAGCCGCAGCATCGTCTTGACGAAATTGGCACCGTGGACGCCGAAGACCCACGATACCCGCAGCAGGATATGCGCCGGAGCGGCTGCCGCCACAGCCGCGTCACCGGCCGCTTTCGAAGCGCCGTACGCGTTGAGGGGTGCCGGCGGCTCGTCCTCGCGCTGCGGTGCGCGGCCAGGACCGGCGTAGACATAATCGGTTGACAGATGGATCAGCGGAAGTCGGCGGGTGGTGGCAGCGCGGGCGACAATCCTGGCGCCGGTCCCATTCACGGCGTGCGCTTGCTGGCGTTCCACCTCGGCCCGGTCGACTTTGGTATAGGCGGCGCAATTGACGACGGCCGATAGCGTCGGCACCGACAACGCCTGCGCCACCGCCACCGGGTCGGTTATATCGCAGGCCGCGTGATCGAGCCCGAGCGCGGACGCACCGGCACGCTCGACGAGCGCCCGCCCGATTTGACCGCCAGCGCCAAGGACCAATAGCATCAGGCCGCCATCGTCGGAACGCCGAGTCGCTCCTGCCGGTACGAGCTGCAGGTGCGCCGGCACCACTCCTGATTGGAGATATACCAATCGATCGTTGTAGTAAGCCCGCGCTCAAGATCCCAGAGAGGCTGCCAGCGGAGGTCGCGCTCGATTTTACCGGGGTCGAGTGCATAACGAGCGTCGTGACCCGGCCGGTCTGCCACAAACGCAATCAGTCGAGCGTGCGGCGCACCCTGCGGATGACGCTCGTCGAGCAGCCGACAAATAGTCCGAACCAAGTCGATATTGCGCATTTCTGTGCGGGCGCCGATCAGATAAGTCTCGCCGACTCGGCCTTGCTCGGCGATGCGGCGCAACGCGGCGACGTGGTCGCCGACATAGAGCCAGTCCCGAATATTTGTACCTTGCCCGTAAACCGGCAGCTCACGCCCGGCCAATGCATTGATCACAATCAGCGGAATCAGCTTCTCGGGAAACTGATAGGGGCCGTAATTGTTGGAGCAATTCGAGACCAAGACCGGGAGGCCATAGGTGCGCTGCCAAGCGCGGGCGAGATGGTCGGCCGCCGCCTTGCTTGCCGAATAGGGCGAGCTCGGCGCATAGCGGCTCGCTTCATCGAAATATCCGCTCGGGCCGAGTTCGCCATATACCTCGTCGGTCGAGACCTGCAGAAAACGGAACTGCGCGCGTTCCTCGGCGTCGAGCGTGCGCCAGTAATCAACGGCAGCTTCGAGCAAGGTCGCGGTGCCAATAATGTTGGTATGGACGCAGCCGGCAGGACTGTCGATCGAGCGGTCGACATGGCTTTCGGCAGCTAGATGATAGACACAACGGGGAGCATATTCAGCGAAGACCGCCGCTATGGCCGCGCGATCGCAAATATCGACCTGGGCAAAGACATGGTTGGGATGTTCGAGCACCGGCGCAAGATTGGCAAGATTCCCAGCATATGTGAGCTTGTCGATTGTGACCACACGCTCGCCTTCGGCGACCAGCGCGCGAACCAGGGCTGAGCCGATGAAGCCGGCGCCTCCGGTTACGACGGCAGTCATTGGCCGCGCTCAAACAAATCCGGCCACTTGCCGAGACACGGCAAAGCGGTGGCTCGGTTGGAGACAATCACTGCGTCGGCCGCAGCCAGCCAGGCGATCGCCAGCTGCGGATCGTTCCAAGCAATGCCCCGCTCATGCGCTCGGCTGTCATTATCGGTGACCTTGTACAAGACCTCGGCATCATCCCCAATTGGGCAGCAACCACGTGCAAAGTCGGGTGCAATCCTAACCTGACACCGATTTTCTGCGCTGAGCAGCGTGCCGAAATGGCGCCCGAAAGTCGGCGGGCCGCGGCGGCTGCTCACCGCCACGTCCTGCGCGAAAACGGCATCGATCCCGTATTCCAACAGGACGCGCAGATTCCAAGCTTTCGAGCAAAATCCGCGCTCGTCGCCAATCCGCGGTGGCACCACGATCCGTACTCCAGGCAGTGCCGTCACGACAATTTCGATGCAGCCTTACCTATCACGAGATTTGCGCGCCGCCAACCTCGGCTCGGCTCTTGGCCGCGCCGGGACAGAGCCGGTCATGGGCGCAGCGCACCGGGCAGCAGGTATGCACCTTCGAGCGGTCGGCTCAGGCCCAATGCCCGCGCGCTGCCACTTAATATGCGCAGTGCTACGAAGGTGGTATAGGCATGAGCCAGATAGCTGATCGACAGGTGAAGCCGCCAGCGACGGCCACAGCTGTCAGGACCGTCACGCCGTCCGCCGCCCCAACCCTGGGCCCGGCGGTTCGGGTCGATAACAAGGCCAGAGGGTGCACAGGGAAACATCTAGGCAATTCAAATGCTCTCATATATTATCCGTTCGGGCTGGGTGGGAGTTTCGGCTGATGCAGGTCGTCATCTTAGCGGGCGGCAAGGGCACGCGCGCCTATCCTGTGCGGAATAGCTACCCAAGCCGATGATGCCGGTGTTCGTCAAGCCGATTTTAGTCCGGGTGATGGAGATATTCACCAGTCAGGGACATCCGGATTTTATTCTCTCGATTGGATGTCGCAAGGAAATTTTTTGTGATTATTTCGGTACCCTGAAGGACAATTGGGGTGTGGAAATCGTCGACACCGGCGAGGAGCGGGATACCGGTAGCCGGGTGCGACTGTGCAGGGACCGGATTCGGGGCGATTTCTTCGTCACCTACATAGAGGCCGACAGATCCGGGCAAGTTACCGCATTCCGAGAGAAGCTGGTCCTGCACGACCATTGGATAAATGCCGGCTTCTCCGTCATGAGCCAATCGGTGCTCGAGCATTGGGAGGACGAAAACCTGGAACGCGAAGTGTTTACCGCGCTGCAGCGCAGGAGCTTGCTTTATACCGATCGCCACAGCGGCTTTTTCAAATCAATGGACACGCACAAGGATCAGCAGGACCTCGAGCGGGCGTTCGAACAAGGTCTTCTGCCCCGGCCGGCGCTTGCCGCGGCGGCCAATCCGGACGGTCAATGAACAGCGGCGCCGGCTTCTGGACGGGACGCCGAGTGTTCGTCACCGGTTGCCGCGGCTTTCTCGGGTCTTGGATGGTCCAAGAGCTGAGACGGCGCGGCGCATTCGTCGTCGGGCTGGTGCGGGACGTCCCCGCCGACCCCCCGCTGCTCGGTGGCCGCGAGGCCGTGCCGAGCTATACCGTGCTCGGCCGGCTCGAGGATTTCGATTGCCTGCTGCGCGCTCTGAACGAATACGATATCGAGACCGTCCTGCATCTCGGTGCCCAGGCCATCGTCGGCACGGCACTGCGCAATCCGCGTTCGACCTTCGAGGCAAATATTCTTGGCACCTGGAACTTGCTTGAGGCGTGCCGGCAAACAGCCGCAGTCAAGCGGATCATAGTAGCCTCCAGCGATAAGGCTTACGGCACATCGGAGAGACAGCCTTACAGCGAGGAACTGCCGCTTGCTGGACGGTTTCCTTACGATGTCTCCAAGAGCTGTGCAGACCTGATCGCACAAGCCTACCATGCGTCCTATGGCTTGCCGGTCTGTATTACCCGGTTTGCCAACTTTTTTGGCGGCGGAGACCTCAATTTCAGCCGCCTCGTTCCGGGAACAATCTTGTCGGCGCTACGCGGACAACCGCCGGTATTGCGCAGCGATGGCACAATGGTGCGAGACTACATTTACGTATTGGATGGGGTAGCAGCTTACCTCGTGCTTGCAGAAGCCATGGAACAGCCGGCATTGTGGGGGAGCGCGTTCAACTTTAGCTTGGAACGTCCCCTATCGGTTCTGCAAGTAACGCAGATGATTCTAACGACGATGGGGCGGGACGACCTGCAGCCGGTAATTCTCGACGAGGTCAGAGCCGAAATTTCTGTCCAGCATCTGTCCGCAGCGCGCGCTCGAAGCGAGCTCGCGTGGCAGCCCCGCTACAGTCTCGAGGAAAGTCTGGCCGAGACCATCGAATGGTACCGGCGGCATCTCCACCGTGCACCCCCCGCCGCCGCGGCCGCCCCGCTCTCGTGAAATCGAATATGCGCCAGCGGCCGTCGCTTAGGTCTTGGGCGCCAGTTTAGCCGGGCGCGGCACCGGCGACCCGCATTCACGACCACCTTTTCGCCCGCGTTCGCTCCGAACCTGGGCGCGCGTATGCGATATTATAGGGACAGGCCCGAACGGTGCTCTTCGTACCGCTTATCGAACGTTGGTAGTGCCGGCGCGAAGCGGGACATATACCTTGTCGTCAGGTTGCAACGATTGCAACCTTCTTGCCGGCGCGATCGAAGGCAGTCGGAGGCTATAGGAGCCCGCTCGCAGTGGTGTGTGGCAGTTAAATCATGTGGCGTCCTGCAGTTCCCAGTGGTTCAGGCGACGAAAAAGATGTCGCTCGCGGTCAGCGTCGGGCGCGTCGTCAGAGTCGCGACCTGCAGCCTGGAGCTGCCGCCGCCGGTGCCGTCGGCATCGTAGTAGAAGGCGCCGTTTGCGCGGTTATAGGCAAACCGGTTGCCGAGGCCGGCAAAGGTGCCATCCGTTTTGGTCGAGAACAGGGATGCCGCAATCGGCTGGGGAGCCGCCTTACCCTTCCCCTCGTCCGCCCCGAGATTAAAGCCGGCATCGCGGACGACCAGCCGATCGACGGCATGCCCGAAATCGGTGATCCGGTTGGCGTCGGGCGTGATGCGAGACCCGGGGGTGATGAACAAAAACAAATCGGCTCCGGCGCCGCCGGTCATCACTGAGCTCCGGCCGGTGACCAGAGTGTCGGCGCCACCGCGGCCGCTGAGCGTGTTGTTGCCGCTGCCGCCGGTAATCTGGTTCGCCAGTGCGTTGCCGGTTCCGGTGAAATTGCCCGAGCCGGTGAAGACCAGCTTCTCGAGATTAGCGCCGAGCACGTAGCTCGCCGCTTTTGTGCGGATGGTGTCGGTCCCCTGGTTGAGGCTTTCGGTCACGACATCGGCAACATCGACGACATAAGTATCGTTGCCGGCCCCGCCGGCCATCGTGTCCGCAGCCGCGCCGCCGTTCAGCGTGTCGGCGCCGGGGCCGCCAGTAATGCTGTTCTTGAGCGCGTTGCCCGTCCCGACGAAATTGCCTGTGCCGATGAATATCAGGTTCTCGACATTTTTGCCGAGCGTGTAGCTCGGCAGGGTGGTTCTGACCGTGTCGACACCCTCGCCGGGGTTCTCGCTCACCACGTCGCCGATATTATCGACGACATACGTATCGCCGCCACGCCCGCCGACCATAATGTCGGCACCGGCGGCGCCGTCGAGGGTATTTTTCGCGCGGTTGCCGACCAGCGTATTGGCAAGCTCATTGCCGGACAGCGAGAACGCCTCGTCCGTCGCGAGGCCGGCATCGACACCGCCGATGACGCCGTTCTCGACATTGGGGCCGAGCGTGTAGGAGGTAAGCGCAAAAAGATCGACAGCGCGGGCCACGACAACCGTGTCGGTGCCCCCGCCGGGCGCTTCGATGACCGTGTCGTAAACCGTCTCGAAATGCGGGAACGGCGGCATGCCGACGAGCGTCGTGGTCCCGTCGAGGACGAGATAGAGGTCGTCCCCGGGCCCGCCGATCAGCGTGTCCAGCCCGGCCTTGCCGTTGAGGATGTCATTCCCGGCGCCGCCGTCGAGCGTATTGCCGGCATTGTTGCCGGTCAGCGAATTGTCGAGCGCATTGCCGACGAGCGTCATCGGAAGATCCGAGGTCTGGCCGGTTACATCGGCGCCGGCGACGACGCCGTTCTCGATGTTGGCGCCGAGCGTGTAGGATTTTGGTGTATCGGAGCCCGGGACGAGATTGACGACCACCGTGTCGGTGCCGCCGCCCGCCGCCTCGGTGACCGTGTCGTAGACCGGCGCAAGGATCGGGATCAGCTTCGCTGCCGACCGACCGATGACGATCAGCGGCGAGCTTACGTCGAGCAACAGGTAGGTGTCGTCTCCCGCCCCTCCGATCAGCGTGTCCAGCCCGCCCGTGCCGTTGAGGACGTCGTTCCCGGCGCCGCCGTCGAGCGTGTTCGCCGCATTGTTGCCGGTCAGCGAATTGTCGAGCGCATTTCCGAAAAGCGAGAACGGCAGGTCGGAAGTCGCCCCGGTAACGTCGGCGCCGGCAATGACGCCGTTCTCGACATTGACGCCGAGCGTGTAGGATGTCGGCGTGCCAGCGCCCGCGATCGGAGCAACAATTACCGTATCGGTGCCGCCGCCCGCCGCCTCGGTGACCGAGTCGTAGAACGACAGCACCGGGATTATCACCGCTGCCTGGTGGATGACGATAACCGGAAGGCTCAGATCGAGAAGGAGGTAGGTGTCGTTTCCCGCCCCTCCGATCAACGTGTCGAGACCGAGACCGCCGTTGAGGAAGTCCGCGCCGTCGGCGCCCTCGAGGGTGTTGGCGGCCCGGTTCCCGGTCAGCGTGTTGTCGAGCGCGTTGCCGATCAATGTGAACGGCGCGTCGGGAGGTGTGCCCTGCGCCTCGGGCGGCACGGTATCGATGCCGCCGATGATCCCATTCTCGACATTGTCGGTGAGCGTATAGGATTCGCCAAAGGCGCCGACCGTCGGATCGGCCTGGACGATGACTGTGTCGTTGCCGCCGCCCGGTGCCTCATCCACCACGTCGAAGCCGACGAGGACGAATGCGTCGGTCAACAGATAGATGTCGTCGCCGCCCAGACCATGAAGTCCGTCGAAGCCCCCCATTCCCCATAGAAAATCCGCATCTTCGGTGCCGGTAAGCTGGTTGGGGAATTCGTCGCCGATAATATCCGCCATGACCCATCGCTCCAGCCTGGCGTAAGAGTATCGTAAGGATTAAGGGGCGCTTGTGCGACGAAGTCTAGGCTCTAAATCCGATTGTAAATACCACTCCCCGAAAGGTGTGGTTGGGTCAAACCACGGTTCGGTGTCCGCCGGCGGCGGCGACCGCTTGCGACCGCAGCTCCCGTCGCCATGCGTAAAAGCTGGTTGCGGTGCAACCCGTGGCGCAGCGCAATCATGCTGGCCGCCGCCCCCGGCGCGCTAGGCTCTCCGCCACGCTCGCCGCCTTCTCCGCCAGTCTGCGTCCCGCTCGCTTCGGCGTATGTATAGCTGGAGGCGCCCATCACGGCGACGAAGGTCTGCGCCGCTATGATCTCGCCTGTGCGCCCATCGTACAGCTCGACGGTCTGCCCGGCATAGTCGACGAACATGCGTTCGCCAGCCCGGTGCGACTGCCCCCCAGCCGCGACAGAATTCGCGCCAGCCGCTGTAGCCCTAGCCGTCAGGCGCCACCTGCCGGTACTCCTCCCACAGCAGCATCAGGGTGACGCCAGGACGGCGCAACTCGTGACAGCGGTGGGTCCAATCCGGCTCGGCGTTGCGTCGCGTGCCACGCTGACTGCCGGGGCAGGCACGGAGCATCGCCTCCAGCACTCTCGGTCGCTCAGCGATACCGGCAGGGGCCAGCAAAGCTCCGCCGCAGCCAGGCGATCGAGGGTTATGGCTACCGTGCTGCGCGCAATCCCCAACGACTGGGCGATCGCCCGATCCGTCGCACCGCACTCGCGCTTGAGGCGCAAGATCTCTCGCACGCGTCGCATCCGCACTCTCTCGGCTGGCATCGCTCTCCCCCGCCCGTCATGGTCATGACAGGCACCAGGAGCCGCCCGCCCAGCAGCCGAGCCTCGCCACCCGAGGGTGGCCGACGTCAAATCGGAATCGCCGGGATCAAATCGGAATCGATGGCCAACTTCATTCCGGAATCAGTGGTCGACTTGCCCCGGAATCGGCACGTGGGCACTATTATCATGTTGACCTGTGCCGCCCGAGGCGATGATCGGGACGCTTTTCGCATGCCCGCGATCTGAGTCCTCATTTCGGTCTAACGCCACGCATATACGCGTCAGGCCGCAACGGATCGATCACCAAAGCCGGCGATGGAGCGGTTCGCGAAGTTCGTCCAGGCTCCGTTGACCGTGCTCGTTCGGATTCAGCACTGGTCCGCTCTCAAGGCCTGGAGCATATCGCCGAGCGCCGCGATATCGCTGCCGTGGCGCCCGAGCTAGCAATCGTCATGCACCTGGTCTGGGTAGACAGTTCAATCTTCATCTGGTCGCGCGAAGCCGTTGCCTCAGCATTAGGATCCTCCGACTAGATTAGGTTCCGTAGCTGCGGCACGACGTCCCGCGAGGACGAGGTTCGAATGACTGCGCATAACGTCCCTGCACACCGATCTTGCCTCGTCGTGCGCCATAAAGAACGCAGCACCGGCCTTCGTACCCCATCCTGAGACGGCCCTTGCCCATCTCGTCGGAGAAGCAAGAGCCTCATGGCGCGTCGACGTAAAAGAAGGGGTGAAGGCTGTTGACGCACGAATCACAATCAGAGAAGGACGTTACGAGGGCTCTACTGCGGCAGAGATCGCTTCTCCGCTTACGGCGCCGATCTGACCTCCGATCTGCTATACCGTGGCGGCGCCGGTTTAGACTGGTGCCGGAAAGCAAGCATCGGCCAGGTGCCGATCGGCTGGGTCACTGTCTGTCTTGCGGCCGACTCGCGTCAGAGAGGTGGGCTTGTGACTGTCTTTTTTGAAAGGCGCGGCTGCCGCTTGGTAGGCAGCCAACCGAGAAAAATCGACGGAATTGATGCCGATAGTCTCTGAAGCCGAGCAAATCGCGAATCGGCGGAATTCCTCTTTAAATTCAAGAGCCCGAATTTTCTGACGGGTCACCGAGGCGGTGTTCGGCCGTGCACAGAGAAAATTTGCGGCGAAAGATCAGGACATTACCATGGTTCAGAATAATCGAGTGAGAGTGAGGGGGAGTAGAAAAGGGAATCTGCGGGATAAACACGGATAGGACAACTAGTCCAAGTCTACGCGTCGCGATTGCGCTCGACGAGGCCCTGCAGCAGACCGGAGATTACACTACCATCATGTCGTGTGCGACGAGGATTTCGCCCCTGAAGCTCCTAGACGCTCCCGTGCGCCAAGCATCGTCGGCTATGCTTTCGTTCGAGGGCGTCAAGTGTGAAAGAACGAGCGTCTTAACGCCTGCTTCTTGCGCGATCCGTCCGACATCTTCGACAGGTGAGTGGTCAGCCTTCATGTGCGCCATGAATGGCTCGAATTTGACCGGAAAACCCTTTGCGATTCGGTCGCGGACCAAACGCCTCGACCGCCGACATGTACATCGCTTCGTGCACCAGAACTTCGGCACCCTTCGCAAGTCGTGCCACCACATCGAGCGGCGCCGTGTCGCCGGAAAAGGCAATCGAGCGATCGCGGAAATCGAAGCGATAGGCCAGCGCCGGGGTTACCGGCGGGTGCTCGACGACGACCGCAGTGACCTTGACGTTCTCATCCTCTGTCACCGACCCCGCGGCTGCTACCTCGCGGACCGCGATGTTTTCGAGCGGTTTCATCTTGAAGTCCTCGACCCAGAACGCGATCGTCTGGCGGGCAAAGCTCAGGAAATCGGCGGTCATTTGTTTCAGTGGAGGCGGCCTGAAGGCACTGACGGAGAGCGGCATGCCGTTGATCCAACCGAGCAAAAGCAGCGGCCCGTACTCAATGTTATGGTCGGGATGATGGTGGGTGATGAAGATCGAGCGGACCTTACTGAACGCGATCCCGGTGCGACCGAATTGGTTGGTGACCCCAGCCCGCAATCGAGAATGTAAGCGGCCCATTGCTTACTATGAGGTCCGCCGTCATCCGTCGGAGCCTCTTCCGCTCGGGCCCGATCGGTCCCGGGCCTCCGCCGCTGCCGAGCATCACGAGCTTCGTGCCTTTGGCCGCCTTGAGTTGCTGCGCCGCCTGCTCGGCCGCCTCCTCGATGCACCGGGGCTCTGCGGCCATCGTGAGCGCGGGCATCGTGAGCGCTGGCGCCGTGGTCAAGCCGGTGAGCACGCCGCGGCGCAAGAATCTGAATGCTGGCTTACCCATGATGCCATCTCTCCAAATCGGATACCTCAATGCTGGATTGGCCAGCGCAGTGTGAGCTTCGACCGGCCTGGTGTCCTGAACGAAGGTTGAAGGAACCCGGAATTCTGCTTAGTTTTTACGGCTCACCGCTAGAAATTGCCGATGAGCAACGGCTCCAGCCCCTGCAAACTGTTCTGGTTCGGCCGTTACACGCTTGATCGCGGGCGCGCATCGCTTATGGCCTCTGGCAGGCCGGTCGCGCTCCGCCCGAAGGCGTTCGACGTCCTCGTTTACCTGGTGGAGAATCGAGGTCGCGTCGTCTCGAAAGACGAACTCGGTGAGACGGTATGGCCGGGAGTTGAGGTCACCGACGAGTCGATCGCCAAATCCGTCAGCGAAGTGCGGCTTGCGTTGGGTGCCGACGGACCGCAAATTATTAAAACCGTCCCGCGCCGCGGCTACCTTTTTGACGTGGCGGCAGCCGAGCTGGACATGCCGGCAAGCAAACCTTCCGCTGGCAAACTGTCTGCAATGGGGCAGCTCCGGGCGGCCGCCCTTGGATTATTGCCGCCCTGCCGTGCTCCGGCGGTCATGGCCGCCGCGCTGTGTCTCGCGGTACTCAGCGCGGGGCTTCTGACGGTTTTCGCGGGGAGGGCTGGAAAGCCCACGGTCGAGTCACGCCCGGCAATCGCGGTGCTGCCGTTCGCCAGTGAGGGCGAAGCACAGCAGGAGTATTTCAGCGACGGAATTACGGAAGACCTGACGACAAGCCTCGGAGAGCTTTCCGGGCTGTATGTGATCCGGCGCCATTCGGCCTTCCGTAAGCACTCGGCGAGGGCGCCGGTTTAGGCGGCGGTGCGGCTGGGATCAGCAGGTTGCCAATACCACGGCAATAGATCGGCGATCTGGCGGGCAGGGTGGTCAGCGATGCGACCGAGTACGTCAGTGAGGTAGAGTTGCG
>DATBHB010000056.1:0-30366 GCA_036557705.1 Xanthobacteraceae bacterium
GACGGAACGCGCGCTTGCGCGAGCGCGGGAACGGATAAAGTCCTCCGGCGCGCCGCTGGCGCTGGGACTGCACACGGTGCTCGGCGAGGACGCTCCAACCATGCTCAAGAACATGCTCCACAATTACGAGGAAGGGCGTATTGGTTTCGTCCAAGGGGTAGCGGTGCGCAAAACTTAGCACCTGTTGCGTGTCCGGGATGCGGTGCAGCGCGAGCGCGCGCCCGGTAAAGACGTCGAATCCGCGCCACCAGATTGCGCGCGCGAGTGGTGCGCCGCTGGTCCGGGACCGCAAAAACCGAGATTGCAGCGGTCCCGCGTCTGCAGCGCAGCGCGGCTCTGCTTCGTCGCTCAGTCGCGAGCACTTCGACCGCGCTGCACAGCGCGCGGGACACGCGACCAAGACCCTCTTGATCAGCAGCGCCTGCGCAGAGACGGGTCTTATGTCGCGCTCAGTTGTCCGGGAGCGTCCCGATCACAATCCGAACACGTAGAGCACGGTTGCGTGCCGCTGATCCTTGAGTTCGGGCGTATTCGCAAGCCGCGATCGCCCGGCACTGCTCGGCCCTGACGCAATCGCCACATACTGCTTGCCGCCGGTCGCGAACGTCATCGGCGGCGCCGTGAAGCCCGAACCAAGATTGATCTTCCATCGCTCCTCGAGCGCGGTGTCGTCGAAGGCCGCAACGGTACCGTCCATGAGCGCGAGGAAGATCAAGCCACCCGACGTCGCGAGCGTGCCGCTGTAGTTTGGATAGCGCAAATGGATGGTTTTCTTGATCTCGCCGGTGAGCGGGTCGAGCGCGGTCAGATTGCTCTCATAGCGGTCGCTATTCTTGAACGAGCCGCCGTTCCATCCCGCGGCCTTGGAGTGCTTGGCGGTATTGATCGTGATCTCTTCGCAACTGGACAGCGCCGGCACATAGATGAGCCTCGTTCTGGGACTGTATGACGACGGCCAATAATTATTTCCGCCGGCATGGCCAGGGCACACCTTTTTGCTCGGCTCGTTCGGATTGTGATTGGCGAGCGTCGAGTAGACCTGGATGTCCTTGCCGGGATCGTAATCGATCGGCTTCCCGGTCTTCTGGTCGACCCCTTTGGTCCAGTTGATGTCCATGTAGGGCTTCGCCATCAGCATCGAGCCGTTGGCCCGCTCCATGGTATAAAGAATGCCGTTGCGGCCGGAATGGGTGATCAGCTTGCGGGGTTGGCCGGCCACTTCGGCCTCGATCAGGATGTGGGTGCCCACCTCGTCAAAGTCCCACATGTCGCCTGGCGTGTACTGGAAATACCAGTTCATCTTGCCGCTGTCCGGATTGTAGGAAATCGCGCTGTTGGTGTAGAGATTGTCGCCCGGGCGATAGGTTGGATCGTACATCGGCACCGGATTGCCGGTGCCCCAGAAGGTCTGGTTGGTGGCGGGATCGAAGGTTCCGGTCACCCACATGGCGCCGCCGCCGGTCTGCCAGGCGTTGTTCTTATCCTTCCAGGTTTCACTCCCGGGTTCGCCGGGCGCGGGTATCGTAAAATTGCGCCACAGGCGCTTGCCGGTCCGCGCGTCGAGCCCCGCGATCCAATCGCGCACGCCCTGGTCGCCGCCTGCCGCTCCGACGATGATCTTGTCGTTGATCGCAAGCGGCGCGGAGGTGAGATCGACCTCGGGCGTGTCGGCGAATGAGGATTCCCAGGCAACCTTGCCGGTCTCCTTGTCGGTCGTAATGATCCGCGGCGGGCCGGAAGCCGTTGAGAGGATCAGATTGCCCCACATTGCCGCCCCGCGATTGCGCGTCTGCTTTTGCTGCTTGGGATCCATGCGCCAGATGATCCGGCCGACCGTTCCCGAGGTGCCGTCGATCTTGTAAAGCACGCCCCAGGAATCGGTGATGTAGAGGAAACCGTCTTCCGCCAGCGCCGTCGCCTGAATGAATTCATTGCCTGCCGAACCGCCGAGCGCGACCGCATAGGCAAGCTTGAGCCCGCTCACATTGCTGGTGTTGATCTTGTCGAGCGGCGAATAACGCTGGCCATCGTAGGTACGATGGTTCATCAGCCAGTTCTGCGGCTCCGGATTGACGAGCCGTTGCGGCGTGACTTCCGCGGCGAGCGCCGGCAGAGCCGCCAGCGCGGTGCCGGCAGTGAGGGCGAATAGTCGTGCTCGCATTGTTGACATGGTTTCCTCCGGTCTTTGTGGGGCAGTTCTAGCATGACTTTTTTGTGCCGTGCACACGGTCAGAGCCGAAGTCACTGAACATCTGTAGGGTGGGCCTAAAGCGCGTTAACGCGCGTCTTCGACGCGCTATAGGCGCGGTCCACGCGCACGAGCCGCGCCACGCGTACACAAAGACCGCCGTGCCCACGCGTGCACGGCTCCGCGTGGGCACGCCGCACGCGCTTAAGCGCGTTGCGTCTTTGCCCACCCTACATAAAACATGGCGAGGGAGGCAGGAATTGAACCCGCTCTGACGCGGTTCTGGAGACCGCCGCTCTACCGATGAGCTACACCCTCGTGAATTGGTACTGACGTCAGGAGTCGAACCTGAATCACCCGGTTCACGGCCGAGCACTCTGCCGTTGAGCTACATCAGCGCCTAGTCCTTGAACGGATCGAACACGTCGGCGCCCGCCATGACCACGGCGAAATCCGAATCTGCGTCAAGACACGCTCCTTGCGTTTAGCATGTTACCGCGTTTTGAATTGTGGTCAGGGCGGGTGGATTTGAACCACCGGTCTCCTGCTTCCAAGGCAGGTGGGGACGGCCAGGCTCGCATACACCCTGACGAATGGCGCGCACGGTCGATGAAGATGGGCACTATTCGTTCGCCATTCCCCTATGATGCCGCAGCCCGACGTGCCCCAAAATCCGCAAAACTGCGACACCCTCCCACCCTGCACTACGTTCGTGAGCGCGCTGCCCTCGATTTCACGCGGTAGTCCGGTTACGGGGTTAGTCTAGCCGACGTTACGATTAAGGTAATGCCGGGATTGACGTGATGGGCGGACGTCAGGCCTTTGCCAATGGTCTTGTGATCTCCCGTGCACAGTCAATGAAAAGCCGGACTACGGGGCTGATGGTTCGGTTCTTCAAGGTCACTATGCACAGAGGTCTCGGGATGGGCGGTCATCTGACTGGCAAGACTTTTATGGAGCGCCGAGGGCCAAATCGTAGGACCGACGTGGGTAGCATTGCCAAAAATCGTCCGCCCGTAACGAGCATGTCGTAAAGCTGGATCGACGAAGAGAACACTGCGGCCTCTGGAATCTGCAAACCCGCCGCTTGAAACATTTCAAAAATCTGAACTCTGCCTTCGCTATTACCGGGCGGCGGAAGTACCCAACGTTCGTTCATCAACTCGCCGAGACTGATGCGGCGCCGGCGCGCCCATGGGCTTTGCGTTCCTGCTACGACAACGTAGCGTTCGTCGAATAGGATTTCTGGGTTCATGTCAGGTTCCCCGAGCGGCATCGGCACCTTTCCTAGCACCAGGTCGACCCTACGCTCACGAAGCTCCTGATAAAGCGGTGCACCACTGAATGCCCAGCCCACATGAAACGTCAGCTTTGGATGGCGGCTGCAGAGTCGGTCGATGATCAACGGAAGGAGTCCGGATAGCATCGAATCCGCACATGCGATCCGCAATTCTCCGGCCGTCGGGTCCGCCAGGAACTTGATCTCGCCGACGCTTTGTCTCAGCTCATCGAAAAATTGCGATGCTATGCTTCAACAGGGCTCGTCCGTAAAGGGTAGGCTGCGCACCCAGCGGCCCGCGATCGAGCAGCCGCGCTCCCAGCGTGCGCTCCAAATCGGCGATTGCCTTCGAGATGACCGGCTGCGAAAGCGCGAGCCGCTCGGCTGCTTTCCCCATGGTGCCGCACTCAGCAACCGCGAATAGAGCCTCCAATTGCCGCAGCTTAATGCGCCGCCCAACCCGATCCGGCCACATAAGGCTTCCTCATAGGAAAATTGTATGAGTTCATCGAAAATGAGAATTTTATTACTATAATCAAATCCGGTAAAGTTCCAGGCATAAATTGTTGCGGTCATGAAGCCGCAACAGGGACCATGCCCGAAGTCCCAATCGCGCACGAGGCGCAACCATGAATCTTCCGCGTCGTCGATTTCTCCATGTGGCCGGCGGGGCAGCGGCGCTGGCAACGATCTCGCGCACGGGCTGGGCGCTCGATTATCCAACGCGGCCTGTGCGTGTCGTCGTCGGCTATCCGGCCGGCAGTGCCACTGACGTCATAGCGCGGCTCGTGAGTCAGTGGTTGTCGGAGCGACTCGGACAACCATTTCTAGTCGAGAACCGAACTGGTGCCGGCTCCAATATCGCTACAGAAGCGGTCGCGCATGCGCCGCCTGACGGCTATACCCTACTTCTTGTCGGAGCAACGAATGCCGTTAACGCGAGCCTCTACCAAAGACTCAATTTCAATTTCGTCCGAGACATCGCGCCCGTTGCCGGCATAGTCCGCACGCCGTTCGTCATGGAAGTGACACCGTCCTTCCCCGCACAGACCGTTTCCGAGTTCATAGCTTATGCCAAGGCCAATCCGGGCAAGATCAACATGGGATCAGCCGGGATTGGGAGCGCCAACCACATTTTCGGTGAGCTATTCCAATCTATGACAGGCATCAACATGGTTCACGTCCCATACCGCAGTGACCTGTTTCCCGATCTCATCGCCGGACAGGTTCAAGTGTATTTCGGAGCTATGGCCGCATCGATTGGATTTATCAAATCCGGAAAGGTGCGCGCGCTTGCCGTAACGACCGCTGCGCGTTGGGAGGGGACACCCGATATTCCGACCATTAGGGAATCCGTGCCAGGCTACGAGGCGAGCGGCTGGTACGGTATCGGTGCACCCGAAAAGACACCACCAGAGGTCATCGACAAGCTCAACAGCCAAATCAATGCCGGTCTTATCGATCCCAAGGTCAAGTCGCGCCTGGTTGATCTTGGCGGCACGATTCTTCCTGGTTCACCTGCCGACTTCGGCAAACTCATCGCCGCCGAAACCGAGAAGTGGGGCAAGGTGATCCAAGCGGCCGGCATCAAAGCGGAGTGATACACGGTCCACGCCGGATTTTGCTCGCACACAGACGGGTGTGAACACCCTTTTGTTGGTTGCGGGCCCCGGGGTTGCACCGGGCCGTCGCGGCTTATGAGACCGCGTGGGTTCCTAACCGACCTGCCCGCATAAATGGTGCGAAGGCTTTCAGCTCCCCCGCTTGCCGCCGGTACGTCCACGGTCAGCAGAATCATCAATTGGCGGATGCCTGACGTGTCGATCGCCACACCGTTTGGTGCCGTCCCGCTTCGAACGGGCGCCAGAGGCCGCTCTGGTTAGGCATCCGAGGAGGCCGCGGTCTCGATCCGCAGTGGCGAACCACCCGATCGCTTTCCAAGCGATGTTTGGTCGGCGCCCCTGGGATCGAACCAGGCCGTCTACAGCAGTCCGCTGCCCCGGTTTATAAGACCGAGCCGCACGCCAGTGCTGACGCCGTGATTGGTTTTGATTCCCGCATTACTGCAAGCGATATGCTAATCGAGTATCCCTTTGTCCGACCGCAACGAACCGGCAACATTAGAGCAAATTCCGCTCAGATTGGATCAGTGCGAGAGAGAATACGATTAGCGGGCAGCAAACTCCCACCCTCCCCTGAAGGGCAGGGGAATCGCATATGGAAATCGCGCATCGGCGCTGCGCTTGCGCGTCCCACGCTCGCGACGGCCGTTCGCGGTTCGATTCTGGTCCGTTCCCGATCCGATTCCCGGGCAACGTATGGACGACCAGGAGGCGCGCCGACCCAAGCCTCGGATGCGACTCGAAAATTCCATATGCGATGCCCCTGCCCTGGAGGGGGAGGCATAGGCGGCCTTTGGCCGCCGTTCCTAGTAGGGAAGAACGCCGATGCTTCGCATCGGCTATGCGCGGAGCCCTTGCGAGGCGAGCGGGGTGGGGTGAATGGCCAGGCAAGTCGCGGGCGGCTCACCCCACCCCGGCGCGCTGAAGAAGCGCGCCGACCCTCCCCCTCCAGGGGAGGGTTGGAGCGCGCGGCACGCGAGTCGCGACCTTCTCGGCTGATGCAACCTGACCGGAACGTGCTCTAAAGGCAGGATTTGTTTTCGGAACCACGTTTAGTTTACGTTCCCGCACGCAGAGTCCTTCCAGACCTTTGAAGAGAATATAGGCATTGACGCATCCCAGCCAATCAAGGAAAGGAGACCCGCGCGCCTTGCTTTGACCGCGATGATGCGGGTCAGTATTATGGCGAAATGGACGTGACCATTCATATTCCTGATGAGGTCGCGGCACGCCTTGGGACCGCCGACTTGCCCCGCCGCGTACTGGAAGCGCTCGCGGTAGAAGAATTTCGGCAGGGACGCCTGAAGCACCCGGAACTGCGTCGGCTTCTCGGTTTCTCAACGCGACAGGCGTTGGATGCTTTCTTGAAGGCCCATAACGTTTACATGTCATACACGTTGGAAGACTTGGAAAAGGACAGGGATGATCTTCGGGGTCTCGGCTCGTGAGATATGCCCCTCGTTGTGGCCGATACCACGCCATTAAATTATCTCATTCTTATTCGGCAAGCTGAGCTCCATGCCTCGCGCATGGGCTCGTATTGAGGGCCAAGCGCACGGCCCGCTGCCTCATGTGGCTACAGCGCACCGAGATCGGGCCGTCGCCATGCCCTACTCGTAAAGGGGCTCGCCTTCGACGGTGCAGCGGCGCAGCAGCCGGCGTTCCTCCTTTGGAAAGTCAGTGCGCGCGTGAATCGTGCAGCGGTTGTCCCACATCAGGAAATCGTTGAGCTTCCATACGTGCTCGAAGATGAACTCGCGCCGCTCGCCGATGTCGTAGAGCTGTTCGAGAACCGCGCCGCTCTCCGCCTCGCTCATTCCCTCGATGTGGGTCGTCATCAGGCGGTCGACGAACAGCGTTTTGCGTCCGGTATCGGGATGAGTGATGAAGACCGGGTGGTACCAGTGCGGAATGCCGCTGATGTCGCCGGAATGGCTTGCCTGCCTGGCGCGGTTGTATTCGTGGATATGGAGCGCCTTCTTGCCTTTGAGCTTCTCCTTGAGTTCGGCCGGGACCGCCTCATAGGCCTTGTACATGTTGGAGAACATCGTATTGCCACCGGTCGAAGGCAGTTCGAGCGCATAGAGAAATGTGTATTTGTATGGCCGCGGCGTATAGCCGGAATCGATGTGGAACCAGAATTCGCCTTCGCCGAAGGCGCCGATCGGCTTGCCGTCCACCTTGATATTGGTCACCAGCAGAATTTTCTGGTGCTCCTGCTGGGTTCCCTCGGCGCGGCTGCGCAGTGCCTCGGGCGCCTTCTTGCGATCGCCGAGTTCGCCGAAATAGGAGGCGAAGCGAAGCTGGTCGTCCTGCGAGAGCTTCTGGCCGCGAAAGACCAGCACGAGATGCTTTGCCCAGGCCTCCTTGACGGCGGCAATCTCGGCCTCCGACAATGGCCGGGTCAGATCGATGCCGCCGATCTCGGCGCCGCAGGCCGGAGACAGCGGCGTCACTGTAATGTCAAGCACTTCCTGCATGAATCCGGTGTACCCTCGAAAGGAAACCATGCTCGCCCGTTCGTCGGATGCACAGGTCGTGCAGGTCCCTCATGGTTGATGCTCTCAATTGCCACCTGCCGTGACAGCCTGCAGTTTTGCACGAGCAAATACCCGCCCAGTCCGCACGACTTTGAGATGCTGCCCCGACCAAAATGCCTAATGATAAACAGCCAATCACGATGCAGCGTCTCGCAAACATCTTTGACTCCCTTCAGCGAACTCATTTCCGATGACGAATTCTTTCGATCTCGATAGTATTGTGTATGCAAACGGGGCCGAACTCAAGGCCGGATTTCGTGTAACAGCCGCCATGCTTCGAAGCTCGCCGCAGCCCCTTGCGATTCTCTCTCGCCGTCATCCTGAGGCGCGAGCGCGCGTTCTTGACGCGCGCGAGCCTCGAAGGATGACGGGCTGAATACATCTGAGCCGATTCCACCTAATCGGAAACTGCTCTAAGCTTGCGGTGCGGACACCAGGAGAATCTCATGAACCGCATTTCGTCTGCCGGCTTCGCAGCGCTTGCACTTGCGATCCTCTCCATGAACGCACAGGCGCGCCCGTTTATCGATCCGCGCGCGGAGATAAATGAAGCGATCGCTCAGGCCGCTGCCGCCGAGCCGCGCGATCGAGCTTGCGAGGCGCGCACGCTGGCCGCAACCGGCGGCGCTATGCCGCGCAGTCCGCATACGCTCGCGGTGCGATGGGTCGGCTATTCGAATTTCGAGCTGATCTATGACGGTCACATTCTGCTGTTGGATGCGTATTACGATCGCGGCAGCATTTATCCTTCCCTCGGCTTCAAGGCAGCAGACATCAAGCGCGCCGATGCCATTCTCATCGGCCACGGTCACTTCGATCACATGGCCGACGCCGCGTCCGTCGGAGCCAAGACCGGCGCCACGGTGGTGGGCGCGCCGGTGACAACGGAGAAGCTCGCGACCCAGCCGATCGATCCGAAACAGGTCAAAACGGTCACCGGTCAAGGCGGCGAAATTCTCAAATTCGCAGGCTTTACCGTCGAGCCTATCCCCGGACGCCATGGTGAGCCGCCCGCCGGCATCGTCGGTCCGATTAATGCGGCGCTCAAGGAGGTGACAAAGCCACTGACTGCGCAAGAGGCCGCAGAGCAGAACGCAATCCACCAGCGCGGCACATCCGACCGCCGAGTCATCGCGGAGGGGACTATTACTTACCTGATCACGCTCGATGACGGATTCCGTATTGTCTATCGCGACAGCGGCGGCAGGATCACCGCGCAGGAGAAGGCCGCGATGGAACGAGTGGGCCGCACCGATCTGGCTTTGGTTGCCGTGGCGGCATCATATCTCAATACTTTGACGGCGGAGCAGGCCATTGAGCACATGCGGACCTACAGGCCTGATGTCTACATGCCGGCGCATCATGACGCGCCGAACAACGGCCTGTGGCGCGCCATTGAGCCGATCTCCGAAGCGCTCAAAAACGACAATCCAAACCTCGTCACCGTGTCGAAGGCGTACCGGACGCCGGTCTGCTTCAATACCGAGTTCAACGTCCAGCACGGCCGTTGAGGTTGTCCAACGCGGCACGGACCGCCGGGCCGAAACTCCGTAGGGTGTGCAAAATCGCGTGCGAGATCTGACCGCGTGCGCAACCGCGCGATAAGCGATTTTGCGCACGCGGTCCGCACTCGCGAGTGGCACAGCGTCAGAAGAGGTTTCGTAGGGGTGGGCAACGGCGCCTTCTCCGAAGCCGACTGCTTCAATACCGAGTTCAACGTCCAGCACGGCCGTTGAGGTTGTCCAACGCGGCCACGGCCGCCGAACCGGGCTCCCGTAGGGCGGGTTAGGCGCGTTGCTCGATCCTCGACACGCGCTCGGGTCATGCGGCGCGCCGTAACCCGCCGCCCCTTGGTCGGCGGGTCACGTGGCCCGTCAGTTCACCTGCGGTCCCAGCGGCGCCCGTTGAATGATCTCGATGCGGGTGCCCCACGGATCGGTGATGTAGGTGATGGTGTTTGCGCCGGGCCTGGCGCGGACCGGCTGGTCGAGCTTGATGCCCTCCGACTCGATCTTCTGCACGAAGGCGGGGTGGTCCTTCACATCGAAGCCGATGTGATCGAGCACGCGCCCGCGGGTCGGCGCCTGCGCGGCGTCGGCCTTGGCGAATCGAAGCTGCACGCCGGGCAGGTCGACGACCGGGGCATTGGCGCGCTTGCCGGCGGCGCCGCCGAAGGTCTTCACGTACCAGGCAACGGCCTTCGGGATCTCGCTTTCCGGCAGGCGGAAGTGCACGTGTTCGTTCCGTATCGGGGTCGACTGGGTCTTGTCCTCAAGGATTTCGATGCGCAGGCCGTCCGGCGTCACCACATAGGCCTGGTCCGTCCTGTTGTTGTTGCCCGGAAGGACCGGCACGCCGGCGGCTTTCCACTTCGCCGCCGCCTCCTGGACATTCGGCACGGTGAAGCCGACATGGTTGACCACCGAACCCACGCTGCCGCCCTCACCCGGTCCGGCGTTCAGGTTCAAATTGATGTAGAGGCCCGGGAACATCATCAGCGGGGCGCCGCCGGGCATGAAGAGCTTGCCGCCCATGGCGAGAAAGATCTTCTTGTTCGCTTCGACGTTTGCCGGCGCTGAAGCCATGTGCCAGTGGCCGAAGGTCACGCCGGTCGCGTTGAACGGCGCCGGTTGCGCGACCGCGCCGCCCGCCGCAAGAGTAGATGCAAACAACAAACCGACTAGGACGCTGGTCTTCATGAAGCTCTCCCTGTGCTGCGGTGCGCCGTGCCCGATATTCGGCAACCGCGTTCAAACGACGAAGATGTCGTATGGCGTGACCCAAAGCGATCGCTCATAGTGTCTATGGCGGACGCAAAAATCAATTCGCGAATTCGGGTAACCGATGGGCAGCCTGCGACCGATG
This sequence comes from Xanthobacteraceae bacterium, assembly GCA_036557705.1. Taxonomy (GTDB): domain Bacteria; phylum Pseudomonadota; class Alphaproteobacteria; order Rhizobiales; family Xanthobacteraceae; genus VAZQ01. The sequence continues at coordinate 10,495 of DATBHB010000056.1, forward strand.
CCGATCCTGATGTCGCCTGAAATTGCCGGCCTGCTTGACCGCCTGTTCGCCGAGGCGGATCGGAACGATCCCGCTGCATTTGCCCGTTTCCATGCGGCGACCGACAGCCGTGTCCAACCGGCGAGCGACCGCGAGCGCGCCGTGCTGATGCGCGATATCTATATGCCGGTGAGCCGCGAAGTCGGGCGCCTCCTCTATGTCCTGGCCCGCAGCCGCCGCGCCAGGACGATCGTTGAATTCGGCACCTCGCTCGGGATTTCGGGCATCCACCTCGCCGCTGCGCTGCGCGACAACGGCGGCGGGCGTCTCGTCACGACCGAACTCGACGACATCAAAGCGGGGCGAGCGCAGGAGAATTTCCGTGCCGCCGGGCTCGATGACCTGATCGAGATTCGGGTTGGGGATGCGTTCGAAACGCTGCAGGCCGACCTTGGCGGCCCGGTCGATCTTCTCCTGCTCGACGGCTGGAAAGAGCTTTACCTGCCGATGCTGCAATTCCTGGAGTCGCGGCTTGCGCCCGGGGCCGTTATCGCCGCCGACGATCTCGCCATCGCCCCGGATGCTCTGGCGTCTTATCTCGCCTACGTGCGACGCCCCGAGAACGGCTATGTGTCGGTCGAGGTGCCGCTCGGCGACCGCATCGAGATTTCGCTGCGCGGGTGACCCGGGCCGCCACGGGTGCGACACGCTGGCCTGCCAACGTCTCAGCAGATTTTGCAGTTGATCCGCGCCCCGTGAGGAGCGCGCCCCTGAAGAGCGCGATTAGCATTACTGCGTCAGAAACATCGTAGGGTGGGCAAAGGCGCCTTCTCCGATGCCGACCGCGTGGGCAAAATCGCGCCGGGCGCCGTTGCCCACGCTGTCAGGCGGTGCCACGCGGATTTTGCCCACCCTACGGAGTTTGTGACGCAGTAAGATTAGTGGCCGCTTCACTCTAAGTGAATGGCTCGATATCTGACCCGCCCTCATGGTGAGGAGGCGCACGCCAGGTAAAGCGCGTTTACGCGCGTCTTGACGCGCTATGCGGCGTGCGCCGTCTCGAACCACGAGGGCGGCTCCTTCCGCGCCCCACCTCCTCCTCGAGACGGCGCGCGCTAAAGGGAGAGCGCGCCTCCTAATACGAAACTGACTGTCGTCCCGGCCGAGCACTCTACAGCGGCGCCGTAGCGCCGCTGTAGAGGCGAGAGCCGGGACCCATCTGGCAACCAGCCCTTGCGGATGAATGCGTCCGGCTCGCGCTCGCCCGGATTATATCCCGGGCTCGCTTGGCCGGGACGACAGATGTCGTTTAATCCGCAGCCGGTCCGCCCCAGCCGGTGGGGAACTCAGGATGAGGTGAACGCGAGCAACCGGCTGCGCTTCAAACGTCTTCGGCAGCGGATTGGCTGTTTCGATCCGCGCGCTCCTGAAGAGCGCGACCGGGTGCAGACCGACGCCGTTGCAGCGAAGACGCCAGTCCGGACCCGCCACAAGCAGGGCGCTGGAGCTGGCCTCATGCGGTTCGTGGCCGACTGCTGGGCGGCCCGCCCCACTGATGGCTCTATTGAACCGATGGCTCTGTTGACCTCGTCGCAACGCTGGGGTTCTCCGAATTGCTCCGAAAACGATGTACGTCGTCCGGCGCAGTAACGCGACTTAGTGCCACAGAAGCTGCCGCAACAACCACTTTCACGATGACAAAGCTATTGTTGTATAGTAATTCTCTCAAATTCAAATTTTTGAAGTGGTTTGCCGATGCGAGTGAAACTGTTATTCTACGCCGCTCTCTTCATCGCCTGTGCGCTTGGCTCAGCTGTCGAGAGTTTACGTGCCCAAACAGTTGCGATTGACAGTACCGTCAAACAATCATTGCTAGCGCTGATAACAGACCTTCGATCGAAGATCGAGCGTCAATCGGCTGGCGACCAAAGCGCATATTTCCCTCAAGGGCCGATCAATCCATCCCTCTTGTTATTGGGACCGCCCGTCGATGTCTTGCTTAGCGCTCCCGTCGCTGCGCAAGGGCTTTTCAACTTCAACGCTCGAGTTATACACCAGAACGGCGCTTCCGAATGGAGCTTAGGTACGTTCAATAGTGGCCAGATCGCCACGTATACTTTTGCAATTTCAGTCATTCGCCCCTCCAGATCGACAGGCCAGACCTTCGGCCCCTCCGGGTCAACAAGTCAGATCTTCGGCGGCCCCAATTCGATGTTCAACAACCCCGGCGCGATTTTCCGCGGCGGCACATTGGCGGGCCAGCAACCTCTGCCGCACGCTTATTTTGATCAACCTGCTTTTGATGCATTTCGCCAGCAGGCGCAACCAGGGCCTCCAGCCCAGCAAATCACGATACCACCGCCGCCACCAGCCGTCGATCCGAGGGTGGTGGAATTTTTGTTCGCCTCGACTAGACAAGCGATTGCCCCGTCCCCGAGTGTGGGCATTTCTTACAGTGGTGAACGTGGACCGTTAACCTTCGGCGCCGCATCTGTGCGTATACCCGAGGATCACAAAATCGGCCGCATCGAACTGCCCGGAAGTTGGAGTTTGTTCGGTCTTACGCTGTGGACATCATCTTCAGATGAGCGCGAGCATTTCGTAATCAAACGTGTTGTCCCGCTTTCGGAAGATACCTTCGGTCAAGTGGTCCGAGCAAAAGGTGCGCACACTGCCTTGGTGTTCGTGCATGGATTTAATACGACATTCGAGGATGCTTTGTATCGAAATGCACAAATTGTGTGGGATTTACAGTATACAGGGCTCCCAGTTCTGTTTACCTGGGCGTCCCGTGGTCAAGTAGCAGACTACATCTATGATAAAGACAGTGCCTATCTCGCGCGCGAGGCATTTGTCACCCTGCTTAAGAAATTGAAGGACGACTATGGTGTCGACCAAATCACTGTGCTGGCACACAGCATGGGCAATCTCATCGCACTCGACGCGCTTGCTAATTATGCCAAAACGTCGAATCCTATTCAAATCGCGCGCCTCGTGATGGCAGCGCCAGATGTTGACCGTGATGAGTTCAAAGCGCTCGCTCCTATGGCAAAGGCTATCGTTGGTGGCATGACCCTCTATGCATCATCGGCTGATCGGGCAATGGTATTATCCCGTGAGTTGGCCGGTGGCATACCGAGAGCCGGTGACGTACCAACTGATGGCCCCATCATCTTGCCGAATATAGAAACTATTGACGTTACGGCCGTGGGTAACGATATCTTTGGACTAAATCACAATGTCTTTGCCTCCTCGCGTGACGTACTAGAGGATATTTCATTACTTTTACGGGTAAACCTGCCGCCACCCCGGCTTGTTCAAATTCGCGCTGTACCCGGCCCACCGTCGGTCCCCACATACTGGAAATATGTTCCCTGAAACAGTGATTCAGGCACGCGGCAGTGTACACCAACTACAGCAGGGCCCGGGGATCAGCGCGGCTGCGGGCTGAGACGAGGATTGGAATGACCCTGAGGGTCAAAGATCGACGTTCGGCCGGCAGCATGAGCGAAGCATCGGCCAGCGCACGCCTGTCTTGCTAAAATTTCCGCCCAGCGGGAACCTCTCGGTCCAGCATGTCCACCAAAGGGCGCAACAACAGCCCGAGTGCCCAGCGGTCGTGATCAACGAGGCCCTTGGCAGTGACGGCGGCCGTGGAGGGTCATATGACAGCGATGAAACTTTCGATGCGCTTGGCTTCGCAGCTCTTGGCGCTTTTGCTCACGGTTGTCTCCGCAATACCCGGCGCTGCGCAACCTGGCCCTCCGCCGCTCCAGGTAATCCGCCAAGACCCGGTATTCGGGCCAATGTGCGCCGGTCCGTTAGGACCAGGGCGTTGTGAGGATGTCCAGCGATTCCTCATGATCGAGCAGGTTGCCTCACAGATTTTCGTCCAGACGATCGGAAACGATCCGATAGCCGGTCCCATGTGCGCCGGGCCGCTCGGACCCGGCCCCTGTATGGCCGTCCGTCGCTATCTTGCCGCGCAGCAAATCGCCGCCCAGCAGTTTCCCCTGCAGCAGATTGGGACGGTCCCCGGAATAGGTCCAATTTGTGCGGGTCCCCTCGGCCCCGGCCCTTGCGAGGCGATCCGCAATTATCTGATGTATCAACAGCCCGGTGCTCCACCACCAATACAGCAGTTCGATGCGCGCCGTCCGACGTTAGCGAACTCAGGAACCCTGGAGCCAACTTGCAGTGGCCCCTTCGGGGCTGTTCCTTGTACTCTTGTCGGGCAGATGAGCCTTGACCGTTTCTCTGGTCAAATTCCGTCTCCCTCGTCATTCGGTCTGCCGGCCATCGGCAATGATCCTCAGAGGCTTGCAATCGAATGCGCCAAGCGGGTCGGTCTCGACATCACGCAGTTCGCTGGCTGCGCGGGACAGCAACTGATCCTGCCACGAAACCAGCAGGCGGTGCTCGACTGCGCCGTTTCCAAGCGAGATGCTGCGTCTTTTGCGGATTGCGCCGCGCCACCCCTTGGTATCAGTCTCTCAGACGATCAGCGGGTGCTCGCCCAATGCGCAATGCGGGCAAGAGGTGATCGTAATGGATTTGTGAACTGCGCAGGCGGGAGCTTTTTGAATCGGAACCTCACCCCAGACGAGCAGGCGGTCCTGAACTGCGCGGCGAGAGCGAACGGCAGCGCATCAAACTTTACGGATTGTGCGACCCCGCGCGTGCTCGACCATCTCTCGGATGATCAACGAACCTTGGCTCGGTGTGCAATCCAGTCGAAGGGGGACCGCAACGGATTTTTGAGTTGTGCGGGTGGTGGCTTCCTCAATCGCGCACTCGGTCCCAAAGAGCAGGCAGTCTTGAACTGTGCCGTCAACGCCGGGGAGGACCTGGGAAGGTTTGCCAGCTGCTCGGCTCCGCATCTTGGAATCCGGCTTTCCGATGATCAGCGGATCGTTGCTGAATGCGGCCTGAAATCGAACGGCGACCGCAGCGCATTTCTGACTTGCGCCGGCGCGAGCTTTTTGAACCGAAACCTCGGTCCCAATGAACAGGCGGTCCTCAATTGTGCTGCCAATGCGGGTGGTAACGCGACAAATTTTGCGGGTTGCGCGGTCGGACAGGTCCTCGGCGGCCAGCTAAGCCGAGAGCAGCGCGTGGCACTTGAGTGTGCCGCTCAATCCCAAGGTGACACGACCGCAATGGCGACCTGCGCCGGCGCCAACATGTTCAATCTGCAGCTTAACCCAGAGCAGCAGATCGCCGTCCAGTGCGTCGTCTCAACCGGCGGTCAGCCCTATGCCGCGGCTGGCTGCATCGGCTCACGGCTCACGATGAGAGAGCTTACCAAGTGCATAACCGATGGCTTTGGCGGTAGAGGATGCTTCGGTGATACCAATGATCTCTTCGGGCGCGAAGGCTGGACGGCGCGGACCCTCGGTCAGATTGCTGGAGGCCCAAATTCCGTAATTCACAACCCAGGTCAGATTTGGGGCGGCGACAACTCGTTCGTGCGGAATCCCGGCCAAATTTGGGGCGGCAACAATTCGTTCGTACGTAATCCTTCGCAGTTTTGGGGAGGCAACAACTCAATCTTCAACAACCCGAGTCAGCTTCTTCCCAAAGCTCCACCACCTCTACAGGTCGGCACGGTCGGTGGGAAGCGCATCTGCATTCCGTGGTGCTGACGCAGGATGCCAGCCCGCGGCTTTCGGCTCCGACCGCATCGAGATTTCGCTGCGCGGGTGACCCGGGCCGGAGCGTCCGTTTTTTTAAGAAACATTCTGCAGCAAATATTCCTTGGGAACATTTTCAGGAACATTTTGTTCCTAAGCAAACAAATGCTTGACCGGCGCCGCCGGATCGCGTAGTTTGCACTTGGTTATGTCGAATTGCGCCCGGAGCCAGCATTGGCCGCCGGGCGCTTTCGTTTTTACCGCGTAAAATCAAGGCCGGCGCGCGTCCGAGGTGCGGAGTGAACGCTTTCCGCGGCCAAAAGTCAGGAACATCTTCGGGACCATTTTAAAAAAATACGTTCCCCAATTGTGGCGGGGCAGGACCCGCCTCTGCTGAATTCGGGCGGGTTTGAAACCCGCCTCTACCAAATCCGCCGCTGCGGCGGCGAATTCGCGCCCGGAGCCCTGATCGGCCTGCCGGGCGCTTTCGTTTTGGGAGGGCGCCATGCCAAGCGAGTGCAAGCCCCGCGTAACGGCGGAGCGGCTCCGACAGTTGCTCACTTATGCCCCGGAAACGGGGCTTTTTTATTGGCGTATGAGCCGGGGAGCCGTGCGCGCCGGAGCCCAAGCAGGGTATTCTCGTGTAGATGGATATGTTCGGATCCAGATCGATGGCGCCATTTATGCCGCCCATCGTCTCGCGTGGCTTTACGTTCATGGCAAGCACCCGACAGCAGAAATCGATCACCGTAACGGGAATCCTGCGGACAATCGCATTGCGAACTTGCGGGAGTGCTCGCGATGGCAGAATGCGCGCAATAGAGGCGGCCGCAGTCCGTCGGGGTTCAAAGGTGTCTCTGCGGATCGGAGCAAATGGCGAGCACGAATCAAGGTCGACGGCAGAATAATTAATCTCGGATTGTTTTCTACTCCGAAACTCGCCGCCGACGCTTACGACCGAGCCGCGCTCCTTTACCATGGCGAGTTTGCGCGAACGAACGCGCAAATCGCAGCTGCCCGTGCGGCTGCACCTGCCGTAGGCTGGGCAAACGCGCGACAGGACGTTCGTGGAGCGAGCACCGCGAACGCGCGCGTTAGCCCACGCGGACGTCGGGCAGCGGCGTTCGACCGCGTGGGCAAAACTTGTCCCCGACCCCGATCGGGGATCGCGTCCACCCCCGTGCAAGTTTCGATACTGCACGGGGCGATTTTGCCCACCCTACCGGGCCCACGAGACGAGCTCTTTCCCAGCCGCACCGGCACACCCATATCTGTGCGGAACGCTTCCCATTCACAAATCGCTCCGCATGCCGGCTGCCCTCCCGAATGGGCAGTCTCGGCGCCGCGCGCTCGCCTCCAGCAGGTCCCATGCTCGACAGACCATCCCCCGGCCCCACCGTCGCCCCTGTCCCGCCGGACGACCAGGCTTTGCTCGACGCTTATTCCCGCGCGGTCATCGATGTTGTCGAGCGCGTCGGCCCTGCTGTGGTGCGGCTCGACGTGAAGTCGCGGAACGATCGTCGCAGTGGCGGAACGGGCTCGGGCGTGATCGTCGCGCCCGACGGCCTCGTTCTGACCAACAGTCACGTGATCGGCGGCTCAGGGCGCGCAAGCGTGACCACCGTCGATGGCCGCAACCTCGATGCGCGCGTGGTCGGCGACGACCCCGATACCGATCTCGCTCTGGTGCGCGTCGACAGTCCGGTGACGCTGCCGGCAGCGGTGCTGGGCGATTCCAAGCGCCTCAAGCGCGGTCAGCTGGTGGTTGCGATCGGCAATCCGCTCGGCTTCGAATCGACGGTGACCACCGGCGTCGTCTCCGCCCTCGGCCGCTCGCTGCGGGCGCGCTCCGGACGCCTGATCGACGACGTGATCCAGACCGACGCCGCGCTCAATCCGGGCAATTCCGGAGGGCCGCTCGTTTCTTCGCACGGAGAGGTGGTGGGCATCAACACCGCCGTGATCATGGGGGCGCAAGGCATTTGCTTTGCGGTCGCCGCCAATACGGCGAACTTTGTGCTCGGCGAACTCGTTCGTCACGGCCGGGTGCGGCGCGCCTTCATCGGTATTTCCGCGCAGCAGACCGCGATCCCTCGGCGGCTGCGGCATGCGGCCTCGATCGCTCAGGAAACCGGTGTGATGATTGCGGAAATGGAGCCGAAAAGCCCGGCGCAGCAGGCGGGACTCCTCTCCGGCGATATTGTTTTTGCCCTCGACGGGACGAGCGTGACCGGGGCCGACGACCTCATCCGCCTGCTTGCCGGCGAGAAGATCGGGCGCACGATCGAGCTCGATGTGCTGCGGCTCGGCAAGCCGCGCCGCTTTACCCTCGTCCCGCAGGAGCGCCGGCGCGGTTAGGGTCATGTAGGGTGGGCAAAGGCGCGGTCCACGTCCCCGAACCGTGCCGCACAACGAAAAGAGCGCCGTGCCCACGCGCGGGATTCGCGTGGGCACGGCGCGCGCGCTAAAGCGCGTTGCGCCTTTGCCCACCCTACGCGCGCTACGAACGGAGCCCCGCGACTGTGGCCAATACGGCACGCGTCCGGTGAATTGTCGTTTATGCCGATTGCCCCGAGCAAATATCGCCGGTAAGTTTGCATTAAGACTCTGTGATTGGGTCCAATCGGGGGGTTGGGGCGTGGTGGGGATCCCCCTCAGGGGTTGCATCATCGCTGGCGCGGCGGTGGCGATGCTGGCCGCGCTTGCGCCGGCACGCGCGCAGAATCCGGCCGAGCGGCTGCCCGGTCAGGCGGGCGAGCGATTCCAGGGGCTGCCCGCTCCCGTTTCGCAGCCGGGCGGCCCGAGAATTTCGCTGCCGAGCACGGTCGCCCCTGCCGGCGCCGACCGGATTACGCTCACGCTCAACCGCGTGATTGTCCTCGGCAGCACGATCTACCGCCCCGAGGACCTGGAATGGCTCTACGGCGATCTGGTCGGCCGCACGATCACTCTGCAGGCGGTCTACGACATCGCGGCAAGGATCACGGCGAAATACGGCGCCGATGGCTATGTGCTTTCCCGCGCCGTGATACCGCCGCAGGAATTGGACCCGCAGGGCGCCACCGTGCGCATCCAGATCGTCGAGGGTTATATCGACAGCGTGGTATGGCCGGCGGCGCTCGCGCGCTATCACGACTTCTTCTCCTATTATACGGAGAGGATTCTTGCCGAGCGGCCGACCAATATCCGCACGCTGGAACGATACCTCCTCCTCGCCGGCGATCTGCCCGGGCTCAAGTTCAAGAGCAGTCTCAAGGCGTCGGCCACGACCCCGGGCGCCGCCACGCTCGTCGTCGAAGTGGTCGAGAAGCCCGTGGACCTCATAGGGCGTCTCGATAATCGCGGCACCAAGGTGCAGGGCCCGCTGGAATATCTCGGCAGCGTGACGCTCAATAACTGGCTCGGCGTCCACGATGCCTTCAACTTCACCTATGCCGGGGTGCCGAAGACGGAAGAACTGCAGTATTACTACGGCCAATACCGCCAAGTGCTCACCCCGGAAGGTCTCACGGCGTTCTTCGACGCCAGCGCAAGCAAGGGCCGCCCGCTGACGGCGGCCTTGCAGACCCTGGGATTTCGGACCAACGAATCGATCTTGGAGGGCGGATTGCTCTATCCGTTCATCCGCCAGCGCGAGCTCAATCTGAGCGCCACGGCGCTCTATTATTCGAGCAACGATCAGAGCACGATCCTGGGCCTGATCAATTCGGATGTGCGCCTGCGCGGCCTTCGGTTCCGAATCAATGCCGATGCCGCCGATCCGTGGGCCGGCATCGATCAGCTCTATTTCGTCGCCACCCACGGGTTTCAGGGCGCGGGCGCAACCGCAAGCGGTCTCGGCCTCATTCCGCCCTTCGCGCCGCTCGATTACACGAAATTCGAGGCGACCTTCACCCGCCTGCAGTCGCTGCCGGCGCAGTTCTCGTTCCTGCTCGCCGCCTACGGCCAATGGGCGCTCAACCCGTTGTTCATGCAGAGCCCCGAGCCGTGCGGCTATGGCGGACGCGTCTTCGGCCGCGCCTTCGATCCTTCGCAGATGATCGGCGATAACTGCGCGGAAGTGCTCGGAGAGCTGCGTTGGGACCTGCCGCTTGGCGTCAAGTTTCTCAACCTGATGCAGCTCTACGGCTACGGCGACCATGGCTGGCTGCATAATCTCGACGGCACGCCTATCATTGGCTCGAACGGGACGTCTTCGACCGCAACAGGCTCGTCCGCAGGCGGCGGGCTTCGCGTGGGATTCCCGTCTCCGTTCAGCCCTGACGGCTTCCTGACCGCGGATCTCTCTGCCAACAAGGCGCTCGAAGGGCCGCGGGACGACTGGCGGTTTTTCTTCATCGTGACCGGACGCTACTAGGATATTCCATGAAATTGACGGAGTTTGGTCGTTGTTTGGGAAATTACGTAGGGGCGGGTTTCAAACCCGCCCCTAGAAGGGGCTATCGCATTTGGCACGGTCGTGCCGCAGCGTTACCTCTCCCCCATCAGCGCGTCTACGCGCGTCTTCGACGCGCTATAGGGGAGAGGTCGCCCGCGCTTCAGCGCGGGCGGGTGAGGGGGTTGGGGCCTTTCGACGAGCCCGACCCCCCTCACCCCAACCCTCTCCCCTCTGGGGAGAGGGAGCGCACCGAGTTCGCGGCACCACTGTGCATTCCCGACACTGGTGACCGCATCCGACTGAAGCAGGCGTCTAGGAAACGATAACATGATACCGCGGCTTCACACCCAGCTGATGACCGGCACCGCGATCCTCATCTGTGCATCGCTCGGCGCCAGCGCGGCCCCCATGGGCGGCACAGTAGTCGGGGGCTCGGCCACGATTTCGAGCCCGAGCGCGGGAACACTCATCATCAATCAGACGAGCCAGAACGCCATCATCAACTGGAATACCTTCAACATCGGCGCCGGCGAGACCGTCCAGTTCATTCAGCCCAACAGTTCGGCCGTCTCGCTCGATCGGGTCACCGGGGGACTGGGCCCTTCGACAATCAACGGCCTGCTCACCGCCAACGGCAATGTGTTTCTGATCAACCCCTATGGCGTGCTGATCGGCAAGGGCGGCGTCATCAATACCGGCGGCTTCCTGGCGACGACGAGCGATATCAAGAATTCGGATTTCATGGCCGGGCGCTATAATTTCACCAAACCGGGCCAGCCGAACGCATCGATCGTCAACCTGGGCACCATAACGGCGGCGAATTCCGGCTTTGCCGCCCTGGTCGCGCCGGGCGTCCGCAATTCCGGCACCATCACGGCGACGCTCGGCACGGTGGCACTTTCTTCCGGCAACACCTTCACGCTCGATCTCTACGGCGACAGCCTCATCAAGCTCGCCCCTGGCGATTCGATCGCATCGCAAGTCATCGACGTGGCAACCGGCAAGCCGCTCTCTTCGCTTGTCAGCAACAGCGGAACGATTGCGGCCAACGGCGGCAAAGTCCAGCTCACCGCTGTGGCGGCGCGAGCCGTCGTCGATTCCGTGATCAACAATACCGGCGTCCTTGAAGCCAATACGGTCGGGACGCACGCGGGCAAGATCGTCCTCGGCGCTGCTACCGCATCGAGCAAACCCAAAGGCGCGCCGACACAGACCGTGAAGGTCTCCGGCACCGTTTCGGCGAGCGGCAAGGGCACCGGCGGCAAAGGCGGCACCATTCAGGTGACCGGGGAAAACATCCAGGTCGCGGCCGCGACCATCGACGCCTCCGGCGACAGCGGCGGCGGCAAGGTTCTCATCGGGGGCGATTGGGGCGGCGGCAATCCGACGACGCAGGTGAGCAATCCGAGCGCGCAGCTCGAATCCTACACAATCCCGACCGCCACCACCGTGAGCGTCGATGCCGCAACGACGATCAATGCTTCCGCCCTTGTCACCGGCAATGGCGGCAAGGTCATCCTGTGGTCGGACAGCTCGACTACATTTGCCGGCACGATCCTTGCGGGTTCGAGCGCGGCCGGGGGCATCGGCGGTTTCGTCGAGACGTCGAGCAAGGGCCAGCTCAATTTCACCGGCCTGGTCAACACTCTTGCGCCGAACGGCACTGCCGGCACGCTGCTGCTCGATCCCGCCGATTACTACATCATCACCTCGGACATGACGGGGAGCGTACCGACCGGGGCATCCTCGATCACCACAGACACACTGCAAACGCAACTCGCCAGCGGCAATGTCGTCATTGCCACGAATACCTCGACCAATCCCGAGGGGCAGAACGGCGACATTTTCGTCTACGCCCCGGTCACCTGGACTTCGAGCAATTCCCTCACGCTGAGCGCATTCCGAAATATCGATGTCTATAGCAGCATTAGCAACACCGGCGGCGCGGCCGTAATCCTGCGCGCCGACAATACCGGGACCGGAACCGGTACGGTTAGGTTTACTCAACCCACTAACCTGGAGATAGCCTCGTCGGGAAGCATCTCGACGTCAGGCCCGGTCTCGATCTTCTATAATCCGACCACCCCTGAAGAAGGGAGCAAATATCAAAACGCCACCGATTACACGCAGTTCGTGACGGGAGGTGGGACGCTCACCGCCTACATGCTGGTCAACAATTCCCAAGACCTGCAAAACATCAACACGAATCTCGCCGGCACCTACGCGCTCGGGACAGATATCAACGTCAACGGCGCGATGACGCCGATCGGAAGCAGCGGGAATCCGTTCACCGGCCTTCTGGACGGGGAAAACCACACCGTCAGCAATGCCACCATCAACACCCCCGCAGAAGGCGACAACAACATCGGCCTGTTTGGCGTCATCGGACAAGGCGGAGTCGTCCAAAACCTTACTCTGAGCAATTTTACCGTCTCGGCCAGCTCCAATTTCCAGTACATCGGCACGCTCGCCGGCCAGAATGCCGGCACGATCAGCAATGTGACGGTGACCGGCGGCTCGGTGAGCGGCGGCACCTACCAGTCGATCGTTGCCGGCGGTCTGGTCGGACAGAACGGATATTTCAACGAGCCCGAGGAGGTGCTTGTCCCGGTGGCAGGCACAATTCAGAATTCGACAGCCAGCGCCGCAGTGACTGTGGCAGGGTGCACCGGGGATTGCTCCGGCATGAACGTGGCCGGCGGCCTGGCCGGAAACAATTTGGCCGGCTCGACGATAACGAATTCAAGCGCCAGCGGCGCGGTGACCGGCGGCAGCAACACCATACTCGGCGGGCTGGTCGGACAAAATGGAATTATCTCGTCTGACGCCGACAACGACAACGACCCCTGCTGCGACGGCGGCCAGACCGTATCGCCCGGAACCATTTCCGGTTCGTTTGCCACCGGCCCTGTGACCACGACCGGAACGAATGTGGTCAATGTCGATCTCGGCGGCCTCGTCGGCGTTAATCAGGCGGGCTCTTCCATCACCGGGTCCCACGCGACCGGCACCGTGACCAGCGCCGGAGTCAATGTCGCTCTTGGCGGCCTCGCCGGCATTAATGACGCAACCTCGTCAATCACTACTTCCTACGCGACCGGGCCGGTGACTGACACCGCGGCCGCGAATAATGGTCAAAACTGCGGAGATTCTTGCAGCTTCGTCAAGGCCGGCGGGCTTGTGGGTCAGAACCAAGGAACGATCGGAGATTCGAGCCTGCCTGCGGTGGGGACGGCCTGCGGAGCAGGCTTCACCTGCGCCAGCGGTACGGTCACGGTGGGAGACAACGGCTCCGCGGGTGGTCTCACCGGCGATAACAGCGGCACGATCCAGTTCGCTTTCGCGACTGGCAATGTCCTTGGCGGAAGCGGCGTCGGCACTGGAAACAATGTCAACGTTGGCGGCCTGACCGGCAATAACAAGTCAGGCGGCATGATTACGAACACGTGGGCCTCCGGTTCCGTCAGTGCCGGCTCGGCCGCGCTCGCGGGCGGGCTGGTCGGGGCCGACGACGGCAGTGTCGCGAACTCGACCGCAACCGGACCGGTGACCGCCGCCGATAACAGCCTCATCGGCGGGCTCCTCGGCGGAATGAGCGCAACGGGCTCCGTGACCTCCTCTTCGGCGAGCGGGGCAGTGACGGCCACGGGCGCGAACACGATGGCAGGCGGGCTGATCGGCGGCAGCTTGGGCGTGGTCACCTCGTCGAATGCGAGCGGCCCCGTGAGCGGCACGTCGAACAGCTGGCTCGGCGGCCTCATTGGAGCAAACGGAGGCGTGGTCGCGCAGAGCTTCGCAACCGGCAATGTGAACGGCAGCGGGTCCGGAAATTACGCAGGCGGCCTCACCGGCGCGAATTTCGCCTCGGGGCCGCTTGGCGGCAACTCCAATACCGTATCGGTGGATGCCGCAGCCGCAGCTACTCCAACCAGCACCGGAACGATTCTGCAGTCTTATGCAACCGGATCTGTTTCGAGCGGGGCCAACAGCTTCGTCGGCGGACTCGCCGGCGCGAGCCTCGCGCTCACTGACGGCGAGGTAACGTCCACTCCGACGATCACGCAATCCTATGCGCTGGGCGCGGCGACCGGGGGCGCGAACAGCGTTGTGGCCGGTCTCGTTGCCCTCAACACCGGCACGATCGATCAGGCCTATGCGGTCGGGCGCGTCACCGGCGGCACGGGGTCGGTGCTGGGCGGGCTCGTCGCGCAGAATTCAATCACTTCGGCACCTGTGCTTCCCGCCTATCCGTCCCCACTGGGGACTTGCGACAACTGCGGGAATTTCGTGAACGATACGGTGGCAGTCCCGGCGACCGGCGCCGTTACCAATTCCTATTGGGACTTCCAGACCACCGGCCAGCTTTCGAGCGCCGCGGGCATCTCACAAAGCTCCGCGCAGCTCACGAGCGCCCTGCCGGCTGGCTTTGATCCAACCGTATGGACGATCCAGACGGGAACTACCCTTCCCTATCTCGGAGCTCCGGTGCCGGTGCCGGCGCCGCTCCCGGTGCCGGGACTTCCGGTGATTACGGTAGCGCCTCCCGATGTCACGACGCAGGCGCAGGTGGTTGCGCAGCTGACCAATCCCGGGATCACGACTCCCAACACGGGCCAGGTCGTCGATACGACGCAGCTCACGCAGCAACAGCAACAGCAAGGAGGACAAGGGCAGCAGCGGCAAGGACAGCAAGGGCAGCAGGGACCTGGCAACCTCCTTCCCGGTCAGCTCGATGCCGGCCCCGGGCGCTTCTTCTTCGTCCCGGTAGGCGACCAATACGTATTCAATCAGGGGGTGCTGACGCTCGATTCCAGCATTCCGCTCTCCCAGTTGCAGCAGATCGGCGCCGACCTGGGCTTCACTATCGTATCATCGCAGTCCATCGGCCTTCTGGGTCAGACCGCGTATGAGTTCCAGATCACCAACGGTAAGTCCGTTGCCACGATCATCACTGAACTCGTGGCGTACCAGGTCGTCACCAGCTCGACGCCGCAGTATAGATTCTTCTTGACTCAGGACGCGGCTGCCGAGGGCGATCCCGGGCAGTATGTCCTTGAAAAGCTCAAGCTTCCGGGTGTGCATCGCACGCTCCGCGGCGACAACGTCGAAATCGCGGTCATCGATTCGCAGATCGACACAATGCATCCCGATCTCGCCGGCGACGTCGCCGGCAGCTACGACGCCGCCGGCGTCGAGGAGAAGCCGCATCCACACGGCACCGGGATGGCCGGCGCCATTGTGGCGCACCAGCGCCTGATGGGGGTTGCTCCCAACGCGCATGTGCTCGCGATCCATGCCTTCTCGACCAAGGCGGCAAGCCCTGAAAGCACGACTTTCAGCATCCTCAAGGGGCTCGATTATGCGGTCGCCCACAACGTGCGGCTCGTGAATATGAGCTTTGCCGGTCCGCGCGATCCCACGCTGGAGCGCGCCATCAAGGCGGCCTACGACAAGAACGTGATCATGATCGCGGCGGCCGGCAACGCCGGCCCGAAATCGCCGCCGCTCTATCCGGGCGCGGATCCGAACGTCATCGCGGTCACCGCGACCGACATGGACGACAAACTGTTCTCCGGCGCGAACCGCGGGAAATACGTCGCCATCGCGGCTCCGGGCGTCGATATCCTGGTGCCCGCGCCCGACGACACCTATCAGCTCACGACCGGCACCTCGGTCGCGACCGCGCACATCACCGGCGTCGTGGCCTTGATGCTCGAACGCAACCCGAAGCTCACGCCGGCCGATGTGCGGCGCATCCTCGCCGCCAGCGCCAAGCGGCTGGGGCCCAACGATCAGTTCGGCGCGGGTCTCGTCGATCCGGCCAAGGCGCTCCAACTCTCCGCCCCGCGCTCCGCGGAGCTGGGGCCGCGGCATTGATCTGACGTAGGGTGGGCAAAGGCGCGCCACTGGCGTCGCGGATTGGCACGGCATCTCACGCGCCGTGCCCACGCTGTCGTTAGTTAGTCATTGGACCGCGTGAGCCTCAAGGGCATTAACGCCCGTCTGTCGACGGGCTATGGCAGCACGCGCAGACGCGCGTTGCGCCTTTGCCCACCCTACGATTTCGCTGCTCCACGGAAGATGGCCAGCCGGCTCCGGCCGAACAGCGCCAGCACCGTGCCGCCATAGACCGCGATGCCGAGGGCGGCGAGCGCCGCCAGCGCGGTTTCATCGCGCAGCGCGCGCAATTCCGAGACCAGCGCTGCCACTGGCTGGCGGGCGAGCCAAAGCACGGCGGTGAGTGCCAAGGCAGCAACGCCGAGGCGCGCGAGGGAACGCCGCAGCGCCGGATCGAACGCGATGAGCCGCTGCCGCCGGGCAAAATAAACGACCAGCACGAGATTGATCCACGCCCCGATGCTGGTCGCGAGCGCGAGCCCAACCTGAGCGAGCGGGCCCATCAGGGCGATCTTGAACGCAACGTTGACGGCGACCGCCGCGACCGCCGCCTTGACGGGCGTTGCGGTATCGCCGCGCGCCAGGAATGTCGCCGTCACGCTGCGGACGAGCACGAACGGCAGAAGCCCCAGCGCATAGGCCGTAAGCGTCGCTCCGGCAGCGGCCGCATCGGCGGCTGTGAAGGCGCCGCGCATGAACAGCGCCCGCATGATGAGATCGGGAACGACCAGGAAGGCGACGAGGCACGGAAGCGAAAGCAGCAAAGTGAGCTCGATCGCGCCGTTCTGTGCGCGCCGAGCGCCGGCCTCGTCGCCGGCGGCGATGCGGTTTGCCATCTCTGGAAGCAACACGGTTCCGACCGCTATGCCGATGACGCCGATCGGGAGCTGGTTGAGCCGGTCGGCGTAATAAAGCGCCGAGAGCGAGCCGGGGGCCAGAAAGCTCGCGATGATCGTATCGGCAAACAGCGCGATCTGCAGGCCGGCCGAGCCGACGGTGGCCGGAACGAGCGCCTTGAAGAAGCGCCTGAGATCGTCATCCCATCGCGGCCGTACCGGCCGCGGCAGCATGCCGGCGCGCCATGCAGCGCCGCCGACGAGGAGGGCTTCGAGCACGCCGGCAATGAGCACGCCCCAGGCAGCGGCATGGGCGGCGCTCGCAAACAGCGCCGCGCCCGCCAGGGTGGCGATCATCGCCGCGTTGAGCAGGATCGGCGCTGCGGCTGCCGCCGCAAAGCGGCCGACGGCGTTGAGAATGCCTCCATAAAGCGTGACCAGGGTGATCAGCAGCAGATAGGGAAACGTGATCCGGGTGAGCGCCACCGCGAGCGCAAAGCGCCCCGGGTCCTCGGAAAATCCCGGCGCGAGGAGCGAAATCACGCCGGGCGTGAAGGCGAGCGCGACCGCCAGCAACAGGATCTGACTGGCGAGGAGGAGCGCCATCACCCGATCGGCGAACGAGGAAGCTGCGTCCCTCCCCTTGCTGGAATTGATCCGGGCGAAGGCCGGCACGAAGGCGGCGTTGAAGGCGCCTTCGGCAAAGATCGCGCGAAAATGATTGGGAAGCCGCAGCGCCACGAAAAACGCATCCGCCCCCGGCCCTGCGCCGAGCACCGCGGCGAGCACGATATCGCGCAGGAACCCGGTGATGCGCGAGACGAGGGTAAAGCCGCCGACGGTAAAGATGCGTCCGATCATTTTAAGCTGCCGAGCGCCTCGCGCACGGCGTCGATGATCCGGTCCTGGGTAGCCTCATCGAGGTAAGCGTGCATCGCCAGGCTGATGACTTCCTCCGCGAGGCGTTCGCTGACCGGGAGGCAATCCGGCACGACCGGAAACCGCCGATATGCTTCCTGCCTGTGGACCGGCTTGGGATAGTATACGGCAGTCGGGATCCCCCGGGCCTTGAGTCGGGCGGCAAGAATATCGCGCCGCGGCGGCGGAAGCCGGATCGTGTACTGCGCCCAGACCGAGGTCCTCCCCTCGGCAATGCGCGGGACCGTTGCGACGTCGGCAAGCGCCGCGGAGTAGCGCTGCGCGATGCGCTGGCGCGCCGCAATCTCGTCCGGAAAAATTTTCAGTTTTTCGATCAGCACCGCTGCCTGAATGGTATCGAAGCGCCCGTTGAGACCGACCCGCACGCAGTCGTATTTGTCGTGGCCTTCGCCGTGGACGCGCAGACTGCGCATGATGGCTGCGAGCTCGTCATCGTCGGTGATCACCGCTCCGCCATCGCCATAGACGCCGAGCGGCTTGGCCGGAAAGAAGCTGGTCGCCGTCACATCCGCCAACGTACCGATGCTCCGGTTGCGGTAGCACGACCCAAAGGCCTGCGCAGCATCGTCGAGCACGAACAGCCGCTCGGCGCGCGCAATCGCCGCAAGCGCGGCATGGTCGGCCGGCTGCCCGAAGAGGTCGACCGGGATGATCGCCTTGGGATTGAGCCCGAGCCGGCGTGCGGCAGCGATGGCGCTCTCCACTGCGGCCGGATCGAGATTAAAGCTCGCTTCGTCGACGTCTGCGAAGACGGGAGTGGCGCCCAACAGCGCGACCGCCTCGGCGGTAGCGCAGAATGTAAAGGACGGGCAAATGATGGCATCGCCGGGTCCGATGCCTTTTGCCAGCAAGGGGAGCAGCAGGGCGTCGGTTCCGCTGGCGCAGGTGATGGCGTGGCGGGCGCCGCAGAACGCAGCCAGATCGGCCTCAGCGGCCGCGACCTCCGGCCCGAGGATGAACTGACAATGCGCGAGCACGCGCGCAACCGCATCGTCGATCGCGCGCCCCAGCGCCCGCCGCTGCGCGGCAACATCGATAAATGGAATCGGCGCGAGATCGGCGCGGACGTCGTCGTTCATCTCAACTGCGGGCCGCCGCCAAGGGGGGCGTCAACCGGGTCGCCGGTGCGGGGTGTGCCGGGCTGAGTCTAACTCCGGCAGCGCCGTGCCTGTCCAGGCAACGAATCGCGATCGCCAACCCGGCCACGCCTTCTTCGCCGGTGACGGCGGGCCGAGTGCCGCTGCGGATGGCGCTGGCGAAGGCTTGGAGCTCGGTACGCAGCGGCTCCGCATATCCAACGCTGAGGTGCCGCATCGAATAGCTGCCGTCCGGCTGGAAGCCGAAGCACTCTGTGACCTGATGGGTGAGCAGGTCGGCGCTGATGTATTTGTTGCGGGTGGCAACGGTCACGTTGCGCGCCTTGAACGGTGTGATCCAGTTCGTGTTTATGTGAGCGAGCACGCCCGAGGCAGTGCGGAACTGCAGCAAGGCGATATCTTCGCGCTCGGCGATCGCGCTCTTGAGCTGCGGCTGGACCTCCACAATTTCCGAATCGGTGAACCAGCGGATGAGATCGATGTCGTGCACGGCAAGGTCGATGACCACGCCGACGTTCGACATGCGCGGCGGAAACGGACCGACGCGGGTAATCGCGATCGACAGGATATCTTCGTCGCGGACCGCGTCCTTGACGGCTTCCACCGCCGGGTTGAACCGCTCCACGTGGCCGACCATCAGGGTGACGCCGGCCTGCCGCGCCGCGGCAATGATGGCGGTCCCCTCCTCGACCGAGGGTGCAATCGGCTTCTCGACCAGCACATGAACGCCGCGGCGGATGGCCGCCATGGCGAGTTCGCGGTGGAGGTGGGTGGGCGCCGCGATGGTGAGCGCATCGACGCCCGCCGCCAGGAGACCATCGAGTTCCGGATAGCCGGCACAGCCAAGCGCCTCGCACACGAATTGCCGCTGCTTCTCATCAGGATCTGCAATCCCGGCGAGCGCGATTCCCGGCAATTCGGCGAGAACGCGGGCATGATTGCTGCCCATGACGCCCACCCCGACCACGCCTACCCGCAACAGCCCGTTCGCGCTCTTCTTCGCGCCGCCCTTCGCGAAATGCCCCATGTCCAATAACCCCCGTGGACCCCTGCCGCCCGGTCTAGCATGCCCCGTCGCCGCTGGCGACCCTTACCTCTCCCCGCCTGCGGGG
>DATBHB010000057.1:0-62475 GCA_036557705.1 Xanthobacteraceae bacterium
AATAACGCGCTCTCCCCGCCCTGCTCCGGCAGCGTGCTGCCACGCCCCATGCGCGCGGTTCTGCTCGTGACGTCGGTGATCCGCGTATTCACGTCGGCGCCGGCCGCCAACAGGAGTTCGAGCGTCGCGATCGACCGATCCTGCGCATCCTTGGCGGCGGGATTGAACCGCGGGCTGAATTCCATGCCTAGCCCCGCGGCGGCCATCAGCGGCGTCACGCCCATCACGTTGGGCACGTCGACGCGCCCTCCATATTTCAGCAACAGCCGCACGGCCTCGCTGTCTGCTCCCCCGGCGGCGCGCAACATGGGCGTGGCGCCGGTGGTTATGATCTCATCGGCAAAGCGGCCGGAGTTACCACCGCGCCCGGGCCGGTGCATGTTCAACTGAGTATTGGGATTGACGCCGGCGTCGAGAAACAGTCGTGCAAGCTCGAGCGCGGTGGTCTTCGTCGTCACGATGGGCGGTCCGGTGCGTTCTTCGTAAGCATCCAGACTGTAGGTATTCATGTCGATCGCCGCGTACAGCGCGGTGCGGCCCCACCAATCCCACAGATGCGGACTGGCGCCGCGCTCGAACAGGAGCTTTGCCGTGTCGAATGCGAAATTGTCGATGGCCACAATCAGCGGCGTCACACCGTCGGGGTTCGGCCGGTTTGGATCCGCGCCGGCGTCCAGCAGCGCTTGCACGCAATCCGTACATCCCGAGCGCGCCGCATAGAGGAGCGGCGTCAGGCCGCCGGTCGGGCGATATTGATTGCGCGGCTCGCCGGTCATCTGGCTCGGCCAGTCGGTGGCCAGCGCGCGGGCATTGACGTCCGCCTTATGGTCGATGAGAAACCGCGTCAGCTCGGCTGAGCGCGCGTCCGCCGCCCACATCAGCGCCGTCTGGCCGCGCCATTTTTCTCGCGCATTGACATTGGCGCCGTGGCGCACCAGCAGGTCGGCAACGGCCACGGATCCCGCGCGCGCGGCCAGCATCAAGGCCGTCTGGCCGTCCTGGTTCGGCACCTCGACATTGCTGCCTGCATCGAGCAGCATTCCCACCAAGCGAGCATTGGCGGCCTTTACGGCCTCCGCCAAAGGGCTCGAGCCGTAATTGTTGATGACATCAGGCTTCGCCCCGTGCTCAAGGAGCGCGTGGGCAAGGTCCGCGTCGAGCTTATAGACTGCCCAATGCAGCGGCGTTGTACCATCTCCCTGGGCTGCGTTCACATCGGTGCCCGCGGCAATCATCTTGAGCGCGGCATCCCGATGACCGGTCTGGATCAGACCGGCGAGAGTGTCATCGGCGGCGGCGGCCGTGCCGGCCGCCGCGAGGCAAAACATGACCGCGAAAATGGCACGCTTCATAACGGTGTCCCTCAGAGCACATTCGGGGCGAGAGAATTGTGATGCGCCCAATAGCCCTTATGGGCGTCGTAGGCGAACTTGAACGGGTCGCGGAGGGTCCGATCCAGACCCTTCATAAGTCCCGCATCGAGCATGTCCTGTGCGCTCATGCCCTTCCTGACGAGGTCAAGCATGCGATCGAAAAGCGTGCGCATCGCATCGAACTCAGCCTGCAGCTCGGCGCGGCCCACCACCGGACCGTAGCTCGGTACGATCCGCGTCTTCTCGTCGGTAAGTTTCAAGAGCTTTTCCTGGGCGTCGACGCGCCCGCCCAGCCAGCCGCCGCCAAACCAGTCGAGCACCGGATCCTTCACCGGCGAGATGGCATCACCCGCGGCCAGCACGTTCGCGTCTCGGAAGAACACGTAGATATCGCCGTCCGTGTGAGCCTCGAGCAGGTGGCCGTACTCGATCCGCTCATTGCCGGCGAGGGTCTTGTCACCGGTAAAAAAGGTCACGGTCGGGCGAGCCGCTGCGGGCAGCGCTTTCTCGTACCGGTCCTCTTGCGGCACGTAATAATCCGTCGCCAGATGCGCCCGGGTCTTTTCGTGAGCAATGATCGTCGCCTCCGACTGCCCGAAGGCCAGGTTTCCGCCCACCTGCTCCCGGTGCCAGTGCGTGTTGAACAGAGTTGTGACACGGCCGCCGCCCGGCAGCCCGCGCAGGTCCGCAAGCACCGCATTGGTGAACGCGGCAGCGCCGCTGTCCACCAGCACCTGACCGGCGCTTGCCGTCCGCACCAGGACATTACCCCCGGCGCCGGTGAGCATCACGAAACCGTCGCTCACCGGGACGACAGCGGGGTGTTCTTGGGAGAAAGCGGAGCGCGTGAAAGGCGGCAGGGTCAGGCCCAGCACGCCGCCTAACGCACCTTTCACTATTGCCCTGCGGTTCATGGCCTGGTGTTCCGAGTGCTCAGACATCGGCGATCTCGCCGGTGCTGTCGCCGAAGCTCTTCATCTCCAAACCCGCCTTGTTCAGCAGCGTGAGGTGCAGATTGGAAATCGTCGTGCGTTCGGGCAGTTCGATCTGCCGTCCCCCCTTGAGCGCGCCGGCGCCGCCGCCGACCAGGATGGTCGGCAACGGATAATTGCTGTGCAGGTTGCTGTTGGACATGTTGGAGCCATAGAGCAACATGGAGTTGTCCAGCAGCGTGCGTTCGCCATCGGGTGTGGCGGCGAGTTTCGCGACGAATTCCGCGAACCGCTCCATGTGATAACGCTGAATCTTGACCAGCTTTTCCAGCCGGTCGACATAATCGGCATGATGTGACAGCGGATGGAAGGAGTCCGGCACGCCGATGTGATTATAGGTCCGGTTCGTGCCTTCGCCGATCATGATGTAGGACGCCACGCGCGTGAGATCGGCCTGATAGGCAACCGCGACCAGATCGAACAGCAACCGCACCTCCTTGTCGATCGCGATATCCTGCTCGGCCACAGGTATCTCGGGCGCCTTCACGCCCGAGAGATCGCGATCCTGCGCAAGCTGAACGCGCCGTTCGATCTCTCGCACCGTGTCCAGGTAGCCGTCGAGGACCACCTTGTCGCCCGGACCAAGTTCCTGTTGCAGAGCCCGGGTACGCTCGGTGATGAAATCAAGGATGCTCCGTTTCTGCTTGACTATGGCCACGCGCTCTTCCGCTGTAGCGCCTTCCCCGAACAACTGTGCGAAAACTTTGCGTGGGTTGGACTCCATCGGCAAAGGCGAGTGTGCATTCCGGTACGACAACGTGGAGCTGTAGAGGCAGCCGAATCCAGCCTCGCACGCGACCGCCTGGGTTTCACTCTCCGAGCAGACCTCCATCGACGGCAGTGCCGTCTCCTGACCGATACGTCCGGCAATGATCTGGTCGATCGTCGGAGACATGCTGGGACCGGGCGCTTTGAGATCGGGCTTGACGCCGCTGAGCCAAGTCGCCGGGTTGTATTTGTGCACGGAGGCGACGCTGGCCTTGTTCTCGAGATTGGAGATCGAAGTCACGGCGTGCTTGTGCTTCTCGAGCGGCTGGAGAATCGGGCTGAGTTTGAAATCCGCTCCGGCGCCGCTCGGCGTCCAGCGATCCATCTCCTTCCCGTGCTTCGTGTTCCACATGACCGCGCCGTGGGGAATATAGAAGAAGCCCACCCGCAGCTTCGGCGCGGCGGCAGTCTTGGCGAGCGCGGTACCGGCGGGAATCATCGCATCAAGCAGCGGCAGTCCAACGGCCACACCCGTGCCCTGCAGCACGGTCCTGCGAGAAAGATGCTTTTTGGTCAGAAGCATGGTCTTCACTCCTCCAGTGCCTGCATGCGGAATGCATCGCTCGATACAATCCCCGCCACCAGCGACGAGAACCGGTAATCGTTCTTGGCCGCGTGGCGCACAATCGCGCGGACCTGCGGCATGTCACGAGGCTCGATCTCCCGGCCCAGCGCGTACATCATAAGCTTCGTTGTCAGCGCCTGGACGAACTGGCCGGGGCGGCTCAACAGGGCGCGGCGCAGGTCTGCCGGACCGTCGACTTCCGTGCCGTCCGGCATTCGCACCTTCGCATCGATCGGCGCATTAGCCTGCCAATCGACATCGCGCCACTGCCCGGTGACGGTGAAACGCTCCAGCGGCAGCCCGTGGGGTTCGATCACACCGTGGCACATGTTGCAGGTCGGATTGGCGCGATGCTGCTCGAGCATCGCACGCATGGTCTTCGGCTGCGCGCCCGGCGGCGTGGTCAGATCCGTCACCACATTCGGCGGCGGCGGCGCTGGCGGCGTGCCGCGGAGTTTGTCGAGAACCCAGGCGCCGCGCACCACCGGCGAAGTCCTGTTGCCATACGACGTGTGCAACAGCACGGCGCCCTTGCCGAGAAGGCCATAGCGATTCTCGTCCTCAAGATGGACGCGGCGGAACTGCGCGCCATGCACCGTTGTGATGCCGTAGTGTTTCGCCAGCCTTTCGTTGAGGAAGGTATAGTCGGCCGTTAGCAGCTGCTCCACGTTCTTGTCGTCAAGCAGAATGCTCCGCAGGAAGAGGTCGATTTCGGTCGCGAAATCCTGGCGCAGGTCGGCGCTGAATTCGGGGAAGATTTGCTTATCCCACTCGAATTTGTCGACCTCGAGGAGGTCGAGCCAGCGGAGCGCGAAATCCGTCACCAGCGTCTCGGCCTGCGGAGCGGCCAGCATACGGCGCACCTGGGCATCCAGCACGCCCGGACGTCGCAGTTCGCCCTCGCTCGCAAGCTGGAGCAGCTCATCGTCGGGGGCCCGCTTCCACAAGAAGAACGACAGACGCGAGGCCAGTTCCAGATCGCTCAGCGCATAGACTTGCGCGTCGTTCTTCGGCCGGGCGATTCCGCGATAGAGAAAATCCGGGCTCACCAGAACCGCCGTAACCAGCTGTTCGATCCCGGCTTCGAATCCGCCGGGGCCCGCATGGCCGGCGTCGTAGAAGGCCATCAGCCCGTCTATATCTTCCTTGGTGACGGGCCGGCGGAAGGCGCGCCCGGCAAGATCTTGAGTGATGCGCTCGGCGCAGGCGCGTTCTTGCTCGGGGGCTTGGGGATGGCAGATGAATAACTTCTCCCGACTGGGTGTGCGCGTGGGGCCCGTGGCCGCGTACGGCCCAGCGAGTTTTATGGACCCCATCAGGCGCGGCAGACGCAGGTACCCCTTGATAAGAAACCCATGATACTGGGTGCCGCCTGCGACCAGGTCGTCGGTTGCCACACGGGAGCGCTCGATGAACGTCACCACGACTTCGTGCACACCGGCCTTTACCTGCACGGGGATATTGGCGAAGCGCTCCATGAGCTTCTCTCCCGCCGGTGCACCGCCGCCGCGATCCACGAACTCGCGATCCGCCGCCCCGCCGACCTTTTGCCGGAAGACCTCCTTGCGATCGACCAGCACAACCACCGCTGTCTCGTTCTCGGCCCCGCGCGGGTAGAGCCCGAAATCGAGGTCGGTGATCGTGATGCGGTATTCCCCGTCCGCCGGGAACGTGTACTCGAACCTCGTGCCGCCCCGCGTACCGAGCGGCATGCCGTCCACATAGCTATCCTGGTCGCCGACAGCGGGGGGAGGGAAAGAGGCTTTGACGAGATCTGCCACCGGCTTGCCGACTGCCATGCGCGCGACGGCGCGAGCGGCATTGAGGTACTGCTCCAGGAAGGCGGGTGACACGGTCAACGCCGCAGCGATGTTGTTGAACCCTTCAACCGCGATGTCGGCCGGCAGGTACTTGGTGGGGTCGATTTCCACAGCCAGAAGGTCCTGCACGGCATTGGCATACTCGGTACGGTTCAAGCGCTCGACGCCAACGTGGCCCGCACGGTGCGCCTTGCTGCTTTCGTCGAGCGTGCTCTCGAGCCAGCCAATCAGCGCGTCGACTTGCTGCCGCGAGGGCTGGAGACTGCCGGGCGGCGGCATCTGGCGCCCGCGCAATTTGCGCACAACTTTCTCGAAGATCTCGGGGTGTTCGGCCACGGACTCGGGGCCAAGCTGGTCCAAAGAGAGGTTACCGAAGCGAGCGCCGTCGTTGTGGCAACCCAAGCAGTAGGTCTCAACGAAAGAGGTGGACCACTGCGATTCGGGATGCTGCGCGACCTGGTTCGCGGGTTGGGAGAAGACCTTGGAGTCGGTCGAAACGATACCGACGGCAAAAGAAACGCCGATAAGCCATCCAGCGAGTTTCATATCAGCCACCACCTAGCGAGTTTCATACCGGCCACGGATTGCAGTTGATTGTGACACAGGGAAACAGGGGTGAAAAGGGATAATTTTTGATCTGGGCGCAGCAAGGAGGTAGCTGCCAGTGTGGCGGTTCAGAAGTCCGCATCATTCTTGCGGCGAGTCTGATATGCGAACTTCTGAGCCAAAGCCACACTAGATCAATAAGTTGCTAATGTCCTTTCGATTCCGAAATTCGCAAACGAGGGTGCCGCATAATGAAGCGAACTTCGGAATCGGGACACGAGCGTTCGTCGTTGCACTTCCTGCGCGGCCCGGCGCCCTGAGCCTGCAGAAGACTAAGGATACGCCAGAACTTCGCGCGAACAAACCAGTGCGTCTCTGCGCTAAGATGATGTATGGACAATGTTAGCAGAGACGGGCTGCATGATCGGACGGTCAGCGGCTCGGCAATTTTGAGAAGAAATCCCAGATCGCGACGGGCGAATCCAAGTCCTCGCCTTCGAGCGGCATGGCGTGCCCGCCGTTCTGCACCGAATACAAAACGACCACGGGAGTATCGTCTTTCACCCAGGTCAGGCTCTCGACCGAGGTACGCCCGCCTTTATGCGGCAGCGTCGCAATCTGCGGCGGGGCTGTTACGCCCAACAGCTTTGCCCAATAATTCGCGGTGTCTTCGCTGGAGAGCACGCTGCCGAGCTGTGCGCCGCCCAAATTCACCATGCCGCCGCCAAAAGGATTAATCGGGTCGGCAGTGCCGTTGACGATCATCACCGGAATCGGCTTGTCGACTTGGCCGCAATCGAGATTTTCCTTCACCGGCACGCTTGCCGAGATCGCGGCCACGCCGGCGAAATCCTCAGGGTTTTCCAGCGCCAGGCGGTAGGCGAGCTGTGCGCCATTGGACCAGCCGGCAGCGAAGACGCGTTTTCTGTCTATCGCGTGCGCCGTGACCTCATGATTGATG
This sequence comes from Xanthobacteraceae bacterium, assembly GCA_036557705.1. Lineage (GTDB taxonomy): Bacteria > Pseudomonadota > Alphaproteobacteria > Rhizobiales > Xanthobacteraceae > VAZQ01. The sequence goes on from DATBHB010000057.1 coordinate 7,026, forward strand.
AGGCTTTTGATGAAACCGGCATCGTCGATCTTGAGCCGCTTGGAGGAAAATGGCGAGCCGCCGCGGCAGTCGTTCCAGGTGTTGTCGAACCCATCCGGATACACGACCAGGAATCCGTGTTTGTCCGCCAGTTCGTCGAATTCGAAATTGGAATATTGCCGCATGCCCGCGGCATCGCCCCCTGAAGGATGCAGCACGAACAATAACGGCGCGCCCGGCTTCAACGCCTTGGGAACATATTCGATGAAAGTACGCTCGCGGCTTCCCACCATAGTAACATGGCGCGTCGCTTCACCCATTGGCTCGGCAGCGACGGCGGTGGCAACGAGCGCCAACGCGGCGCCGATCGTCCCGTGTGTGAGTGTGCTTTCAGCCATGATTTCGCGCCTCCGTTTCACGCGCGCCTACCTTATCAGCAGCAAGCGATATGTGCCCCCATTCCTGAGTGAGCCCGAGGGCGCGCCGAAGGGGCTAATTATGCGCACGCGTTCCCGACGCTCTGTATAGGCCACGAAAATCAACGTCCCCCTCGACGATGCCAACCAGGGTAAAGCGGTGTTCGCCATAATCCTCGCGGTCGTCGATCTCACCGACCCCGGACGGGCCTAGGCCCTACCTCCGCTTCGCCCAGGTCGCGTCCAAGTTTTCTTGCGCCGCACAAAGAGGCGATGTGCCAGCAGCGGACCTCGACGGCAGTGCAGCAAAAGCTGATCGAGCCCGCAATGCGTCGAGCCGACTCGATACAGGGACAGGCGTGGCTCAACCTAGTACGACGACGCCTCATCTCACCGGGCTAGGTAGGCCTTTGACCTCCTTGGCAGTCTGGAGGCAAGTGAGCAGTTCCACATAGCTGGGGGAAAACCCACCCTGCGCTTCCATGCAGGTGGTCCTGCTCTCGGGCGCAAACTGTACCCATTGGCTGACGAGAGCCTCGCGAGCTTGTTGTTCTTGCGTCACGCAGGCCGTCGCGGTGCCAGCGCTGTCGACATCTTGTGCTTCCACGCGACAGGTGGCGCGCACATCATAGCTTGGTACTTCGTCAGCAAACGCGATCGCCGGTAAACCGAGCGCCGTCGCGGCAATTAGAAACAGCAGTTCAGCTCTACCCATTGTGGTTCTCCTCGCGCACATCACAAGCTTCGAATCTGTTTTGGCATCGACGCAGCCAACAGCCCAGAACGCGAGGCAGGGTAGCAGCTTTCCGTACAATCGGTAGCGCCCTCCCGATTTTATCTAAACCCGGCGGAACGGCGGGCGCCGGCGACGGCGCCCCTCGACCAGATCGAACCCCTCACCGGGCCCTCATAGGTGTTGTGTTCCGCGCCCAGCGCAGCGCGGCCAAAGCACGCTGTGCCTCGAAGCGTGGCGAAAATGTCACGCCCAACAAGAATTTCTTATGGTTAAAGAAAGGAAAGAAAATTGCTGTTTTATAAGGCTAGGGGTTCTCCATGAGACCTGCAAAATTCCTGGCATTGCCCGCACTTGTGGCTGTCGCAACAGTCGGCGCTTCGACGTTTTCAGTTGCTGCCGATCTCGGAGTGCTGAAAGCACCACCCGCGGCCCCGCCCGTATTCAGCTGGACCGGATTCTATGTTGGCGGCAACCTGGGCGGCGCCTGGGCCGAGCACAACTTGACGGACAGTTTGTACGGGGCCACGTGGGAGACCGGAACGGGCAGCGGGGCATTCATCGGCGGCGGCCAACTCGGGTTCATTTATCAGTATGAGACACTGGTCGTCGGGGCGGAGACGGAATTCGAGGGGATAGGGAACAACAAGAACGGCTCCGGCGTGTTCATTCCGGCACTCGGAGACACCATTGCAATAAACTCCCACCACCGGTCTATCACTGCGCTCGCCGCTCGGCTCGGAGTGGCGCACGATAATTTCCTCTTTTATGCCAAAGGTGGAGGCGGCTGGCTAGGTAATAATGATCTGACAGTCGTCGATCTTACAACGGGTGCATCGATGAGCCTCGCCAACTCCAAAACTGTTTTTTTGGCAGGCGCGGGCCTTGAATGGGCGCCAGTGAACAATTGGACGGTAAAAGCTGAATTCGAGCTTTTTACCTTGAGTAACAAGACCGTTGTCATTCCGCTGACTGCGCCGCTCCTTGCCGGCGACACCTTCACCGGGAACCGCAACATCCTGGTGGCAAAAGTAGGATTCAACTACCTGTTCAGGTGGGGTCCCGGAGCGGTTTACCGTCAGTAACTGCATTGTCGAGCTAATCGAACGCGAAAATTCGGGCGTCCTTCATGCCGATCACCGTCCAACTTTTTGTTTCGGCTTCATCGTAGAGCCGGCAGGCAGCGCCGGAAGCGCTGCCAAATCCGCCAGAAGCGCCGGACGGTTCACGCCCAAGGAAGATAGGTTCGCCTTTATCGTGGTCTCGTTCCGATCTCGCGACCCCTAATTGGCATGAGGCGGAGTCCTTAGCTTCTCGATGGCCTGCTGGACGTTGAAGCTTCCAGGCGGCTGCCGCGGCGGGAAATCTCGGAAGGAAACCAGATACTGACCGACGATCGCCTGCGCTGGAACAAATACGAAGGCGTGATCGATGTACCACCTCACGTAGTCGCCGGACTCGACTTGGCTGCGTTCGAATGGGTCGGAGCGCAGATTGAACAGCTTGGGTGCGCGCAGCGGTACGAGCGGCTGCTGCCAGACTTCCAGGCCGTGCGCAGGCTGCTCCATGAACACTGCCTTGTATTGGTCGTAGCGCAGACCGGCCAGATCGCCGTCGTCGGTCCAGTAGAAAAATTCACGTCGCTTGTCCGGCCCTTTCGCGGAAAGGAGGTCCCTTTGGTCGTAGCCGTCGAGATGCACCTTGAAGGTCTTGCCTGCGGCGCTGAAACCCTGGAGCAGCTTTTCCTTGATGTCGGGCTCGCCGGCGGCCGCAACCAGGGTCGCCACCCAATCCTCGGCCGAGAAGATATCGTTTATTTCAGTGTGCGGCCGGACGAGACCGGGCCACCGGATCATGGCCGGGACCCGATAGCCTCCTTCCCAGTTCGTATTCTTTTCGCCGCGGAAGGGCGTGCTGCCGCCGTCGGGCCAGCTGAACGTCTCGGCGCCGTTGTCGGTCGTATAAATCACAATCGTATTATTGGCGATGCCAAGATCGTCGAGCTGTTTCAAAAGCTGGCCGACTTGTCCGTCATGCTCCACCATTCCATCCGGGTAAATGCCGAGGCCCGTCTTTTCCTGGGACTCGGGCTTTAGCCGCGTCCAGATGTGCATACGAGTCGGATTGAACCACACCAGGAAAGGCTTCTTCTCCCGGTTGGCACGGTCGATGAAGTCGATCGTGGCCTTGAGGAACTCCTCGTCGATCGTCTCCATGCGTTTTTTGGTGAGTGGGCCGGTGTCCTCGCATGTCTGTTTGCCCCACGGGCCGAATCGCGGGTCATCGCCGGGCGTATCGGTCGCGGTCGCAAAGCACTTCAAGACCCCACGTGGACCGAATTGCGCTCGGAATTGAGGGTTCTTCGGATAGTCCGGGTGCTCGGGCTCTTCCTCGGCATTGAGGTGGTAAAGGTTGCCAAAAAACTCGTCGAACCCGTGCACGGTAGGCAGGAATTCGTTGCGGTCGCCCAGATGGTTCTTGCCGAATTGCCCGGTCGCATAGCCTTGCGGCTTGAGCAGTTCGGCCATTGTGGGGTCCTTCTCCGATAGTCCCTCCTTTGCACCCGGCAGGCCAACCTTGAGAAGGCCAGTGCGCAACGGAGACTGGCCGGTGATAAACGCGGCGCGTCCGGCGGTGCAGGATTGCTGGCCGTAGTAATCGGTGAAGATCGCGCCCTCGTTGGCGATCCGATCGATGTTGGGCGTGTGATAGCCCATCATGCCGCGGTTATAGGCGCTGATGTTCCAGTAGCCGATATCGTCGGCCATGATCAACAGGATGTTCGGCTTCTGCTGTTCTTGCTGGGCCGCCGCCGGGGAGACAACAGCCGAAGCCAACAAGGCCAGCGAAGCGAGCCAACCAATACTAATCCTGCTCATCTTTAATCTCCCGTATCGCATTGAGTCGCTACACCCCTATTGGGTCATATTTGCTGACGCCGGCTCGGGAATTTTGCGATGCTCGGTTGATGGCGACGTTCAGGAGTCCGACTCTCGATCCAGTGGCGAGGCCGTCCCTGGTCGCAAATACAAGATGCTGTAGGCAACGATGGTGGAATCGAGCAGGAGGGCGCCGAAGTACCCATTTACCCAAGGCTGATCGAGGTTGCCGAGAACCAGCGAGACCATGAAAGCTTTTTCCACAAGGCTGAACAGCATGGTCTCGAACCGTAACCAAGGACGGAACGCGGCGGCCACCATCAGTGCCCCCACTCCGAAGATCATGATTCCCCAATGACGCAAGGCAGGCACTTGAGGGGGTATAGTCGAGGAGCCCACCAAACATTGGCGTGATGAGATCGATGTCGATGGCGAAGGGCAATGTCATGCACGTCGCTAAACCAAAAATGATGAGAAACGGTCTTATGGTTTTGGCGATGAATACGTTCAGCATCGCGATGCTCATGTCGCCCAGCCTCAGTAGGCGAGTGGATGAGATAATTGTTAACCGCCACCGACACTACGGAATTGCGTGATGTTGGGCGCTGGCGGATTTGGATATTTCTTGAGGGACGCCAAATAGTCCTCGACGACCTTGAGCCCCGGTCCCGATACCCAGCCAAACAGTCCCCCGACATCAAGGTCCTCATGCGGATCCATCTCTATGTTGTAAAGCCTGGGGTAGCCAGCCATCGGAGCGCTGGCCGAAAAAATCCCTGGCTGCCGCTGCGGCCCGCTGCCGGTGGGATGAATGTCGGTGAAGTAGAGTCGCCATTGTTTCCAGCGTGCGGCAACCAAGTCGCCACCGATGAAGCTCAGGAGGCTTTCGCGATGTCCCATCGCGCTGGTGCCCATTAAAACCTCACTCTGGTCTACGCCGTCAATCTGCCGGTCTGTTGGCATCGTGCCGCCGACGAGGCCGGAGAAGGTTGGCAAGAAGTCCATGATCGAGAACATCGCGTAGGATGTCGTGTTAGGTTTGACCTTTCCGGGCCAGCGGATGAGCGCTGCCGTCCTTATTGCACCCTCGGTCACTTCGCCCAGTTCGCCGCGAAACGGGCCGGAGTTGCCCATGTCTGGCGTTCCCTGGTTGCCAAACTCTCGCGCGGCTTCGCCGTACGGTCCATTATCGGAGGCAAAGACCACGATCGTGTTATCATCGATGCCCAATTGCTTGAGCGTGTCGAGTATTTGGCCGACGTGGTAATCACCCTCCATCATTTTGTCGCCGTAATTTCCAATCCGAGACTTACCTTTGAACTGCTCCGATGGCAGGTTCGGCACGTGCCCCATCGAGAATGGCAAGTAGAGGAAGAACGGGTTCCCGGCGGCTTTCTGCCGACGCATGAAGTCGATTGATTTGTCGGTAAGCTCATAGTCGATATTAGCGCGCACCTCCGGCGTGAAAGGCTTCACCGTCCGCAAGGGGCCCCCGGCGGTTGCCTCGACAATTTGCGGCCCGCGAGCCAACAGCACTCCGGGTGGAGCTGGAATCGACTGCGTCAGCTCCATCGTGCTGACATAAGTCGCCGCATCCCACGAAATGTCCGGCGGGATGCCATAGAACTCGTCGAACCCGTGCGCAGTCGGCAAGCTCTGCCGTGCGCTGCCCAGATGCCACTTGCCGAAAATCGCGGTGGCGTACCCCGCACCCTTGAACAGTTCGCCGATCGTAAAGGCACGCTCGGGAAGGGTGTACGGGGAGCCCTCGATTGCGATCAGGGAGAGTCCGTTGCGGATTGAGTACTGCCCCGTCATCAGTGCAGCTCGCGACGGGGTGCAGGCCGGCTCAACTAAGAACTGGGTAAGGCGCAACCCCTCACGCGCGAGCTGGTCCAAACGGGGCGTCGGCGCGCCGCGCAACTCTCCGCCACCATAAGAACCCAAGTCTCCGTAACCGACGTTATCGGCGAGAATGAAGACGACGTTGGGTTTCTGCTGCTGGGCGGCGGCCGGCATACTCGCTACCACTCCGACGGCAAACGAGGCTAACAAACCGAGCCCGACGGTTCTGACCATGCTCATACTCGCTTTCTCTAGTGGGCTGGATGAGCTTGAGGACCGCTACGGCTGTCTGGCGGGTCCGATCTGCGGCGCACGCACTGGCTTGGCCATGCCGAAGAAAATAACTACGCCCTGGCCGCCGCAGCGAGTCGACAGTGCTTCGGGAGGCACGCCGAAGCAGCTGCCGATGTCCTGCCAGTTGTTCATGACCCAGACGTCGCCCGCAGGCCCAATCGCGAGATCAGTCTGCATCTGCAAGCCGCCGCCGACGTAGCCGCCGGGCGGCGAGATTTGGTCGCCGGTTTTGAAACCGGGCGGGCAGTTCTCGGTGCGGACGCCGCAGAGGTGCGTAATCGGACTGTCCGCAGCAGCAAAGTTGGATATCCACACAGTGTCGTTGCCGTCGACAGTCGCAGCCCAAGGGCCTGGGAGGCCGCCGCCCGTGAACGGGGAGCCAGGGTATTGACTGCCATCCGGCCGCAGCAGCGTGACGCTGCCGCCATCCGGTCCCCCGGTTTGCTCATGCATGATGCGCGTCACTCTCTCGTCAAAATTGCCGCCAGTCTCCTTGACGAGCCCGAGTTCGGCCATCTTAGCCAGTCCGCGCCATGAGCTGCCAAACCGGTTGGTTACCCAGACATTGCCCTGACTATCGATGCCAAGGCCGCTGCCGCTGTAGCCCGCCTTGAATGTTTCCGCCTTGCTTGGATCGGTCGCGGGGAAGCGAACGACGTGATCGGAGGCTCCGTTGGTCACCCAAATCCGGTCCCGCTGATCGATGCCGATATGGAACGGTGAACTAAACGACTTGCAGGGCTCCGCACTTGCGCCCTCGCAAAGAAGCTTACCGTTGGTCAGGTCTCCCTTGGGGAAGTAGACCAGTTGATCTTTTTCAAGACCCACCGACCACACATCGCCGCTGGGCGTGACAATGATGCCCTGCATCAGCCCGAGCTTGCCGTCGAAGGTGATGCCGTCCGGTGGTGTCAGCGGCTTGCCATTCTTATCGAAAACTGCAATGGACTTGCCGCCGTAACTGGTGAGCCAAGCATTGTCGTTCACGTCGACGGCAGCACCGAAGGTGCCGCCCTGCATTCCGCCGCCCGCGAAACCTGTGGTCATCGGCGACAACGGTTTGCCATTGGGCGCGAACTTGGTGGCGTTGCCCTGCCATAGCGTATCGCGCGCCTGCCAGCCCACTGTGAAATTGTCGCCGACCCAGAGATTGCCCTCGCTGTCAAACATGGCCTTGCCGCCCGCTCGATATCCGCCGCCGTCGAACTTCAACGGCAGTACCCAGGCGCTGGGTGAAACGTTTAGGTACGGCATGAACGGAACCGCGCGCAGATTTTTGCCCGCTGGCACCGGATAGAACTCGTCGAGTAGCACGAAAAGGCGCTCGGGCTGGTACCAGGGATAGCGGGCGATGGACTGCGCCGCCGTCAGCGTATCAGTCGGCGCGGTCCCCCTCGGGGGTGTCGCGGCCGCGAACAGCTTGCTACATGCATCCGGCCTCACGCGCGTAGCACAACCGGACAGCACATCGGCCAAGGTCGCAAAGTTGGCCATTGTCGGTGTCTGGCCGCTGTTAAGCGGGTCCTGAATGGTTGCTCCCCATCCGCCGGTTTGAACATTGACAAAATTAGATACGTTGCCTGCGACGATCTTGAGGCCGAGCGCATGACCACTGATTGCGGTGCCGTCAATAAACTGATTCGCAACCCATACCGATGCCACCGTCGTCATCTCGTTGAGAACGACTCTTGCGGGAGACTCTTTGCCCACCAGAGAGAGCAACGCAATCGCCGGGTTGTCGCCACCGGCCCTGTTGACGGCGGCTTCTCCACCTTTGGCGACAAGGTACAAAACAGCATCGGATGCGATGTTTTCCTGGCTGCCGAGTTCGAACTGGCCATCACTGCTGGTTCTTGTCTGCGCGAGTTGCCTGGGCTGGCCGCTGCTCGCTACCCAAAGAGTGACGGTCGAATTTGCTACTGGGCCGCCTCCTGCCGCGACCTGCCCTTGGATACGAATTGCAGTCTGAGCGAGCGCCGATCCCAGACCGGAGAGCAGCATCGCGATGATTACGGAAGCGGTGTGTTTCATGATCATGGCAGAGCCTCCATCTGTCGTAGTTTTCTGTTTTTCCGGATGCGGGCGCCCAGTAAGGGCGCCCGCTTGGTCACAGCGCGGACGCATCACGATGGTTATTCTGAAGGGTGACCGGCGGCGCGAATTTGCTCCATGACTGCGTCAAGGTTGTAGCTCGCCGCAATCTGCAGCGGCGGGAATTCCCTGTACGTCTCCAGGTGTTTCAGTGCCAACTGCTGACCGAGTGGCAGAATGTTCCAGTCGTAGAGGTACGCCGTCACTGGCCCAGCAAGCGCACCGCCAAGGCCAAGCGATGTCTTTTGATCTTGACCGATCGCCTGCTCGAAGGGATCACGCTTGATGTTCTGCACCATGGTGAAGTTGTATTTGACGAGCGGCATTAGCCAGCCGGTCGCCCCTGGCTGTGCCATTTGCCAATACATCTTCCAATTCTTGTAGCGCAGTGCGGACAGCGTCGGGCCCGAGTAGTAGAAAAAGTAGTCGCGCGCCGACTTTTCCGAGTTGCCTTCGAGATACTCGCGCTGGTCGAAGCCGTCGAGTGTGGTTTTGACAATGTTGGGATACTGGCCGGCCTCAATCTGCTTCTTCAGGTCGTCGCCCTTTGGGCCACCGGCGATGTCGACAAAGGTGGGCAGCCAGTCGAGGGCAGCGAACAGTTGGTTCTTAATCGTTCCCGGCCTGATGTGCCCGGGCCAACGGACGACGAGCGGCGCACGATAGCCGCCTTCCCAGGCCTCGCCTTTCTGGCCCCTGAACGGGGTGATACCGCCATCCGGGAATGAGATCGTCTCGGCACCGTTGTCGGTGGTGAACACAACGATGGTGTTGTTGGTCTGACCCATGTCGTCCAGTTTCTTGAGCACGAGGCCGATGTTGTCGTCCATCTGCTTCATCCCGGCTTCGTTGACGCCCCAGTCCTTGCCGCCGGCCGTGCCCACCATAGCCATGTATTTGTCAGAGAGCACTGTGGTGACGTGCATGCGTGCGGGGTTGTACCAGACGAAGAATGGCTTGTTGGTCCTTCTCGGGTCATTTCGATCAAGGAAGTCGACGACCTTGGCGGAGATCTCCTCGTCTACGGTCTTCGACCGCTCAAGCGTCAGCGGACCTTGATCCTGGCACATCTGATTGCCCTGCGAGCCGTCGGAGGACTTGCACCACAGCACGTTACGTGGAGGCGTCAAACAATCCGTGGTCCTGGGATCGACGGCGCCGGGCACATCGGGAACACCGGGGATCGGCGTGTTCTTGCACGGCGGGGCGATGGCTTGCTCGGTCGGGCTCTTGTTGATGTCGGGAAAACTCACTTGCTGCATGGCATCCAGGTGATAGAGATAGCCCCAGTATTCCTGGAAGCCGTGTGCCGTTGGCAGTGCTTCGGTGGTATCTCCCAAATGGTTCTTACCGAACTCGCCAGTGTTGTAGCCGAGATCGATCAGGAACTTTGCGAGCGCCGGGGTACCGGCGCGCAAATAGGATGGGCTGCCCGGCATCTCCGGCACGACCAAACCCGTGCGCAGCGGATACATGCCGGTGAAGAAAGCGTTGCGACCAGAGGTACAGCTCTGCATGGCAACATAGTCCATGAACCTCGCGCCCTCTTGGCCGATGCGGTCTATGTTGGGGGTTTCCCCTACCATTAGGCCCTGATGATAGATGCTCGGCTGCATAAAGCCGATGTCGTCGCCCATGATGAACAAGATGTTGGGCTTCTGTTGCTGCTGCGCTGCTGCCGGTGTCCTCGCCGCCATTAAAGCAGCAAGCACTGCCAGCCCACCGAGCCAGATGCTCCTGGGTACCGTCATTGGATCACTTCCTTGTTCTAGCTTGTTCTAGGTTTCTGCGGCCCGAGGCCGGCCGGCAGCCTGCGCCCTTAGTCGCCCTGGGGTTCTAAGAGATCATGGCTCCCCCGAGCCGCGACAGCTCGTCGCCGCTCTACGCTAACCTCGTGTGTGTGCGGAGGATATTGTCCTTTGGTTCAATGAGTGACGAAATCCATCGCCTCTCCGGAAGGCGGTGTGACACTTTTATGTACAAAGCCGTGGAGCCGCCGCAGTGAGCTGCTTTATGATGTATTACTTTACCTTATTTGAATCAGGATGAAGTAGGAGTTCGACCCAACCGGAAAATGTGTGGCTTTTAGGATACAAAAGATCCGAATTTGCAAGTCCAGCAGCAATTCCACAGTTATTTCAAATAATATTACGACTAAAGTAATCCGACGAATCATGCAACCGAAAGTGGCAGGAGGCGTATCATGCCATCAAAAAGGAAGCGCAACGGCCGTGCTGTACCCGCCGCGATGCGTAGGTCCAATCGTCAGCATGGTCGATGGATGCGCACGCTCGCGGCGAGTGCTTTGGCTTCGGTCATGGCTCAGCCTTCATTCGCGGACGAAGGCGGCGTGAGCTTCTGGATACCCGGCTTCTTCGGGAGCCTTGCGGCCACCCCACAGCAGCCCGGCTGGTCATTCGCGAACATCTTTTACAATACGGATGTGAGGGGCGGCGGCGATGTCGCGCTCGCGCGTGAGTTCCAGATCGGCAACCTCGACCCGCGCTTTTCAGGCAGCGCAAGCGCCAGCGTTAAAGCCGATGTGCCGCTGGATATGGTCATTCCACAATACGTCTTCGCGACGCCAGTACTGGGCGGCCAGATGGCCGCCTCGGTGATTGGAGCCTATGGCCGCAACGACACCAATCTCGCGGGCACGCTGAACGGGACAATCGCGGGGCTCCACTTCATGCGCACCGATATGCTCAGTGATACGACCTGGGGGTTTGGCGACTTGATACCGCAAGTCTCGCTTCGCTGGAACAACGGCGTGAACAACTGGATGATTTATGGCACAGGAGATATCCCGGTCGGGGCCTATCAATCGACCCGTTTGGCGAATATCGGCATCGGGCACGGCGCGGTCGATGCTGGCGTCGGCTATACCTATTTCAATCCGCAGACTGGTCATGAATTCTCGGCCGTCCTCGGCTTCACAGCCAACCTAGAGAATACGTCGACCAATTACACCAACGGCGTCGATATGCACCTGGACTGGGGCGCGTCTCAGTTCCTGAACAAGCAGGATATGGTCGGTCTCGTCGGCTATGTGTACAGGCAGATCAGTTGCGACAGCGGCTCCGGCGATCACGTCGGATGTTTCGAATCACAAGTGGTAGGCATCGGCCCTCAGATCGGACACATCTTTCCCATCAACAAGGACCTGCAGGGCTACCTGAACTTGAAAGCCTACGGCGAATTCGCCAACGAGCACCGGCCGGATGGCTGGAACATATGGCTCACGTTCGTGATCTCGCCAGCGGCACCGACGCCCGCGCCGCCAAAGCCGATGTTCACGAAATAAATCGGGCACTGCGAATAGGCCGCCGGTTTCAACCGGGCTTGCCTCAGTCTGGGCTGCCAGTCGATGCTGCATGCCTACTTCCGCTCAGGGTCATCGGACTAAACCGCTCGCGGTAGGGTGCCTGTCGCGCGAGTCCCCGTAATTATCCACACCGGTAGCGGGCGGAAGCGCCCTGTCCTGAGATTGAGGTGTTCCAACCAACCTCACTCAAGACAGGAGCACCTCCATGACCGAGCAGGCCATCAGCCCTTTGCGCCAGCGCATGATCGAAGACATGGCGATCCGCAAACTCGGAGCAAAGACCCAACACGACTACGTGCAAAGGGTCAAGGACTTCAGCATGTTTCTCGGCCGATCACCGGACAGGGCCAGCAAGGAAGATGTGCGTCGTTATCAAATTAACCTATCAGAAAGCGGAGCCCACACACCGAAGATTAACGCTACGGTCTCGGCACTGCGGTTCTTCTTCGACGTGACGCTCGACCGCGCCGACCTCGCCAAGCAGATGACGTTCATTTACCAACCGCGCAAGGTGCCGGTCGTCTTGAGCGCCGATGAAGTGCGACGCTTCTTGGAGGCGGCGCCTGGCCTCAAATACAAGGCGGCGCTGAGCGTCGCCTATGGGGCCGGGCTGCGGGTATCGGAAGTTGCTGCGCTCAAGGTCTCCGATATCGACAGCAAACGCATGGTGATCCGCGTCGAGCAGGGCAAGGGCCGCAAAGACCGCAACGCAATGCTCTCACCGGTCCTGCTCGAACTGTTGCGCGAGTGGTGGAAGGTTTGCCGGTCGCGGGGTTGGCTATTCCCGGGCCGCGATCCTGGGCAGCCGATCACGACGCGTCAGCTTAACCGCGCCTGTCATTTGGCGGCGCAATTAGCCGAGATCACCAAGCGGGTCAGCCCGCACACGTTGCGACACAGCTTTGCAACCCATCTGCTGGAGCAAAGCGTCGATATCCGGGTGATCCAGGTGCTGCTGGGCCATGCCAAGCTCGACACCACGGCTCTGTACACACGGGTTGCGACCAATACGCTGCGTGAGGTGGTAAGCCCGCTCGATCATCTGATCAAAGCCTTCAAGGCGGCTGCGCCCGTCTGACGCGCGGCGCGCGTGTCGCGCCCGGCCCTCGAGCTCGCGGATATCTTCCGCGAGCATGGACCGGCATGGCGTTCTGCCAATGCCGGCCATGTGAGCATCGACCAACTCAAGGTAATGTCGGCGATCGAGAACTGCCGCTCGGCGGCGCTGGGCGGGCACGTCCTGCGCTGTGAGCAGTGCTCGCATATCCAGATCGCCTACAACTCCTGCCGCAATCGGCATTGCCCGAGGTGTCAAAGCGCCGCCGCAAACGAGTGGCTGGCCGAGCGTGAGGCCGAGCTGTTGCCGGTGCCGTATTTCCACGTGGTGTTCTCGCTGCCCGGCCAGATCGCCGAGATCGCCTATCAGAATAAGGCCGTAATCTACGACCTGCTGTTCAAGGCGTCAGCGGAGACGATGCTGACGATCGCGGCCGATCCCAAGCATCTCGGCGCCCGGATCGGCATCTTGTCGGTTCTCCATAGCTGGGGCTCCGCGCTCACCCATCATCCCCACGTGCACATGATCGTGCCAGGCGGCGGGTTCTCGCTCGACGGCAATAGCTGGGTTTCAAGCGGGGCGAACTTCTTCCTCCCCGCACGCGTACTCTCGCGACTGTTCCGCCGGTTATTCCTGGACAAGCTCGCCGCCGCCCACAAAGCCGGCGAGCTGGCGTTCTTGGGCAATCATGCCAAGCTCGCCGACGCCAAAGCCTTCGCGGCCTATCTGGTGCCCCTGCGCAGGCGCGAATGGGTGGTCTACAGCAAGCGCCCGTTCGGCGGACCCGAAGAAGTCCTGCGTTATCTCGCCCGCTACACCCACCGGGTCGCCATCTCCAACCGGCGTTTGATCGCATGTGACGAGAAAGGCGTCACCTTCAAATACAAGGATTATAGGATCGAAGGTCCCGAGCGTTACAAGGTCATGACGCTGGCCACCGACGAGTTCATCCGCCGGTTCCTGATGCATGTCCTACCGGCAGGCTTCCACCGCATCCGCTATTATGGAATGCTCACGAGCAGCAAGCGTGCCAAGAACGTCGCGCGCGCCCGCGAACTGCTCAAGCCGCCGCCAGTGATTGCGATTGATGCCATCAAGGCCGCCAGCACCAAGGCCGACGAATCGAGCACCAAGGCCGAACAGCAAACAACAAAGCATAACTGCCCATGCTGCGGCGGCTCGATGACCATCATCGAAAGGTTTGCGCGCGGCACAACACCACGGCATCAACCGACAGCCGTAATAGTGGCGGTCAGGATCGATACGTCATGACGACGCGCGAGCCGCCACGCCGACTTGCTCGCGGTTTATGCTCGTTCTCGACCGGGCACGCAGCAACTCGTTTAATTGTCGAATTCCGGACCAAAATAACGCCGCAAGCTTCGCCGTCCGGCGTACCCAAAAGTATCCGCCATCAGCATCTCACCTGCGATCTCCCCGCGCATCGACATGTTGCATCGGTTTTCCGCAACTCCCGACCGTTGCCCGCGGCAGCCAAATCCCCATAGTCGTGTGCGGCCCCGCCCCGGCCCCTTACGCGCGGTTTCGTCCCTTGCAGTTTTTCGGACGCCGGCCCCGTGCGTGGGGCACGGCATGTGCAGGGCCGGCGTCCGAAAAACTTAACATAAACGGCGCTCTCGGCGGATGTCGAGCCCAGCCTTATGTCCGCAGTGCTCCGGGAGCCACCCAAATTCCGGAGGATCGGACAGTCACCGGCTCAGTAATCCGGAGAATAAATCCCAGATCGTGACGGAGAGCGGTACGTCCACACTCCCGCTGAATATCCAAATATCCACTATAGGATATATGGATCCGCCAGACTCCCCAGATCGGGTTACGGGCCAACGAGCTTCAAGGCGTTCTCGTAATAGCTCAGATCGACGTAACCGGCGCCGCTGTTAGGCTTTGCCTGCTTGTTTTCGATCTCGGCGCGCAGCGCCATCAGGTTGCGGTAGCCCTCGGGGAGGAATTTCGCATCGGGCGTGAAACCGAAATCGGGGTCGAGGAGAAGCTCGTAGGTCCGCTCGGCAACATTCATCGGCAACGAAAGCTTCGTCATCAACAGCGCGATGCTCTCAGCCTTGTTGGCCGGATCGCGTACGAACCGCAGCGACTCGATATAGGCGGCGAGGTAGCGCTCCAGGAGACCGCGGTTGTTCTCGGCCCAACTCCGCATCGCATAGGCGCCGGCGCCCTGATAGGGCCCGAGCATGTCGGTGGTGCGGCCGAGGCTCCGCATCCCGGCCTGCTCGGCCTGGACCGTGAAGGGAAGGTTGAGAATGGCGCCGGCGTTGGATTTGTCTTCCAGCATGGCTTTGAGGCGAAAGACGCCGGCCCCAACCGGCTTGATCGTGTAGTCGCCTTCCTTGAGGCCATGCTGGGCGAGGATTTTCTTGAGCTGCAGCGCGTAAGCCGTATTTACGGCGTCCACAACCAGAACCCGGCCGCGCAAATCGGCAAAGGACTTGATGTCGCCCTGCACGAAAAACTCATTCATGCCCTGGTCGCCGCCGGAAAGAATGACGGTGTCGAGCTTGGCGACCTCGATGTTGTAGACCGCGTTATCGATTGCCGAATGCACGACCTGGAATTTGCCGGCAGCAAAATTCTGCCGCTGGGCGTTGGCGCCCTGCGTCAGTTCCAGATTGAGCCGCAGTCCGCGCCGGGCAAAAATTCCCTTCGCGATTCCGGCATGGAGCGGCAGCGCTTTGGCGTTCGGGAATGCATTGACGCCGATGACCTCCTCGGCAACTGCCGGTGACCGGGCAGGGAGACCAAGTACGATCACGACGAACGAAATTGCTGCTGCGAACCAGCCTATTTGTCGAGACGTCATCTGCGTCCTCCGGTGGTTAAGCCTTCCCGAACGGGTAGTCGGCCGGATAATGCCGTACTATCGAGCGGTCTATACCCCATTTCGCGGATCGCCTCGTGGCGATCCGCGACCAGGAGCATGCATGCGAGCGATCAGCCTTGCCGAGGCGAACAAGATCATCGACGGCACATTTGCCTCCGCCAGGAAACGCAAGGCCTATGCGCTCGCCGCCATTGTGCTCGATGCCGGCGGCCGCGTGAAAGCCTTCCAGAAGCAGGACGGCGCCTCGCTGCTTCGCTTCGAGATCGCCTACGGCAAAGCGTTTGCGGCTCTCGCCCTCAACCGCTCGTCGCGCCAGGTGCTGGCAAAGCAGAAGGAGAAGCCCGCATTCATGGAATCGCTCGCGCAACTTTCCGATGGGCCTCTGTTCCTGGAAGGCGGTGGGCAACTCATTCGGGACAAGACCGGAGAGATCGTCGGCGCGCTAGGCGTCACCGGAGATGTCAATGAGGTCGACGATCTGTGCGCGATCGACGGCATTCGTGCAGGCGGCTTCCTCGCCGACGACGACTTCGATCCAGCGGCGGTCAAACGGCTCAACATCAAGAAGGATCCGCCGCTGCGCGATCCTCGGCAGGAGGGCCACCTCTCGCCGAAGCGGAGAAGGTCGCCCGCGCCAAGGCGCGGCCCCGGTGGCGGGGACCTGACCGAAAGATAGGCCAGATAGCGCGAAGGTAACTGGGGCCGCCCAACATCCGCCTTGCGCCTGCCGTATCTTCTTGGCGAGAGTACCGCCCGGCGCGACCGAAAGCCGTCGCGCGGAGGCGTCGATGAGGAAAGGACGCCTGCGAGCGGTCAGCGCCGGCGATGGGGCTCAAGGGTCGGGAACGGTGCGGTAAGGAGGGGTTCAATGGTCATTTTGGGGCGATCTGCGCCCGCCGCGATCACTGTCGTCTCGGCACTGGCGCTAGCCGGCTGTGCCGGCGGCGGGGGCGGTATGAGGAGCATGTGGGGCGGGTCCAGAGACGGGCAGCCGGCTGCGGTGGCAGAGCCGGCGCCGGAAATCCCAGCTACCATCCTACCATCCGAGGTGGTCGGACGGTGGGGCTATGCATCGTTTCACGAGGCGAAAGACCGCACGCGAACCGAAACGAGCGCACGGGGGCAATGCAATCATCCATACCTGATCAATCCCGGACCGAGCGGCGGCGTGATGATGTATCCGCCCGACCAGAGCGAACTCGTGGAGTACCGCCTCAAAGGCGGGCCGGGCGGCAAGAACTATATCGGTCCGGCAGGTGAGCCGGGAGGCGGCCAAAAAGATCAGGAGATCGTTTCATTCGACGGCCGCGTCATGACCCTGCGCGCCGTCGATCCGGACGTGGCCAGCCGCTACGGCACAGGAGTGTACGTGCGCTGCGCGCCGGCAGCCGGGAGTGTGGCGCAGGGCGCAAAAAGCAAGAAATGACGGTGACCAAAGCAGCGCCGCGATGATCAAGGACATCGGCTAGTGTCCCGATTCCGAAGTTCGCTTCATTGTGCGGCACCCTCGTTTGCGAACTTCGGAATCGAAGGACACTAGCAACTTATTGATCTAGTGTGGCTTTGGTTCAGAAGTCCGCATGTTGGACTGGCCGCAAGAACGATGCGGACTTCTGAACCGCCACACTAGGCGTTGTCGTCTCCAAAATCGCCGCCACCATCGAAATCACCGTCATCACCATCGAAATCGGCGTCGTCCTCGTAATCGCCGTTCTGGTAGTCGCCATCCTGGTAATCGCCGTCATCGCTTGCCTGGGTGTCATCGGCGGCCTGCTGGTCGCTGTCGAGAGCTGCCTGGCCCTGGTTGGCATCGGCTTGGCCCTGCCCCCCGCCGATATCGCCAACGCCCGCTTCGCGAGCGAGGTTGCCGCCGCCAGCACCGGGATCCGTCCAGGGGCTTTTCGATTCACTCGCGACCGCCGCGCCCGGCATCGCGCCGAACCCTCCCAGCCCCTGGCGATGCCCCATCATGCCGCGGATGCTGTCGAGCATCAGCGAGCCGCCGATCACGCCGGCGGCTGCCGCCGCAGCTGTACCAAGGAATGAGCCGCCGCCCGGCCTGCCAAACCCCGGGCCCGTCGCCATCGGCATTGGGGAAGCCTGGTACTCCGGCGGAGAATTGGGGGGCGCGCCCATCGGGCCTTCCGCCGGCCGCACGCTCGGCACCGAACCCCGGCGGCCGGTGAGCGCCTCGCGCATGCCGCCAAGAAAACTGCTGGAGCGCGGCGGCTCTGCCTGATTGCCGAGTTGCGCCTCAAGGTCGCGGATGCGGGTGTCCGCCCGCTTAAGTGCCTCATCCTGGACCAGCGCGGTTTGAACCAGCGCATAGACCGCGTTGGGGGCCCGTTGCAGCCCTTCCTTGATGGTGCGCTCCGCCTCCGGATCGCGCTCGGCATTTTCGAGCGCCGCAAGCCGATCGAACAGCTCGCTGACGAGATTGCGTTCCTCAGGGGTCATTGACCGCCTCCTGTGCTGTCGGGCCCACAGCCATCATGTAGGTTCCACAGAGGCGGACGCCAACGCCAAGCCGCGGTCTGTAAGCACAGCGGGGAATGTATCGCCGGAAAAGTACGCATATTCGCGTTCACGCAGGATCGTCAGCGGATCGAGCCGGCGCAACTCCGCATCGACGAAACCAGGATGGCACATGACCACGCTGCCGTCCGGCAGGCGATCGAGGAAGCTCGGAAACAAGGCGGGAAAATCGACGTCGTCACGGTACTCGTAAGCGCCGGCGAAAGCCGGATTGGTCTTGATTCCCCGAGCGGCGGCTCGCCGGCGGAAGCTTCGGCTCATGAGATCGAGGGGAAGCCCTTTGCGGTTGCGTATCATATCGAGAAACGAGAGCGGACTGCCGCACTGGCGGACCCACGCCCGCGGGGCAAATTCGTTTGCGACCTGGAGCACGGCATCGCGCACCTGCGGAAACAAGTGCACATGCTGATGACCGTCGATGAACTGGGGCGGGCGGCCCAAAAGGTCGATGAATCGGCGCAGCTGCGCGGCAATCTCCTCCGCCAGTGCGCTCACATCGAGCCGACGCAGGCAGGCCTCCACGCCCATCCTCAGCAGCGGCAAGAAGCTCCCGTTGCGGGTGGGCTTGAATGTTTCCGTGAGCGGCCGAAAAGGCGCCGTGAGGGTGAGGTGCAGGCCGATCGAGACACGCGGTCGGGTGCCGTTGAGAATGTCGAGGGCGCCTGCCTCGGCGCGGTGAAAACTCGGCGCCAGCACCATGACCGAGGTCGCATTGATGCGCCCGCGCACCACCAGGTCGCGGATTGCGAGACTGACCGAAGTGGAAATGCCGTAGTCATCGGCGCACAACCAGATGCGCCGCGGGCCGGCGGCGGCTGCGGAGCCGAGTGCCACGCTATTCCGCGGCCGAGCGCGCGCTCGGCTCATCCACGGCCGGTCTTGCCTCTTCGGAGGTTCGCAGCGCGTGCTCGGCCACAAAATAGACCGGACGCGCCTTGAGCTCGGAAAGGATCTTGCCGATGTATTCGCCCATGATCCCGATCATCATCAGTTG
The DNA here is from genome assembly GCA_036557705.1 of Xanthobacteraceae bacterium. Lineage (GTDB taxonomy): Bacteria > Pseudomonadota > Alphaproteobacteria > Rhizobiales > Xanthobacteraceae > VAZQ01. The sequence continues at coordinate 26,031 of DATBHB010000057.1, forward strand.
AACGCCGCCGAGCACCATCAGGCCAATAACGACCGACGGGTAACCGGGGACCGAGCCGCCCGTGATCATGGTTTCGATCAGGATTTCCGCACCGAAAATAAAAGCTGCGACCGCAAGCAGGAAGCCAAGCAGGCTCGCAACGCGCAACGGCGCGACTGAAAACGAAGTCAGGCCCTCGATGGAGAGGCCGACCAGGGAGTAGACATTCCAGGTGCTGTGACCGTGCGAGCGCAAGGCGGGTTCATAGTCGACGCGCAGTTGGCGAAATCCGATCCAACTGGTGAGGCCCTTGAAGAAGCGGTTGCGCTCGGGCATTCGCCGCAGCGCCTCGGCGGCACGCGGCGACAGCAGCCTGAAGTCACCGGCGTCTTCCGGGATTTTCTGTCGGGCGCCCCAGTTGATGAGCGCGTAAAATCCCTTCACGGCGGACCGCCGAAGCCAGGGTTCGTTCTCGCGATGGGCCTTGGCGGTGAAGACGACGTCGTAGCCGCCGTCGAGCCAGTGGCCGACCAGGGTCTCGATCAAGGTGGGCGGATGCTGGCCGTCGCCATCCATGAACAGCACCGCGCCGAAGCGGGCATGATCGAGTCCGGCGAGAAGCGCCGGCTCCTTCCCGAAATTGCGCGAGAGCGAGACGACCTGGACGTCGATCGCGTCCGCTGGAAGGCTCATCGCCTCCGAGAGCGTCGCATCGCGGCTGCCGTCATCCACATAGATCACTTCAGCGTTCAGCCGGCGCGCGCTGCGCAAGCGTCTTGCGACGTCGACGATCCGTGCATGCAGAGCCGCGATATTGTCCGCCTCGTTGAACACCGGGACAACGATCGAAAGTCCGGCGGCAGCCCGGCCGCGGGGCGCATTCTCGTTGCCGGCTGCCAAATTCGTCGTGTTGGACATTTTTAGGCCGCGTTTGGCACGTTCGAAAGTTGCCAATGATAGCGCAACTGTCTTTTCCTGTCGCGGCAGCGTTCGCTCTTTATGCCCAGAATGCGATGTTCGGTCGCGCAGTGCGCGTAGGGCGGATGAGCGGCCCGCGGCGCGGCTGCGACTCCGGCCTTTCACGGATGGCGGGCCGCGTAACCCGCCGCCGCACGAGGTTGGCGGGTCACGGCGCGCCGTCACCCCAGACTGGATGGAGAGCGCACCGCACGGCGCGCCTGACCGCCCTACGAATCAGCGCTCGGCCATGGTAAGTGGAGCCCGTCATGAGCCTCTCTTCTCCGCTTGAACGCCTCGGCCGCCGCCTCGATCTCGTTTGGCTCGAACGGGCTGTCCTGGTCAAAGCCGCCACCTTCGCCCTCATCGGCGTGGTTAATGTGGCCGTCGATTTCTCCGTATTTTCCATCGCGTATTTCCGCCTGGGCTTGCCGATCATCACGGCCAATGTGTTGTCCTGGTGCATTGCAGTCACCGGATCCTACGTGATGAATTCGCTAATCACCTTTGCGAAGGAGTCCGGACGCCGGCTGCGGGTGAAGGACTACGGGTCCTTTGTCCTGTCGCAATTCGGCGGACTGATCGCCAATACGACGACCGTGTTCATCGCATCCTATGCGATCGCCCTGGTTCTTGATCTCCCACGCGATGCCGCGTTGCCGATACTGTTGGCCAAGGGCTTGGCCATTGGGGCGAGCTTCCTCGTCAATTTTTCGCTCTCTCATTTTGTCGTGTTCCGGCCGCGAGAGCTTCCGTAGGGTGGGCAAAGGCGCGGTCCACACGCACAAGCCCCGCCACGCGTAGAAAAGAGCGCCGTGCCCACGCACGCACGTCCACGTGGGCATCAAGGGCGTTTGCGCCCGTCTTGTCGACGGGCTATGGCACGCGCTTAAGCGCGTTGCGCCTTTGCCCACCCTACACAGCGGCCCTGCTTTCGGGCCGTGAGGCGAAATGCTATCTTTTCTCTATTCGCTGCACAGAAGGAGGAACGCCCGCATGGAACGATTCATCGCCGATCTCGTGCGAAAATTCGAAGCCGGCAAGATGGACCGGCGCGAATTCTGCCAAACCGTGGCGCTTGCCGCCACCGTTTACGCGGCAGGCGATGCTGCCCATGCCCAGACATCAACCGGCTTCAAGGTGCTCGCCATCAATCACTTCTCCTACACCTGCCCCGACTACAAGAAGCCGCGCGACTTCTTCACTTCGGTGTTCGGGCTTGCGATCGCCAAAGATACTGGCGAACGGGCCAACCTGATGTTCGGTCCGGAACCGGGCAAGGGCGGCACCTTCATGATCGTGCGCAATCCCCCCAACAACAACCGGCCCGCCCCGCAGGCGGTGATCGATCATTTTTGCTTCACCCTTTCCAACTGGAACGAGGAACGGGTGCGATCGGCGATCAAGGCGAAAGGTCTGGAAATATCAGGCGGGCGCAACGGCAGCCTGCACGTGCTCGCGCCGTACAATTATGACGTGCAGTTCGCAAACGATGTTGAAGAAAACGCATTTCGGCGCGGAGCGTGAGCGGAGGGTCCCATGGAAGCATTTGTCGCACACAAACTTAACGAGTTCGAGACCGGCAAGATCAGCAGGCGAAAGCTGATCGAAGCTCTGACTTTGGCGGCCACAACGAGTGGCGCGGCCGGCAGCGCCGAAGCGCAAGCTCCCGATCCTGCGCTCAAGGCGCAACTGATCAATCACTTCTCCTACACGTGCCCGAATTTCCGCGAAGCCGCCGACTGGTATTCGAAAGTCTTCAATCTCGACCAGGTGGGAGCGACCAATCATGATGTGGCGCTGCCGTTCGGCAAGAAGGGCGAAGAGCCCTATGGCGTCACCGCCAAAGACGTACCGCTTACCCATCTCATCATTCGCTCCCGCGATCCCAATGCGCCGGCGGCGGGCGCCGCCCGGGCACGGCCGAGGCCGGAAGCCGTCATCGATCACATCGCCTTCACGGTCGCCGATTTCAATCGTGACCGGGCGGTGCCGATGCTGCGAGCGCTGGGCGTGAAGAATGTACACCCGCTCACCAGCAACAGCGTTCATATGGACGATCCGTTCGGCTACGACGTGCAGATCAGCGGTCTCGACGAGACTGCGTTCACCAGTGGCGGCTAAGGGGACACAGGAAGGTTGGAGCGCCAATTAAGCTAACTAACGCAACCGTCGACCTCATCCTGAGGGGGTCACGCGCAGCTTGCTGCATGCCCCCTCGAAGCATGGCCGCGGCCACGAATTCGCCTGGGCCGGTCCTTTTCCGAATGAAGGGCGGCGATCGGCATTTGTATACTTTCGTGTACCCTGTCACATTTGTAATTCCGCAGCCATTCTATTGCCGGAATCGACCCCTGCCATCCCCGAAGGGGCGTTGCGGGCTCCGCCGCAAGTTCATTGCGTAGCGCGGCGGATGGGGAAGGGGCCAACGCGCCGGACCCCGGCCTTGGTCCGTCTACGCTCCCAACGGCCGGGGTCTTTGTTAGAACGATATTTTGGCGGCCCTTGCTCGGCGCCGGCGTTTGGCTGCCGAGAGGTATGGAGAAAATGATGCGGTTGCTTCCAGCTACGGTCAAGATCCCGTTCGAAACCCGGCTGGGGCAGATCAATCAAGCCGGCATAGCCGATCTGGCAAATGGCTCCTGCTGGAGAATTGCACCCTGGGATTTGCCGCGCGCGCGCGAATGGCCTGTCGGCGCGAAGGTCGTGCTGGCGCCTAACGATCCCGGGAAGGTGTGGGCATTCAAGATGACGAATGCAGATACCGGCCAACAGGTAGCGGTTGCGCGCGCTGCCCGCAAACCACCCCGCGCGCTGTCTCTCTCGGCTTGCACAGAGAGGTCGCCGCCGAAAGACCGCGGGTAATCCGCCGCTCGATGACGGATGGCGGATTACAGCGCGCCGTCCGGCAAGGAGCATTGCGCGCCGATTAGCGGAACGGCGCGCCTAATCCGCCCTACGCGCGAGCGGAGAGTTACTCCACAGATTGATTGCTCCACATGTGGATAGTCGATGTGTAGCTGGGTAACCTGATGTGTATTGTTTGATAACAACGGTAGCTGCGTGCTGTTGCAACAACATTTCCGTCAGATCGTCGTATTGGCGACTCACCGGAGCCCGAATCGAAGGTCACGGTAAGCTTCAGGGTCAGGGGAGCGACGGGGGGAATCGATGCGCAGTTCAAAGATATTCCTGGCGCCAACCATCTTCATTGTTATTCCGGCCGCCCTCTGGTCGACGCTGAGCCTTGCCGAATCCGCGGCAGACGAGTGCCGGGCAAAGCCGGGAGCGGCCGCGCCCGTGGGCAGCCACTGGTATTATCGCATCAATCGCCCGGACGGTCGGCATTGCTGGTACCTGGGCCAGGGGGGAATAAAAGTTCGTTCGGCCGCATCCGAAGAAACGCATGCGCCGGCACACAGCCTCAAGCGGCAGCGCGCCCGCAGCGAAGCCGCAGTATCAGCGCCGCCGCAAGCGGCGCCTTCTCAAGCGACACCGGCGCCGGCCGCAACAGCCTCATTGGCGCCGGCGCCGCCTTTGAGCGGTGACAATTCGAGCGTGACCGATTTCGCCGTGCGCTGGCGCGAGTTGCCGCCTGCGTTCGGAATAAACGCGCGCGGCCCCGCTACGAGGATGAGTGATGCAACGGGTCCCGGAATGACAGAACGGCCCGAAGCAGCGCAACCGGCGCTTGCAGCGGCAGTCAAGCGCGCCGAACTCCAGCAGCCGCCCAGCGAGGCCGCCTTCATTCCAACAATGCTCACCGGCACGCTCGCCATTACGCTGTTGCTGTCAGCCGCGATCGTGAAACTTGCTCGCCGGCTCAATAAGCACAATGCCTGGCGCACGGCCCCAGCCTGGCTCGACGCATACCGCCAGCTGCGTGCCGATCCCGCGGCCGGCTCCAGAGCGCCGCCAGTGCCAGCGCCAGTGCCGCCAGCGCCAGCGCAGCAGCCCGGCGGGTTACGCTGGCGAAGCGCGAAGCGGACGGAGGCTGCCAACCTCAAGGCGAACCTGCAGCAGCTCTTGTGCGATTTGCGGCGCGCCGAGGCGGAAAGCGAACCGCCGCGCAAATTCGAACCGGATGGGCGGCGCCAGCTCCGGCTCATGCTGAGCAAATTTGCTGCCAGCCGCTCGCGACTGGAAGCCTTGAACGGTGAAGAAGGATTGGGATCGGCGGGTCGGCAATCCGATCTCCCCTCGCCCATTGCGCAGCCGATGCTTCGGCGCCGCTCTGCTGCCTGAAGCGCGGCTTACATACGTCGGGAGCGGTGAGCACCCCGGATTGTCCGATCGCACGCTCGGTGGAAGCGTCATCAGTTCGCGATCGAGCAATCCGGGCTACCGGCTACTGCTGCCTGAAACCGTCCATCGTTCGATGGCTCGCGCGTGTGTCCTTCGAGACGGCGCGCTGAAGAAGCGCGCCTCCTCAGGACGAGGACGCGGGTTCGCGTCTCAGGACGACGGTTCGGGCGGGCCGGCTGAGACGCTCCGCGATTTCTTCTTCTTTCGCTTCGATGCCCGCGGTGAGCGCACAGCCCCGTTCGGCTGGTCCTGCAATACCGGCGACGACAAACACAGCGTGATCCATCGCCAGACGCGCGATTCCAACTTTTCAGGTTTCGTTGATTTTGCCGTCGATTTTGCCGATCTCATCGAATCAGATTGCAATCTCGTTGCGCTCTCCCGATCTTGTCGGCGCCTTTTCGTTGTCAAAACTTTGTCCGGCGCTGGATAACTAATCCAGCGCCTGCCTGAACGGTGGCGCGGTAGGGCGCAGGTGCGCACCCTGCGATGCGACTATTTGAAATAGCGCAGGTCCGGAGCTTTCTGGCCCTGGTGCGCCGGCATCAGCAAGCCGTCGGCGCTGATCATGTAATCCTCGGTGCCGACCCGCACGTGATCGTTGTTTTCCGGACAGTTTTCTTCATTCCATACTGGAAACGGAGACGGATCGCGCCGGAAGTTCTTCACCACCGTCCAAGGATGCGTCAGCGCGTGATCGATAACGGTGACCTCGTCGTGAGCGATGTTGCGATCCCCGTCCTCGATATAGATCCTTTCCTTGATGATCGTCTGATTGTCGTGATGCAGAGGAATACCGGTGGCGTCATAGGCGCGGGGACCGCGGAAGCCGCGGGTCTCGGCTTCGAGTACGTCATATTTGCCGTCGCCGTCGGTATCGATCCAATGGCCGATCGAATAACCGAGCAGAGTCGGCACCATCGGATCCGGCCATGGCCGCCCGTCGGTGAAGATGCGGCGGTTGTCATAGATGTGGTCGACGAGAATGTGGAAGGTCGACGGCGTGATGAGGAATTCGATCTCGCCATAGCCGTTGCTCGCGCGCGGCATGCCCGGCGAGTAGCACAGATAGGTCATGTTGCTGGTGCCCTGCCCGCCTTCGGACTTGGTGGCGTCATAGATCGCCTGGTACTCCGGCGTGAGCGGAGCCTTCTGGTTGGGGGCATAGAACCGGAGCTGGCCGCCAAACGAACGCCACTGACCGGTGAAGTTCGGGTATTTCGAGTCGTCCCAGGCGAAGGCGTGGGCGATCGTAAGGCCGAGCGTCCCCGCCAGCGTCATTGCGCGGATCATGTTTCGGGACACCATTTTTTCCTCCCTCTGTTGTCTGCGGTGGCGACCAAGCCCGCCCTGCTCCATGTTATCCGGCATTGCGCCGACCGCAACGGCTTCGCAAACCCCTACGAGGTCGATGCCGCAGTTAGGCTTATTGCACATTCGACGCGTTTTCTGATTCCATTGATCGCTGCACGCCGCTGATTCGGGGGCGCGCGGTTCGTGGCAGTGCACTTTGCTTCGTGTCGGCGGCGCAGAGATCGTCTTGCTGCGGCATCACCCATTGGAGCCTGCATCCATGGTTCGCAAGCCTCGCGGCCGCAAGACCGGCAGCCGAAGCCCTCGACAGCGGACGGTCAGCAGCCGAAGCTCGCATGAGCGCAGGAGCGGCAGCCGCAAGGCGGATAACAAGACCGGCAGCCGCAAGGCGCAGGACCGCAGAACCGGCAGCAATGCGGAACTCGATGCGCTGCGCATGGAAATTCGCTCGTCGAACGACAGAATTAGCGAGATCGAGCGGCGCCTTGAGGAAACCGACCAGGCAACGAAGAATGCAATCTCCCGCTTCAGTCAGATCATCGGGGAACTCAACGTCAGGCTGGCCTCGGTAGCAGCGAACGTCTTCGAAGTGATTGCGATGGCCAAGGCTGCCGAAGCGGCGGAGCGGCCGCAGCAGATATTTCAACTGGGCTCGAAGCTCGACAGGGAAATCAAACGCTGAGGTGGACCGCTATGCCACCCACAACCTGCGAAAGCTTAGATCGACGATATGGTCATAGGGCACAGGGCCGGACAGGTGCCCGATCGATTGTGCAAATGCATTCATGCGCAGAACGGCAGCTTGCGTAATCGCCGGATCGTAGAACGCGATGTCGCGTTCGATCGTGCGGGCGATGAGTTCGGCTGCGTCGGCCGGGAACTTGGCCGCTCCAATCTTTCGTGCCAGCGATGGATCGGCGCGCAGCCTTGCCTGCGCCTTGACGACCGCCCGCACCGCCCGCTCGACACTTTCTCGTTCGCGTTCGAGATAGGCGTCGGTCGTCGCGAGCGCCGCAAAGGTGAAAAAGCGCACGTTCTGGGGATCGTCGCCGCGCCGCACATCGATGAGAACCTTTCCGGCTCCGCGTCCGACCGCGAGTTCTGCCCCCAGGGCATTCGCCCAGAATCCGTCGATCTGCCCGGCTTCCAACGCACGCGCCGCGAACACTCCGAACGATACATTTCGTCCTCTCGCGCCCGGCAGTTCGACGATATCGAGATCGCGACCCGGATCGATACCGACCCGCAGGAGCATCTGCCGCAGCGCCTGATCGGGACCCTCGGCGGCGGTCAAGCGAAGCCCCTTGACGGCGTTGATGTCCCCACGGCTGGCATCAAGATCGGCCCGGACCACCAGAAGCCATGGTGTTCCCTGTGAAAGCGCGACGACGATTTTGGATCCTCTCCAGTCGGGAAATTGCGTCAGCAGGTCATAGACCGAACCCGCAGCGAGGAGATCGACCGTGCCGTCGTGCAGGGCGCGCGTGCCCAGAAGGCTTGGAAGCAACTCTATTTCAACGTCGAGTCCCTCGGCCTCGAAAAATCCGAGTTCATCGGCCGCCAACAGGGGAAAGCACGTGTTGCTGATGAGGTCGACGGCAGCAATGCGCATGATGATTCGTAGGGTGGGCAAAATCGCGTCCGAGAGATTTCCGCACGCATACTCGTGGGCGCGATTTTGCCCACGCGGTCAACTTCCGCGACCGCGTGGGCACGGCGCGCGCGAGGCAGTGCACAATATTACGGCTGGTGGGGGCGCGCCTTTGCCCACCCTACGGATTAGCGACGACAGAGCTTCAGCGGGTCGCGTTCTCGAAATTGATCATGTCGCTGCGCGTCACCGTCACCGACCGGGTTGTCACCGGCGGTCCGCCGCCGCCCATGTGCCAGGCCGCATAGGCCTCGCGGAACGCGCTCTCCGACGGCAGGCAGTCGATTGGGTAAATCACGGCATAGCCGCGTTGCACGGCGCCGGAACCGGTCCCGATGCCGACACCCTGGGCCGACGTGCCGCAGAGGATCACCGTCTTGATGCCGTGGGCTTTGAGACGCTGGTCGAGGTCGTCGCCGATGAACTTGTCGGGGCCGCCCGGCTTCTGCTCGACCACCTCGCCCTCGCGCGGCGCGATGCTCGCATCGATGATCTTGCCGCCGCCAGGAAGCGTATAGGCAACGAGCATGTTGGCGGCGCGCGCCTTGTCATGCAGGGCCTTGAGCCTGGGAACCGCTTCGACGCAGCGCGGGCGCTGGCCGCAATTGGTGTTCATGAAGTCGAAGAGGAACAGCGCGGTGGTCTTCGGGTCGACCGTCGCGGCTTTCAACGTCGGCGGCGGCGGCATTCCGATCGCCGACCATTCCGCGATCAGATCCGCAGCGCGCGCCGGCGCCGCTTGATAGCTCGCCGCAGCCAACGTGAGCGCCGCAGCGCCCAATCGCAACCATATCCCGATCGCGGTCATTCGATCCTCCCTGAACGAGGTTTTCCTATCTAAAAACAAAAGCAGGACAGAATAGCATGTTGTCTCTTTTGCGGAAGCGCCGCATCGGCGCCGTGTTTGCGGCCTGATATGGTCTCGTTCCAGAGGACCTTGGAGGTGTGATGCATAACTTCGTTTCAACAGCGGCATTTGCGCTCGCGCGGCAGGTGTCCGGCATGGCGGCGGCGGCGCTTCTTTTCTCGGTCGTTGCGGCGCATGCCCAGCAGCAGCCACAAGCGCCCGAACCGCGCATCGTGGTGACCGGGGAGGGCAGCGTCAGCGTCGCGCCGAACTACGCGCACATCAAGAGCGGGGTCACCACGCGCGCGAAGACTGTGAAGGAAGCCGTCGACGCCAACTCAAAGACGATGGCCGCCATCATCGCGGCCCTCAAGGACGCTGGCATCGCCGACAAGGATATTCAGACCGCCCGCTTCTCGATCCAGCCGGTCTATGCCGCGCCGGCGCCGAACGCGGAGCCGAAGCTTTCCGGCTACAGCGTGTCAAACCAGGTGAACGTGACCGTGCGCGAGATCGGCAAGGTCGGCGACGCGCTCGACCGCGTCGTCGCCGCCGGCGCGACCGATGCCGGCAGCGTGTCGTTCCTCGTCGCCAATCCATCGAAGGCGCTCGACCAGGCGCGCGAGGCCGCCATGGCCGACGCACGGCGCAAGGCCGAGGTCTATGCGCAGGCGGCGGGAGTACGGCTCGGCCGCGTCGAATGGATCACCGAGGACACCGGCAATGGCCCGCTGCCGCCGGTGCCGCTGGCGCGGGCGCTCGCAAAGGCCGCCCCGCCGCCGATCGAGAGCGGCGAAGAAACGCTGCGGGTGAGGATCACCGTCGGTTTCGATATCGCGCGGTGAGCTCCTCGACCTCATCCCTCGATCAGCGCCGAGGGTTGCCATGTGCCGGGGACTTCTATGGCCTCGCCCTCTCCGGGCCATGGCGGCATTGTTACTGCAACTGCCGCCAAGGCTTCGCGCCCGACCGATCGGAACTGAAAATGAGTTCCCAAGGGAATTGTGAGGCACACTCCCGGAAAAACGTCGACGCATTCCTCTCGCCCGTTTTGCTTTCTCCACATCTGTCCTCTGCCGGCGATGAAGAACCAGATCTCCTCGACGGTGCGATGAGTCACGGCTTTCGAAGTCCGGCCTGGAGCGAGTTCGAAATGGGCCATTCCTCCCGCCGCGAGGGTTAGGAGAATGCGCACATCGCAGCCATCCGGCGCCACAGCGTCGCGCCCTGCCGGCAGCTGCCTGGTGGCGAAGCTTTGCATGAGAATTGCAACTTCGCGCCGGACTTAAGGGGCTTCCGCATGGGCGGCCAGCGCCATGCCGATCATGGAAGCGCCGCCGAATACCATGTTGATGCCGACGATCAGGCCCAATGCCCAGGCGATGGTGCCGGGCAGGCCGGCCAGGATCACGGCGGCCAGAATCAGATCGACGATGCCGCTCGCAAGCATCCAGCCCCATCTTCCCGACAGCGCGCCTTTGTGCTCGAGCGCAAACATGATCGTGGCAATTCCCTCGACGATGAAGAATGCAATCAGCAGGTAGGTGAGCGATACCAGTCCGAGCCCCGGCTGGACGAGCAGCCAGGCGCCGACCACGATGGCGAGGACGGCAGAGACCAACGACCACCAGAACCCGGGAGCGTGGCGCATGCTAAAGGTGGTGAAGAGCCCGACGATGCCGCTGATCAGGAACACCCAGCCGAACAGGAGGGTCACGGCCAAGCCGGCAACGAGCGGCACGGCAACTGCAAGCAACCCCAATGCGACCAGAATGATTCCTTCGACCAGGAACAGTTTCCAATGCTCGCGAACCGTCCGGGCGACGAGGTCGCGCGCTTTGTCGAACGATTGCGTTGTCATGCCGTCCCTCCTGCACTGATGGCACGTATGGCGGATACCTATAACAGAATTGCCACGATGCCGCGCGAACCGCTATCGAAGCTTCGTTAATGACCGGCTCATACAGGGGTAGCAAAGGCTGCCGGCTAGACTACCGCGTCATAAACTTTGTAGGGTGGGCAAAGGCGTAACGCGCTTTAGCGCGTGCGCCGTGCCCACGCGAATGTGCGCGCGTGGGCACGGCGCTCTTCCTACGTGTGGCGCGACTCGTGCGTGTGGATCGCGCCTTTGCCCACCCTACGGAACTCCGCGCGTCAAAGGCATGCGGCTCTGCAAATAACGGCTGTCCGGCAGGAGACAACCATGGCATTTACCAGCTGGCGCGGTCTTGTGGGCTGCATCAAGCCGACGCTGCGCCCGGGCGGGCTCGAGGAACTGATCCGCATTCTCCCGGAAGGCATCGGCGTGCTGCCACTCTTTCTCAACATACGGCAGGGCACCACCGAGGAGTTCAAGCGCGCGACCGCGCCCTATGAGCCGCTGGTACGGCAACTCACCGAGGCCGGCTGCGATCTCATTCACCCCGAGGGAGCGCCGCCCTTCATGCTCCTCGGATTCAAGGGCGAGGCCGAGCTGCTCGCCAAATGGGAGCGCGAGTACAAGGTGCCGCTGTTCACCTCCGGCACGAACCACGTGCGCGCGCTGCGGGCGCTCAAGGCGAAGAAGATCGTCGGCGCCACCTATCTGGCCGGCGAGATCAACAACTCGTTCGCAAACTATTTTCGCGAGGCGGGCTTCGACGTGCTTGCCATGGACGCGATTTCGGTGCCCTTCGATCAGGTGGGCCAGCTCTCGGCGCACGAAGTCTACGCGCACATCAAGCAGAGCTTTCTGCGCCATCGCGAAGCCGACGCTATTTATCTGCTCGGCACCGGCTGGCGGGTGCTGCCGGTGATCGATCTTCTCGAACAGGACCTCGCGGTCCCGGTGGTGCATCCGGTCCCGGCACGCTGCTGGGAAATGCAGCTGCGGCTTTCGGTGCGGCAGCCGGTCGCCGGCTATGGCCGGCTCCTCGCCGAAATGCTGCCGGGGTAATGTTACTGCGCCAGAGGAGCTTCGTAGGGTGGGCAACGGCGCCTCCTCCGATGCCGACCGCGTGGGCAAAATCGCCGCGCGCCCATAGCGCGTTGAAGACGCGCGTAGACGCGCTGATGGCCCACGCTGTCAGGCCGTGCCACGCGATTTTGCCCACCCTACGGAGTTTCTGACACGGCCTACAGCAATCAGGAGCCAGAATGGCCAGTCTCAAGAGCATCCGGACCGACGTCATCGGCAGCCTGTTGCGTCCGCCGGCGTTGCGGGAAGCGCGGATCCGTTTCGACAGCGGTCAATTGAGCGCGGAAGGATTGCGCGCCGTCGAGGACGAGGCGGTGCGTGGCGCCGTGCGCCTGCAGGAGAGCATCGGCCTCAATGTGGTCACCGACGGCGAGATGCGCCGCCTGAATTTCCAGGACAGTTTCGGGGCCGCGGTCGCGGGTTTCGACGCCGAGCGCTCGACCGTTGAAGGGAACGAGCGCCGTGTCGCGGGTGCCACTCCCGGCCGGCGCTGGGACATCCCCCGTCTGCACGGCCAGGGCGCAGCCGTGAGCCATCGCCGGCCGGCCAAGGCGCGCCTGGCGCTGGCGCGCAACATCCCGCTCGATGAATACGAATTCGTCGGCTCGCTGGCAAAGACCCCGGCCAAGGTTTCCCTGATCGGGCCGGACCGCATCTCACAGCGCTTCGATTACGAGAACTCGCGCGGCGTCTATCGAGGGCTCGACGATTTTGTCGAGGACGTGGTGAAGATCGAGCGTGCGATCGTCGAGAGCCTGGTGAAGGCGGGCTGCCGTTATATCCATATCGATGCACCGGGTTTCACCGCCTATGTGGACGAGCCGACGCTCGCGCAAATGCGCGCCCGCGGCGAAGACCCGATGGAGAATTTCTCCCGTTCGCTCAAGGCCGAATCCAAGGTCGTCGAGGGGCTGGCGCAAGTGTTTGATCACCCCGATGACGTCATTGCCGGGCTTGACCCGGCAATCCCGCTTGCGAAAAAGATGAATGCGCGGGTCGAGCCCGCGCATGACGGTACGTCATCGGTACGGTACGGCGACGTCACGACCGGAATTCATCTGTGCCGCGGCAACCAGCGCAGCATGTGGCATCGCGAGGGCGCCTACGACGCTATCGCCGAGCGGTTGTTCAACGAGCTCGCGCATGATCGTTTCATGCTCGAATACGACACGCCGCGCGCCGGCAGTTTCGAGCCGCTGCGCTTCGTCCCCAAGGGCAAGGTCGTGGTGCTCGGTCTGGTGAGCACAAAGACGCCGGAGATGGAAACCGTCGACGGGCTCAAGCGGCGCATCGAGGAAGCGGCAAAGTTCGTGCCGCTCGATCAACTCGCGATCAGTCCGCAATGCGGCTTCTCCTCGGACATGGTCGGCAATCTGCTGAGCGCCGACGACCAGAAGCGCAAGCTCGAACTGGTGGTGGAAACGGCCCGCCAGGTGTGGGGTTAGCCGGCGCTGCTGCGCGGGTCAGCGGCTAAAATCGAGTGCGATCTCGCAAAAACCGCTCACGGCCTCGCCCGAGCCATCCTATATTTCGCCTCGCAACGCTGCGCGATATTGGGAGGAAGCCATGCGTTATCGGAGCGTGCTCGGTGCAATGATGCTGGCGACGCTTTTGGGCTCGACGGCCAGCGCCCAGATCGTCGACTTCTCGAAATATCCCAATTTGAAAGGCCACTGGAACCGCTTGATCGTGCGAGGTTTGCCCGGACAACCGTCCTTCGACCAGACCAAGGCCTGGGGATTCGGACAAGAGGCCCCGCTGACCGCCAAAGCCAAGGCCATATTGGAGGAAAGCATCGCCGACCAGGAAAAGGGCGGACTCGGCAACACCATCGGGCACGCCCGCTGCAGCGCCGCCGGCATGCCGTTCATGATGGTTGCGTTTCATTCCCTGGAATTCGTCGTATTGCCGGAGACGACCTACATCCTGATCGCGGATTTCGACCCCTTGCGGCGAATCTTCACCGATGGGCGCGCCTGGCCCAAGGAGATCGAGCCGACCTTCCAGGGCTATTCGATCGGGCGGTGGCTCAACGAAGGGGGCAGCGATCAGTATGACGTGCTCGAAGTCGAGACCCGCGGGTTCAAGGGGCCGCGCATCTACGACATCACCGGCCTGCCGCTCGACAGCGACAATCAATCAATCTTCAAAGAGCGCATCCATCTCGACAAGGCCAATCCCAATCTCCTGCATGACGAGATCACGGTGATCGATCACGCCCTGACCCGGCCGTGGACGGTGGACAAGCGATATCTTCGCAATGCCAATCCGCTGACGGATTGGGATGAATCCATCTGTCCCGAGTACAACGCCTGGGTCTTCACCGGGAAAGAGAACTATTACCTGAGCGGCGACGGTTACCTGATGCCGACCCGAAAAGGGCAGCCGCCGCCCGACCTGAGATATTTCGAAAAACCGTCCAAATGAGGCGGAGCGCAGCGAGCACCACGGCACGTGGGCTCGTCAGGCTTCGATCACCTCCGTGGCCGGAGCCGCGGTCCACCTCATCCTGAGGAGGCGCACGCCGCCTAAAGCGCGTTTACGCGCGTCTTCGACGCGCCTTGCGGCGTGCGACTCCTCACCATGAGGCGGGTCAGATGTCGAGCCATTCACGCGAAACCGCGCGGGTGCTTTCTGCGACTAACGATCTCTATCTCCTGTTTGCGGAAATCAACGCCAAGAGCCCACGCGAAAGGACGCCCTCATGGAGGGTTCCTCCATCGAAACCCAGGAGATCGCCCGCAAGCTCGAGACTCTTCGGCTTGAGTACGACCGCATTCTGAAGGGGGTTCGGGAGGGGCGCACTGGTCAGGTGCATTTCGACAAAGATCAGGACCCGCAAAAGCAATCTCGGCCTGAACTTGTTCCGCCGCCTGAAAGCCAAACGGTCTCGGGTCGGGGGGCGAGATCCGCGGCTGCTTTAATCCAAGCACCCGCCACGACTGCCCTGATCGTGGTCAATATCTACGTTTTCCTCCTCATGGTGAGAGATTTCCTCATTCTTGCGGCGCATGAGCCATCCGGCGATTGGGCGACCGGTTTCCTGGTGACCTGGGGCGGCAATCTCGGCAGACTGGCTCTTGACGGTGAAGCATGGCGGCTTGTGACCGGCATGTTCCTGCATGCAGGCCCGATGCACATCGCTGCAAACATGATTTGTTTGTGGTTCTGGGGCCGGGTCACGGAGCGGGCTCTTGGCACCGTTCGTTTTCTGCTCGCTTACTTTGGGTCTGGAGTCTTGGCGAACCTCGCCGGTGCATGGGTCCATCCGGACGTCGTCAGCGTCGGCGCATCGGGGGCCATGGCGGGCACTTTGGGGCTGATGGTCGTGATTTGGTCGAAAGGCGATGCCCGGGTCAGCGCAAAAAGCGTCGTCGGCAACATCATTTTCAATGCAGCCCTGTCCTTGCAGCCCCGAGTGGATTGGGTGGCTCATCTCGCCGGGTTTGCAGCGGGCCTGGGATTCGGGTCGCTCCTGTTTCCGGCTTCGTTCGTCCACAAGCCACCAGAGCCCGCCGAACCGCTTCGGGAGCCCCCTAAATCTATATCTTTTCAGGAGCCGATGAATTTCCCGAAGGGTACTGTCGTCTATCGCACTGGAATGCGACTGGTCGCGATCCTTCCGGATTGGACGCTGATTGCCGACGACGGGGCTGGTGGCGAGGTGTTTGCTACTGCCCGCGATTATCGAGACAAGACGGGTGATGACGGCGAGTGGAGATGGATCAGAGAATTCCGGTGAGTTTGCCACGACCCGAATGATCGCGCCGAGGAACGGAGGCGGCCCGGCGCCTCAAGGCCGCCGTGGCGGCTGCTCTGATACGCGGTGACTTTGCCGATCGCTTAGCCCTCAGGAGCGGCACCCTTCGCAAACGGCGTGACCATCTCGCGTGCGCAGTCGATGAATAGCTTTGTCGCCGGACTTAGAGTCCGATTTTTCAGGGTAATCATGAAAATAGATCGGCGAAGGTGCGGAAGATCGACCGGCAACACCTTCAAACGAACGTGCTTGGCGCTCAGTCGAATGGTCGTCTCCGGCAGTAGACAAAGAAAGCGACCCGTCGCCAACAGAAAATGCGTGGCGGGGAACGAGCTGCTCGTCACTTTCGGCTTGGGCGGGTTCACTTTCGCGGCGCGAAAGGTCTCGGAAATCAGAGTACCGGAGACGCCATCATAGGACGGGAGCACCCAGGGCTCGCTTATCAGATCGCGCAGCGGGATTCTGGTTCGTCCGTTCCACTTATTGCGTGCTCCGGTCACGACAAGAAGGCGATCGTCGAACAATACTTGCGATTCGATGTCATCATCGCTGACCGGCGATACGGATCGTCCAATCACGAGATCGAGGCTGCGGTCTCGCAATTGAGGCAATAAGCGCGCAACATCTCCGTCAATCACCTGGAACGAAATGCCTGGATATTGGCTGCTTAATTTGTCCATGATGGCCGGCACAACGGCTGCTGCCAACGGAGGGGTCGCCCCTATTCGGGCTTCACCAGTCGTCGGATCGAGCAGAGCTTCGATGTCCTTCACGCTGTGATGCAGCTCGTCGAAGACCGCATTGGCCCGGTTCATCAGCGCCCGGCCATAGGGTGTTGGCTCGACCCCGAATGGGGTCCGGTCGAATACGGGAGCGCGCAACGTGTGCTCGATGTCGGCGATCGACTTCGACACGGCTGGTTGCGACATGGCCAGAGCGACGGCGGCGCGCGACATGCTCCGCTCCTTTGCCACAACGAGAAAGATGTTGAGGTCCCGCAACTTGAGACGGCGGCCGATTCGTTCCTCGAACCGCATGCCAGCCCCTATAACTGAACCATTATACAGATAGAAGATACGAGAATTAGCAAATTATGTGCCGATCGGGTAGAGCTGCTCATCGCCGCTCGAGCAGCCCTCGGTCATGGGTGGAGGCAAAAATGCGAGCTTCGCTGGTGGGTTTCGCCGTGGGTTTTGCGTCACTCGCAGCCGTTGCGGCCAGCCAAACAGAGGCGAAAGATTACCCCCACAAGCCGGTGCGACTCGTGGTTCCTTACCCGCCCGGTGGCATGGTCGATGTTATCGCGCGCATTCTTGCGCCCAAGCTCTCGGAAGCATTCAACGGGCGATTCTACGTCGAGAACCTTCCGGGAGCGGGCGGCGAGATCGGTACTATGCGTGCGGCGGCAGCTTCGGCGGACGGAAGCACGATCTTGTTTACCGCCCCTGATTTCCTCACCACTCCGTTGCTCAAGGCAAAAGCCTCCTACGACCCGATCGCGAGCTTCGCCCCGGTCATCTTGGCTGTAACATCGCCGGCCATGATTTCAGTCACTCCATCCTTGGGTGTAACGAGCATGCCCGACCTGTTCAGGCTCCTTAAGGCCAATCCGGGAAAGTACTCGTATGCGACGCCGGGATTTGGAACAATGCCACACCTGGGGGCCGAGCAGATGCTGCGTCAGGCACGCGGTCTAGATGTCGTGCACGTACCGTTCCAGGGATTTGCGCCGGCCATTGCGTCGACGATGGCAGGACAAACCCAGATTCTGTTCGGCATCGGCCCCGCGGTGCTCGCGCCTCAAGTCAAGCAGGGCGCATTGCGGGCGCTTGTCATCTCCGGCGCTCGGCGCTCCCCGCAGCTGCCCGACGTACCGACCAAGGAGGAAGCCGGCATACCGGAATGGGGAGGCGGATTCTGGAGCGGCATCTTCGTCCCGGCAGGAACTTCCGATAAGCTGATTGCTCTGTTGCATCGGCAAATCGCCAACATCATGCAACAGCCCGAGACGCAGGCCCGCCTCGCAGCGATCGATATCGAGAACGTCGGCAGCCCGCCGGGCGAGTCGCGTGGCCGATCTCACGGATCGGTACTCCACCAATAAACTTCAACGAAGCACTTGGCGCATGGTCGCGTTGCAGACTGAAAGAGGCGTGCATATTGTCAGGTTGCCTGATTAATGGGAGATCGATCATGAGCATATCACTTGAAATTCTAGGTCGCGCCTTGCTATTAGGCTCAATGTTTGTAGCACCCTTCCCGACTCGAAGTGCCACGATAGGTGGCTCATTCCAAGAGGAGTTTACGTGTAACGCCCCTGGGCCACAGTGCTCAACGACATGCGTAGGTCCAGGCGGCCCAATCACGATTGATAATTACAAAGTGTTGAAAGCCTATCAGATAAGCCAGCCTGACAGGCTTTGGCTCCAAACGGATAGCGGAAAGACAATAGTGTTAGGCGTTGCCGACAGATGCACGTTTGGGGGAGTCGCGGACACCATTGTGACTAACCCTGCAAATAGTCCGCTTGGACCATATCAGCCTGCAAGAATTTGTATCGGTCAACAATGCCTATGAAAAGGTGCAGCGTCATCCTGAGGTGCGAGCATGCAATCACTTAATTGCATGCGAGCCTCGAAGGATGACTTCTCAACTCACTTGATTGCGATGACCATCGATTGCTCACTCGTGAGCGTCTCCGACCGCAGGCTGCGGAATCCGGCTTCGCGCATCCAGCTCATGCAATCGGCGCTGGTGTAGTCGAAGCCTCCGGCAGTCATGACCAGCATGTTGAGGCTCGACAACAGCCCCATGACGCCCTCGCGCCGAGCGTCGTCGATCATGCGCTCGTAGACAATAAGCGCACCATCCGCGGGAATTGCTTCGTAAGCCTTTCGCAGGAGCGTCTTCTTTTGCGCCAGGTCCCAATTGTGCAGTACACGTCCCATGACCAGAACGTCTGCTCCTGGAAGCGGATGCTGGAAAAAATCTCCAGGATAGAACCGCAGGCGTTTCGAGAGTCCGTGCCCCTCCACGTAGCTGTCGAATGCCTGCCTGACCGGCGGGAGATCGAACCCGCCGCCAGTAATGTGAGGATGCGCCCGCGCAACATGCACGGGAAGGCAGCCCTCTGCACATCCAATGTCGATGACGGTCCGGTAGTTCGTCCAGGGAAACTTCGCCGCCAACGCTTGGGCAGGCTGCAAGGTGGCGGCGCTCATCGCCTTCAAGAAGGCCGAAAGACCGACCATGTCGGAATAGAAGGCGGGGTAGTTGCCGGCTGCGCCGGCGCCGGTTTGTGCCTGTCCCGTGCGCAAGACCGAAGTCAGAGAGCCCCAACGAGGATAGAGCTGAGCATTGACGTGAACGAGCTCTGCGCCGATGTAGGTCGGCTTTCGCCGATCGAGGAAAAAGCTGCTTTCCGGCGAGTTGCGGTAACGCCCATCCTTGTCGCGATCGAGCACCCCGAGCGCGACAAGTGCATCGAAGAAATCCCGCGCCCCCCGCCGGTCGATGGCTATCTGGCGCCTGAGTTCCTCAAGAGCGAGAGGTCCGTCTGCCAGCACAGTGAACACATCAAGTTCCACGGCGCTCAAGAGTACCTTCGCGTCTCTGAACGCAAAGGCAATCCTGATGATGGGATCGGCGCTCCGTGCCGAGCTATCCATCGGTCCAATCCTGATCCAGTGTTATTGTGCCTTCGTCCCGATCGCCCGGGCAATTGCGGCGATCTTGTCGCGTTGGTCCTGCACTGCGGCGACAAACTCTGCTGGTGTCCCGCTGCGAGGCACTGAGCCCAGCCTGAGCAAACGCTCCCGAACGGCTGGATCGGACGCGACCTCGCGAACATCTGCGGCAAGGCGCTCGCGAAGATCGGGCGGCATGTCCCGCCAGCCGAAGAAACCTGTCACGGCGTCGAAGGTCAGGTCGGGGTATCCCGCTTCGGCGATCGTCGGAACGCTGGGCGCGAAGGGGGCACGTTGCCGGTTGATGAAAGCCAGCAAACGGACCTTGCCGGCCTGGGTGGAGGACAGGAACGGTGTTACTCCTGCGGCGGCTGCATCGATTCGGCCCTCGCCTAGATCACCGACAGCTTGGCTGAAATCGCGATAGGGTACCTGGACCATTGCGACGCCGGCGGCCCTTTGCAGGCCCGCCAGCGCAAAATATGGCAGCCCTGGCGTCGCCGCCCAATTCAACTTGGCAGCGCGCGATCTCGCAAGCTCAACCAATCCCGCCACTGAATCGACTTTCAGGCTCCCAGACGATGCAATCGCTATGAAGTTGTCCGAGGTGAAGGCGATTGGAACGAGATCGCGTACCGGATCGTAGGGCAATTTCTCGTACAACAGCGGATTGATGGTGATCAGGCCAGGAAACGAATAGAGCAGCACATGATTGTCGTGCCTGCCGACGAATTCTCTGGCGGCCAGGTTGCCGTCGGCGCCCGGAAGATTCTCGACGATGACAGGCTGCCGCCAGTTAGCCGCGAGTTTTTCGGCGAATAGTCGGGCGATAACATCGAGAGTCGTGCCCGGCGGATTAGGCATGATCACGCGGACCGTTCGCTCCGGCCATGCCTTGGCTTCAACGGGCGCGGCCGCTACCAGCCCGGCGAGAAGAATCCCTGCTGCGCCGCGAAATATCATCGTGTTTCCGCTCTTTCGAGGAGAGAGAGCCGAGTAGATTGTCCTGTGCGTTGTGCGCGAGCAGGCTCAGTCGATGCCGGATTGCGCGATAATCCAAGGTGTTACTATTGTCAAGCGGACCGCGTATCCCGAGTTGGCCACAGGTGATCAAGTGCCACAGCAACATATACGAAAGGCGACTGGCGCCGACCGCCAGCGCATTTCGGAGATTCGGTTTGCCGTGCGAGAAAATCGTCCATCAAATCCGGCCTTGATTGAGCGGCTTGTCGATTGGCTCTTCGCCAACTCAACAGTTTGGGTTTGGGAAGAAGACGGCGTGATCCAAGGGTTTTCGGCGGCAGACCCTCGGGATGAGTCGATCTGTGCACTTTTCGTCCACCCTTGTTACGAAAGACGCGGTATCGGACGCGCGTTGCTTCCTCTTGCCTGCGATGTACTTAAGGACAGCGGCTACACGACGGCCGTGCTGAGTACTGAGGCGGGCACGCGCGCCGAACGTTTCTACCGCACGGATGGCTGGACCGAAGTCGGCTGCAAAGAGGATGGCCAGATCATCTTTCAAAAGAACGTCTGGGGCTCGACACGTTGTTCCTCGCCCAGCTGTTCGTAGATACCGCTGTGCGCGGGCAGGGAATCGGCACGGAGGTGGTCAAAGGTCTGGTCGAGGAGGCAGCGAGAGCCGGGCGGTCGGTCACGCTCCGAGTGGTGAAGACAAATCCCGCTATACGGCTTTACGAACGCCTCGGGTTTCGTACCACGCATGAGGACGAGCGCAAATTCTACGTGCGCCGGGACTGACGAATGCCGCGATAACAAACCAGAGTTCAGGAGGTCAGGGTCGATCCAGCAAACAGGGGTTGTCAGGTTGCGCCTGGACGATGAATCGAATGGAGACAGGTCGCGACCGACGGAACAACGTAAATATTGCTCGCCGGCAATTCATCAGCTGCTCTAATAAGTCCATGCGTACTCTGCCGACTAATCGCGTGCCGTGGCACCCCCTATAACAAGCGCATGCTCACCAGCCGCACGACATCTGACACACACATGCCGATTCCTCCCCGGCGCCCGATCTTGGTTGGGCCAAGGGGCCGCACCGCATCGACTATGCATAAAGCCCACGAAGAGCAACGTCATAACCTGGAGGGCCCTGTTGCCGAGAAACCGGTCACAGCACTGTTGCCGATCATGGCCGTGGTTCTGATCGCTTTTCTGATCATTGGCCTTGCGCTTCCGGTGCTGCCACTGCATGTGCATCATGGCCTCGGCCTCGGCGCCTTTGTGGTCGGTCTCGTTACCGGAAGTCAGTTCGCCGCCTCGCTCATTTCAAGGATTTGGTCGGGCCAGTATGCCGACAGCCGAGGAGCTAAGCGCGCGGTCGTTGCCGGATTGCTGACGGCAGTGGTCGCCGGCCTGCTCTATGCGGTGTCGCTCGGCTTCACCAGCGCGCCTTGGATTTCGGTGGGCATCCTCTTGTCCGGCCGCGGGCTCCTAGGCGGGGCCGAGAGTTTCATCATTACGGGTGCGCTCAGCTGGGGACTCGTTCTCGCTGGTCCGAAGGACGCGGGACGAGTCATAGCTTGGGTCGGAATGGCGATGTTCGCCGCCCTTGCAGTCGGGGCGCCGGTCGGTACCGCGATTTACGCCATCGGTGGCTTTGCCGCCGTCGCAATCGCGACGACGCTCGTTCCGCTTGTCACGATATTGCTCGTTGCGCCCCTTACTGGAGTTTCGCCGCACCGTGGCGGCCACCCCAGGCTCATGCCCGTCCTGGGCGCTGTGTGGATCCCAGGAGTCGGCTCAGCACTGAGCAGCATCGGCTTTGGCGCAATGATCAGCTTTAGTTCGCTGTTCTCCGCAGCGCGCGGGTGGAATCCCGTGTGGCTTCCCTTCAGCGCCTTTGCGATTTCCTTGGTGGTGGCGCGTTTGCTCTTGGGTCACATGCCCGACAGGTTGGGCGGCGCCAAGGTCGCGCTGATTTGCGCCGTGATCGAAGCAGCCGGCCTGGCGCTCATCTGGCTGGCGCCCAGCCGGCTGTTGGCTGCGGCCGGGTCCGCGCTCACCGGTTTCGGCTATTCGCTGGTCTATCCTGGCCTCGGCGTCGAGGCCGTGCGGCGCGCTCCCCCGCAGAGGCGCGGGCTCGCGATGGGGGCCTACACCGCGTTTCTCGACCTTGCGCTTGGATTCGGCAGCCCCGCCTTAGGTTTAATCGCGAGCTTGGCCGGATTGCGTTCGGTGTTTCTCGCCACCGCGCTCATCGTGCTTGGCACAGTGGTCGTTGCCGTACGGCTAATCTTACTGCGTCAGAAACTCCTGTAGGGTGTGCAAAATCGCGTGTCGAGGTCTGACCGCGTGCGCAACCGCGCGAATAACGATTTTGCGCACGCGGTCCGTTCGTGCCGCGCGGTTGCACACCCTACGAAGCGTTATGGCGCAGTAAGGCTAATCGGGCGCCCACGGAGAGTAGACGCACAAGTCCATTAGCGCCGGTAGCGCAGCGCGTCGACGAGGAGGGCAAAGGCAGCCGAAGATTGGCGCCGGCTCGGATACCAAAGATGATAGCCTGAATACGGCAAGCACCAATCCTCAAGGACTCGTTTGAGGCGTCGCTTGGCCAGATTGGATTGCGCCATGCCTTCAGGCACATAGGCCAAGCCCAACCCGGCTATGGCAGCATTGAGCATCTGGGCGGTCGTATTGCAGGTGACCTGACCCTCGACGCGCACTTTCAGTTCGCGGCCGCCTTTCTCGAACTCCCAGGCATACAATCCGCCGTGCGGCAGACGTAATTTGATACAATTGTGATGGATTAATTCCTGCGGCTTCTTCGGTTCTGGTCGTTTCTTGAAATACGATGGAGCCGCCACGACAGCCATGCGCATGTCCGGCCCGATACCTACCGCGATCATATCCTTTGCCACCTGCTCGCCACTGCGCACGCCAGCGTCATAACGTTGTGCAACTATATCGGTCAGCCCATAGTCGATAGTGATTTCGATTTTGATGTCGGGATATGCCCGCAGAAGCGCCGCCAACTTAGGCAGCAGGATCGCGTCGGCCGCATGTTCGGTGGCTGTGATCCGAATCGTACCGGCTGGCTTTTCCCGAAGTTCTCTTATCGCGGCAAGCTCGGTCTCAATCTCCTCAAAGCGCGGCGCTACGGTTTGAACCAGGCGCTCGCCGGCCACGGTCGGCGAGACGCTGCGCGTGGTGCGGGTCAGAAGCCGCACGCCAAGTCGTGATTCGAGCTCACGGATGGTCTGGCTCAGCGCCGATTGCGACACCGCGAGCTTCGCCGCCGCTTTGGTGAAGCTTCGCTCCCGCGCGACCGCGACGAGGGCCCGAAGGTCGTCCAGACTTCCGCGCTGCATTCATCGGCTCTCCTTATAAGTCTTTGCAGATTATAGCGGCTAGTCGCCCACGGCGCATACGCTAAATGTTGGTCATGCGGTTCGCATGAGCCGATGAAGAGGGATCACATTGCGATGTGAGCGACGCCGAAGTGGCCGCGACGGGGGATCGCATCGTGGAATTCAGGAGTCATTCTGATGAACTATACGAATCTGGGCCGGACCGGCCTTGAGGTCAGCCGCTTGGCGCTTGGCACAATGAATTTCGGCGAGCTGACCGACGAAGCGTCCAGCTTTGGGATCATGGACGAAGCGCTCAACGCCGGCATCAACTTCTTCGACACCGCGGACGTCTATGGCGGCCCGCAGTCGCCCGACATGGAGAAGGGTTTCGGTACCTCGGAGGAAATCATCGGCCGGTGGCTGGCTCAAGGAGGGCGGCGCGACCGGATCGTGCTGGCGACCAAGGTGTACCAGCCGATGGGGACCGGGCCGAACGACCGCCGGCTATCCGCCTATCACATCCGCCGCGCCTGCGAGGCGAGCCTGCGCCGGCTGAAGACCGATCATATCGATCTCTATCAGATGCACCATGTCGACCGCTCGACGCCCTGGGAGGAAATCTGGCAGGCTATGAAGCAGCTGATCCGCGAGGGCAAGATTACCTATGTCGGCAGCAGCAACTTTGCCGGCTGGGACATCGCTACAGCGCAGTGCACGGCCGCCTCGCGCAATCTGCTGGGACTGGCCTCCGAGCAGAGCCTCTACAATCTTACCCAGCGCACTATCGAGCTGGAGGTGATCCCGGCGCTTCGTCACTTCGGGGTGGGGCTCATCCCGTGGAGCCCAATCGGCATGGGCCTGCTGGGCGGCGTGCTGCGCAAGGTCGCGAATGGGCGCCGGGCGACACCAGTGTTGCAGCAACGGATCAACAGCTTTCGCCCGCAGCTGGAAGCTTACGAGTCGCTGTGCGACGAACTGGGCGAAGCGCCCGCCGACGTGGCGCTTGCCTGGTTGTTTCACAATCCGGTTGTTACCGCAGCAATCAGCGGCCCCCGCACGGTAGAGCAGCTGCGCCAGAACCTGAGGGCGCCGTCGGTCGCTCTCTCGGGCGGGACGCTGGCGAGGCTGGACGAGATCTGGCCCGGCCCAGGCGACGAGGCGCCCAAAGCCTACGCTTGGTAGTGCGAACAGCGCTTGAATGACCACCCCACGTCGCGTCCGCCCCGAAGCGGTCATGCCATAGCGCGTCGAAGAGGCGCGTAAACGCACGATCCTGATCGAATTAATGAAATCGCTGCACTACTATTTCCGCTCCGGAACGGTCGCCGGCTTGCCAATTTCGCCGATCCCCACCACCAGGACTTTGGCGGGCTCGGTATTGCTGGCGTTGCGCGACACGGCGTGAAGTTGATTGGGCGCCTCATAGAAGATGTCGCCCTTGGTCAGCACCCGCTCGGGACCGTCGTCGAGCTTGATCCTGTAGGCGCCCTCGAGCACATAGCCGAAATTATGCGTTGTCGGATGGCGATGCGGCATCGAGCCGCCGCCGGGCGGAATATCGAGCGTGGTCATCGTCACTTCATGGCCGGGAAATTCGGCGATCGCCTGCTTCATCACCTGGGTCGCCTTGGTTGCCGGCAACGGCTGCTGAGCCACGACAACCCCGAGGCTAAACGCTCCGGCAAGTGCGGCCGTGCCGGCAAAGCCGAAGAGCAATCTGGTCAGCGTGCGAGCGGAACAGGACATGGGGACCTCCCTCTTGATGCGATTGCTGCCCAATTTTTCGCGCAATATCCTGTTGTTGTCGAGACGGCTACTTAGGCCATTGAGGAAGCGCACCCATGTCGCAGAAGAACATCCAGATCGTCAGGAACATCTACGATGCGTTCACACGCGGCGATGTGCCGGCGATCATGGCGCACATTTCGGAGGACCTGCGAGGCTTTGCTGTGGTGAGCGAGCAGCGGCTGCTTCCCTGGCACATTCAAGTCCACCGCAAGCAGGATGTCCCAAGATTCTTCCAGGCCCTCGCGGAGTCGATGGACTTTACGCGATTTGAACCGCGCGACTTCGCCGCCAGCGAGGACCACGTCTACTGCACCGTCAGCTTCGACGTGACGTTCAGACACAACCGCAAGAGCCTGACCCTCGATAACGTTATGCACCGGTTCACATTCAAGAGCGGCAAGATCATCGAATGGCGTGGTACGGAAGACACGGCAACAACGAGTGCCGCCTACAGCTCGCCATAGACCACGGGCGCTCGCTGGTGCGAAAGTCGGCGACTGTCTCAAGTGGCGCAAGTGCCGCGCGTAACGCGGCACCCGCCGGCGCTGGGGTACGAAGAGTTGTCACCGAAACATCTCTCGATGCCCACCGGCAACTAACTCCTGCACTGGCTCCGGAGATTGCTCTGGGCCATCCTCGATGTTAACGCGAAGTTCTCAATAGTAGCGCCATCGCGCGCAGGCGCCTCCATGCCAGCGCGCACACCTGCGGGCATGGCGGATGGTGGTTCTGGCGACGCAAACGCCAGCCACGCGCGTCCTACCCGGGCCGCAACCGTAGGCGACTTGCGTGATCATTTCATCTGACTGATGAAGCGGAGCGGGAGTTAATCCCTGTACCGAGGTTGCGAAGGCCAAGCCAAGGGCAGTAACCGCAATCAATCTGAGCATTCCTTTCCTCCGTTTTTAACCCATCTCATTGTCTGCTGCGGCGCACTTGAGTGGGCTTGGCTCCGTTTGTGACGCCGCTCCGCAGGTGCCGTCCGTCGCTTCTGACGCCGTTCCGTACGCCCTGTGACGTGAATGGAGGCTGAACAGTGCGCCTCGTGCCCCTAAACCAAAGGCAAGCCGCGATCATCGCGCCACATTCGGCTCGGCGGCCGTCGGGCGAGTGGCCGACCACCTCGCCCTCATGTGTTCCAGCGAATAAAAAAATTTCGGCACAATAAACAATGTGAACAGGGTCGCCAGGATCAGCCCTGCGATCACGACTGTTGCTACGCCGCGTTGAACGTCGCTCCCCACGCCGGTCGCAAGGGCAGCCGGTAGCATTCCGATCGAGCGCTTAGAACCCGGCCCCGGAGCGTGATACGGAATCCAGGTCCGCGGAAACCGCCGGCCTGGCGTGCGTCAGGTCGTGGACCCTCTTGAGATGCTCGATCGCGGTGCGGGCTCCGGTGGTTTTGGTCAGAAGGTCGAGTACTTCATCGTCTTCGCGGCTAACCGGCATGAGGGCCTGATCGACGTAGCCCCGCGTTTTCGGATCGAGTGCGATCCGCCAAGCCCAGAACACAAGCTTCGCGATGGTGCCGGCCAGTAATGCCTGCTTTCGGAGCGTTGCGCCGATGAATCGCGGCCAGAAGGTCCAGGGGCTCTCGCGCGGCAGGCCGGGCCGGCGCTCACTTGGATGTTTGAAGCGGACCAGTCCGCCCTGGAGCGGATGGACATGCTCGATGCGAACCGCGGTCGCGAAATTGGCGAGAACCTTGGGGAGGCTGCGCAAGGGCACTCCGGTCGCAGCAGCGCGGCGGAGAAGCACCTTCATGTGCTCCGGCGTGTAGTAGAGCGACCAAGCCTCGCGGTAGACTGCCTCCCATTCGTCCCGGCTCATTCTGGGATGCGCCGTGCAGACATGTTCGACGTCATATCTGTTGAGGTCGGCATCCATTGCGACACCGTTCTTCCACAGGATCTGGTGATCCTCGGAACCGGGCAGCGGGGTCAGGCAGAAGAACTCGATAATATCGAGCGGCAATTCCCTTTGAATGATCGCGATATCCCGTCGAATGGTTTCGGGCGTATCGGCCGGAAAACCCAGGATGTAGCCCGCGAGCGTAATGATCCCTTGCGCCTTCCAGGCCAGCAGCATCGCGCGGTATTCGGTGATCTTGTTCTGCTTCTTCTTCGCTCCTGCGAGATTGTCAGGGTTGATGTTTTCCAGGCCGATGAAGACGCGCGAGACGCCCGCGCGTTTGGCCTTCTCCACGAAATTCGGGATCCGGTGACACAGCGTGTCGACCTGAATCATAAGGCCGATGGGGATGCCCTGTCTGCGGAGCAGGATCAGTCGGTCGAAGATCGACTCCCACTGCTTGTTGCGCGCGAAATTGTCGTCGGTGATGAAAAACTTGTGGACGCCCTGCGTCCAATTGAGGCGGACAAGGCGCTCGACATCGTCCGCCGACCGATAACGCGACTTGCGGCCCTGGACATTGATGATGGTGCAGAACGAGCACTGGTACGGACAGCCGCGGCCTGCGTCGAAGCTGGTATTGTGGCCAAGGGTGCGCCGGATGTGCCGGCTCGGGAGCATCGGCACGGGAGTCCCTTGGAGGCCGGGCAAGTCCTTCATGAAGTCATAGAGTGGCTTGAGCCGTCCGGCCGCGGCATCGCATAGGATCTCGTCGAGACGGCCCTCCGCTTCGCCTGCAAACATGGCGATGCCAAGCTCCCGGCAGACGTCGAGCTCCACGGCATGCCCATCCAACATCGATATACAGCCCGATACATGAAATCCGCCCATCGCGACCGGGATTCCCGCCGCCCGCAAAGGGCGCGCAATGTCGAGGGCCCGCGGATACTCGTTCGACTGGACACCAACGAGCGCGATCATTCCGAAATTGCCGTTACTGCGTAGACGGGCGATCAGTTCCGGGATCATCACGCGGGTATTGGTTTCGTCGATGATGTCGATGGCGATGTCGACGTCGGAACCGAGCACCCGCCGCTCGGCGCAATCGGCGGCAATTCCGTAAACCGCGGCCAGTGAATTCGACGGGACGATCGCCCGCCACCAGCGGATCACATAGCCGTCCTCATCGTAATGCGACGGCTTAATCAGCACGAACTGGAATGTGCGCATTTTTCCCACATGCTCCCCGCCGAGCCCTTGACCGCGCCCGGCGCCCGACCCGTCAAAAGACCATAGGCGCCCTTTCGTTGAATTGCACATGCGACTGCGACGACAAAACGGCCGCAGCGTAAGCGTCCGCTTACGCTGCGGCCTCCGTCATCAAGGCGCAAATCCGGTATGTTTCCCGCCGGGCAGAGCCCACCCCGTACTGGAGATGGGCTAGGGCCGCGGCTCGCGCGCTCGGCCTCGAAGCCTCAACACTCGGAACCCGGCGCGCAAGCCCGGCGACAGGAAGTGCGAGGCTGGTATCGTGCTGTGTAGCCAATGTTGTGCTATAGGGAGGAATGTTCAGTGAACGGAAATCGCTACCTGAAAGGTATCTGGAACGGAAATTCTCCTTTTGGTCCCGTAGCTCAGCCGGATAGAGCAGCGGTTTCCTAACATCAGGGTCTATCTATCGTTCGGAGCCGCTCCGCTGCGGCCAGTCCATAGCGTGTCTTTCTGTCCCTCTTCGGCATCGGGCGCAATTTTCCTGATCTTTTGCGGGCTTGATGATGACGGCGCTGCGAACCAATTTGACGGCTATTGGCGCGTAGCCGTAGCGATCTGCCCCCCGATCAGCCAGTCACCTTATCGATTGCGGCAATGAGGAGCTTGGCTGAGAACGGCTTGGACAGATACGCAACGCAGCCTGCCTTCGTTGCCCGCTGCCGCGTCTCCTCGTCTATCGCGGCGGTGACAAAGACGATCGGAGTCCCAGAGTTGCAGGCCTTCAGCGACTCCGCTAACTCGATACCCGACATCCCGTCCAGGTGAATATCCAGCACGAGACAACCCACATCGATTTGAAAGGCGCTTTCGAGAAAAGCTTCAGCCGAAGCGAAAACTTTTGAGCGAAAGCCATGGACTTTCAACAGCCGGGTAATTGCTTTGAGTATGATCGGATCGTCGTCGATGACTGCAACGACCTTTTGAGACTTCATCAGAATATTTCCCGGTTTGCGCCGAGTACGCTTTTGGTGGAATGAGGTCGGAACAGGCAATTCTGCCTCAAAAACCGTGGCGCGCACATTGCCCTTTAGGGAGGGCCTAACGGAAGCCAAAACGAGACCGCGCTAATCGTTGTTCCCCTTGTGCGCCAAAATCCCCAGCTGCTCCGCGATCGAGACTGCCTCAGCGACAGATCGGATTTTGAGCTTTCCCATCACGGCATGTCGATGCGCCTTGATGGTTCGCTCCGCGGTCCTCAGCTCGTGTGCAATCTGCTTGTTCATCTTGCCGCGCACTACAAGATCAAATACCTCCCGCTGTCGCGGTGTAAACGTGTCCACGATAGATCGCATGCTGGCAAGCCTTTCCAAGCGTTCACGTGTTTGCTCGTAGCGCGCGAGGGCTCGCTGGATTGCTTCAATTAGGATTTTTTTGGCCACCGGTTTGGTCAGGAAGTCCTCAGCTCCGGCCTTGATTGCCCGCACTCCAGTCGGAAGGTCCCCATACCCAGTCAGGAAAATTATCGGCAATACGTTGTCGCGCTTGGCAAGATAGGACTGAAGCTCGGGACCACTCACACCGGGCATCATGACATCAAGCACGATGCACCCTGGCCCCGCGGTCGGCTGCGCTTCCATCAAACGATCGGCCGACTCATACAGCTGGACGTGATATCCGGAGCGGCGTAACGCGCGGGCGAGCGCGGTTCGGAATAAGTCGTCGTCGTCCACCACATGAATGGTCGGCGCGGCGGCGTTCATGCCACGGACGCTTTGCACAGCGGAAGGCTGAAGCGAAACACCGCGCCACCAGCGGCCCGGTTCTCCGCCCAAATCTTGCCGCCATAAGTCTCAATGATTGTACGTGCAATCGACAAGCCGAGCCCGGTGCCCTGTTGCTTGGTCGTATAGAACGTTTCGAAGATTTGCTTAAGTTTGTCACCGGGAATGCCTGCGCCAGAATCGGAAACGGACACCTCGGCAGCAGCGCCCTCCTTCGTCGTCGCCCCCAGGGCCAATAGGCGTTTCTCAGGCAAACAGTTCGCCATCGCGTCCATGCCGTTGATCGCAAGATTCATCAGGACTTGTTGAAGATGAATCGGATCTGCGCGCACCGGGAGAGCGGTTGTCGCACGATCGATCTTTAACGCGATACCCCGCTTCGTGGCTTCAGGTTTTAGAAGGTGGAGTGCGTCGCCGATTGTGTCATTCAAGTCGAGTATTTGCAACTCGTCCGCGTGCTTTTTCTTCAACAAATTACGCAGCCGTGCGATAATTTCTGTCGCACGCTCATCAGCCTCCTTGATATCGGCAATGATGTAGTTGAGCTCGTCATCATGCTTCGGATCGTCGGCGAGTAACACTTCCGCGGCCTCCACATTGCTCAGGATGGCGGCCAAAGGTTGATTGAGCTCATGAGCGAATGATGCTGACAGGGCTCCTGCCGCCGCCGTCCTGTTCAAATGAATGACTTCCATCAGCCGGCGACGCGACTCGGTTTCGGCAAGCTGGCGGCGACGACGTTCAAGGAGCAATCCCCCGATCATTGCGGCCTGAACCAGGAGAATGGAAGCGATGGCGACGATTTGCCAGCGGTATTGCTCCCAGGCTGTCGGCGGCCGAAACAGAACCGCGCTTCCTGGCGGTAATCGACTTTCGCTGATGCCCCAGCGCTGCATTTCCCTCCAATCGAACTTTGGCGCGCCAGATATGGGCGATATTTTAATATCGCCGGGCGTCTCGCCGCGAAGGACGCGGACGGCAACACTAGCAGCCTGTCGGGCCATCTCTTGCCCGGAGCGTATTTTGCCGCCTGCGATATTCCCCAAATAGTCGTCGCTGTGGGAAAAAATGGGCGCATTGGCGACGGTGTGAAGGCGTGCCACGGCCTCTTTTCGGCCATACCGCACACCTGCGGCATCAACAGACAGCAGGGCAAACAAAATGGCGGATCGAGGCGGCAGCGCCGCTGCGCGTTCGAGCATTTCCTCGAACGACAATTCGTTGAACCAACTCAGTGCGACCCGATTCGTAAACCGCTCGAGCGCCGTGCGCATTTGGCCCAACCAAAATTTCTCGGTGGGGGAATTACCAACCACAATGACGACATTTCGCGTCTCTGGCAGAACCCGCAGAATGAGCTCGACGATGGGCGCGGGATCAATCGTAGCCGAGACAACGGCGTCGTTCGCCGTAAGAGCGGCCAAATCGACGTTACGCTCCTCCAGCCCCGTCAGCACCATTGGGGCGGAGCCAAAGAGCTGCCTCCGCTGGCGCTGGAAAAAGCGTACTGCCGGAGCGCCGATACTCACAATGAGATCGAGATCGTGATTCGGCAAAAGCGCGCGAAGATAATCGGCGAAAGGCGCCTCTATAGCAGCGTTGGAGAAGCCAGCGTCCGCGAGCGAAGCCTCATAGATATCCAAAGGCTCCGAATACAGCCGATCGATTTCATTGCGGATCGTTGTTGCGGTTCCCTCCCACTGTGAGCCCAACGATTGCAGCAACAGCACTTGTTTACGCTCGGCCGCCGCCCCGTTCATCGTAGCGAGGAGCACAAGCGACACAATAACAAATACCGCGCATCGCGTTATCATGGCACACGACGTTGCAGATGCGAGCCTAGTTTAATAACCGCAGCCGGTGCGAGTGACAAGCGTTCGTACGCGAAGTCCACCCGGTTGCCCTTAGGGGCATTGCCCCTAAGGGCAATAGATCGGGCCGCCCGATCCGCACTAGCGTTGGACCGCGCGGTGTCGATAACGTCGCGCCCTCTACACGAGTTTCATCGAGATGGTATGGCCTTATGATGATCGTGGCCGGCTTGTTGGCGAAGATCTTTGGGAGCCCTATCCAGATAAGGCGGACATCGTCAAACTCGATCCGGCTGACGTACTCACCACGGCTGAATCTCGAAAGCTACTTGACCCCCTTATCAAGCCGCTTCCGTCGTTCAACGAGATGGTCCTTGGCGGCAGAAAGGTGCTGCCTGACCCACGAAGACCCGCCGTCGGTCATCGACGGTAGTGGACGCTCTCGGATCACTGTACTGATGTGATGCAAATGGAGGGTTAACATGAAAACAATCGCACTTGCGTTTTCTGCTCTAATGATGAGCCTCGTTGTTGTTCCGGCAGTGGCACAGCAAACCACGGGAGTGCCGGGCTCGCCGAGTGCCACGACAACGATTGACGGGCGTTACCTCCCGCCGCCGCCGCAACGGTTTCAGGGCGATATCGGACTAAACGCGGCCCAGTCGAAGCCGGCTTGGCCGGAGCGCGTGGTCCCGCCTAGGGGCGCACCGAACATTCTCTTGATCATGACCGACGACGTCGGTTTTGGAGCGCCGTCAACATTTGGCGGCGTTGTCCCGACGCCGGCGCTGGATCGCATCGCCGCCAACGGATTGCGGTACACCAACTTCCATTCGACCTCCCTCTGCTCACCGACCCGCGCCGCCCTGATCACCGGGCGGAACCACCACTCGGTGGGCTTCGGCGTGATTACGGAGGCGTCCACCGGCTTCCCCGGCTACAACAGCATCATCACCAAGGACAGCGCGACGATCGGGCGTATCCTTCAGGAAAACGGCTATCGCACGTCTTGGTTCGGCAAAGACCACAACACGCCTGACTGGGTCGCGAGCCAAGCCGGTCCGTTCGACCAGTGGCCGACGGGTATGGGCTTTGAGTACTTCTATGGCTTTGTCGGTGGCGACACCAGCCAGTGGCAGCCGAACCTATTTCGCAACACCACTCCGATTTACCCCTATGTCGGGCATCCGGGCTGGAACCTGACCACCGCCATGGCGGATGACGCAATCCATTGGCTCAACCAATTGACTGACATCAACCCGTCGATACCATTCTTTCTGAACTACGTACCGGGAGGCACCCACGCGCCGCACCACCCGACCCCGGAATGGATCAAAAAAATCAGCGATATGCACCTCTTCGACAAGGGCTGGAACGCTTTACACGACGAGATTTTCGCCAACCAGAAGAAGCTCGGCGTTATTCCACAAGACGCAAGGCTGACGCCCTGGCCGGATGATTTGTTGAAGCGGTGGGACCAGCTAAGCGATGAAGAGAAGAAACTTTTCATCCGACAGGCTGATGTCTACGGAGCATATCTTGCTTACACCGACCATGAGATCGGCCGCGTCATCCAAGCGGTCGAGGATATGGGCAAACTCGACAGCACGCTCATCATCTTCATCAGCGGCGACAACGGCTCTTCGGCTGAAGGAACGACACTCGGCACGCCGAGCGAGGTCATGTCGTTCAACGGGATTGATCTGCCAGTGGCCGAGCAGATGAAGTTCTACGACGTGTGGGGTTCCGACCAGACCTATAACCACATGGCGGTCGCTTGGACTTGGGCATTTGACACGCCGTTCAAGTGGACCAAGCAAATCCCATCCTTCTTCGGCGGTACGCGCCAGGGGATGGCGATCTCCTGGCCGGGGCACATCACCGACAAGGGCGGCATCCGCAATCAGTTCCATCATGTGATCGACATCGTGCCGACGATCCTGGAGGCGACTGGGATTCCTGCGCCGGTCATGGTCGACGGGGTTGCGCAAAAACCGATCGAGGGCGTGAGCCTCGCCTACACCTTCGACAAGGCCAACGCGGATGCCCCGTCTCACCACCGTACCCAATATTTCGAGATGATGGGCGTCCAAGGTCTTTACAACGAAGGCTGGATGCTCAGCGCAGTTCCTCTGCGCGCCCCATGGGACCTGGTGGGTAAGGCGGTTCTGGATCCCGCCACCGCCTACAAGATGGAGCTGTACGAAGTGCAGCACGACTGGACGCAGTACACCGATGTCGCCGCCGCCAATCCCAATAAAGTGCGTGAGATGACCGACCTAATGTTTGCCGAGTTCGCCAAATATCAGGTGCTGCCGCTGGATGCCTCTGCCGCCACGCGTTTGGTCTCGCCTCGTCCCAGTCTGGCGGCTGGTCGGCGCGTGTTCACCTATCCTGGCGAGACGGTGACTGGAATTCCGCACGGGGACGCGCCGAACCTGATCAACACCTCGTACACGATCACCGCCGACGTCGAAATACCGCAGGGCGGCGCGGAGGGAATGATCCACACCAATGGCGGGCGTTTCGGCGGATACGGAATGTATCTGCTCAAGGGCAAGCCGGTATTTACCTGGAATCTGCTCGACCTCAAACGGGTCCGCTGGGAAGGCCCTGAAGCGCTCTCGCCCGGCAAGCACAGTATCGTATTCGACTTCAAGTACGACGGTCTCGGCTTCGCGACGCTCGCCTTCAACAACATGAGCGGAATCGGTCGCGGCGGCACCGGCGCGCTCACCGTCGATGGCAAAGTAGTGGCGACGCAGAACATGGACCGCACCGTGCCATTGATGCTCCAATGGGATGAAACGTTCGACATTGGCGCGGACACTGGTACGCCGGTGGATGACCACGATTACCAAGTGCCGTTTTCGTTCACGGGCAAGATCAACAAACTGACGATCGCGCTCGATCCGCCGCGACTGACGCCGGACGATGTGAAGAAGCTGGAGGAAGCCTACCGCGCCGCTCAGGACGCGAAATAGGGTACCTGCGTAATGGCCGAGGTCCGAGGCTCAGCCGTGGCGTTGCATTCGATGCGCAGGCGATCGTGGCGGCTCTTGGGATTGGGGGCACTCCGGGTGCAGCAAGCTTTTGCGCCCAACCGGAGGAGCCGCGCCTGCGTTGCCCGAAGTGCGGGAAACTCGGCGTGACCGTTCTCTTTGCCGTCCCCGGCCAGCCTAGCCATCCGCGCAGCCGAATAGCGCCAGTCGGTTGGCGGCCAAGCAGCAGGACGAGCCGTGCGGGCATAGCCCATGTTGTGCTATAGGCAGGAGTGTTCAGCGAACGGATATCGGTACCTAAAAGGTACCTAGAACGGAAATTCTCCTTTTGGTCCCGTAGCTCAGCCGGATAGAGCAGCGGTTTCCTAAAAATATTTTTTTATTCGCATAGCTGCGCATACGTGACCAGAAGTGCCCGTCGTTATTGACTTTTCTGCGCGTTCGACTCACATAGCACGTCACTGAAAAACGCGCCTGCGCGCGTGTCGAGTGAGGCTAGGGTGAGGCTAACACTTACCGATCTAACCGTGCGACAGCTTCAGCCGCCAGAGCGCGGCCAGAAGATGTACCGCGACGAGACGCTTGCCGGCTTCGGAGTCCGGGTATCGCAAGCCGGGACCAAAACGTTCGTGCTTGTGCACGGCCGGGACCGCCAGTTCACTACGATCGGCCGTTACCCGATCATCAGCCTTGCGGAGGCGCGCAGCCAAGCCAAGCAGCTCCTGGCCAAAAAAACCCTTGGACTCCTCCAGCCGCAGGCCGTGAGCTTCGAGGAAGCGTTCGAGCAGTTTAAAGCGCAACACATCGCCACCAAGAGGCCGCGAACCCAATACGACTATAAGCGCACGCTTGAGAAATATTTCCTTCCGAGGCTGGGGAAAGAACGGCTCAACAAGGTCTCGTACGAACGGCTTATGGAGATTACGGACCGCCTGGCAGATACGCCCAGCGAGCAGGCTCATGCGCTCGCCGTAGCGCGGACATTTTTCAAATGGTGTGCGCGCCCGCCCCGCCGGTATACCCCGTCGCCTCTCGATGGCCTCCAGCTCAAACTTGCCAAGAGTCGGAAGCGGACGCTCACCGACGAGGAGATCGTCAAAATTTGGCTCGCCGCCGAGGAGCAGGGCTATCCGCACGGCACCGTCGTGCGACTGTTGCTGCTGACCGGACAACGGCGCTCCGAGATCGGCGGATTGCAGCGGCCCTGGATCAACGAAAAAGATCGCACG
>DATBHB010000058.1:0-61066 GCA_036557705.1 Xanthobacteraceae bacterium
CAAGGCGGCCATCAAGGCAATCTCGCCGCTGCCGATCAAATACGTGATCATTACCCATTTCCACGGCGACCATAGCGGCGGACTGGCAAACTTCCAGAAGGACGGCGCGATCGGCGTGGCGCAGGACAATATCCGCATCCGGCTGCTCGCCGGGACCACGAATGGCACCACGGGCAACAAGATGGCGCCGCTGTCTGGCGATGCGATTCCGAAGCAGACCTATGTCGGCGGCACGACGACGATCGAGGTGGGCGGCCGCAAGGCAGTGCTTACCCATTGGTACAACGCCCACACCGACGGCGATACCGCAGTCTGGTTCGAGGACGCCAACGTACTCGCAACCGGCGACATCATGAACAACAACCATTCCTATCAGCAGCCCGACTTTGCCAATGGCGGCGACATCCGCGGCATGGTCCGCGCGACCGACGCTTGGCTCAAGCTCGTCAACGACCAGACCAAGGTGAATACCGGCCACGGCCCGCTTGGTAACAAGCAGAGCATCGCGGAATATAATGAAATGGCCAAGGCTGCGCGCGACCGCGTCGGGAAGCTGGTCCGTGAGGGCAAGACGGAGGATCAGGTGATCGCTGCAAATCCGCTGTCGGACATCAACGCAAAATGGGCGCGGAACCCGGAGGCGGCAAACAACTTCCTCAAGCAGGTCTACCACTCGTTCTTTCGCTCATAAGGGCGAGTACAGCCGCAGGGCGGGTTAGCGGCCCGCTCGTGGGGTCACGACAAATTGCTTTCCACAGGTGGCGGGCCGCGTAACCCGCCGCCTCTTCTGATACGGCGGGTTCGTAGGGTGGGCAAAGGCGCGGTGTACTCGCACAAAGCCCAGGCCACAGTTAAGCAAAGAGCGCCGTGCCCACGCGCGCGGCTCTGCGTGGGCATCAAGGGCGTTTACGCCCGTCTTGTCGACGGGCTAGGGAACGCGCTGTGGCGCGTTGCGCCTTTGCCCACCCTACGAAACTACCCGCCCCACGCCGTCGAAGCACGAATGGGAGGAGTCCATGCAGGTGAACCGAGAGCTCAATCAGGGCCGTCGTAATTTCATGGGGACCGGTCTCGCGCTCGCCGGGGCCGCGGGTTTGCTGAGTTCCGCCCTGGCGCCGCGAGGTGCATTCGCGCAGACGCTCGGGCCGATGCGCAGGTCAAATCGCTACGACGATACGTACATTTTCGAGCGCAAGTCCTATTCGTGGCCCAACAACAAGACGCTCGCGATCTGGATCGCGCCGAACGTTGAGGTCTGGCATTATGATTCAGCCGCCGGAACCGGTATTTCGCCGGGGCCGGCGACCCGTGTGCCTGACGTCATTAATTACGCCTGGCGCGAATACGGGATGCGCGTGGGCCTCTGGCGCATCGCCGACGTGCTCGATGCCGCCGGCGCCAAGGCGACCGTCGCGCTCAATTCGCAAGTTTGCGAGACCTATCCCAAAGCCATGGAGGAGATGAAAAAGCGCGGCTGGGAGTTCATGGGTCACGGCACCACGAACAGCGAAAGCCTCACCGGACTGCCGATCGACAAGGAAAAGGAAGTCATCCGGCACGTGCTTAAGACGATCGAGCAGGCGAGCGGGAAGCGGCCGCGCGGATGGCTCGGCACCGGATTGACCGAGACCAACAATACGCTCGACATCCTGGCGGAAGAGGGTGTCGTCTATACCGGCGACTGGAACAACGACGACCAGCCTGTTCCGATGAAGGTCAAGACCGGGAAAATGTACTCCATCCCGTACTGCATGGAGATCAACGACCTCGGAGTCTACATGCGCAGAGGCTGGACCGGCGAGGAGTATTTCAGGTCACTGATGGACCAATATGAGCAGCTCTTGGCGGACAGCGCCAAAACTCCGCGTGTCATGGGAATTCCGCTCCATCCGATGATCAGCGGGCAGCCGCTGCGCATCAAATATCTCGAACGCGCCCTTGCCGAGATGAAGAAGCAGGAACGTGTCTGGTTTGCGACCGGCAGCGAAATCCTCGACGCCTATCTGCGCGCCAACCCGAGCGGATGATTTGCTGACCGGAGCCAGGGCTGCCGCGCCTCTGGCTCCGGCCTTATGGTGCAAACTCCATCGGGGCGCGCAGTGCTTCTTCACTGCAGCGGCGCGAGGTTGCCGAGCATGGTCGGAATGAGCTCCGAAACCGTGGGATGAATGTGTACGGCCCATTGTAGCACGCTGGCGGGCGTCTTGGCGTACATGGCATCGATTATCGTGTGGATGGCCTCGTCGCCGGCAAGCCCGAGGAGGGCGGCGCCGAGGAGGACTCTGCTGTCTCGATCCACGAGGATTTTCATAAATCCCTTCGTCTCGCCCCGCTCTCGCGCGCGGCTGACGTTTTCCATTAGCATTGTCGACAACATTGCGGCCCTTCCACTCTTGCGGACGTCCGCTTCCGTCATGCCGACCCGTCCAAGTGGCGGATCTGTGAACAGGGCATATGCGGTAATTCGGTCGCTCACTCGTCTGCGCTCATTGTCGAGGAGATTCGCGGCGACGATCTC
The DNA here is from genome assembly GCA_036557705.1 of Xanthobacteraceae bacterium. GTDB lineage: Bacteria > Pseudomonadota > Alphaproteobacteria > Rhizobiales > Xanthobacteraceae > VAZQ01. The sequence goes on from DATBHB010000058.1 coordinate 2,519, forward strand.
GAAATCATTGTACGAGGTGTGCGTGAACGCACCGCGACCGTTGCAGTCTCCCAAAGCCCAGATGTCGGGCACGTTGGTCCGCAACTCGTCGTCCACGGCGATGTAGCCGCGCGGATCAGTCGCGACACCGGCCGCGTCCAGCCCGAGATCATCGGTGTTCGGCTCGCGGCCGATGGCTACCAACAGGTGCGTTCCGGCAACCTTTGAACGTGTTCCCGCCGATTCAATGCTTACAACGATGCGGTTAGCCTGGTTCTCCACGCCGACCACTTTGCTATCCAGCCGAATGTCGATTCCCTCCTCCTGGAGGAATTCCGCCACCGTGCGGGACACATCTTCATCCTCGCGGGCGATCAGGCGCGGCGCGAGTTCAATTACGGTGACCTCGCTTCCGAACCGGCGATACATCTGCGCGAATTCCAACCCGATGTAGCTGCCGCCGAGCACGATGAGGTGCGGCGGAAGGAAATCGATATCCATCATCGAGCTGTTGGTGAGATATGGGACTTCGTTGAGGCCTGGTATCGATGGGATCAGCGCTCGCCCTCCCACATTGATGAATACGCGCTTTCCAATGAGCACCGACTGCCCAACCGCTACTTTGTTCGCAGCGACAAATTGGGCGTGGCCTTCATAGACGGTGCAGCCGTCGAGCGTCTTCAGAGAGCGCTCGACGGACCGACGCGAGGCCAGGGCGACGGCGTCCTTGCGCGCTTTTACGGCTCTCATGTCGATGTCGATCGCCCCCGAAATCATGACGCCGTAATCGGCCGCACGCCGCGCCATGTGGGCTGCGTAGGCACTGGCGACGAGGGTCTTGGTCGGCGTGCAGCCGGTGTTGACGCATGTTCCGCCGAAGAACTTGCGTTAGACCACCGCTACTTTCTGACCTGCCTTGGCGAGCCGCCGAGCCAGCGCAGGGCCGGACTGCCCTGTCCCGATGATGATCGCATCATACATTTCCATGGTGTGGCCTCGCGAGAGGGTTCATGTCGCGCCGACGGTCCTCGATGATGCCCGTACTCAGTCGAGGTGGGGAAATGCCGTTGCGCTAACGGCGCAATGCGCCCGCGCTATGAAGCATCAGGTCGAATCGGCAGTCAGGTTGAGCGATCAGAAATCCGGCTTCTGCGCCTGCGGGATCGGAAACAGGTTCTTGTAGAAGAAATCCTCGGTAGTCTCGGCACATACCGATTCCAGCAGTGGATTGGGGACCTTGCGCCAGCGCTGCACCAGATAGAGCGGCTCATTGAACGTCTCGGGGTCTTCGACCTTGACAAAAGCCTCAAGGGTCTTGCCGTCCGACGACAATTTCAAGCGCTCCGTCACGTGCAGCCTCTCGGTATGCGGCGTGCGCCAATTGTCGATGTAGCTGTTCCTGGCTGACAGGCCGATCGTGTCGACAACCAGCGTATCGCCGTTCTCGTAATGGCCGATCGATTCGCCAAACCAGGAGGGCTTGACCTTGTCCGAGTGCTTGTCGGTGAGATAGATGCGCCGCACCATGTGGTCGCGCTGCCAGATCATCCATACTTCTTTCGGCGTCTGGATGAAGTAGAAAGGCTCCGCTGGAAACAGCAGTTGCCCGGGAACCCCGCCCGGATAGCACCGAGACTGAGCGGTAAACGGCATCGCGCGGTCTCCGCGCAGCACCTCCTCGTTGGATTCGCGCATTGCGGCGGCCGCCCAGGGCTTGAGTACCGGGTCCTTGTAGTTCCCAAGTCGCACCGTCACCTGTCCGGGACCGTCGAGATTACCGTGGTAGGGATGATCGGGGTCGGGCTTGATCGGGCCGCGCATGCCTGCCGGTGGGTCGCGCCAGTCGGCCCCGGAGGCAAGCCAGGCGAAGCTCGATGAGGCAAGTTCGGGAATTTTACTCTGATTTTGAGCGGAGGCGGGGATGACTGTCGCCCAAGCGGCGAGGCCGGCGCAGAAGGCCGCGACCACGATCCCGAGCGCGTCCAGTCGGAAAATTGCTCGGCTACGAGCTGATCTAGGCATCGGAGTGTCCTTCGTGTACTGACGGCTCAGGGGCGGCGCACGCCCTCGACCGATGAAATATCGCGGTGCGGTTCGCCGCAGACGTAATCTTCGATCCGCAGATCGTTGCGCAGCTTGTAAACGAAGCGGGTCTGCCAGTCGCGCACATAATATTCAGGATCATGCACGGTGATCAGGACCTCAAGCTGATTCGGGTTGGCCTTGCGGATCCGCTCGTGCGTTTTCATGGCGTCGCTTTGCGGCGCGCCGGTCGCGTCGGCGAAGGTCTTGCCGTTGAATCCGGCGGTTTCGACGACGAGCGTATCGCCCTCGTAATGGCCGACGGAATAGCCGTTGTAGGCCGGGTGGGCGCTCAGATAGTCTTCGCTCGCCATGGGCTTGTCCATCCGGATCACGCGAATCTGGTGATTAAGCTCGTAGAGAATCGTGACTTGGCCGGGTGGGCCTTGCACGATCTCGAATGGATACGGTGTGGCGAGCACGCGCGGCAGCCCGTCAGGCACGCAGTAACGGCGGGCATTGTCGGTGATCGTCCCGTCTTTCAATCCGGCCATGTTTCGCTCGTAGGTGGCGCGGCCGACCTCGTTGAACGGCAGATCGCCGCCGCCGAGCTCGATTTTCGGGCTGTATCGGGAGGCCCAATAGATGCCGGAGAGATCAGGAGCCTCGGCGGCGCGGCCCGACGCGAGTGAAAGCGCGAGCAGACCTGCAATTGCCGACACGGCGATGGCCTGAGCAGAAAGAACTTTCATTCGGATACTCTCCTTGATGCGCCGGAAAAGCGGCGCCGCTTTAGCGTGGTAGGGCACGCAGACGAATGCGCGCCGGCTCGACGACAACGAGGTTGCCTGAGAGCTTACCTGCGTGAGTAGCGACAATTCCGCAACCCGCTCAGCCTCCGCGGTATTTTGAGAGGCGGTCCAATTCGAGAAGCACCACTCCGCTTACTCGAAGCCGTTGGCGAATGACCATTTCACCGAAGTCGCGATCCTCTGTGATCAGGATGCACCCTTCGGTGTTCGCCAGCTCCAAAACCTCGCGGTCGGTTGCTCCTGATTTTGCTTTCCCGATAAAGGTGACTTTGAAGTCGTCAGCTCGAAGGCGTTCGACGACGAGACCCGAGACGTTCTCGTCTGCAAGGAACCGCATCAATCGACGAGAACGGTCTCATGCTGCATGTAATCAGCTGCAAAGGCCAGCGCTGCCCTCAGATCCTCCTCGCCAAGCTGGGGATAGGCTTCCAGCAGATCCGCAAAAGAGCGGCCGGCGCCTAGCTTGCGCAAAATCAGTTCTACAGTGATCCGTGTGCCTTTGATACAGGGGTTACCCAACATAACGGCGGGATCAGCTGCGATGCGGTCGTGTGACATGAGTTGCTCCTTCACTGGAGCGCCGACTGCCAATAATAGCGGAGTGAATTTACTGCCGCAATGCTCTAGCATCTGCCGAGCTTTGCAGTGAATCCATGTTCCGCTCCGGGGGATCAAATGACTTATGTTCCACACACCGATGCCGAACGCAGCGAGATGCTCGCAGCCATTGGGGTCGCCCACATCGAAAACCTGTTCGCGGACATACCGGCGCGGGTGCGCTCGCCCAAGCTTCGGCTTCCGCCGCCCGCCTCGGAGCTCGATATCGCACCCGAGATGCGCGCGCTTGCTGCGCGTAATCTCGCCGTCGATCCGTCGCTTTCGTTTCTCGGCGCCGGCGCCTACCAGCGCTTCCGGCCGGCCACGGTCGATTACGTGCTCTCGCGCGGCGAGTTCTACACGTCCTATACGCAATATCAGCCGGAGATCAGCCAGGGCATGCTGCAAACCCTGTTCGAATATCAAACCATGATCTGCCGCCTCACCGGCATGGATGTGAGCAATGCCAGCCACTATGACGGCGCCACCGCGCTTGCCGAGGCCGTACTGCTCGCGCTCAATGCGGCGCAAGGCACGCGGCGCAAGATCATCATGTCTCCGGCGGTGCATCCACAATATCGCGCAGTGGCCAGGACGTATTTGCAGGCGACCGATGCGACAGTGACCGGCGACAAAGATCCGAGCGTCGATATCGACAGTCTCGAAGCCTTGCTCGATCAGAACACCGCCGCCTTGATTATTCAGCATCCGAATTTTTTCGGCCAATGCGAGCCGCTCGATGGGCTTGCCGACAAGGTCCATCGGGCGGGCGCGCTGCTCATTGTGATCGTCGATCCGATCTCGCTTGGTTTGTTCAAACCGCCCGGTGAATTCGGCGCCGATGTGGTCGTCGCCGAAGGTCAATCGCTCGGGCTTCCGTCTTGCTTCGGCGGACCGCATCTCGGGATTTTCGCTACGCGCATGGCCCATGTCCGCCGTCTCTCCGGACATCTGGTCGGCCAAACCGTCGACGCCGAGGGCCGCCGCGGCTATGTGCTTACCCTCGCGACGCGCGAGCAGCATATTCGCCGCGCCAAAGCGACCAGCAATATCTGCACCAATTCGGCACTCTGCGCGGTCGGCGCCGCCGTTTATCTCGCCACAATGGGCAAGGCCGGGCTGCGGCAGGTTGCCGAGCTTTGCTTCCACAAGAGCCACTATGCGGCCGCAGAAATCGGCAAGCTCAAAGGCTTCACCGTTAATCCGCAGGTGCCGGAAAAGCCGTTCTTCCAGGAATTCGTCGTACGCTTGCCCCGTCCCGCAAACGACATCAGTTGGCATCTGCGCGAGCAGGGAATTGTCGGCGGCTACGACCTCGGCCGCGACTACCCGCAGTTCGAGCAGCACATGCTGTTCGCGGTGACGGAAGTGAATACGCGTGCAGCCATCGATCGGCTCGTTCGAGCGCTTGAGGAGGCGGCGCGATGAACCGCGCGAAAATCGCTACAGTTTATGAGCTCAGCGTGGCCGGCCGGAGCGGCGTGGACCTGCCCGACCCGGACGTGCCGCAAACGCGGCTCCCCGCCGACCAATTGCGGGCTCATTGCGAGCTGCCGGAGCTCTCGCAGCTTGATGTCGTGCGGCACTATCTCGCGTTGTCGCAGCGGAATTTCGGCGTCGATTCGGGCTTTATTCCCCTCGGGTCCTGCACGATGAAATACAATCCGAAGATCAATGAGGAGATCGCGGGGATTGCCGGCTTCGGCGATTCTCACCCGCTTGCGGAGCCGGAGGTCGTCCAGGGCAACCTCGCGCTCATCTTCGAACTTCAGCAATGGCTAACCGAGATCGGCGGCTTCGCCGCAGTATCGCTGCAGCCTGCGGCAGGCGCCCATGGCGAGTTGACCGGGCTCCTGATGATACGCGCCTATCATCACGCGCGCGGCGAGCTTGCGCGCAGGCGCATACTCATTCCCGATTCGGCTCACGGCACCAATCCCGCTTCCACGACCATGGCCGGATTTTCCGCAATTGAGCTCGCCTCTGATGCGCGCGGCAATATCGATGTCGAGGCGGTGCGGGCGGCGTGTGACGACACCATCGCCGGCATCATGATCACCAATCCCAATACGCTCGGCCTCTTCGAGGAGCACATCGAAGAGGTCGTGCGCCTGGTGCACGATTGCGGCGGGCTCGTCTACGGCGACGGCGCCAATATGAACGCGCTTGCCGGCATCGCCCGGCCCGGCGACCTCGGCTTCGACCTGATGCATTTCAATCTGCACAAAACCTTCTCCACGCCCCATGGCGGCGGCGGTCCCGGCGCCGGTCCGGTCGGGGTCTCAGAGCGGCTTGCCGATTTTCTGCCCGGGCCGCTGATCGCCAGAGAGGGCAAGGGAGAAAACGCCCGCTACGTCCTCGCGGAGCCGAAGAACTCGATCGGCCGGGTAAAACCTTTCTTCGGGAATTTCGGCATGTTCGTACGCGCCTATGCCTATATTCGGCGCCACGGCACGGCAGGACTGCGCGAAAATTCCGAGCACGCGGTGCTCAATGCCAATTATCTGCGGGTCAAATTGCGCGACGTCTTCGCGGTCCCGTTCGACCGTACCAACATGCATGAATTCGTCTGCCGCGGCGCGGTCAACGGCACGCCGGTGCGCGCGCTCGACGTCAGCAAGCGGCTGCTCGACTACGGCTTTCATCCGCCGACGAATTATTTCCCGCTGATCGTACCGGAAGCGTTGATGATCGAGCCCACCGAGACCGAGAGCAAGCCGACCCTCGACGCGTTTGTCGCCGCAATGCGCGCTATTGCCGAGGAGGCGAGAAACGAACCGGCGCTGGTCAAGAGCGCCCCGCACGATACCCCGGTCGGCCGCCTCGACGAGGTCAAAGCCGCGCGCGAGCCGATCCTCACCGACCTCGCGTCGTTGAAGCGGAGCTAGCCCATGTTTCGGTCAGAATCGGTCATGAGCGTTGGGATTGATGCACAGTCGTGCCGCGTCGGTGCGCTCCCTCTCCCCAAAGGGGAGAGGGTTGGGGTGAGGGGGTTCGGGAGTCTCGATAGAGTCGAAACCCCTCACCTGCCCTCTCTAAAGCGCGGGCGATCTCTCCCCCATAGCGCGTCGAAGACGCGTGTAAGCGCGCTCATGGGGGAGAGGTGGCGCTTGCGCTACGCGAGTCGCCATCTCCGATACGCGATCCAACCTTGTCAGAACGGGCTCTAGCCTTTCCATGGCCCAATCCGATGAAGCCGCCGTGCTCAAGCACACGCCGCTTCACGCCGCCCATGTGCGGCTCGGCGCGCGCATGGTCCCGTTCGCCGGCTACGAGATGCCGCTGCAGTATCCACCAGGGATTATCAAGGAGCACCTGCACACGCGCGCTGCTGCCAGCCTGTTCGACGTCTCGCATATGGGCCAGGTTCTGCTGCGCCCGCGATCAGGAGGCTTCGAGAAGGCGGGGCGCGCATTTGAGACGCTCGTGCCTGCGGACGTGCTTGGGCTACTGGCGGGGCGGCAGCGGTACACGCTGTTGACGAACCATGCCGGCGGGGTGCTTGACGATCTCATGGTGGCGAACGCGGGTGATCACCTGCGGCTTGTCGTCAACGCGGCGCGCAAGTCGGCTGACGAGGCCCACCTGCGCGATCAGCTTGACGCGGATTGCCTGATCGAGGCGCTTGCCGACCATGCGCTGGTTGCGCTGCAGGGACCGCAAGCCGAGGACGTGCTGGCAGCACTCGCCCCCGAAATTCGCGCCATGCGGTTCATGGACGTGCGCTTGCTATCGCTTGCAGACGAAGCGTGCTGGGTGGCGCGCTCGGGCTATACGGGTGAGGATGGATTCGAGATCAGCGTCCGCGGCGAGGGCGCTGAGGCTCTGTGGGACGCGCTGTTGCGTCATCCCGCCGTGTCGCCGGCGGGCTTGGGTGCGCGGGACAGCCTCCGGCTCGAAGCTGGGCTTTGCCTTTACGGTTCTGACCTCGACGAAGCCACGACGCCGGTCGAAGCCTCGCTCGAATGGACGCTTCCCCAGGTGCGGCGCGCCGGCGGCGCGCGGGCAGGGGGCTTTCCGGGAGCGGAAATCATCCTCCAACAGCTTGCGAGCGGTGCGCGCCGACGCCGGGTTGGATTGCGTCCGGAAGGCCGCGCTCCGGTGCGCGCCGGCGCCCCGCTGTTTGCGGCCGAGCCCGATGCAACGCCAATAGGGATCGTGACCTCCGGAGGCTTCGGCCCGAGTCTCGGCGCGCCGATCGCCATGGGCTATGTTGCCGTCGCCGCAAGCGTGCCTTCCACGAGGATGTTCGCCGAAGTGCGGGGCAAACGCCTTCCGGTCGTCGTCGCAAGGCTTCCATTCGTTCCCGCGCGCTATAAGCGTCATTAGCTCTTCAGAGGTGCCGCCATGCTGAAATACACCAAGGAGCACGAGTGGCTTCGGATCGAAGGTGATGTCGCGACGGTCGGGATCACGCCTTTCGCTCAGGAGAAGCTCGGCGATCTGGTATTCATCGAATTACCCGCGAAAGGCGCGAAATTCGCGATGGGTGCCGCCGCTGCTACCGTGGAGTCGGTCAAGGCCGCCTCCGATGTCTATGCGCCGGTAGGCGGCGAGATCATCGAGGTCAACGGCCGCCTCGCCGACGAGCCGGGGTTGGTCAATTCGGAACCGACCGGCAATGGCTGGCTCTTCAAGATGAAGATCGGCAACAGGGCTGAATTGCAACAACTTCTTGATGAGGACGGTTACAAGGTGCTGACCAGCGAGGCTCCGTAGGGTGGGCAAAATCGCGTCCGCAACTTCTCCCGCACGCATCGCCCCACCCGCGATTTTGCCCACGCGCTCGATTGCCGTGAGGCGGGACCGCGTGGGCAAACGCGCCCGACAGAGCAGCCGCAAGACGGGACCGCTTGGGCAAATGGCAGGCGAGTCGTAGCCCGGATTGTGATCGCCTGCACGATCTCGCCGTCACCAAGATGGTCGGGGCGATCGCAATCCGGGGCGCGTCCCGAAGGTCCCGGATTGGGCTTGCGCCACGGATGTGCGAGTAGACAACTTCCCGCAAGCCCAATCCGGGCTACGCAAAGCGCGCGAGCGCGGCCAGCGCCGTGTCGATGTCGGCGGCGGTGTGATCGGCGCTGATCTGAAACCGGATTTCCTCGTCGCCTTTCGGCACCACGGGATAATTGAGGCCCGTGGCCAGGATACCTTCGCGGCGCAGATGCGCCACCGCCGCCGAGGTGCGCACGGTGTCACGCAGCATCAGCGGCACCACCGGGTGTTCGCCGGGAAGCGTCTCAAGCCCGAGCTTGCCGAGCCCGGCTTTGAAACGCGCGGTCATGGTGCGCAGATGAGCGAGCAGCGAAATGCCAGCCGGGCTATCGACGATGTCGATTGCCCGGTGCGCGGCACTCGCTTCGGCGGGCGTGATCGGGTTCGAATAGATATAGAACGGCGAAGTCTCGCGGAGATACCGAATGACGGTTTCGTCTCCCACCACATAGCCGCCATTGACGCCGAAGGCCTTGCCGAGCGTTGACACGAGGAGATCGGCTGCGCCGGATTTCGTGTATTCCTCGGTCCCGCGGCCGGTTTCCCCGAAGGCGCCGACGCCGTGCGAATCATCGACTACGACGATGGCGTTCTCGGCGAATGCACCGTCATAGCGGCGCACAATCTCCATGATGCGATCGAGCGGCGCATGGTCGCCGCGCATGCTGAAAACGCCGTCGGTCACGATGAGCGCGCGCGCGCAGCTCTTCGAGGCGGCTGCGATGTGGCGCTCGAACTCGCCGAGGTCGAGGTGCCGGAAGATTCGTTTCTCAGCCGGACGCGCCAGCGCGATCGCGTTGATGATGCAGTTGTGGTTGAGCTCATCGCTGATCACCGCCGTCTTGTCGGTGACCAGCGGCGGGATGATTCCCATCACCGTGGCATAGGCGGACGAGAACAGCATGGCGGCCGATCGGTTATGGAAGGCGGCGAGCCGCTGTTCCAGCGCAATATGCGGCGACCAGGTGCCGCTGATGAAGCGCACTGCGCCCGGGCCGGTGCCGTAGCTTGCGGCAGCCTTCTCCTCTGCGGCAATGATCTCGTGGTGCACCGCCATGCCGAGATAGCTGTTGGAATTCATCCGCAGAAACGGCTTGTCGCCCTCGCCTTCGAGAAGATAGCGCGGCCCGTTTCCGCCGCGTGGGGCAATCATGCCGCGGATCACGCTTTCCTTGCCCTTGAGCCGGCCGCTCTGCTCCAAGTCGGCGAGCCGCGCAGTGAGCACTTTTGTGAGTCCCTGGATCGGCATTGGACCCTCAGCATTATGTCCCGGATGCGGTGCAGCGCGAGCGCGCGCACCGGCGCGGTACGATAACACGTCCGCAGCCTTCGGCGCGCGAGAGTGGTGCACCGCTGATCCGGGACCGCCAAGAGCGAGATCGTAACGGTCCCGGGCGCAGCGCAGCGCGGCTCAATGTTGCGGTTTATTTTCGAGGGCAGGGCCGCGCTGCGCTGCGCCCGGGACACGCTATCTCACACCGCTCAGCCGGCCTTGACGGCGCGCATTCTCTCGCGCAGGCGCGCCAGCATGTCGGCGGTCATCGCTGCAAGTTCGAAGCGCGGGGTAAAGCCCCAGTCGGCCCGCGCCGCGCTGTTGTCAAGCGAGCGCGGCCAGGAATCGGCGATGGCCTGACGCACCGGATCGACTTGATAATCGATCTCGAAGCCGGAAATGTGTTTGCGGATCTCGGCCGCAAGCTCTGCCGGCGTGATGCTCATTGCGGTCACATTATAGGCATTGCGAAACCGAAGCTGCGCCGAATCTGCCTCCATCAGCGCGATCATCGCCGCAATAGCATCCGGCATGTACATCATGTCGAGGCGGGTATCGGACCGCAGAAAACAGGTGTATTGCCGGTGGCGCAGCGCCTGGTGAAAGATCTCAACGGCATAATCGGTGGTCCCGCCGCCGGGCGGCGCTACGTACGAAATCAGGCCGGGTAGCCGCAGTCCGCGCGCATCGACGCCGAAGCGCAGAGCGTAGTAGTCGCAGAGGAGTTCGCCCGCCACCTTGGTCACGCCGTACATGGTCGTGGGCCTCTGGATGGCTAGTTGCGGCGTGTGCTCTCGCGGCGTCGAGGGGCCAAACACCCCGATCGAGCTCGGAAAGAACACCTGACAGCGGTATTGCCGCGCGGCTTCGAGCACATTGTAGAGGCCGCCCATGTTGATGCTCCAGGCGGCATGCGGTCTTTCCTCCGCCACAGCCGAGAGCAATGCCGCCAGATGATAGATCGTGCCGATCTCGTGGCGGCGGATCACTTCGAGGATCTGCGTGGGTTCGGTGCAGTCGAGATGCTCGTAGGCGGCCTCGTTGGCAAGCTGGTGTGGTCGCATGCGCAGATCGGAAGCGACGATACGTTCGGCTCCATAACGGTCGCGCAGGGCCGGAACGAGTTCGGAACCAATTTGCCCCAGTGCCCCGGTGATCAGAATGTGTCCTTCCATGGCCTTGCCCGTCATCGCCCGCGCGCGTCGAATCTGCGCATCATTTTCGGGTGATCGCCACCAAGTTGGAGCGCTATGGTATAAGAAACGATATCCTCGCGGGCGGATCGCTCCGCTGGAGCCATAAAATGAGGCCCCGATGCCGTCCCGCGACCCCAATCGCCTCCAGAACGAATTTCTCTCCTACCTGATCAAGACCAGGACTCCGACGACGGTCTTTCTGCTGAGCGGAATCGCGCTCAAGGGCGTGATTACCAGTTTCGATGAATTTTGCATTTCGCTTGAGCGAGACGGCCAACTGCACGCGGTCTATAAGCAGGAAGTCTCGGTCATTTCCGCTTCCTCGCCGGTAACCCTGTGGGAAGACCCGGGTAAGGCGCACCTGCGCAAGGCAAGACCCCCATCCAGGCCCGCACCGGGACGAACGCCGAGAAAGGTCGTCGTCGAGCGGCGGCGGCTTCCGTCGCGTTCGTAGCTCGTAGCGTCGGTTAGCCTTACTGCGTCAGAAACATCGTAGGGTGGGCAACGGCGCCTTCTCCAATGCCGACCGCGTGGGCAAAATCGCGCCGGGCGCGTTGCCCACGCTGTCAGGTGGTGCCACGCGATTTTGCCCACCCTACGGAGGTTGTGACGCGGTAAGATTAGTCGGCCGTGCGTTGCGATTTGCTTCGGCGCTCATCCGTGCCTAACCCGCCCTCCGTTTTGCATGTCGGGATTATGACATCAGGCAGGCATTCGTGGCATCTTTGCCACACCACGGCCCTTTTTTGGGGATTGGTACAAAGATAGGGGTCGAGATCGGCGTGCGATGGTAAGGTTGCTGGTCTGAAGACTGGGGGAAATAAACAATGAACGATCGCGCTGCTGAGGCCGTCAAGAAGATCATTCCGTTCGGCCAGAACCCAAAGGAAAACATCCCGTTTGCGCCGAAACCGAAGGAGGTGCGCGGTGACGGCGACGCCGTCGACCGTTCGGGCCAAGCGATCGTGTCTCTGCTGCAACAGGCTGCCGAAACTGCCAATGCCAATTGCGACCGGGCCATGGATCTGGCGCATAAGCTCTCGATGCAATTGCGGGCGGCCGAAGAGCGGATCCGCGAAGTCGAGATCGAGATGCGCCATTATCAGGATCGCGCCCAGCGCGCCGAACAGTGGCTGGTGCGGATCTATAACGATATCGAACAGAAGTTTTTCGAGAAAGCTCCGGCTGCCGCCGAAGCGGCGCGGTAGACGGCTACGCGCGGTTTCGTAGGGTGGTTTAGCGGCCCGCCTATGCGTTATGCGCACGGCTTGCCACGCTGGCGGGCCGCGTAACCCGCCGGCCGGCGGGCCGCGTAACCCGCCGGCCGGCGGGATGGCGGGTTACGGCGCGCCGCTGGGCGCATGCTGGGAGTCAAGTAATCGAACGGCGCGCCTAACCCGCCCTACTTGAGTCTCACTCACCGAACCTGCGCCGCGATTGCCTCTGCTTTTCGCCGGTTTCGTAATGGCGCCCCTCGACCGCAAGCGCCGCTTCCTGTTCCTCCTCTTCGGTCCAGTAACCGAGCGAATAGCCCCACCAGGGCGTCTTCAGATTAAGTGCGGGCAGCTGCAGCCCCTGCCAGATCTCGATCGCCCGCTCCATGAACTCGCGCTTGGGCAGCGATAACGGCGGGTAGGGCCAGGGCATCGTCGCGTCGATGAGCAGTGCCGTCGAGCGGGGCGGCTTATCGCGGGTGACGAGGCCGCGCGAGGCTCCCGGCGGCACCGCCGCAGGATCGAGCGTAAACGGCGGCGCCTCGACCACTTCGGTATCTCGATAAGGCTGCGCCCGATAGGCGATGGCCCACAGGATGTTTTCTGCGTCCTTGATGTCGATATCCTCATCGACAGCGACCAGCATCTTGCCCATGAATTTGTCGGCGAGGAGCCGGAGCGCTTTCTTGCCGTCGTCGGGGTCGCGCTTCTTGAGTTTCACCGCCGCAACCGCGTTCGAGCCCGCGCATTCGAGATATTCGACCGCGATCACGTTATCCAAGCCGGCGCTGCGCAGAAGCCGCATCCCGGCCGCGGCGCGGCCGATGTTGCGCATCTTGCTGCTCTCGCTCGGCGGCATCTGGCTCAGGATCGAGAGGTAGATCGGATTCCTGCGCATCGTGATCGCGGAAAGCTCCATGAAGAAGCTGTAATCGCGCTGCGCCATGTAACCGGGAAACTCGCCGAACGCCCCCTCCATCTCGATGACCTCGGTCGGCACCGTCCCCTCGATCACGATTTCGGCCTCGGCCGGAACGAGAAGATCCTGGGTGACACAGCGGACAAGCTCGATCGGCTGCCCGATGAGGCCGCCCGCGACGTCGTATTCGCACATGTCGTTGGGGATGCGCGTCACCGCCGTGTAGGTGACGTGCGGCGGTGCGCCGATCACGATGGCGGCGGGCACGTGGGTGGCGCCGCGCTCGCGCCAGCGGTCGATGTGCCAGCGCATGCCCCAGGCAAGTCTTCCGAGCAGCACGCCGATACGATCTTCCGACTTCACCATGCCCCGGTAGTTGCCGACATTGTGCATGCCGGTTTCCGGATCCTTCGTTACCCAGTGGCCGGCGGTCGTATAAGGAGCGTTGTCGAAGCCGGGCGTCGAGATCGGGACCGGCAGCCGCCCGAGCCCGCCGCCCGGACGGGAAAGCTCCTCGCCGCGGATGACGATCTCCTGGCAGGGCGCCGCATTCACCACGACCGGTGCGACCTGCTGGGTCATGGCTCGGCGCCAGACGTCCTCGATCTCATCGAGCCGGCAGCACATGCCGAGCGCGTATATTTCGGCGGAGCCGGCCAGCCCGCCGACCAGCACCGGGATGTCGAAGCGGCGGCCGCGCGCGTCGACCACATTTTCGAACAGGAAGGCTTTGCGCTTGCTCTCCGGCAGCCCGCGGAACTGCAAGCGGACGAGCGGATGCAGTTCGGTATCCTTGTTGATCGGCGTGGTGACGCGGACGAGCTTCTCGGCGCGGTCGAGGCCTTCGACGTATTCGCGCAGCGTCCGCCAGTAAGATGCCATTCCCGTTCTCCCGTGCCGGGTGAACCATAGCGCGGAAGTATACCAGTTGGAATCGAGGCGGGCCGATCAGTAGGGCGCGGCAAAGGCCGGCAGCCAGTAGAACAGATAATTGAACCCGACCTTGACCTCCTGGATGATCCGGCTCCCGGTAAAGGTGTCGCCGATCATGAACGGCGCCCCGACCGGGACCGTGAAGCGCCTGCTGTTGAGCCCTAGAGATTCGTACTCGACCTTGACGGTCCAATTGTTGGCGACGGCCCATTCGACTCCGCCCCCGGCCAGCCAGCCAGCGCGGGGGTGGCCAACGGAGCCGGTGAACGATGTGCCGGTGGTGACGTCAGTAACGGTAAACCCGTTATCGCCCGCCCAGCCACCGCCGAGTTTGCCATAGAACAACCAATGGTCAGCACCTATGCCCAGCCGCAGGGCGAGCGTCGAGATCCACCGGGTGTCCGATGTTACCTTGATGAGATTATTCGGCCCGATAGCCGGAACCACCAGGGGGACGCTGTTGCTGTTATTCGAGGCCCAATCAAACTCCCCCTCCAGGCCGCCGACGAACCAGCCAGCCTGGTAATTGAATCCGAGCTGGCCGCCGCCGATGAAAGCTCCACTGCTGGACCCGGTCTCGAAGCCCAGCCCATAGAGCCTCTCGGTCACGGTATGTTGGGCCCAAGCCGCGCCGATATTGCCGCCCAGGTAAACGCCCGTCCAGGTGAACGGGGGCGGCACAACATACGCTGGAGCCTTGACCGGTGGTGGTGCTGGCAATTCAAGCTCGGCGGCGAATGCACTTTCCTCGGCGCTCATCGCTGTTAGAGCTGCGACCGCGAGCACCGGCAACAATCGCTTTGTCGCAGTAACACTAGCCTGCATGACAAGCCTCCGACTTCTGTGCCGAGTTGAGAGCTCGCCGTGCACGGCGCTCAGTTACTCATTATCTTTTGGTTTACGATGTTTTGGTTTATGCAAAGTGAACGCCGCTTTCTTCAATGGCCCGAATGCGACTCTGGTTCGGTTTGGAATGCGCGGCGTCAATGTGAAATAGGTGAAGCCCTGCGAAGGGGCTCGATGGCTTGCGCGGAACGGAAGGGTAGTCGCTGCCGTAGAACACGCTTGGCGAGATGCGGCGCCATATCGCGAGACTGCGGCTGCCGCGCGACGACATGGTTGGTTGTCCCGCCAGCGGGGCGGAGTCAGTGCTTGGGCGGGAGCTTTCGTACCAAGTCGGGCCAGCGCGCCTCGACAAGCTCGCGCATCTGATCGCTGATGGATTCGATTTGGCCGCAACGCTCGATGAAGGCGCGGATGCCGCCAAGGTAGTTAAGGCTGATCTCTTCGGCGCCCTGGATGCGTTGCCAATCTTGAGTGCGGTGCGACTGGAACATGACGATGCTCTCCGCGACCAAGGTGGTCGCCTCGGCGTGGTTGGCCCGGATCTGCGTCGGGCGGTGTCCGGGTATTGTGGAAGATTGCCCCTGCCGACGGCGTGTTAGGGACGGAACGCAATCCCCGGTGAATTGTTCCACCGCCGCCGGATGCTCTGATAATTAAGATGGCCGGGCAAGCCGGCCATCTTGGAGGTAATGCAAACCAGTGGATTTGACGCAAAGCGAACAGGCTCAACGCCGTTCCGCTTCGCCGGTCGTTTTTCTGAAATATTTCTCCAGGTATTTCGGGTCGGGCGGCGGCTGATCCTTCTGGATCGGCATCACGTAGCCTTCCTCATCGAGGAGATAGAGCTTGCCGCCGATGGTAACCCAGCGGTTGTCCTCGGTGCAGTTGTATTCGTCGTAGACCGGGTGAGCGACGCGACGATAGAACCGGCTGACCGTCCACGGCCGGGTCAGCGCATGGTCGAACGTGGTGATCTCGTCGCGGAGAATGTTGTGGTCGGCCTTGTCGAGATAGATCCTCTCCTTGACGATCGTCTCGTTATCCTCATGCAGCGGAATACCGGTCGATTCGAACAGGCGAGGGCCTTGCGTGTAGCGGGTTTCGACTTCGAGCGTATCATAGGCGCCGTCGCCGTCGGTATCGAGCCAGCGACCGATCGAATGGCCGAGGAAGTTGCGCTTGGCGTCGTCCTCGTTGGGTGTGAAGTCGCTGCCGTCGGTGTAAATGCGCCGGATCGGGCTCATCGACTCAGCCAGCATGTAGGTGGCCTTTGGCTTTACCACGATCTCGATCGGCTCGTAGAGCACCATAAGCCGCGGCATTCCGACCGGACCGCAGGTGGCCTTGATATCGAAATTGATGCCCGCGCGGCTTTTGGCGAGGTTTCCCTGATAGATCGCCTGATATTGCGCGGTGAGCGGGGGCTCCTGCCGCGGACCGCCTGGTTTGGTTGGGTCCCAGGTCCCGACCGGGCTCCCGCGGCCCCATAGGCCGTCCCAGTCGGGATATTTCTTCGCGTCCTGCGCCATCGCAGCGACGGAGATGGAGAGTGCGGCCGCCGGCGCGACCAGCAAGGCCGATGCTGCAAACAGCATCCCCGGTTTGGTTCTCATGAGTAATTCCTCCACTGCGAATTGGCCCCGGGCTTGCACCGCGCCTGATGCCGAGTCCGGCTAACAGTTTCTGGGGCTTTCGTCCTGCCCGGCATTCGCAAGGGTACCGAAGGCGATGGGTGCCGTAAAGCCGTGCGCAGTGGCGGCGCCGCGCGAGCGGCTGTACCAATTTCTCCCCTCCTCACGCGCCCCGTTAGCGGCTAGTGTTCCCGCGACCCCTTCAAATGGAGGGGGAATGTACAGGGAGGATCAAATGCAGCGAATGAACGTGGGCACGCTCAGCGCGGTGCTCGCCGTAATTCTCGGGCTTACAGTCTCAGCGCGCGCGCAGGCGCCCGGAGGTGGCGTTACCGTCTTCGAAGGCGCCCGCCTTATTACCGGCAACGAAGCCGCTCCGATCGAGAACGGCACGCTCGTTATCCAAGGCGACAGGATCCTGCAGGCCGGCAAGGCCGCCGACGTTTCGGTGCCGGCCGGAGCGACGCGCGTGAACGTCTCCGGCAAGACCATCATGCCGACCGTTCTCGATACCCACACGCATCTGAACACGACGCGCGACAAACTTATCAAAGACCTCAAGCGGCGCGCCTATTATGGAGTGAGCGCCGCACTCAGTCTCGGCACCGACAATTTCGCATTGATGGACATGCGCCAGGAGAAGATTCCCGGGGCCGCGCGCTATTTCAGCGCCGGGAAGGGTATCACCAGGATCGAGCCGGGGCGGCCGACGTTCCAGATCAACAGCGAGGCTGAAGGCCGCAAGGCGGTGCAGGAGAACGCCGCTCGGCGCTCAGACATCATCAAGGTCTGGGTCGATGACCGTGACGGCAAGGTCGACAAGGTAACTCCCCTCCAATATGCCGCCATCATCGACGAGGCGCACAACCGCGGGCTCCGCGTCACCGCACATATTTTCAACATGGAGGACGCCAAGGGCCTTATGCGCGCCGGGCTCGATGCCTTTGCGCATGGCGTTCGTGACCGCGACATCGACGATGAGACCGTCAGGCTGTTCCGGCAGCGTCCGTATCTGTTCCTCACGCCGAACCTGCCGGATCGCGGCGTGAAGGTGGACAACAGCTGGCTCAAGCCGAGCATCTCGGCCGATGAATATGCGCAGCTGGAAAAGGCGAACACTGACCGCCCAAAGGAGCAGGCGTTCTACGGCATCCAGGCGCGCAACTTGAACCGGCTCAGCCGGGAGGGCGTGCGCATCACCATGGGGACCGACGGCAACCGGCCATGGGCGCCGCACGAGGAGATGGCCGACATGGTGACCGCTGGCATGACGCCGATGCAGGTGATCGTGGCGGCGACGCGCAACTCGGCGGCCTTCCTGCGGGTGACCGACGCGGGAACGCTCGATCCGGGGATGAGCGCCGATTTCATGGTGCTCGACGCCAATCCGCTCGACGACATCACCAACACCCGCAAAATCTCGGCGGTATATCTGCACGGCGTTCCTGTGGATCGCTCGGTGCCGATCAATTGAGTCTCGCCTAGGCCTAGAGTCGGATAAATAACGCAACTTTTTTATGTGGTTTGGCGTTACCGCGGCGCGCTCCGTAAAAGTATAAGCGTTCTGGAGCGCGAAACATGACGCAGACTCGGCCCCGCCGCATGCACCGGGCGGGGCTTTTTTCGCGCGCAGCTGATTCGTCGACAGGCGGGCCGGCTGCTGCAGGCGCCGCCTGTCGCTTGAGAAAGGAGCGCCGGCGTCGCTTTGGGAGGGTCGCCGGGCCTCCATCCTCGCGTGCTTGGAGGAACACGCGAGTACGGCCAATATGGAGTGCAGCGGCATGCGCGGACAAATAAAATTTGCGCAAATATCGCGCTGTCAAAATAGCGGGGAAAAGTGTTTGCAAGGCGTTGCCCGGCGGCACGTTCGGGGTGTCAGATCATCATGCACTCTGGCCCGGCGTGGCCGGCTGAGGTTGAAGCAGCGAACCAGCAAGGCTGAAAAGAATTAGCTGCAGCTGGTGGGGTTTTCGGGCGGCCCGGCATCTGCCGGGCCGTGCCATAAGTGAACGGCACATGCGTCCAGCGGAAGAGATCGCCGTTTGCGGTCGCGCAGTGCTCCGCCCACCCCATTCCATCCTGCTGCCGGCAGCGCGTCGGCGGTGGCTCTCCCGCCTTCAAATCAAGCTGCGCGTGCGACGGCGGGAGATCTTTCATCAGAGAGCCACAGTTGAGCGGCACTCTCACACCGCGGCCGTGAACTTTGTCGCATGTCGCTGCGACAAAAGCTCAAGTCCGGGGCAGCCAGCACCAGCTCGAAGCTTCGCCGCATGCGCATTGCATCCGGCATCGAGTGAAACGCGTGGCTTGGTCGAGGGGGATTTGAATGCCGCGACATCACGTGAGGCGGCCTGCAGCGGCCGTGTGTCCAAGTTTCTTTTCAGCGGCAGTGCTCGCACTCGCCGGGTTGGTTTCACCGGCGTTTTCGCAGACGAGCACGCCCGCGCCCAAAGCCAAGCCGGCGCCAATGCAGCCGGCGGCAGCGTCAGAGGCCGTTCTACCCGTCACAGCGGTGCCCGATCCGGTATACGACGAAGGCACCGCGCAGCGGATCGCGGCCGCCATGCTGAGCTATTCGGCGATCGAAGTGCGCGGCGGCTGGCCCACGCTTCCCAGTGAGGCCAAATTGGCCCCCGGAGCAAGCGGCCCGGACGTGGCGCTGCTGCGGCAGCGCCTGCTCGTCAGCGACGACCTGCCGGCCGCGCAGTCCGCCGGCGAAGTCTATGACGATGCGGTGACGGCAGCAGTGCGCCGGTTCCAGGCCCGCCATGGTCTCGAACAGACCGGCAGCGTCGGGCGCAAGACGCTCGCAGCTCTCAACGTGCCGGTGACAAAGCGTCTGCGCCAGCTTGCGGCCTCGCTAGATCGGCTCGCGGAAACGGATTTCGCCTTTGGCGAACGCTATGTCGTGGTAAATCTCCCGGCTGCCTTCGCCGAGGCTGTGGTCGGAAACAAAGTGGTGCGCCGTCATGTGGTGCAGGTCGGCCGGCCGGATCGTCCCTCGCCGCAGCTCACAACCTACATCACTGCCGTCAATCTCAATCCGACCTGGACCGTGCCGCTCGGCATCCTCAAGAAGGACGTCATTCCGCGGATGCGCAGGGATCCCGGCTATGCGGCGCGCATGCACATGCGGGTCCTTGACGGCGCGGGCAATGAGGTCGATCCGCGCAGCGTCGACTGGAATTCCGACCGCGCGCCGAATTTCACCATCCGCCAGGATTCCGGCAGCTGGAATGCGCTCGGCGCGGTGCGCATCGACATGCCCAATGCGCATTCGGTCTACATGCACGACACAAATCACCGAGAATTCTTCAGCGAGGACTATCGCTTCCAGTCTTCGGGCTGCACGCGCGTGGAGAATCCGCGCGATCTCGCAGCCTGGGTCCTGGAGGAGACTCGCGGTTGGGGCCGCCGCGAGATCGATGCCGCGATCGCCAAGGGCCAGAAGCTCGACGTGCGGGTGGCGCACAAAATTCCGGTCGCCTGGATCTATCTCACCGGCTGGGTGACGCGCGACGGCACCATTAATTTCCGCGACGACATCTACGGTTACGACGAGCATCCGGCGCACCCGTTCGTCGCCGAACTGCGGCGGCCGATCGCAACCGCAGCGCGCGCCTCCGGCTTCGTGCTGCAATCCGCCGACCCCGAGCCGCTGCGCGACATTTCCTACCTGGATAGTCAGTAGCGGATAGGCGGCGCAAGCTTCGATAGGGGTGGATTTCAACCTCATCCCTACTGGCGCACCGCAACGGTATCTATATTTGTCCAATAGGACGTTCTGCTGTAGATTGTGAATTGAGGCAGAGCATGACGATTACGGTTACGCTGAGCAATGAAGCGGCTCAGATTGTCGAGCAGCAGATTTCCGATGGCCTTTATCCAGACGCCGAAAGCGCCGTTACTGCGGCGGTGATGTTGCTCGAGGATGCTGCGATAAACTGGAGCGATATCGATGCAACAGCGGTGAGGCGGATGATTGCCGAATCTGATGCGGAGGGCGGAGAAATTCCCCTCGACGAAGTCGCACAGAAGCTCGCTGTAAAATCAGAGTCGCCCCGCCGCTGACATGGCGGACGTTGTCTTCAGTATCGAAGGTAACAATTTTGCGATTCGTGCATGGCGCGCGCGATATCCCAAGATTATTCCGACAGCCGAGATAGCAGCCGTTGGGACGCCTATCACGTGGTCACCCCGCGATAGGCGATCGCGGCGACGGCACTCATCCCAAGCAGCATCGCGATGACCATCGCAACGCAGGCAGTCCATCCGGCGGCGTTCCAGGTTATGCCGGGAAGGAACGCCCCCACGCTGCCGCCAATATAAAAGAACGTGACGTAAAGGCCGACCGCGGACGAGCGGCCCTCTTTGGCGATCGCGGTAACGTAGCCGGTCGAGATGGTTTGGCAGAGCATGCCGCAGACGGCGCACAGCGTAAGCCCTCCCATGATCGCCCAAACCGGATCCGCCAGGAGGAGAAGCGTGCCCACGGTCCAGAATGCCAGTGTGGCGCTAATGAAACGGCGGCGGCCGAAGCGTGCGATCGCCCATCCGGTCATCGGGGCGACGGCGGCGCCTCCAAGGTAGGTCACGAAAATCGCGCCGAGCAGCGTTGAGGAGAACGAGTACGGCGGCGCGGCAAGATGGAAGCTCACATAAGTGAACACGGCGATGAAATTGAACAGGACGCCGAACCCGATCGCATAGGTGGCGACGAGCTGCGGATTCGCGAGATGACGCAGCATCTGCCGGCCCGACGCGCGCAATCCGTCCGAGCGGACAAATCCCCGCTCCCGGGGCAGCAGCATTGCGACCACCAGCGCGCCGATCAGCGACAGGACGGCGAGCGCCAGAAAGGCGCCGCGCCATCCGACCTGATCCGCGAGCACTCCCGGAATGAGACGCCCGCCGAAACCGCCGATGCTCGATCCAGTGATGTAGATGCCGGCAACGCCGGGAACTTCGCGGCGCGGCCACTCGTCGCCGATATAAGCGACGGTGACGGCAAAGATCGGCGGCAGCAGCAATCCCTGAAGGAATCGCCAGCCGATGATCGCGGTCACACCGGGGGCGAGCGCGGCGCCGATTGTCGGAACCGCGACTGCGAGCATCGCCGCCGTGATCAGGCGCTTGCGCCCGATCACATCTGCGACCGCGCCGGTAAATGGCGCCGTGAGCGCGATGGCAAGCGTACTTGCCGTCATGATCGCGCTGATCTCTCCTGCGCCGACAGCGAATTCGCGCGAGAGTTCCGGCAACAGCGCCTGCGGCGAGTAGAGATTGAGAAAGCTGCAGAACCCGGCGGCCGCGACGGCAATCTTGCGCTGATCGACGGCCATAGCCGAGCACTTCTCCATACCGATTCCGTTTCGACCTCGATCGCGCTATAAAGCCTGCTCAATCTGTGCGGCGGTTCCACTTCCACCCATGACCTTGATTTCCATTGCGGCCAACCCGGTACCCGAAGGGGCGGTCTCCGGAAAGCTCAAAACGCGCGACGGCGTGACGGTGCGTTTTGCGCGTTGGCCGCCGCCGCCCGGACGCAAGGGTACCGTCTGCCTGTTTCCGGGGAGGACCGAGTTTATCGAGAAATATTTTGAAACCGTGCGCGACCTCCGCGCGCGCGGTTTCGCGGTTGCCATCCTCGACTGGCGCGGACAGGGATTGTCCACGCGCGCGCTCGGCAACTCGACGAAAGGCCATGTGCGCAGCTTCGCCGAATACGCAATCGATCTCGAAACCTTCGTCAACCAGGTGGTGCTGCCCGATTGTCCGCCGCCCTATTTTGCCCTCGCTCACTCAATGGGTGCCACCATTCTGCTGCGCGCCGCCCACGACGGATATAGCTGGTTCGAGCGCATGGTGCTCCTTTCCCCGATGATTTCGTTCCCGGGTTTCCGCCGCTCGGCGGCATCCAGGATAAGTGTCAAGACAATGCGGCTCCTGGGAATGGGAAGTGCTAACGTCCCCGGCGGGGATTCAGCCCTGACCATGCAGCGCCCCTTCATAGGCAACCCGCTCACCTCCGACCCGGTGCGCTTCGCGCGCAATTTCGCGGTGCTCGAGGCAGAGCCGGCGCTGGCGACCGGGTGGCCGACCGTGGCCTGGGCCGACTCGGCATTCCGGGCGATGCGCGAACTGGCGCAGCCGTACTATGCGATGAAAATCCGCCAGCCAATCCTGATCGTGGCTGCAGGCGCCGACCGGATCGTCTCGACGCCCGCGATCGACGACTTCGCCTATCGGCTGCGCGCGGGGCGCCACCTGATCGTGCCGGGGGCCCTCCATGAACTGCTGATGGAGCAGGATTGCTTCCGCATGCAGATGCTGGCGGCATTCGACGCCTTCGTGCCGGGGAGCCAGTACGAGGAGGTCAGCGATCCGCGATCGGAGGTCGTCGTGCGGCCGTGGCGGTTGGTGCCGGCGTCCAAAGAGCAGTGATCGGAAATCGGTTCGCGGCCGACGTCGCGCACCACGCCGGCAACCACCCACCGCTTAAGGCCGAGTTCGACCATACCGACAAGCGTGCTATCCTGATTGAAGGCGCGAGGCGCATACCTCGTTGCCCGCCCCACAGAACTCCCGCACGGAGCGGGATCGATTGCGCGGGGAGGGCAGTGTGCCGAGTTCGCTGACCGCTGTGCAGCAGCGTCTGCTAACCAAGGAGGAACACATGAGATACGCAGCAACGCTAATAACTGCCGCCGCTTTTTCCGTCGCGCTTTCGGTTCCAGTGCTGGCGCAACAGCCTCAGGCGATGCGCGTGGCCGGAAAGGTCACCGGTACTGATGGCGGCGTGGTCGCCGTCAAGGGCGCGAAAGGCGAGGAGTTGAAAATTCATGTGCCCGCCAACCTCGCGGTGATCACGGTTTCCAAGGGCACGATGGCAGATGTAAAGCCGAACTCGTTCGTCGGGGTGGGCGCAACCCCGCAGGCCGACGGCAGTCAAAAGGCGATCCGAGTTGTGGTATTTGCGGAATCGCAGCGCGGCACCGGCGAAGGTCACCGCCCGTGGGATCGGCCGGGAACGACCATGACCAACGCTACTGTGGACACAACCGTTTCAAGCGTCGATGGCCAGGTCATCCACGTCAAGTACCGGGGCGGAGAGCAGAAGATCATCATCGGCCCTGACGCGACAATCCTGGTCAACGCTCCTGGCGACAAGAGCGAGGTCAAGCCGGGCGCCAACGTGGCTTTCCCGGCAGTGACCAAGAAGCCGGACGGAACGCTCGAAGCCACCCGCGTCAATGTCGGCCGCGGCGACGTGACCCCGTAGGCAGGCTCCTGTCGCAGCGGACCAGAAGGGCGGCCTGGTGGCCGCCCCGTCTGTTACCTGCGCGACTCGCGGGGCTAGGCGAACACGCGCTTTCGCGCATGCGACGCGCCTGCGCCCATGCTTTGCGCAGCCGCTGGAGATGGAGCCGCCTTTGATCGAGCTTGCGCCGGAGCGGCTGCTCGAACAGCTCAAAGGGAGGCGTCGTGCATGTCCGCAGCATCGCTCGGTGATCTGACAGAGCGCGAGGATCGCGTCAGCAACGCCCTGAAATGGATTCTGCTCGCGGTCGCCGTCGCCAGCTTCGTCCTGTTCTTCTGGGCGACAGCCGTCACCTACGAGCGGGCGCCGCCGCAGCCGGAGCGCTTCACTGATCCGAACGGCGCCACGGTGATGACTGGCGCCGACATTGTCGCCGGCAAGGGCGGCTTTCAGAAAGCCGACCTCATGGATTACGGCAGCCTTTATGGGATGGGCTCGTATTTCGGGGAGGACTACACGGCGTTCGCGCTGGTCCGGCTTGCGGGCCTGACCGAGAACAATCTTGCCCAGGCGCAGTTTTCCAAGAACTTCGATGCGCTCACCGCGGAGCAGCAGTCGAGTGTCCGGGATGCCATGCGGCGCCAGCTCCAAGGCGTCGATTTGACAAGGCGCGAGGCCGGCCTGCCCGCCGAACTGGCGGGCGCTATTGCCGCGCTCCGCGAGGATATCGCCAAAAACCTCGGCATCATCGACCTGACGACCGGGTGGACGCCGGCCTATAGCCTCAGTCCATCGGAAGCGCAGCAGACCGCGGATTTCCTCATCTATTCCGCCCTGACAACCGTCGCCCGCCGTCCCGACACGACGTGGTCGTGGACCGAAAACTGGCCCTACGAGCCGGAAGTCGGCAATACTCCCACGACCAACACCTTCATCTGGACCTGGGCCAGCTTTTGCTTCACGTTCCTCTGCTTTGGCGCAGTGCTGTTCATCTATAAATTTTGGCTCGACACTCCGGACGACCGGCCGATGGAATCGGCGCTGGTCAGATTCGCGCCACTGACACCGAGCCAGCGCAAGATCGGAAAATATTTTCTTGTCGTTGCCGCGGTACTGCTCCTGCAAATCGCGGCAGGAGCCATCATGGCGCATGCCTATTATGACCGGCGCAGCTTCTACGGTCTCGACCTGCACAATTACCTGCCGTTTAATTTCCTTCGTGATGTCCACATCCAATCGCCAATCGTGTGGATCGGCGTAGCCTGGATCGGATCCGGCCTGTTCCTTGCCCCGGCCATGGCGGGAGGCCGCGACGCCCGCCATCAGCCGATCCTGGTCGAGCTGCTGTTCTGGGCTACCCTGGTTATCGTCGCCGGCGCGCTGATCGGAAACTGGCTCGGCATCATGGGGTACATCCAGTCCGGCTGGTTCTGGTTCGGCAACCAGGGTCTGTCCTACATCCAGCTCGGCCGGTTCTGGCAGATTGCATTCTTCCTCGGGCTCATCGTCTGGAGCGGCCTCATCTTTCGGGCGCTGTGGCCGACCAACGCGATGTTGTGGGCGGCGACGCGGCAGTTCTGGTCAGGGCGCATCCGGCTGGAAAACCTGATCTGGGCGGCCACGATCAACATCGCAGTTCTCTACGTGTTCGGCATGATCCCGCTGACCGGAGTGGGCAAGTCTTTCACCATCACCGATTTCTGGCGCTGGTGGGTGGTGCACCTTTGGGTGGAGCAGTCGTTCGAGTTCTTCGCTGCGAGCATGAGCGCCTATCTTTTGATGGCGGTCGGCTTGGTATCTCGCAAGCTTGCTGAGCGCGCCGTCTATTTCGAATTGATTCTCATCTTTCTCGGCGGTGTGATCGGCACCGGACATCACCTCTACTGGGCTGGCGGACCCAGCATGTGGGTGCCGATGGGGAGCATGTTCTCGTTCATCGAGGTGCTGCCGCTGGTGCTGCTGATCATCGAGGCAATTGGGCAATACGAGTTGATCCGCGCGCATCGCGAGTTCAACTACCGGCTCGCCTATACCTACATTATCGGCGCAGCGTTCTGGAATTTCGTCGGCGCCGGAGTGTTCGGGGGCGGGACATTGAACGCGCCGCTGATCAACTATTATGAGCACGGCACCTTTTTGACCCTGAACCATGCCCACACCGCCCTGTTCGGCGCATTCGGCCTTCTCGCGATCGGCTTGATCTATTTCTGTTTGCGCTATGTCGCGGGCGAACGAGCGCCGTTTGGCGAGAAGCTCGGGCTGTGGGGATTCTGGCTCTACAATGCCGGGCTGGCGCTGTGGATCGCTTTGAATTTTTTTCCGATCGGCTGGTCGCAGCTCATCGCGGTTTATGAGCACGGCTTCGCCTATGCGCGCAGCGTGGCCTTTTACAACGACACGCTGATCTGGCAATGGCTGCGATTGCCGGGCGATGTGGTGTTCGCGGCAGGGGCGCTGCTGATGGCATGGGATTTCATCGTCAAGGTCGGCCCGCTCTATCCCGGCATCGCACAACGCCTGCACCTTCCGGGCTTGCAGCCCCATGAGCAGCCGGCGGAATAACGGCGCCCCATGACGCTCGATCCGGTTCTGCTCTCGCGGCTGCAATGGGGCTGGGTGATTGCCTGGCACATCCTGTTGCCCGCCTTCACGGTCGGGCTCGCGTCCTATATCGCCGTACTTGAAGGACTTTACTTTCTCACCGGCCAGGAAATCTGGTTTCGCACATCGGGATTCTGGACAAGGATTTTTGCCGTTTCCTTTGGCATGGGCGTGGTTTCCGGAATCATCATGCCCTTCCAGTTCGGCACCAACTGGAGCCGCTTTACCGACGCCACGGCGGATGTCCTTTCGCCCTTGATGGCCTACGAAGGATTGATGGCCTTCTTTCTGGAGGCTTCGTTTCTTGGCGTGCTCCTGTTCGGGCGCCGGCTGGTGCCGCCCTGGGCGCATTTCTTTGCAGCCACTATGGTCGCGTTCGGAACGCTGTTGTCCTCGTTCTGGATTCTGGCGACGAATTCATGGATGCAAACACCGCAGGGCTACCAACTGGTCGAGGGGCGTTTTGAGCCCGTCGATTGGTTCGCGATCGTCTTCAATCCATCTCTCCCGTACCGGCTGCTGCACAACGTCACCGCGTTCTACATTACGACGGCTTTTGTCGTCATGGGCGTAGGTGCCTGGCTGTTGCGCCGTGACAGAGCGACCGAGGATGCGCGCATGATGGTCCGCATGGCGCTCGACCTTCTCATTCTGCTCGTCCCGCTGCAGATGTTTCTCGGCGATCAACACGGGCTCAATACGCTCGAATACCAGCCGGCCAAGCTGGCCGCCATCGAAGGCCGCTACGACACGCTCCAGCCGGTGCCGTTGACGCTCTTCGGCATTCCTGACGATGCGACCGCGACCATGCGTGACGCCATCGAAATTCCCGTTCTCGGCAGCCTCATTCTGACCCATTCGTGGACCGGCACAATCAAGGGCCTCAAGGAATGGCCGGCGGATCAACGGCCGCCCGTCGGGCCGCCGTTTTTCGCGTTTCGGGCGATGGTCGGGATCGCATTCATCATGCTTTTCGTCGTGGTCGCCGGCCAAGTCCTGAGGCTGCGTGGCAGGCTCTGGGATTCGGTCTGGTTTCTGCGCGCCTGTCAGTTGGTTGCGCCGCTCGGCTTTATTGCTGTCGTCGCCGGCTGGATCACGACTGAAGTCGGCCGTCAGCCCTGGACGGTATATGGAGTGTTTCGCACCGCTGACTCGGTTTCGCCTTCGCTCACAGGCACCGACGTCGCGATATCACTTGCCCTCTATATAGCGGTTTATCTCATCATGTTTCCAACGGGCATTGCTTTCATGGCCGGGCTGGTGCGGCGCGGCCCGCAAGGCCCGGCATTTGAGTCGGAAGCGATCGCAAGCGGACGGCCGAACCAGCCGTTCCAACACGCCGCGCGCGCTGCCTCGGATGCCTGACCGGAGAAGGTTGGGATGGTCCTCGATCTCGTGCCGCTCTGGACTGCTCTACTTGCTCTTGCGGTCTTCTATTACGTGGTGTTCGACGGATTCGATCTGGGCGTCGGTATTCTTTACGGCTTCGTGGCGGATGAGGCCCGCCGCAACATTGTCATGAATTCGATCGCGCCGATCTGGGATGGCAATGAGACTTGGCTGGTGTTCGGCGGGCTCGGTTTGTTGGCGGCGTTTCCGCTCGCCTTCGCGATCATCATACCGGCAGTGTACTTTCCTATTTTGATTATGCTGCTTGCGCTGGTGTTCCGGGGTGTCGCTTTTGAGTTCCGATTCAAACACCGCCGGATTCGGCGTTTTTGGGATCGCGCCTTCTGCGGCGGCTCGATCGTGGCCACTTACGCCCAAGGGATCGTCCTCGGTACATTCATCCAGGGCTACCAGGTGGATGGACGGCAGTTCGCGGGCACGTCATTTGACTGGATAACACCGTTTGCGCTCCTCACCGGTGTCGCGCTGATCTTCGGCTATAGCTTGCTGGGCGCCGGATGGCTGGTGCTCAAAACCGAAGGTGGCTTGCAGGATTGGGCGCGGCGTGCCGGCCACGTTTGCCTGATCGCCGTTGTTATCGCCATTGCTGGCGTGAGCATTTGGACGCCGCTGGCAAATCCGGATATCGCGCGGCGATGGTTCAGCTGGCCCAATATCGGATTCCTCTCACCGGTGCCAATCATCACCGCTCTGATTGCGGCCGGCGAATGGTATGCTTTGACACGTCGCCACGAACTAACGCCGTTTCTCGGCGGCATCGGCCTGTTCCTGATTTCCTTCCTAGGCATCGCGATCAGCCTGTGGCCGATGATCGTGCCGTACCACTATACGCTTTGGCAGGCTGCATCGTCTCCCAGCACGCAAGCCTTTTTGCTGATCGGCACGTTATTTCTGCTCCCTGTTATTCTGATGTACACGGCCTGGTCCTATTGGGTGTTTCGCGGCAAGGTGCGCAGCGATGTCGGATATGGCTGACGGCCCATCTGGCACGCGCGGTTTGTCCCGGCGATAGAAGAGGATGTGACAGTCTGTCGGGCAGCATCGATACCGTACGTGCGGAAGCGGAAGTGGCGCATGACCCTCTTTCCGCGGAACTCCGTGGCGAGCGATCTCGTTCTAAATCGGGGCGGGAACGCTGTCGAGAATAGCCGCGTGAGTACCGATATCCTCTTCCCCAGTCTCGACGTGTTCTGTCGGAGACTCATTCAAGAGGCGCCCGACGCAATCATCTACGCCGACGTCGGCGGCATGATTCGGTTCTGGAATGAAGGTGCCGAGCGAATCTTCGGCTTTTCACGGGCGGAGGCAATCGGAAGATCTCTTGATCTGATCATCCCGGAAAATCTACGGAAACGCCATTGGGACCCCTATGCGGAGACCATGCGGACCGGACAGACGCGCTACGGCGCCGGAGATGTCCTGGCGGTGCCCGCGACGCGAAAGGGCGGCACGAGAGTCTCGATTGAGTTCAGCATCCTGCCGCTTCGCGACCACGAAGGTCGGATGGTCGGGGTGGCCGCCATTCTACGCGATGTCACCAAACGGTTCGAGGAAATGAAGACGCTGCGCAATGAAATAGCTGCACTCCGCAAACGAATGGAAAGTCGATAGACCCAGGGGCCCAGCCCTTCGTCCATCATTCCCGGCCCCGCGGTATTTTGTCGTCCCCTCCAGCAGGCATGACCAAGCCCCTTTTCTTCCCGCCTTCGGTGTCTAATTTTCGATGGTTTGCGGATGAACGGAAGGAAGACGTGATCTGATGCCGCACCGAACGAGCGTCGTCCAGTTTGAGGACAACGAATTTAGCGTCGATGCGGCGCTGATAGGCCAGGGATTCGGCATGCCGCCATCCGCTGTGCAAGCGCATATGCGCGAAGGCAAGCTCACAGCCGTCTGCGAGCGAGGCATTGGCGAGGATGAAGGCCGATATCGGCTGACGTTCTTTTTCGGGAACCGGCGCTTTCGACTCGTTGTGGATGAGAACGGGAACGCGATCCAGCGCTCGACGGTCGATTTCGGCAGCCGCGAGATTCCTCGCCCGAAGCGTCGTTTCTAGGAACAGCGGCGGGAGCCACGATACGCCTCGCCTGTTTTGCGTTGGCAGTTGTCGGCCTGCTGGCGGTGGCGCGCATTGCGCTGGTTGATTGAATAGTCGCGACGGAGCCGGTCGGAGGAATCCGGGAGAGGCCGATGGCACGCCGAGCGAACCGCCTTGGGGAGTGCTGCTCGCTTATTGACTCCGTTCCTTCTCTTCCTTTTCAGCCATCGTCGCGAGCAGCAATGTCGAATGCGCATACGCGCCGCCGGCCCGCATCTCGGCCGCGACCCAGACGGCTTCCATCAGCTCTTGCGGCGTTGCCCCCGCCCGCAACGCCGCCCGCGTATGGCCGTGTATGCAATACGGGCACTGCGTCACATGCGCGACCGCTACCGCAATGATCTGCTTGAATTTTTCCGAAAGAGCGCCGTCCGCAAAAACGGCCTTACTGAATGTGTCGAAAGCCGCCTGCTGGTTCGGCGCCAGACTCCGGCGCTTGTGCGCTATTTCAGGCCCCGAACGGGGATAAATCTCGCTCATCTCGTTATCTCCTTCGTCTCTTTCCCGGCTGCTGCCCAGAATGACATTCGATGTTCGAGCGATCGGCACGATCAAATTTATTGCTGACGAGCCTGCGCTCCACGCGCCACAAATTCGCCAGTCCGGCGTTGGGCCGAAAGCGCATTGCTTCACCTGGGCAACGGAACAAGCCCAGCACCCGCGTGTGGCCTATAGCCGCACTTGGCTTGCCACATACGCCCGGCCGGCGTGCAGCTACCTCATGTTGAGGGTTCGCGTGAAAGGCCCGTTCGATTTGCGGCTTTCGCTCGCCGCGGCTGCGAGTTTTCTCCCCATCGCGGAATCGCCGCCAATACTGACGGCGCTACTCGATGTGGACGGCAAGACCGCAACCGTCACTATCTCGCAGCCGGCCCGGCGGTTACCGGTTGTGCACGTGTCGGCGACGTCTCGAATCGACAAGCCCTCGCTTGAACGATTTACCAAGTGGTTGGTTTGGTCGGAGCTCGATCTTCTGCCATTTTACCGGCTGCTGGCAGAGCACCCAATAATGGGTGCGGTGGCCTCGTCGCTGACCGGGCTCAAACCGCTGCGGCCGGCTACGCTTTTCGAAATGGCGATCATCGCCATCTCCGAACAGCAGCTTTCACTGGCTGCTGCCTTTCACATCCGCGCTCGCCTCGTGAGGCGGTTCGGTAAGCGAGTGGGGAGCTTTTGGCGGTTTCCATCGGCAGAAAGGCTTGCGGCGACCCCAGTTCGAGACCTCGCAAGCTGCGGTCTCTCCGGTCGGAAAGCTCAATACGTCAAGGAACTGGCCGAACGCGTAAACGAAGGTATCTTGGATTTCGAGACCCTCAAGGAGCAGAGTGATGATCGCATCCGCGAGCAGCTGCTGGCAGTCCGAGGATTCGGCGAGTGGTCGGTTCAGTACATGCTCGCGCGCGGCTTCGGCCGTCCCGACGCACTCCCTTCGAGCGATGTGGGGTTGCGACGAGTTGTCGGCCATTACTTTGCGCGCGGCCGACGACTGACCCCGGCCCAGCTCGAACGCGCGCTCGCTCCGTTCAAGCCCTTCCGGAGTCTGGCGGCTTATTATCTCGCTGTGCACTGGCGCCTGCGTGGCGCGCTAAAGCACATGCCGCCGTTGCTGCTGGGCGTTCCGCGGCAAAATGCGCGGTGACGGGCAATTGGTTGACTCGGAAGACGGCCTGCGTCTTTAAGAACCTTTTTCGTTGCCCCCCTTGTTGTTGCGACCCATGAGCCCGATCCCCCGTCTAAAGGTCTACCAAGGCCCAGCGCTTTTGAGCTACGGCTTTAGACCGTTTTTTCTGCTTGGAGCAATTTACGCCGGCCTCGGCATTCTCATCTGGCTGCCGCTGTTCTTTGGAAGCTTTACGATCCCGACCGCATTCTCGCCGCTCGACTGGCATATCCACGAGATGCTGTACGGGTATTTGCCGGCAGTCATGACGGGATTCTTGCTGACGGCGATCCCCAATT
Organism: Xanthobacteraceae bacterium; assembly: GCA_036557705.1. Classification (GTDB taxonomy): domain Bacteria; phylum Pseudomonadota; class Alphaproteobacteria; order Rhizobiales; family Xanthobacteraceae; genus VAZQ01. The sequence goes on from DATBHB010000058.1 coordinate 34,265, forward strand.
GGACCGGCCGGCTTCCGCTTCAGGGTTCAGCGCTCGCAGTTTTGGTTGCCGTATGGATTGCCGGGCGAGTTGCCGTCTGCAACTCCGTCACCATCGGCAGGTTGCCCGCAGGCGTGCTCGACGTCTCGTTCCTTGTCCTGATTGCGGCGGCGGCTGCCCGGGAGGTCGTCGCCGGACGTAATTGGCGCAACCTGCCGCCGATCTTCCTTCTTCTGATTTTTCTCGCCGGCAACGCGATCTTCCACATCGAGGATTACACCAGCGGGTTGGCGGAGTTGGGAACGCGCCTCGGAATCGCCGCCGCCGTAGTGCTGATCTCGCTGGTCGGCGGACGTGTGATCCCGAGTTTTACCCACAATTGGCTGGCGCGCGAAAATCCGGGACGGCTTCCTGCGCCCTTCGGCCGCTTCGATGTTGCGGTGTTGGCGGTTTCGGTCCTGGCGCTGCTACTTTGGGTTTTGTTCCCAATCTGGGCCGGCACGGCTGCATTCATGGTCATCGCAGGGCTCGCCCAGGCCGTGCGGCTTGGACGCTGGGCCGGCGACCGGACGGTGCGCGACTTGCTGGTTCTCGTTCTTCACGTCGCTTACGCATTTGTGCCGTTCGGCTTTTTGCTTTTGGCTGCGGCTGTTCTGGTTCCCGCCTGGGTGCCGGTCAGCGCAGGTATCCATGCCTGGACGGTCGGAGCAATCGGAACGATGACTTTGGCGATAATGACCCGCGCCAGTCTCGGTCACACCGGTCAGGCGCTGTCGGCAGGCCCGCTCACGCAGGCACTATATATTGCTGTCCTTGCTGCCGCTCTGATGCGAGTGGGCGCAGCGTTCGCTGCCGAAGCTGCGGTGCCGTTGATCGAAGCGGCGGGCGCAGCCTGGATCGCGGCATTCTGGCTGTTTGCAGTCGGGTATGTGCCGCTGCTTATGCGGACGCGGAGAAGCGCGCATCATTAGGCACTATAGCCTGAGCAGGTATAAAGGGTGTACCGCGTTTCTCACGATCGAGATTGATTTGTGATGGTTCATCCAGTGCTGCGGACCTCGCCCCACGGGGAGCGGCCGGAACAAGCTGGGCATTCAGGTATTAATCTCGGGACATCCAGCGGGAGAACGGTCATGAAGAAGCTCATCCTCTGCGCTGCGCTTGCGCTGGCGGCAGGCATCACGTCGGCGGATGCCAAGGGATGCATCAAGGGTGCAGTTGTGGGCGGTGTCGCGGGTCATTACGCCGGACATCACGGATTCCTTGGGGCCGCGGCAGGTTGCGTCATCGGCCACCACGAAGCAAACAAGCACGCCCACGCCCAGCAGAATCAGCAGAATCAGCAGAACGTGCAGAAGCACCAGTAGCCGCTTCGCTCTAACTGAATGGTTCGGTCTCTGACCCACCCTTCACGGTGAGGAAGCGCACGCTGTTTAGCGCGTCAAGGCGCGCGTGAACGCGCCTTAGTCGCGTGCGCGGTTTCGAACCATGACGGCAGCCCGCCGCAGCACGTCAGGCAGCTTCAAACGCGTCACTAATCCGACGGATCGAACAGTCGGCGTTTTACCGATTGTTCGATGCGTCGCGAAGGGTGAGGCGTATCGCTTCTGCGTTCTGACAAATCACTTGGCGTTGATGGCGTTAGGAACGGAGGCCGGTTCGTAACGTTGCCCTATAGGTGCAACGTGACCATGGGCAGCAAGGCAGAGACCGAAACCTTCCAAGTCATCGAGGAGGAAGCGCGCATCCACAAGCGCGCGGTTTCGACTGGCAGAGTGCGAATTCGCACGCCGATTGACGCGAAATCGGAAATCGCGAGTGCGAGGCTGGAAGAACACCAGGTTGAGATCACTCGGGTTCCAGTGAACAAGGCAGTCGTTAGGACGCCAGCCGTTCGGACCGAGAACGACATCGTGATCATCCCGGTGATGGAAGAAGTCCTCATCGTCGAGAAGCAGCTGATTCTCAAGGAAGAGCTGCACGTGCGACGACGCGTTATCGAGGATCGGGTCGAAGTTCCCGTCACTCTGCGCAAACAGCGGGCCGTGGTCGAGCGGCTGGAGGCCGCAACCGAGAGAAAACGAACCCGATAAGGAGAGCGATGTATGACGATGACTGCACAGGCACAGAGTACGCGAACCATAACTGCCTTTTTCGATAAGAAAGAGGCGGCTTCCGAGGCCGTGGAAGAGCTTGTGAAAGCAGGTTTTCCCCGTACGGCCGTGAAGCTTGTTTCCAGCACCGGACAGACCGGACGGACCGGCGAACCGGGCAGTTTTTGGGGGGACGTGAAAGGCTTCTTCCTGGCCGAAGAAGACCGGCACAGTTACACAGAGGGGCTCCGCCGAGGCGGCTATCTTGTCATGGTGAGCACGAGCGACGCCAACTACAGGCGCGCGATCGACATTCTCGACCGCGAGGGCGCCGTTGACCTGGATCAGCGTGCCGAGACTTGGCGCAAGGAGGGCTGGAAGGGCTACCCGGGCGCCGCGACGGCAAGCAAAGGTGGCTCCACTGGCTCAACTCAGACGGCTTCCGGGGAGCAAGTAATCCCGGTGGTCGAAGAGCAACTCCACATCGGAAAGCGCGAGACGGAGCATGGTCGGGTCCGGGTGCGGAGCTATGTGGTCGAGAAGCCCGTATCCGAGCAGGTAACGCTGAGTGACGAGCACGTGAGTATCCAACGCCGGCCGGTTGATCGGCCCGTTGCACCGGGCGAAGGCACTCTCCAGGAGCGCATCGTCGAGTTGGAGGAGAAGCGTGAAGAACCTGTTGTGAGCAAACAGGCGCGCGTGAAGGAGGAGGTCGCCCTCAAAAAGGATACGAAGCAGCGAACCGAAACTGTCTCTGACAAGGTCCGGCGGACCGAAGTCAAGGTGGAGGATGAACGCGGCAGAGCTGCTCCTCAGCAGCCGACACGGAAAGCAGGCTAATTAGCCACTCACTGACGCGAAAGCGGCCGACTGACTGGTCTCGCGGCAACAGGCAAGGGGCCCGCATTCGGGTGGAATGCGAGCCCCTTTCCGTGTTGCGGAAGTTGACGTCAGCGGGTCAATGCCACCTCATCGGACCTGAATCTTCACCAGCTTTGACGGCGGCCGATAGGCCGGAACCCACACGGTGGGGCGCGGGGCTTTGGGGTCGACCTTGAGGTCGCGGACTTCGTAATTCGACGGCGTCATATATTCCGTCGATTGCCCAGTGTTGGTGTCGATGCGATAGAGCCGGTCGCTGCTGAAATCGTGCGTCCACACGATGTGGTTCTTGTCATCGACGCTCGCCGAGTAAGGCTCCGCGTAGGGCGCAGTGTAGGGCTCGGTGCCGGGTACCAGCGGGTATTCTTTGAGGAGCTTCTTGTCCGGATCGAACATCAGGACCTGACCGGCGTAGAACTCGGCGGCCCAGAGGCGATTTTGCCCGTCGATCTGCCCGCGCCGCGGACCTGCCATCGGCGTCGGCGTTTTGTACTCGGTGTAGTCGATTGTTTTCGGATCGAAAATGCCGATCTTGCCTTCGCGCCAGATATAGAGATCGGTCCGGCCCTTGGAATCGGTATCGGTATCGTAGATCCCGATGTTCTTCGGCACCACAAAGGCCGTGGTTTTCAGTTCCTTGCTGTGGGTGTCGATCTTGACCAGCTGACCGTTGTTTCTCTGCTGGTACCACACGTTGCCGTCCGGATCCAAGCCGAACATCGCACGCCCCGCCGGCCAGCCGATGAATTGACCCGTCTTCGGATTGTATTTGACGGTCCCGTTATCCATGCCGACGATGACGTTGCCGTCCTTATCGAACTGCAATTCGTGGGCACCGCCGGCAGGATCGCCCGGCCGGCCGTCAGCCGCACCCACCGTCCGCAAAGCTTCGCGTCCGGCTCCTTTCGGCAGCGGGAAGGGCAGTTCCTTGGTCTCGCCGGTTTTGAGGTCGACGCGACCGATCATGTAGGAGAAGTGATCGGTATAGTAGGCGTATTTGTCGTCGTTGATCACGTCGTGCGGCCAGACGAAGCGCCGATCGCCGCGCAACATGTAGAGTTCGCGTTCGCCGCCGCGGGGAAGGGCATATTCGGTCACTACCAGATTCGTAGAGGCCGGGTCGGTGGGCCGCGGTCGCTGCTTGAACGGGATCTTGTCGGACGAGTCCGGCCCGCGGATGGAGACGAGATAATCCGCTAGAGGCTCGATGAACTGCTGCTGGCTGAACGCATAGGTGCCCGGCGTCACGTCTTGGGCGGCCCTGCCCGCCATTTTTTTGATCACCCGGACCCAATCTTCCCGGGGCCGCGGCACTGCGAGCGCCCATTGCAACGTGTGACAGTTGCTGCACTGGGAAAACAGGACCTTCTGCTGATCGGTGCCGGGAAGGCCGGCGATGATTTCGGAGGCGGTCGCGTCTTCATAAGCGAGCGGCTTCGATTTCAGCGTGAAGTCGATCGTCGCGGTCTTTCCTTCCGAAACTGCGACAGGCGTGGCGATGTGCTCGAAGTCCGGCAGTTCGACGCCGACCGAATAGGCGCCGGGCGTAAGGTCCGACCAGGCCGGGAACGAATATTCGCCCTTGGCGTCGGTGTAGACTGCGATCGTCATCGAGCTGTTCTCGCGATGCGCCTTGATCGGGATTCCGGCCAAGGCCTCGCCGGTCGAAGACACAACCCTGCCGGCGAGAAGCGAAGCACCATCCGCCGCAAGCGTCGGCTTTACCGACAGAAAGGCGGATGCGGCGGTCGCGGCAACGGCCGCGAGCGCCGTCGTAAGGTAGAACTTGGCTTTCATCGTGGGGACCTTTCTCCGATGGGGACGCGCACCGAGTTGGCGATTGCTGCCGTTAAAAACGTAAAACGATACACCTGCCCCGGATGTGCTTCAAGCCGCGCCGCTCGCGGGCAAATAGTCCTGGGTTGGCTCGAAATCCTGGCAGCAAACAGGGTTGTCAGGTTGCGCGCAAACCGGGATGCACGTAGAGGCGGGTTTCAAACCGGCCCTGGCGCGACGAACAAGGACCGTAAGGTTACGCGCCTGCAGCGAAACGTGATCGTGGGACTCTTGGTCTCTACGCTTAGACATACGCTAGAGTCTTGCGGATGCTCTCCGCGATGCTTTTCATGCGGATACTCTCCAGGCCCTGCGGTGTCAGGATATCTACTTTCCTGCCGAACAGCCGCTCCAGATCTTTTGCGAGGCCGACGAGATTCTCGTAGGTAGGACGTTCGAAATCGACCAGAAAGTCGAGATCGCTCTTTCCGCTTTGTCTGCCAGTGGCATGCGAACCGAAGAGCGCAATTCTGCGGACCGCATGTTTCTGAAGAAGCTCGTCATTCCGGCGCAGTGCGCGCAGGATATCCTGCCGGGTGAGATTGTTTTTCATGCCTTGTTTCATTGGCCGTGCGCCCTTGATGCACCGATTTAGCTTGCGCCGACTCTCGACCCGCGCCGGAAGGTCCTGGGCAGCAATGTGCCACAAGCTGGCATCTGTAGGGTGGGCAAAGGCGCGCTTGCGCCGTGCCCACGCGTTCGATCCTCTCCAAAGCTGACGGTCAGCTCACCGACATCGCTGCCCCAGTCGGGCGGCAAATCTCCACGCGCGACGTAATGTTTGAAGCTGCGGTCTGCCAATCGAACTCGCGCCGCACCAGTCCGTGCTTACGGGATTGTAGTGCGTGGGACGGTCAATGTATCGCACCAACAGATCGCTTGACCGGTCGGCGAACGTGACCGTGAAAAATATAGTCCGCCTTCGATGCGGGCGCGCCGATAGTGGGACATCAGCGCCTCGGACGCGTGGGCACGGCGCGCAAGCGCGCCTTTGCCCACCCTACAAAATCCGCCGTCGCGCGAAATGTCCGCACCGGGTCAGATCCGGCGCGAACCGGCGGGCTGGACCGCTTGGCTACTTTCGCATGTCCCGCGAGCAGCCATGTACCAGCCCACTAAGTCAAGGCCGCCGTCACTGGACAACCGCAGCCTCCCTCAGTAACTCCCGGCCGTGGACAACAGAAGTTTCAGCGTGCGCAAGATTTTGGCCGGGCAGGCGCCGAAGGACGTGCCGGTCACCGTCAAGGGGTGGGTGCGCACCCGGCGGGATTCCAAGGCCGGCATTTCATTCGTGCATATCTCCGACGGATCCTCGTTCCATCCGTTACAGGCGGTGGCGCCGAATACGCTGCCCAACTACACCGATGAGGTCCTCAAGCTCACCGCCGGCTGCGCCGTCGAGGCAACCGGCCCGGTCGTGCCGTCGCCGGCGAAGGGACAGCCGTTCGAAATGCAGGCTCGCGCGATCAAGGTGATTGGCTGGGTCGAGGACCCCGACACCTATCCGATCCAGCCGAAGCCGCACTCGCTCGAATTCCTGCGCGAGGTCGCGCATCTGCGCCCGCGAACCAATGTGATCGCGGCGACGACCAGGGTGCGCCACACGCTGGCGCAAGCGATCCATCGGTTCTTCGACGACCGCGGATTCTTCTGGGTGAACACGCCGATCATCACCGCTTCCGATGCCGAGGGAGCGGGCGCCCTGTTCCGGGTCTCGACGCTCGATCTCGCCAACCTTCCGCGCACGCAGGAGGGCAAGGTCGACTTCGGCCAGGACTTCTTCGGCCGCGAGGCGTTTCTCACCGTTTCGGGCCAGCTCAACGTGGAGGCCTACTGCCTCGCGCTCAGCAAGGTCTACACATTCGGGCCGACGTTTCGCGCCGAGAATTCGAATACCAGCCGCCACCTCGCGGAATTCTGGATGGTCGAGCCGGAAATTGCCTTCGCAGATCTCTCCGATGACGCAACCCTCGCCGAAGAGCTGCTGAAGTTCATTTTCGGGGCGCTGCTGAAGGAACGGCAGGAAGATCTCGCCTTCTTCGACGAACGCATCGAGAAGGGGCTCCTGGCCAAGCTCGACGGGATCGTGGGCTCGGAGTTCGTGCGCATGGATTACGGCGAGGCAATAGCGGTCCTCGAACGGGCGAAGCAGAAATTCGAATTTCCGGTGAAATGGGGAATCGATCTCCAGTCGGAGCATGAGCGCTATCTGACTGAGAAACACGCCAAAAGGCCCGTCGTCGTGATGAACTACCCGAAAGACATCAAAGCCTTCTACATGCGGGTGAACCACGACGGCCGCACCGTCGCGGCCATGGACGTGCTCGCCCCGGGCATCGGCGAGATCATCGGCGGCAGTCAGCGCGAAGATCGGCTCGAAATTCTCGACGCTCGCCTTGCGGAACGCGGCATCGACAAGGAGCATTACGCTTGGTACCGCGACCTGCGCCGTTACGGCACGGTCCCGCATGCCGGGTTCGGGCTCGGCTTCGAGCGCACGCTGGCCTACGTTACCGGTCTCGCGAACGTGCGCGACGCAATTCCGTTTCCGAGAACCCCCGGTCACGCGGAGTATTAGGCGCACTCCGGCGGGTATCCTGGGTGCGATAGCACGCCTCTTTTGCGAGGCAGCGCACAAATCTGGAGACATGTAGGGGCGGGTTTGAAACCCGCCCCTACAAGTATCCGGGCCCGTGCGAAACCGATACCTCGAATGTGTATGGTCTACTACGGCGCCGCGGTGCGGCCGCCGCCATAAGTAATTCGATAGACGGCGCCCGCATAATCGTCTGATACGAGCAGCGAACCGTCCTTCATCATCTGAATGTCGACCGGCTGGCCGATATAGGCGTTGTTCTTGAGAAATCCGGTCATGAACGGTTCCGACGACCTGACGGACCCGTCCCTGTTGAGAGTGACATAAATCACGTCGCCGCCGATCTTGTTGCTCCTGGTCCATGAGCCGTGACGCGCGATGAAAATGCCGCCGCGATATCGGAACGGAAACATCGTTCCGGTATAGAACCGCATCCCGAGTGCCGCCGCATGCGCCCCGAGCTTTGCGACCGGGGCCGCGAATTCGCTGCACGCGTGCCCTGAAGCGAATTGGGGATCCGGCAGATCGCCTTGCTGGCAGTACGGAAAGCCGAAATGCTGGCCCGACTTGGTAACCCGGTTCAACTCGTCATTAGGCAGGTCATCCGAGAGCCCGTCGCGGCCACTATCGGTGAAATAAAGTTCCTTGCTGTTCGGGTGGAAGTCGAACCCCTGGGAGTTGCGCACGCCCAGTGCAAAGGGTTCCTGGTCGGTGCCGTCGAGATTGAGACGGCGGATCTGGGCGTTGCTCGCCGGCGGCGCGCAGATGTTGCAGGGCGCGCCGACGCTCACATAGAGCTTATTGTCGGGACCGATGCTGAGGAATTTCCAGCCGTGCGCAAGGTGATCGGGAAAATCGCTGTCGATCACAACCGGCTTTGGCGGATTGTCGAGATTGTCCTCGATGGCTTCGAATTTGGAGATCTTGGTGCCTTCTGCGATGTAGAGCGTGCCATCCTTGAAGGCGAGGCCGTTGGGGCGATCAAGACCGGAAGCAATCGTGATTGTCTCGCGTTTGCCGCCCCGGTCGACGACCGCATAGACCTTGTCGCCGGTTCGGTTGCCAACGAAAACGGTGCCCTTGTCGCCGACCCGAAGCGAGCGCGCGTCGGCGATGCCGCTGGCATAGGTGTCGGCCTTGAAGCCGCGCGGCAGCTTTAGTTCGCGCGTGGGCAATTGGTCTTCGCTTGCCGGGGCGGGCGTTTTCGGCACGCCTTTGATCCGGGCCGCAAGGTCGGGATTGGGGCGGCCGCCTCCGCCGCCCTGCTGAGCAAGCAACGGGACGGCCGAGACAATCGCGACGATAAGGCACCCCGTCGCGGTGGACAGCAGGCCCAAACCCGGCAGGCCCAAACCCGATCGACAGCGTTTGGTCATCTGCTCCTTCCGGGGGGCGACACCATGACTCGGCTGTTCGAGGAGGCCAGTTTCGAACAGGTTCCTTGCCGGCGCAACGCATCCGCGGACAAAAAAACCGGACCCTTGCGGGTCCGGTTGAGTTAGTCGGCGCACGCGCCGACCATCACCTTCCAGAGGGGAACAACTGCCGGCACACCGATCGGAATCTGGGAGGATGCACAACCGGCCGCCAGCAGCAAACATCATCCAGTATGCCCGGAGCGGCAACTCGGACAACCCGGAGGTGTGCATGCCAGCCATGCGGGTGTCGCATCTAATCAAATTACGTTAAGTCCCATAACCAAACGACGTTTATTATTTTTTTATACGCGCGGGCCAAGCATCAAAATCGCTAATGCATCAGAACCGCTAATAATGCCAGCGCTGCGCTTTCGCCACCAGGAAATCGCGAAAGACCTGTACGCGCGCGACGGACTTCAGCTCCTCCGGGTAGACGAAATAGGCGTCATAAGCGACCGCATTAGTGTCGCCGAAGAGCTGAACCAGCCCACCGTTCTCTTCAACGAGATAATCTGGAAGCATCGCGATGCCGATTCCCCGCTGGCATGCGCGCAGCACGCCAAGCACATTATTGATGGACAGCCACGGAACGCGCGGAGGCTCGCCATTATGCCCCGTCGTCAGCAGCCAATTGCCGCTCTGCTGTAGCCAGGGCGGGACCATCCCGCCGAGCGTAACGATTCGATGGCTGTCAAGCTCATCGACCGAACGCGGAGTACCGAAGCGTTTGAGGTATTCAGGAGATGCACAGGCGTGAAAGTGCAGCGAGAACAGCTTTCGCTGGATGAGATCGGGCTGGGTCGGCTGGCGCAGCCGGATCGCAACGTCCGCCTCGCGCATGGCAAGGTCGAGTTCTTCCTCCGTTGTGATCAGCGTCACCCGGATGTCGGGATAAAGGTCGAGAAAGTCGGCGAGCCTCGGAGTGAGCCAGTGGACCCCGATGCCGGGCGTGGTCGTGACTTTGAGCTCGCCATTCGGCCGTTCGCGGGTGTCCGTGAGCTTGGCGCGCGCGGCTTCGAGCTTCATGAATACTTCGTGCGCGGTCCGGTGGAGGAGTTCGCCCTGCTCGGTCAATATGAGGCCGCGCGCGTGGCGATGGAAAAGCGATACTCCAAGCTCGGATTCGAGGGCAGAGACCTGTCGCGATACCGCCGACTGAGAAAGCCCAAGTTGCTCTCCGGCATGCGTAAAGCTGCCGGCTTCTGCGGCGGCGTGAAACACCTTGAGCTTGTCCCAATCCATCATCGTCTCCCGCCCTTCCTTCCGTCCCCGCGCGCGGGGGGAGGGAAGGGAGGTGGCGTCACTCGGCGGCCATCCGCGGCTCGGCCTCGCCGCGCGCCGCAAGAAACCGTTCGGCTTCCAGCGCCGCCATGCAGCCTTGCCCCGCCGCCGTCACGGCTTGGCGGTAGATGTCGTCCGTTACGTCGCCTGCTGCGAAAACGCCGTGGACCGAAGTGGCGGTCGAGAATGGAGCAGTCTTGATGTAGCCGGACGGCTTCATTTCCAACTGGCCAGTGAAGAGTTCGGAGGCCGGCGTATGTCCGATAGCGATGAATACGCCGTCGATGGGCCGCTCAACGAGCGCTCTCGTCTTGACATTGCGCAGTGCGACCTTCCTCACCTTGAGCGGCGCCTCGTCTCCGCAGACCTCCTCAAGAACGGTGTCCCAGAGCACCTCGATCTTTGGATTCTTGAACAGGCGATCCTGCAGAATTTTCTCCGCCCGAAAGCTCGTCCGGCGGTGAATCACCGTCACCTTCGAGGCGAAATTGGTGAGAAACAGCGCCTCTTCGACCGCCGTATTGCCGCCGCCGACGACGAGTACTTCCTTCTCGCGGTAGAAGAACCCGTCGCATGTGGCACAGGCTGAGACGCCGTAGCCGCGAAACTTCTGCTCCGAGGGGAGTTCGAGCCAGCGCGCCTGGGCTCCCGTGGCGACGATGACGGTATCGGCCAGGTAGACATCGCCCGAATCGCATTCGAGCCGGAACGGTCGGCTGGCAAGCTCTACCTTCCTGACATGATCAGTCACAATTCGAGCGCCAACATGTTCGGCCTGCTTCTGCATCTGCTCCATCAGCCAGGGGCCCTGGATGACGTCGGCGAAGCCCGGATAATTCTCGACGTCGGTGGTAATGGTGAGCTGGCCGCCCGGCTGGATGCCCTGGATCAGGATCGGATCGAGCATGGCACGGGCCGCATAAATGGCTGCGGTGTAGCCTGCCGGGCCCGACCCAATGATGACGACCTTAGCCTGGCTGGGCATGCCCATGAGGCCCCCTCGAGTTTAGCTTTATTGAGCCTCGCCGCCGGATTGAGCCTCGCCGCCGGTCCGTCTGCCGCTACCCCAGTTTCGGGGAGAGGATCGGATGGGGGTCACGCCAAGCCCCCGTCGCCCCGTGCGAGCGGATCGCTTTCGGTGCAATGCACAATTTAGGTGGTCCGCCGAGCTATGCAAGTACCGCAGAGCAGAGGCGCCCCTGCAAGCCCATCTTCCTCTTCCGCTTCCCTTGGGGACGGGCCGAGAAAGATCAGGTGAGGGGCCTCATCGCCACTCGATTTTCTTGATCTCGTAGGCTTTGGCGCCGCCGGGTGTAACCACCTCGACGCTGGCGCCCTTCGCCTTGCCAATCAGCGCGCGCGCGAGCGGCGAAGTGATGGAAATCCTGCCCCGCTTGGCGTCGGCTTCCGGCTCACCCACGATCTGCCAAACCTTCTTCTCCTCGGTATCCTCATCGACCAGGGTGACAGTAGCCCCAAATTTGATCGTGTCGCCGGAGAGTTTCGACACGTCGATGACTTCCGCGCGGGCAAGCCGGTCCTCCAGCTCGGCGATCCGGCCTTCGTTGAGCGACTGCGATTCTTTTGCGGCGTGATATTCGGCATTCTCCGAGAGGTCGCCGTGCGTGCGCGCATCGGTGATCTGCTGGATGATGCGCGGGCGTTCGACCTGCTGTCGGTGCCGCAGTTCGCCTTCCAGCACGGCGTAACCCGCCGCCGTCATGGGAATCTTCTCCATTCGTTGCCTCGGCCTCCGATCCTGGCGGACAAAAATTCCGATCCGCGGGGGGAAAGCCTTTCGGCCCCGCGATCGCGAACAGTGTCCAAACTCTCAACCGCCTGGCGGCTGGCCCCCCGGCTCCGGTCCGGTGTCAGCCCCTGCCGCCGAAATAACTCTGCAGCGCGCGCACCTCGAGGTCTCCCGCGAGGTAGGCTTTTATCCCCTGCGCGGCGGCGACGGCGCCTGAAAGAGTGGTGTAGTAGGGGACTTTATGCAAGAGGGCAGCGCGCCGTAACGGGCGGCTGTCGGCGAGCGCAATCGCGCCCTCGGTGGTATTGAAGACCAGCTGTACGGAACCATTGCGAATGGCATCGACGATATGCGGCCGGCCCTCGCCCACTTTGTTCACCTTTTCGGCCTTGATGCCGTTTTCGGCCAGATAGCGCTGCGTCCCTCCGGTCGCAATGACGCGGAACCCGAGGCCGGCCAGCAGCTGTGCGGCCGGCAGAATGCGCGGCTTGTCGACATCCCGGACCGAGATAAACACGGTTCCCTCTCGCGGCAGCCGCGACCCGCCCCCGATCTGGCTTTTGGCGAAGGCAAGCGGAAACGACCAGTCGATTCCCATCACTTCGCCGGTCGACTTCATTTCCGGGCCGAGCACGGTATCGACGCCGGGGAAGCGGGCGAATGGGAACACCGCCTCCTTGACGCCCACGTGCCGAACGGGCGGCACATCGAGGTGCAAAGTCGCGAGCGTCTCGCCGGCCATGATCAGCGCCGCGATCTTGGCGACGGGCGCGCCGATCACCTTGGCCACGAACGGCACGGTGCGGGAAGCCCGCGGGTTGACTTCGAGCACATAAATGTCGCCGTCCTTGATGGCATATTGAACGTTCATCAGCCCCACGACATTGAGCGCAATTGCGAGTTCACGCGTCTGCCGTTCGAGTTCTGCGATCGTCGCGCGGTCAAGAGAGTGGGGAGGGAGCGCGCAGGCGGAGTCGCCGGAATGGATCCCAGCCTCCTCGATGTGTTCCATGATGCCCGCGATGCGCGTGCCGCTGCCGTCGGCGAGGCAATCGACATCGACCTCGATGGCATCGGAGAGATAGCGGTCGATCAGGAGCGGCCGCCTCTCGGAGACCACCAGCTCCGAGGGCCGGTCGAGATCGCTCGCGAGCCGCGCCAGGTAGCGGTCAAGCTCGCCGGCTTCGCGCACGATCTCCATGGCGCGGCCGCCGAGCACGTAGGACGGCCTGATCAGGATCGGATATCCCACCGAATCGGCGATAGCGCGCGCCTCGCCGGGGGTCTTGGCAATGCCGCTCATCGCCTGGCGCAGTCGTAGCCTGTCGAGCAGTTGCTTGAACCGGTCGCGGTCCTCCGCGAGGTCGATGGCGTCCGGCGACGTACCGAGAATCGGAACATCAGCCTGTTCCAGCGCCTCGGCCAGCTTGAGCGGCGTCTGCCCGCCGAATTGCACGATCACGCCATGCAGGGTTCCTCGTGCACGCTCGGTCTCGATGACTTCGAGCACGTCCTCGGCGGTCAGCGGCTCGAAATAGAGCCGGTCGGACGTATCATAGTCGGTCGAGACCGTTTCCGGATTGCAATTGATCATGATGGTCTCAAAGCCGGCGCCGCGCAGCGCGAATGCGGCATGGCAGCAGCAGTAATCAAATTCGATTCCCTGGCCGATGCGATTGGGGCCGCCGCCGAGGATCGCCACTTTCTTGCGATCCGAGGGCGAGGCCTCGCAGGACACTCGACCGGCGAACGGCGCCTCATAGGTGGAGTACATGTAGGCGGTGGGCGAAGCGAACTCCGCCGCGCAGGTATCGATGCGCTTGAAGGAAGGCCGCACGCCGAGTTCGCGCCGTCTTTGCGTCACTGCCTGCACAGAACGCCCGGTGAGCTTAGCGAGGCGCGCGTCGGAAAAGCCCATCGCTTTGAGGCGGCGCAGCGAGGGCGCATTTGCCGGCAGGCCGAGCCGCTTGATTTCGGCTTCCATGTCAACGATGCCGCGCAGTTCGGCCAGAAACCAGGGGTCGATCCCGCACGAAGCATAAATCTCCTGATCCGAGAATCCGAGACGCATCGCCTGCGCGACTTTGAGCAGGCGATCGGGCGTCGACGTGCCGAGCGCGGCACGAATGGCGTTCTTGTCGTCACCCTTGCCCAGGCCCTCGATGGCGATCTCGTCGAGACCGGCAAGCCCGGTCTCCAGCGAGCGGAGCGCCTTTTGCAGGCTCTCCTGAAAGGTGCGGCCGATGGCCATGGCTTCGCCGACCGATTTCATCGACGTCGTCAACACTGCCTCGGCGCCGGGAAATTTTTCGAAGGCGAAGCGCGGCACCTTGGTGACCACGTAATCGATGGTCGGCTCGAAGGAAGCCGGCGTCGCGCCGCCGGTAATGTCGTTGGCGATCTCGTCGAGCGTGTAGCCGACCGCAAGCTTGGCCGCGACTTTCGCAATGGGGAAGCCGGTGGCCTTGGAGGCGAGTGCGGAGGAGCGCGACACCCGCGGATTCATCTCGATGATGACCAAGCGGCCGTCGGCGGGATTGACGGCGAATTGCACATTCGACCCGCCGGTCTCGACTCCGATCTCGCGCAGCACCGCGATCGATGCGTCACGCATGATCTGATATTCCTTGTCGGTGAGCGTGAGCGCCGGCGCGATCGTGATCGAATCGCCGGTATGGACGCCCATCGGATCAAGGTTTTCGATCGAGCAGATGATAATGCAATTGTCGTTTCGGTCGCGAACGACCTCCATCTCGAATTCCTTCCAGCCGAGCACCGATTCCTCGATCAGCACCTCGGTCGTGGGGGAGGCATCGAGCCCGCGCTCGACGATCTCGATGAACTCGGCCTTGTTATAGGCGACGCCGCCGCCGGTACCGGCGAGCGTAAAAGACGGTCTGATGATCGCCGGCAGCCCGATTTCGCCGAGGGCATCGAGCGCCTCGATCAGACCCTTTTCCATATAGCGCCGCTTGCGCTCGGGTTCGCGCGCGTGCCACAGCGCCGTGAAGGATTGGAGCGCGTCCTGCTCGCCTTCCGCTGAGAGGCCGAGCCTCTCGATGCGTTTGAGTTCGGCGGCAAAGTGCGCGCGATCCTGCTGTTTGAGATCGGAGGCGTTCGCGAGAGAGGATTTCGGCACCTCAAGGCCGATCTTCTTCATCGCCTCGCGGAAGAGTTCGCGATCTTCCGCCTTGTCGATCGCGTCGGCGTCGGCGCCGATCATCTTCACTCCAAATTTGTCGAGCACGCCCATGCGGCGCAGCGACAGCGCGGTGTTGAGCGCGGTCTGCCCACCCATGGTCGGCAGGAGCGCATCCGGCCGTTCCTTCTCAATGATCTTGGCGACGATCTCCGGCGTGATCGGCTCGACATAGGTCGCGTCCGCGAGATCGGGATCGGTCATGATCGTCGCCGGATTGGAATTGACCAGGACGATCCGATAGCCCTCTTGCTTGAGCGCCTTGCACGCCTGGGTGCCGGAATAATCGAATTCGCAGGCCTGGCCGATCACGATCGGCCCCGCGCCGATGATCAGGATCGAGGAAATGTCGGTCCGTCTGGGCATTCGGGCTCAGCAATTGGGGCGCGCAAAAAAAGGCGCGCGGCCGCGTCATCGGCCTCGCGCCTGGGAAGGGCCCCGCGCGCTTACCTCTCTTTAGACCAGAATCGACGCAAGCGCCACCGCGGGACGGCGCTTGCGCCGCCGCGGCCCTTAAACATCGACGCTGGCGGTGAGCGCGTTGGCCTGGATGAATTCGCGGCGCGGCTCGACCAGATCGCCCATCAGCTCGGCGAAGATATTGTCGGCTTCCTCGCCCTCCTTCACCTTGACCTGGAGGAGCGAACGGGCATCGGCGTCGAGCGTGGTCTCCCAGAGCTGCTCGGGGTTCATCTCGCCAAGACCTTTATAGCGTTGCAGCGCCACGCCTTTGCGGCCGGCCGCCATCACTGCCTCGATCAACCCGACCGGGCCGTAAATCGCCGTTTCTTCGTCCTTGCGCCGGAGCGTGCCCGGCCGCTTATAGACCTGCTGGAGCCGCCCCGTATATTCGTCGAGCTTGCGCGCATCCGCCGAGCCAAGGAGCGCCGGATCGATGATCGCAACTTCCTTGACGCCGCGCACGGTGCGCTCGAATTCAAATCCCTTGCCCTCGGTAAATTCGCCGGTCCAGCCGCGTTCGAATTCTTCCGCGAGGACATCGAGGCGGTGCGCGATATAGGGGGCGGCCGCCGTCGCTTTCTCAGGGTCGTTGAAAATCTTCGAATTGAGCACACCGAGTATGGCCGCCTGCTCGACCACCTGCCGGTTATAGCGGCTGTGCAGACCGTTGAGCACGTTGCGAATGACGCGGGCATCCTCAACCAGCGCGCGCAGATCGGCGCCGGCGCGATGCTCCCCGGAATAGAGTCGCAGCACCGCATCGTCGAGCCCGGTCTCGATGAGGTAATCTTCGAGCGCGCGTTCGTCCTTGAGGTACTGCTCGGATTTTCCGCGCGCGACTTTGTACAGCGGCGGCTGCGCGATGAAGAGATGGCCGCGGTCGATCAGATCGCGCATCTGGCGATAGAAGAACGTGAGCAGAAGCGTGCGGATGTGCGAGCCGTCGACATCCGCGTCGGTCATGATGATGATCTTGTGATAGCGCAGCTTGTCGGCGTTGAAATCGTCGCTCACGCCGGTGCCGAGCGCGGTAATCAGCGTGCCGATCTCCTGGCTCGAGAGCATCTTGTCGAGGCGCACCCGCTCGACATTGAGAATCTTGCCGCGCAGCGGCAGCACCGCCTGGAATTCGCGGTTGCGGCCCTGTTTGGCGGAACCGCCGGCGGAATCGCCCTCGACGAGGAATAACTCGGACTTGGCTGGATCACGCTCCTGGCAGTCGGCGAGCTTGCCGGGGAGGGAAGTAATTCCAAGCGCGTTCTTGCGGGTGATTTCGCGCGCCTTGCGCGCGGCCTCGCGCGCCGCGGCTGCCTGGATCACCTTGGCGACGATCGCCTTGGCGGGCGACGGATTCTCCTCGAACCAGGCTTTGAGCGCATCACCGATGATGCCTTCGACCACCGGGCGGACCTCGGAGGAGACGAGCTTGTCCTTCGTTTGCGAGGAGAATTTCGGATCCGGTACCTTCACCGAAAGCACTGCGGTGAGCCCTTCGCGGCAATCGTCGCCGGTGAGCGCAACCTTTTCCTTGCGGGCGCCGCCACCCGATTCCGCATAGGACGTGACCTGCCGGGTCAGCGCGGCGCGGAAAGCCGCGAGATGGGTGCCGCCGTCGCGCTGCGGAATGGTATTGGTGAAGCAGAGCACGGATTCGTGATAGCCGTCGTTCCACCACAGCGCGCATTCGATCGCGATCTTGTCGCGTTCGCCCTCGATCGCGCGTTCGCCCTTGATCATGATCGGAGCGGGAATGAGCGGGGTCTTGTTGCGATCGAGATATTTGACGAATGCCTCGACGCCGCCCTCGTAGCGCATCACCTCGCGTTTTTCGACGGCGTGGCGCATATCGGAGAGAACAATGGTGACGCCGGAATTGAGAAACGCAAGCTCGCGCAGCCGATGTTCGAGGGTTGCGTAATCGAACTCGGTCATCGAGAATGTTTTCTTCGACGGCAGGAAAGTCACTTCGGTGCCGCGCTTCTCGTGGGCGGCGCCGACGACGGCGAGCGGGGCCACGGCCTTGCCGTTGCGGAATTCGATGAAATGCTCCTTGCCGTCGCGCCAGACCACGAGCTTGAGCCATTCCGAGAGCGCATTGACGACGGAGACGCCGACCCCATGGAGCCCGCCCGAGACCTTGTAGGGATTGGTCTCTTTGCCGCCGAATTTGCCGCCGGCGTGGAGCTGGGTCATTACCACTTCGGCGGCGGAGACGCCCTCGCCGGTGTGGATGTCGGTCGGAATGCCGCGGCCGTCATCGCGCACCATGCACGAGCCGTCCGGGTTGAGGACGATCAAGACCTCCCTGGCGTAGCCGGCGAGCGCCTCGTCGATTGCATTATCGACGACCTCGTAGACCATGTGATGGAGGCCGGAGCCGTCGTCGGTGTCGCCGATATACATGCCCGGCCGCTTGCGCACCGCATCGAGGCCCTTGAGGACCTTGATGGTATCGGCGCCGTAATCGGACGCGGCTGGAGAAACCTTCTGGCGGGCGAGTTCGGCCATTCGGCAGCTTTCGACTGGGGGGCGGTAAGGCGAAGAATCAGCTGGGCTGATTTGACATGGAAAGAGGGCTTGGTACAAGCCCGCCAGCCAGGATTTAACATATTGTTAAGACTGGATTTTTCAAGGCCGACCCATCGCCAATTTTGAGCCCGATCTGCCCTTGCAGAAAAGGGCGAATCAAGCCCTATCCGGCAAGCTATCCAGGGCCAATTCGGGAACCAAGGAAACGACCATGCCGCTCGATTTCTGCCATCCCAATACGCCGCACAAGAAGCTCAAGATTCCGGAATGGTATGTCTCGTCGCTTATGATGGACCGCGCGCTCGATGCGGTAGTGCGTCGGGCCAAGGCCATCGACCGCAGCCACGATATTCCCTATCTCGCCGGCTACAGCATTGACGGCAAGACGATCTATATCGATCAGCACATGCCGAAGGCGATGAAATACGACGGCCGCGAGATCGATACCGACCGCTATCTGATCCTGCATGAGGAAGTCGAGAAGACGCTTATCGATCAGCTCGGGCTGCATTATCTGCACGCGCATCAGATCGCCTCGCGCGCCGAACAGGCGGCGGTGCGCGCGGCCGGCATCCGCTGGCGTGATTACGACCGGTTCATGCAGCGATACGTCAAGCGGATCGGCGACGAGCGGCTCAAGAACATACCCGCCGATCTCGATCTCAAGCCCTATCGCGACGAGCACGATTTCGATCTCATTCGCCGCATGCAGGCCGCGATCGAGCACGGCAAGGCGCCGCCCGGGATCGACGCGGCGCGGCTTGGTCGCGCGCTGGAGCGCCATGCGCCCGAATTGAAGCACCGTCTCGACGAAATGACGCGACGCGCGGCAACGCGCTAGGTGTGCCGGTTCCTCGCATTGCCGGAGCCAGAGCATTAATATCCGGCGCAAACCAGATCACGATGCAGTATAGATGAAGCTCATTCGATGAACGATCTCGCTCCACATCACCATGGCGCACACGTGCACGGCGGGCGCGTTCACGTGCACGCCAGCGTCGATCATCTGGCGCACGACTTCGGCGACAGCACGCGCCTCCTGATCCGCCTCGACGGCGAGCTGATGCAAAAACTGGGTGTCCAGGCCGATTCAATCGTGCGGGTCGCCACCGATCGCGGCCGCAGCATTCTGGCGCGGCTCGATGCGCCGGTTGAGGGCGACCGTGGCACCGGCATCATTCGCCTCGACCGTTTCGTGCGCCAGGCGCTCAAGGCGCACCTCAACGAATCGGTCGAGGTCGAGGCCGCCGGGGTCGGGCCGGTCAAGCGGATCGAGCTCAACCCCGCGGTCGACGTCACCATGGCGCACGATCTCGTGCCGCACATCAAGAAGGTGCTGGTTGCGAGCAGGACTCCGGCCAGCATCGGCGCGGTGCTCTATGTCCCATTTCCCGGCTCGCACGCCGGCACGACCTATCAGGTGCACAAAGTCGGGGATGCGCCCGGCATCGTCGGCGAAGACACCGAAGTCATTCTCAATTATCACGACAGCCATCTTCCCGAGGGCGCCTTCGACGTCACATTCGAGGACGTCGGGGGCTTAAGCAAACAGATCAAGCTCATTCGCGAACTGGTCCAGCTGCCGCTCACGGCGCCCCACGTCTATCGGCATCTGGGCATCAATCCGCCGCGCGGCATCATCCTCTACGGGCCGCCGGGCTCCGGCAAATCGCATCTCGCCCGCGCGGTCGCCAACGAAGTCGATGCGCGCTTCTATTACATCAACGGACCGGACGTGATCGGCACCTATACGGGGGAAACCGAGGCGAACCTCCGCCGCATGTTCAACGAGGCCGGACATCACTCGCCGTCGATCATTTTCATCGATGAGTTGGACGCAATGGCGCCCAAGCGCGGCGAAACCGGCGCCCATTCGGATACGCGCGCGGTCACCCAGCTGCTTGCCTTGATGGACGGGCTCAAGCGCGTCGATTCGGTGATCGTCATCGGCACCACGAACCGCATCGATGCGGTCGATCCGGCTTTCCGCCGGCCCGGCCGCTTCGACCGCGAAATTTTCATCGGTCCGCCCGACGCGGTGGGACGGCGCGAGATTCTCGAAATCCACACCCGCGAAATGCCGCTCTCCGACGGCGCGCAGGCTTTCCTCGATGAGATCGCGAAGCGCACCCACGGCTTCCTCGGCGCGGATCTGATGGAGCTGTGCCGCGACGCGGGCCTGAGCCGGCTCCGCCGCAGCGCCGGCAATCTTGCCGACCACCGCGCGGCATTTCGCGTTCCGCTGGAAAACCTGCGCGTCGAGCGCGAGGATTTCGAAGTGGCGCTATCCCAGATCAGGCCCTCGGCACTGCGCGAGACCCTGATCAGCATTCCGGACGTATCGTGGAGCGACATCGGCGGCCTCGCGGAGGTCAAGACCCGGCTCCAAGAGACTGTCGATCTGCCGCTGCGCAATCCGCAACTCCTGACCGCGAGCGGCTTGCCGCCGCACGTAGGGGCGCTTCTCTACGGCCCGCCGGGCACCGGCAAGACGCTCCTTGCCAAGGCGATCGCCAAGGAATGCGGCGTCAATTTCATCTCCGTAGATGGCCCGGAGATTTTCACCAAATGGCTGGGCGAGTCCGAAGAGGGCGTGCGCCAGATTTTCCGCATCGCCCGCCAGGTCGCACCGACCGTGATCTTCTTCGATCAGCTCGATGCCATTGCTCCGATCCGGGGCCAGCACGTTGGCTCGATGACCACCGACCGCGTCGTGAGCCAGCTCCTTGCCGAGCTCGACGGGGTCGAACAGCTCTCGCGCGTGATCGTGCTCGGCGCCACCAACCGCATCGATCTTATCGATCCGTCGATCCTTCGTCCGGGCCGCTTCGGCGTGCACATCGCGGTGGGGTTGCCCGACGTCCAGGCCAGACGAGAGATACTGCGCATCGCGCTGCGCAGCGCTCCCGCCAAGGAGGATCGCGCTCTCGATGCGATCGTCGATGCCGTCGTGCCGCTGACCGAGGATTTCTCGGGCGCAAAGCTTCGTCAGCTCTGCGACGAGGCCAAGCGCATCGCCATCAAGCGCACCGGCTTCACCAAAGCCGCCGCCCCAAGCGTCGATGACGTCATGGCGGCGCTGCGCGGCGGCGCATGACTGTGCTGTGCGTACTCCGAAATCTTGTGCGCGGCGCCCCGACGGGGGATCCCGGCGCAAGGGTGGGGCCGCCTTGCCTCCTCGAGGCGGTACCGCTTAGCATCGATGCTCTGCTCAACACTCGCTCAAGGGCAACACCCCATGATCATGCGAAGCCTGATCGGCGTACTCACCCTGGCGGCCACGTCGGCGACCGCCACGGCCGCTTCGGCCTATGACGAATCCAAATATCCCGACTGGTCCGGCCAGTGGCGCTGGAACCAGATGGGCGGCGGGCCGCGATACGACCCGAGCAAGCCTGCCGGCGCCGCCCAGCAGGCTCCGTTGAAGGAGGAGTTCAAACGCATCCACGAGGAGAATCTGGCGGAGCAGGCCCAAGGCGGCCAGGGACTCTACAGGCAGAGCGCCAAGTGCATTCCGATGGGGATGCCGTTTCAGATGAGCGGCGTCCCATTTCCGTTCGAATTCGTCATCACGGCGAAGACGACGTTCATGCTGTTCGAGGTCATGACCTCGGAGCCCCGTCGCATCTACACGGACGGGCGCGAATTCCCGCAACACCAGCAGCCGACCTATCCCGGTTATTCGATCGGAAAGTGGCTAGACACGGACCGTGATGGCAAATTCGACACGCTCGAAGCGGAGACCCGCAATCTGCGTGTCCCGCGACTGTTCGACCAGACCGGGATCATGTTTCATCCGGACGGCCAAGCCATCATCAAGGAGCGTATCTACCTGGATAAAGCCAATCCGAATCTGCTGTACGACGACATGACGACGATCGACAACGCACTGACGCGGCCCTGGTCGGTAAAGAAGAGCTATACGCGCTTGCCGACGGTGACCTGGACGGAGAATAATTGTACCGAAGACCTCAACGACGTGTTCATCGGCAAGGAACAATATATGCTGGGGGCCGACGGCAACTTGATGCCGATCAAGAAGGACCAGCCGCCTCCCGATCTGCGGCATTTCAACGTCAAGAAGTGATTGCGCCGGCCGCTTCTCAGGCTTGGATTTGAATGAAATTGTCGAAACCGCTCGCCTTGAGCACATCGAGAACGGCGGGTTTGGGCGATATCAGCACGACCTTGCCTCCCTTGGCCTTGGCGGTCTTGGCCGCGACCAGCAACACGCGCAGCCCGGCGCTGCTGAGAAAATCGAGTTCCGAAAGATCGATGGCGAGTGAGTTGACCTCGCCCGCCAACAGGTCTTGAATCGACTTCTCGTGCGCCGCAGCAGTGCCGGCGTCGAAGCGGCCGATTGGTTTGTAGTCCGCAGTCGTCGTCATGCGAGTCCTCATCCCAAAGAGCGGCGTAGATTCCGACGAAGTCGCCTGGGCATCCCCGACTATTCAGATATAATGTCGCGCCGGCCCCGCGTTGGCGAACGATTTGTGACATCCGGTTGCGGGGCGGTCAATCCTATTCGGCTCCCTCAGCGTAAGGAACTGCTGTGCTGACCGTGAATGAGGAGTTTCTTCTGTTGACCGCAGGTAACCCGGACGGCGCGGCGGATGTCCTGGTTGTCGATCTGCCGAAGTCTCGATTGGGCATCAAGGTTGCGATGACCGGCGCCTCCCTGATGGAGCTGGCGTTGCGCGACCGTATCGAAACGGATGTCGATCGACTTTGGCTACGCGACTCGAGTCCCACCGGTGAGAAGGCCGTCGATGACGTACTTGCCGGGATAGTGGCGATGTCGCAGGGCCATGCTGCCAAAACTCCCATCGGCGAAATGATCAAAAAACTGGAAGAAATCGATTCCTATCGACTTGCCCTGGACAGCCTCAACGCGCGCGGTCTGGTGCGCCAGCGAACCCGGCGGTTTTTCTGGCTGTTCCGCGAACAGGACATTGTCGTGAATGATGTCGATGTCGTGAGAGACATCCGCAAGCGCGTCTGCAACGTCTTGTTCGAAGAGGAATTTCCAAGCCCTCGCGACGTGTGCCTCATTTCGCTGCTGGATGCGACCAGGAAATTTCGGCGCGTCGTGGCCCCGGAGCGCGTGCAGGAAGCCGTTGAACAGACCAAGCGTTATGTCAACCTTGATCTCGTAGGGCGCAACGTGGCCAATCATGTGTCCATCATGATCGAAGCCCTGCAGAAGTATGGCGACATTGTCTAGTCTCTTAGGCCCTTACTGCCTCAGACTCTACGCATTTGTGGGCGGCGCGGCTTAGCGGCCCGGCAGCACGAGCAGCTTCGGGGCGGCCGGGAGCGTGCTCTTCGAGACCACGGTCGAAGGAACAGGGTCCCTCTCCACCGGCCAATTCAGCTGCCGGACGCGATCGAGAAAGCGGTTGAGCGTGGAGGCGCTGAAATAATGCATCGGTATCATCAGCGGCGCTTTGATCGCCTGGAGCACTTCGACCATGCCGTCGAGATCGAGCGTGAAATACCCGTCGACCGGCACGAACAGCACGTCGATGCGTCCCATCTCATCCAGCTGTTGTTGTGAGCGTGTGGTGCAGATGACCAAGATGAGCGATGCAAAGATTGGCTATTTCAAAAACGAAAATTGAGTTGCCGTGTCGTTCGGTGCCGCCGTCCCAGGTGCGGATGTTCGTCGGTACGTTGCGCACGCGCACGTCGTCAACCTGAAGATCGTGCCGCGCCGGCTGTTCCGGGCTCGGCCCCCAGCCGCGCAGCACGTATTTGATTCTCGGGTCGGGCCGGTCTGTGTAATGGGTGTCGTGGGCATGATTCATCGTCGCGATGTCGGGAACAATCGATGGCCGCACATAATCGTTGTAATCGGTGGCGATGCGCACGCCATGAGGGCTTTCGATCAGAAACGTCGAGTGTCCCACATAATTGATGCGGACCTGCTCGGCGGTAAGCGCCACTCGAAACGCCGCCGGAACGGCGCGCGGCAGATCGGAGGCGACCAGCCCCGGGCAGTTTTCCCGCATTTGCGGTTTTGCGGTGGGAGGCTGCGCGGGCGCTCGGGCTGCGACGAATAAGGCCGCTGCCGCGAGCGCAGCCGCCAAGAAACTCCAGAACGAGCGGGCCATGCGCGCCTCCTTTCGCGGCATCGAATCTGCCACGATTTTGCGGCGCAGACCACCGCGTCGCCTCGGGTCATCACCGACGTTCGCGGAGGTGGCATGCTGAGACCTAACGGTAATGCCACCGGCATTGAGCGATTTCGACCTGCTGCTGATCACCCACCCAGTTCAGCAATCGATCTCAGCAGGCTATCAGCGCTGCTTGCCGCAAGCGGTCTTCAGCAGGCAGCCTTACTGTCCAATCGACTCCTGCTCTATCTCGGTATCGCTCAGGCTCGATCAGCCGGCCCAATCGGGCGTCTCAAACACGATCCTGCCGTCAACCATCGTCATCAACGCGCGAATGTCGGAAATCCCTGCTTCCTCGACTGTGAGAGGATCGGCGCTGAGCACGGCGAGATCGGCAAACTTGCCCGGCTCGAGCGAGCCCTTCTTGTCCTCATCGAAGGTCAGATAGGCGCCGTTATTCGTTGCACAGCGCAGCGCGTCGGCCCGGCTCAACGCCTGCTCGGGTGCCACCCGTTCCTGCATTTGATAGGGGACGCGGCGCACCGTCTGCGCGACGGGCAGGAAATTGGATACCGGTGCGTTGTCGGTCGCAAGCGACACCTTCACGCCGGCGCTCAACAGCGAGCGCAATGGCACGATCTCGCCGCGCCGTTCGGGAGGCAACCTCTGTGCCTGTGCGGCAAGCGACTTGTACAGATAATTGTTGGTGTGAGCCGTCAGTACCAGGCCCATGCGCAGGACCCGTTCAATATCCTTCGGTGTCAGCGTGCTGAAATGGGCGATAACCCAGCGGCGGCCTTTGAGCGGGATTTCGCGGTCGATCTCATCGTAAAGGTCGAGATTTGCCGAGCCGATCATGACCGCGCGGATATCGTACTCCGCGCAGTGCAACAACAGATCCTTGGCTTGCTGGCGCGGCAGACCGTGGCTCGCGTTGAACCCGGCCCAGCCGGTGTAGGGAGCGGCGGTTGCCCGCGCTTCGTCGGCCGCATCGTGCCGGGCCTGAACGTACAGGCCGCTCATCTTGAGTCTGTCGTTGCCGAACCCCGGTTCGCCAAGCCATCCCGCCCAGGCTTCCACGAACGGCCCCAGCGCCGCGCCATCGGCGGCCTTCCAGTTCGCACTGAATGCAAGCGTCGTCCGCATCGTCAGCATGCCGTTGTGCAGGCATTCCTTGTAGGCACGCAGCAGTTCCGTCGCCGCGCCATGCCCTTCGAATACACTGGTCGTCGCGAATGAATGATAGGCGCGCTGCGACTGCGGCAGCGCACGCAGGCGATCCGCATGCGAGAATGCCGTGGGCTTGCGAAACCAGATCAGTTCCGCAATCGGCGCCATCTCGCGCTCGGTGAAAACGCCGGTGGGATCGCCGTTCGCGTCCTTCTCGATGGTCAGGGTCGGCGACGGCGAGACCGTGTCGCGCGTCACGCCAGCCAGCCTGAGTGCTTGCGTGTTGGCGATCGAGACAAGCGGATATGTGCCGCGCCAGTAGCCCCAAATGGAGCGAATGTACACGGGATTCTGCGGCGCAGCGGCGTCGAGCTCCTGGCGGGTTGGCCAGCGCTTCTCGGCCAGGATATCGGGCACGCCGAAATAAAACGGGGGATCGCCGATCGGCATCGTGACGATCCATTCCCCCGGCGCCTTGCCGCGCGCGAGAGCCGCAATACCATCCTGAATATCGCGGATTGAACGCACACGGCCGAGAGCAGGAAAGACGTTGCGTAGCCCTTCCCGGTCCATATGCGCATGGCCGTCCGTTATGCCCGGAATGACCGGTCGCTTGTGGAGGTCAATTACCTGCGTGGCCGGTCCCGTGTAGGATGGCATTGCCTCGTCGGGGCCGAGCGCAAGGATGCGATTGCCCGCAATCGCAATGGCAGATTCGATCGTAAACCCAGGGTCAATGGTAATGATCTTGCCGTTCTTGAGAATGATGTCTGCTGCCGGCGTCGCGGGTAGTGCCGGCGCATTGGTTGATTGAGCAACGGCGGGGCGCGACAAGGCGACCCCGGAAGCCACCGCGGTGCCGCTTCCGACTAGAAAAGTGCGGCGTGGAATGTTGTTGGCATTGACCGAGGTTTCAATTGGTTTTGTCTTATTGGGCATACGAAGCTCCGTAATTGGTGGTGCGCTCCGAGATCGTGCATGTGTGATGAATCGACCGCCGGACTACTTCGATAAATGGAAATATCTCAAGTCGGGTGCTGCCTGGTTCTTCCTTGTTGGCATCAGAAAGCCATCGGCGCTGAGCCAATAGTTGTCCTTGCCAATCTGGACAGTGGCGTTGTACTCGGGGCAAATCGACTCAGGCCAGTCAGCGCGTAGATCAGGGTTGCGGACGTATCTCTTGTCGATTGTCCACGGTCGCGTGAGCGCGTGATCGAGTACGGTGATTTCATCGTGCATCAGATTCGGATTCGCCTTGTCGAGGTACATCCGCTCCTTGAAGATCGACTCGTTGTCGTTGTGGAGAGGGAGCCCCCTGATGCCGTAGATGCGCGGCCCCTTGAACCCGCGAGTCTCGACTTCGAGGAGGTCGTACTTGCCGTCGCCGTCGGTGTCGATCCACTTGCCGATCGAGTAGCCCTGGAAGGTCGGCTCGATTCGAGCCGGCCAGTCCCGTCCATCGGTAAAAACGCGGCGCAAGGGGTCGTAATC